>JANLWW010000084.1:0-17525 GCA_031364805.1 Acidobacteriota bacterium
CAGCACCTGCTGCACTTGCGTGGTGTCGTTAGTGGTCCGCGTGATCAGCGAGGCGGTGCTGAAGCGATCGAACTGGTGCACCGAGAAGTGCGCCACGCGATCGAACACCCGCACGCGGATGATGCGGCCGAAGCCGGTGGCGACCTTGGCGGCAAAGTAGCTGCCGCCCACGGCGCAGATGGTGCCGATGATGGCCACCAGCAGCATGAGGCCGCCGACCTCGAGAATCTTTCTCGTGTCGCCCCGGACGATGCCGAAGTCAACGATGTCGGCCATCAGGCGAGGCAGATAGAGGTTGGCCAGCGATTGCGCGAGCGCCAACGCCGCGACGATCGCTACCGACCCGCGAAGCGGTTTAAGGAGGGCGAACAGCTTGAGCATGGGAGGCTAAAAGCATAAGCCAACTCGGCCACCGCCGGCTCCCCGGTTGAAGTTCGACGCCTCGGCCGTAGGTCGCTTCAGTCGCTAGGAATGCGGCTTGGGGTACTTTCACGCCCGCAGCGACACGCCCAGGTCGTGGATCAAGCCGTCCTTGATGCCGTAGATCCAGCCGTGCAACTCAAGGGGCTGATTGCGCCGCCAGGCGTCCTGCACGATGGTGGTTCGTGCAATGTTACGCACCTGCTCCATCACGTTTAGCTCGGCCAGGCGATCGATGCGGGCATCGACGTCGGCCAGCGCCAGCAACTCGGCCTGGTGCGCCTCTTGAACGTCCTGCACGTGCTGCAGCCAGTTATCGATCAAGCCATGCGCGGTGCCGTCGAGGGCGGCGCGAATGCCGCCGCACCCGTAGTGGCCGCACACGATCACGTGGCCAACCTTGAGCACATCCACTGCATATTGCAGCACCGACAGGCAATTGACGTCGGTGTGCACGACGATGTTCGCCACGTTGCGATGGACGAATAGCTCGCCGGGATCGAGGCCGACAATCTCGTTGGCCGGTACGCGGCTGTCAGAACAGCCGATCCAGAGGAACGCCGGCGCCTGCTGGCCCGCCAGCCGCAGGAAGAACTTCGGGTCGTGCTGAACCCGTTCGGCGGCCCAGGCGCGGTTGTTGGCGAGCAGCGTCGTCAGCGAATCCATCGGCCCACAGTTTACCGTCGCCGGGCCACCCAGGTGGTCATTGACCGATGTTCGTGGACCAGGGTGGTCTTGATCGGGTCGACCAACTCCCCGCCCAGGCTCTCGGTCCACCTCAGTAACGTTGCGGCATCCACCAGGTAACGGTCCGACCCGTCGGGCAGGCGATACCGACGATGGCCCAGGGGCTGCACCTGGCTTTCGATACCGATGGTGGAGGCCAGGCGGGCGAAGAACAGCCCGCCGGGCCTCAGCACCCGCCACATCGCCCGCAACATTTCCTCGAAGTGCCGGTCGTCGCGCGCGAAATGCAGCACGGCGCTGGCCAACACGGCGTCGGCGCTCTCCTCTGGAAACGAGGTGTTCTCGATCGCCTCAATGCGGAAGTCGGACGAGCGAGTGGGAGCGAGATCGGCTGCCAACGCGCGGACCTGCGCGATCGCCCCCGGGTCGGCGTCGTTGCCGCACACGTCGTAGCCCTGACGCAGGAGGTAAACCAGATTGCGCCCCCCGCCGCAGCCGGCGTCGAACACCCGCATGCCGGGCGCGAGGCGGCCCCGCAGCAGCTGGTCGAACACGTAGATGTCGATGTCACCAAACTGAGCTTGCAGGTCGCTGTTCGCCATTCGGTATTCGGTATTCGCTGTTCGCGGTTCGCCGTTCGCGGTTCGCCAAAAGAAAAAGGCCTCGACGGCGAACCATCGAGGCCTTCAATCCGTGTCTAATCGGTGTTAACCAGTGGCCTAGGCGCCGCCGGCCTTGCGCGGCGTCGAGGTCTGCTTCGACGCGCCACGGGCGGGCTTGCTCGCCTTGGTCTTCGGGCCGCCATCGCCCTTGTTCTTCTGGCCCGCGCCGCCGCGAATGCTCTTGGCTGCCGCCTTCAGGCGCTCGCCAACGCTCTTCTGCGACTTCGGCTGGTCACCGGCCGCGGCAGCTTCCGCCGCCGCCTTCTTCTCGGCTTCGGCCTTCTTCGGGTCGAACTCGCTGCCGATCAGCTCGATCTGCGCGATCTCGGCGGCGTCGCCGCGACGGTGACCGAGCTTGAGGATGCGGGTATAACCACCTGCCCGGTCCATGAAGCGCGGCGCCAGCTCGTCGAACAGCTTGGTGACGACGGTCTCGTTGAGGACGTCGCGCATCACCAGGCGGCGCGCCGACAGCGACACGCCCTTGGGATCGTTGGCCTTCACGCCGCGCTTGGCGATTGTGATCAGCCGTTCCACGTAGGGGCGCAGCTCCTTCGCCTTGGGAACGGTAGTTTCGATCCGCTCGTGGCGAAGCAGGGCCTCGGCCTGGTTACGAAGCAACGCCGTGCGGTGCGCCGTGTCGCGGCCGAGCTTGCGATGTGCATTTCGATGACGCATGACTGTTTATTCCGCCGTCGAGGGCGAGTCGAGCTTCATGCCGAGGCTCAGCCCCATCGACGTCAGGATCTCCTTGATCTCGTTGAGCGACTTGCGCCCAAAATTCTTGGTCTTCAGCATCTCGGTTTCGGTCTTGCCCACCAGTTCGCGGATGGTCCGGATGTTGGCGTTCTTCAGGCAGTTGTACGACCGCACCGACAGTTCGAGCTCTTCGACGCTCTTGTCGAGGTGTTCGTTGGTGACGCCAACGCGCGGCGCTTCCGCGCCTGACTCCGACGTCTCATCGTCGGCCTCGTCCAGGCTGACGAAGATGTTCAGGTGGTCGCGAATCAGCTTGGCCGACAGCGACACCGCGTCGCGCGGCGTGACCGAGCCGTTGGTCCACACTTCGATGGTGAGCTTGTCGTAGTCGGTGGTTTGGCCGATGCGCGCGCCCTCGACCAGGTAGTTCACCTTCTTGACCGGCGAGTGGACCGAGTCGATCGGGATCCAGCCAATGCCGAGATCCTCGTCGAAGTTGCGGTCGGCCGAGACGTAGCCGCGACCGCGCTTCACGCGCAGCTGCATGTGGAGCTTGCCGCCCTCGGCGATGGTCGCGATGATGGCATCCGGCTCCAGGATTTCGACGTCGGCGTCCGGTTCGATGTCCGAGGCGCGCACCGGGCCGGCCTTGTCTTTGCGCAGCGTCAACGTCTTGGTGTAGTCGACGTGGCAGGTCAGCGGCAGCTGCTTCAGGTTGAGGATGATATCGGTGGCATCCTCGACCACGCCCTTGATAGGCGAGAACTCGTGCATGACGCCGTCGATCTGCACCGCGGTGATGGCGGCGCCTTCAATCGACGACAGCAGCACGCGTCGCAGCGCGTTGCCGACGGTGGTGCCGAAGCCGCGTTCGAAGGGCTGTGCGTAGAACCGGCCGAACCGATCGGTCAGGGTCTCGCGTTCGAACTCGAGGCGCTTGGGGCGCTGAAAACCTTTCCACAACATGGGATCTCTTCCTTTTCGCTACGGGCCGGCGAACCGGCCTCAGACCTGCGGGTAATGACCACGTTCGCTCGCCGCAGGTCTGAAGGGCTGCTGGAGCGTGGCTTGCGAAGTGGCCGGCCCGATGCCGGCCTCCTGCGCAGTCAGGCGGGACTGAAGTCCCGCCCTTCTGGCACTACTTGCTGTACAACTCGACGATCAGCTGTTCCTGCACGGGCAGGTTGATCTGTTCGCGGGTCGGCATGCTGACGACCTTGCCGCCCATCTCGCCTTCGAGCGAGAGCCATTCGGGAACGCCGCGGCCCTTCACTTCTTCGGTGGCGTGGATGATCGTGGTGTTGGCGCGGCTGCCCTCGCGGACGGCCACGGTGTCGCCGGCCTTCAGCGAATAGGACGGGATGTCGACCTTCTTGCCGTTGACCAGGAAGTGGCCGTGGCGGACCAACTGGCGCGCTTGCGCACGAGAGGTGCCCAGGCCCATGCGGTAGACCACGTTGTCCAGCCGGCGCTCAAGCAACTGCAGCAGCGTCTCGCCGGTGATGCCACCGCGCGTGCGATCGGCCTGTTCGAAGTAGCCACGGAACTGGTCTTCGAGCACACCGTAGATGCGCTTGACCTTCTGCTTCTCGCGCAGCTGGACGGCGTAGCCGACCATCTTCGCCTTGCGCAGGCGGCCGTGCTGGCCGGGGGGCATGTTGCGCTTTTCGATCGCGCACTTCTCGGTGTAGCAGCGCTCGCCCTTGAGGAACAGCTTCATGCCCTCACGGCGGCACAGGCGGCAAACGGGTCCGTTATATCGAGCCATAAATCAGTATCCAGTATCCAGTAGCAGTAATCAGACGCGACGGCGCTTGGGCGGCCGGCAGCCGTTGTGCGGGATCGGCGTCACGTCGCGGATCGATCGCACTTCCAGGCCCGCCGTCTGCAGCGCGCGAATCGCCGACTCACGACCGGAACCGGGGCCCTTAACCAGCACGTCGCACGAGCGCATGCCGAAGGTCTTGGCGGCGTTGGTGGCGCTCAAGGCGGCCTGGGTCGCCGCGAACGGCGTGCCCTTGCGCGAGCCCTTGAAGCCAATCGCACCGGCGCTCGACCACGACACCACCGCACCCTCGGCATCGGTGATCGTGATCAGCGTGTTGTTGAACGACGCCTGCACGTGCACGAAGCCGTGGTGGACAATGCGCTTCTCGCCGCGCTTCTTGAACGCTTTTTTCTTCTTGGTCGGCGCTTCCGCGCCGCCGGGATTCTCTGCTTTGGCCATGATTAAACCGTCTTCTTCTTCGCCACGGCGCCCTTACGCGGGCCCTTCCGCGTGCGCGCGTTGGTCTTGGTCCGCTGTCCGCGCAGCGGCAGGTTGCGCCGGTGGCGGCCACCGCGGTAGCTGCCGATCTCGATCAGCCGCTTGATGTTCAAGGAGATCTCCTTGCGGAGGTCGCCTTCCACGCCGCCCTGATCTTCCAGGACGCGGGTGATCTTGCGGACGTCGTCTTCGGTGAGATCCTTCACCCGGACGCTCGGATCGACACCGGCTGCCGTCAGCACGGCGTTCGAGCGGTGACGCCCGATTCCAAAGATATACGTGAGACCAATCTCAATGCGCTTCGTGCGCGGGAGATCGACACCTGAAATACGCGCCATGTCTTATCCTTGCCGCTGCTTGTGCTTTTGGTTCGCGCAGATCACCCGGACCACCCCTTGGCGGCGGACAATCTTGCACTTAACGCAAATCTTCTTTACCGAGGCTCTAACTTTCATCGCGCTTCTCCGGTGGCCCTACAGGACCGCCCTCCTGGCACTACAACTTCTCGACAATCCGTCCGCGGCTTGGGTCGTTACTCATGAGCGCGACCCTCACCCGATCACCCACCAGCACCCGGACGTAGTTGCGTCCGACCGGACTGGCCAGGTGCGCCGTCACCTGGTGCCGCCCGTCCAGCTCCACTCGCACGAGCTGGCTTGGCAGCAATTCCAACACCACACCCTCCGCGGTCTTATCCGGCGGCGGCGGCGGTGCGTCCATCATCGACGGCCACGTCAGGGAGCGTCAGCACGCGGCAACCGTCTTCGGTGACGACCACCGTGTGCTCGAAGTGCGCGGACAGGGCCTTGTCTTTCGTGACCGCCGTCCACCCGTCTCCCAGCACCTTCACCGCGGGCTTGCCCGCGTTCACCATGGGCTCGATCGCGAGCGCCATGCCTTCTGCCAGCCGCGGACCGCGTCCGGCGGTCCCGTAATTCGGAATCTGCGGCTCCTCGTGGAGCGACGTTCCGATGCCGTGGCCGACGAACTCGCGGACGACCGAGAAGCCCTGTGCCTCGACATACGACTGCACCGCAGCGCCGATGTCCGAGACCCGGGCGCCCGCCTTGACCGCGGCCACCGCTTTGTCGAGCGCGGTCCGGGTCACGTCGAGCAGCCGCTGCGCTTCCGCGCTCACCGCTCCAACCGGCACCGTCACCGCCGAATCGCCGTAAAACCCGTCGAGCTTGGCGCCCATGTCGATCGAAATTATGTCGCCTTCGACCAGCGCCCGCGGCGATGGAATACCGTGCACGACTTCTTCGTTCACCGACGCGCAAATCGTCGCCGGGTAGCCGTGGTAGCCCTTGAAGGCCGGCTCGGCGCCCGCCTCGCGCAACCGCTGTTCCGCGATCGCATCGAGGTCGGCCGTCGTGATGCCCGGCCGCACCGCAGCCGCCAACTCTTTCAGCACGCGGGCCACCAGTGCGTTCACGCGAGCGAGCTTCTCGATTTCCGCCGCCGACCTGCAGACAATCACGCCTGCGCCTCGTTCTTCGGCCGCGCGCCGCGCGGCAGGGCGGTTTCGCCGCCCAGCGTCTTCGCCGCCATCGACTGCAACTGTGCCGCCGGCATGCCCAGCGCCGAAGCCACCGCACCCACCAGCGCCTCACGCACCTGTTCGGGCAACTGCAGCCCGTCAATCACGCGAAAGGTCGGCCGCGCGCTGTAGTACTCGATCATCGGCCGCGTATCGCGCCAGTAAATCTTCAGGCGTTCGCGGACGACCGTTTCCGAGTCGTCCGACCGCGCCACCCATCTCGGGCCGATGCTCCGGCACCGCTCGGTGTTCTGGCACAAGTCCGACAGCGCATCGGCCTTGTGCTCGAACGCGTCGGCGTTGGCGCCGCAGTCGTCGCACACGCGCCGGCCGCGCACCCGCCGCACCAGTTCTTCATCGGGCACCTGAATCTCGACGCAGATTACCGGTCCCCGAGTCGCCGTAATCTCGTCCAGCGCCGTCGCCTGCGCCGCCGTGCGCGGGAAGCCGTCGAGCACGAAGCCCGCCGCGGCATCCGGTCGCATCAGCCGCTCGCGGACGATCCCGATGATCAAATCATCGCCCACCAGCTCGCCGCGTTCCATCACGGCCTTGACCGCGCTGCCGAGCTCAGAGCCGCTATGCACCGCGTCGCGCAGGATGTCCCCGGTCGAAACCTTGGGAATCCCGTGCTCGCGGGCAAACCGCTCCGCTTGCGTGCCCTTGCCCGCCCCCGGTGGGCCAAGCATCACAAGGTTCAGTGCCACCTTAGCCGCGCCGTCCCCGGATTCGCGTCTTCTTCATGAACCCGTCGTAGTGCCGCATGATCAGCTGCGACTCGACCTGGTTGACGGTATCCATGGCCACTCCGACCACGATCAGGAGCGACGTGCCGCCGAAGAAGAACTGCACGTTCAGACCATTCGTGATGAAGCGCGGCAAAATCGCGTCGAGCGACTCACCGATGAACGGAATCGGCGCCACCTTGAAACCGGTCAGCAGCAACTCCGGCAGAATCGCGACCATGGCCAGGTAGACCGCGCCAACAATCGTGATGCGGGCGAGAATCGTGTCGATGTACTCGGCGGTCCGCTTGCCGGGACGAATGCCCGGAATAAAGCCGCCGTACTTGCGCATGTTCTCCGAGACATCATCCGGGTTGAAGATGATCGCGGTGTAGAAATACGCGAAGAAGATGATCCCGGTCACGTAGAGCAGGTTGTAGAGCGGCATGCCATAGGCAATCTGCCGCATGCCGGCATCGGCCCAGCCGCCCGGGGTGAACATGCCCGACAGCGTCTGCGGAAAGGTCAGGATCGAGCTGGCAAAAATCACCGGGATGACGCCGCCGGTATTCACCTTCAGCGGAATGTGCGTGCTCGAACCGCCGTACTGCCGCCGGCCGACCACGCGCTTGGCGTACTGCACCGTGATGCGGCGATGACCGCGCTCGACGTAGATGATCGCCGCAATCACGCCCACCATCAGCACCACCAGGAACGCCATGGTCAGCAGGCCAATCTGGCCGGTCTGCATCTGGTCGATGGTGGCAATCACCGCACGCGGGAAGTTGACGACGATGCCCGCGAAGATGATCAGCGACATGCCGTTGCCGATGCCACGCTCGGTAATCTGCTCGCCAAGCCACATGATAAACATGGTGCCGGTGGTCAGCGTCAGCATGCAGCCCAGGCGGAAGCTCCAGCCCGGCTCGTAGACCAGCGGCAGGCCGCCGGCAATCTCGGTCTGGCGCTCGAGGAAGATGGCGATGCCGAGCGACTGCACGGACGCCAGCAGCAGGGTCAGGTAACGCGTGTACTGGGTGATCTTGCGTCGTCCCAGTTCGCCTTCTTTCGACAGCCGCTCGAGGTACGGCCACACCACCGTCAGCAACTGGAGGATGATCGACGCGCTGATGTACGGCATCACGCCGAGCGCGAAGATGGTGACGCGCGACAAGCTTCCGCCCGTGAACATGTCGTAGAGGCCGAACATCGAGTTCTGCGCCTGCTCCGACATGATCCGCAGCGCCTCGGAATTGACTCCGGGCGTCGGGATGAAGTTGCCCACGCGGTACACCGCCAGCATCCCGAGCGTAAACAGCACTCGGTTGCGGAGGTCCGCGACGGCGAACAGATTCTTCAGTGTATCCAGCACAACAGCCCTCAGCTACTTACTGATTGCTCGCTTCGGCCTTGCCATCCGGGATGGCCTCGGTCCGGCCACCGGCGGCGGCCACCTTCTCGGCGGCCTTTCCGCTGAACTTGTGAGCGTGCACCGTCAGCGCCTTGGTCAGTTCCCCGCGGCCGAGGATCTTGACGAGCGACGTGCGGCTGCTGACGAGACCGTGCTCGCGCAACGTCTCGACGGTCACCGTCGCACCCTGCTCGAACACCAATTCGAGCTGGTCGAGATTGACCACGTCGTACTCGGTGCGGAAGATGTTCGTGAAGCCACGCTTCGGCACGCGCCGATGCAGCGGCATCTGGCCGCCTTCGAAGCCGCGCTTGAACGCGTAGCCCGAACGCGACTGCGCGCCCTTGTGGCCGCGGCCCGAGGTCTTGCCCAGGCCCGAACCGGGACCGCGCCCGACGCGCTTCTTCTTGAACTTCGACCGTTCGGCCGGCTTCAGCTTATCGAGACTCATAAATTACTCGCTCACCGTCACCAGGTGACGGACCTTGAAAATCATCCCACGCGTCTCTGGCGTATCCGCCAGCGTGACCTGGTGATTGATCTTGCGCAGGCCGATGCTCTGAACCACCGTGGCCTGGTTCTTGTTGAAGCCGATCGGGCTCTTGGTGAGCTTGATCGTGACGGTCTTTGCGGCTTCCTTCGGCTTCGCCGATTTTGCCTGCTTCGCTTTCGCCATTATTTTTTATCCTGTGGCGACCAACCTGTGAGTTGGTCGCCGTGTCCTACGCCGTCCGGCCGCCGGCCAGCTCTTCGAGCGTGTCCTTGCCGCGCAGCCGCATCAGCTTGCCCGGATCCTTCAGTTCCTTGAGCGCGGTGAACGCCGCGCGCACCACGTTGTGCGGGTTGGCCGAGCCCAGCGACTTGGTCAGCACGTTGGTGACGCCCGCCGCTTCCACCACCGCGCGCACCGCGGCGCCGGCGATGATGCCGGTGCCGTCCGGCGCAGGCTTCAGCAGTACCCGGCCGGCGCCGTAGCGGCCGACAATCGGGTGTGGCACAGTCGAGCCCTGCACCGGCACGCGGATCAGGTTCTTCTTCGCCGCCTCGATGCCCTTCTTAATCGCCGAGGGCACTTCCTTGGCCTTGCCGACGCCGTAGCCGACCACGCCGTGGGCGTCTCCGACCACGACCAGCGCGCTGAAGCTCAGGTTCTTGCCGCCCTTGACCACCTTGGTCACACGATTGATGGAAACCACCGTATCCTTGAGGTCGAGCTGCGCCGGATCAATTTTCTCGCGTGTTCGGATCATGCTCTTCTACCCGTCTGCGTCATCTGCGTCATCTGCGGCCCTAAAACTCGAGGCCCGCGGAACGCGCGGCCTCCGCCACGGCGCGCACGCGCCCGTGGTACAGGAACCCGTTGCGATCGAACACCACCTTGGTGATGCCCTTTTCTTTCAGCCGTTCCGCAATCGCGGTCCCGACCAGCTCGGCGCCCTTCAGGTTGCCGCCGGCCACGCCCTTCGGCATCTGCCCCTTCACCACCGCGTCGATGCTCGACGCCGAGGCCACGGTCTGGCCGGTGCGGTCGTCGATCACCTGCACGTAGATGTGCGACACACTGCGGAACACGCTCAGGCGCGGCTTGTCGGACGTGCCGGCCATTTTCTTGCGAATCCGGAACTTGATCCGGTCGCGGCGGTCTTCCTTGGTTTTAATCTGCATAACTACGCTCCGGTCTTTCCGGCCTTCTTCTTCAACACTTCACCGGTGTAGCGCACGCCCTTCTGCTGGTACGGGTCGGGCTTGCGCAAGCGGCGCAGGTTGGCGGCCACCTGGCCGACCAGCTGACGATCGACGCCCGTCACGGTGATGTGCGTCTGCTTCTCGATGACCACGTCGATCCCCTTCGGGATGTCGAACACCACTGGATGCGAGTAGCCAAGGGCGAGGTGCACCTGCTGGCCCTTCATCTCCGCGCGGTAGCCGACGCCGACGATGTCGAGTTCTCGCTTCCAGCCCTCAGTTACGCCCATCACGGCGTTGTTGACCAGGCTGCGCGCCAGCCCGTGGAACTTGTCGAGCTGGCGGTCGTCCGAGATCTTCTTCGTGACGAGGGTGCCGTCTTCCACCGCGGCGGTGACGCCGGGCGGCAGCGGCTGCGTCAGTTGTCCCTTGGGGCCCTTCACGTCGACAGCCGAGCCGTCGACCTTGATGGTCACACCCTTCGGGATCGTGATCGGTTTCTTTCCAATTCGTGACATGGGCTTAACCGTTTCCCCTTACCAAACGTTGCAGAGGATTTCGCCGCCGACGCCCGCCTGCTTGGCGGCCCGGCCGGTCATCACTCCGCGCGACGTCGTCAAAATGGTCACGCCGAGACCGCCCAGAACCGAGGGCACCTCGTCGCTGTTCGTATAGACGCGACGACCCGGACGGCTGACGCGCGAGATGCCGGAAATGGCCTTCTCTCCGCCAGGCCCGTACTTCAGGAACATCCGCATCTGCTGGCGCGGCGCCTTGCCCGGTCGATCGGCCGGCGCCTCCACCATCTTGAACCCCGAGATATACCCCTCGTCCTGCAGAATCCGCGCAATCTCGGATTTCAGCTTCGACGCCGGCATCTCAACACGCGCATGGCGCGCCGTGACGGCGTTGCGGATCCGGGTCAGCATGTCGGCAATCGGATCGGTCATAACTTCTCTGTCTCCCAGGCCCAACCCTTGGCACCCTGGCACCCCCTGGTGCCTGGCGCCGGTATTGGTGCTGTCTTACCAGCTACTCGTCTTACCAACTGCTCTTGGTCACACCAGCCACGTCCCCGGTCAGGGCGAGCTCGCGGAAACACAACCGGCACAACGCGAACTTACGGATGTAGGCGCGCGAACGGCCACATCGGCGGCACCGGTTCCGGTGACGCACCTTGAACTTCAGGGTCTTTAATTCCCGTGCTTTTTTTGCGCTCGTGGCCACGTCTTAGCTCCCTGCGTTCGTTCTGAACGGCATGCCCATCAGCTGCAACAGCTTGCGGGCCTCTTCGTCGGTCTTCGCGGTGGTGACCACCGACACATTCATGCCGCGGCTCTTGTCCACCTTGAGGTAATCGATCTCGAGGAAGATCAGCTGATCCTTGAGGCCGAGCGTGTAGTTGCCGCGGCCGTCAAAGCCCTTCGGCGAGACGCCGCGGAAGTCGCGGACGCGCGGCAGCGCGATGCTCATCAAGCGGTCAAGAAACTCATACATGCGGTCGCCGCGCAGCGTCACCATGGCACCAATCGGCTGGCCCTGGCGCACCTTGAACTGGGCGATCGACTTCTTCGACTTGCGCACGGCGGCCTTCTGGCCGGTGATCTTGCCGAGCTCTTCCGCGCCGGTGTCGACCACCTTCGCGTTCTGGGTCGCTTCGCCGAGACCCATGTTGACCACCACCTTGGTGACCTTGGGCACGGCCATCACGTTCTTGTAGCCGAACTCCTTCTGGAGCGCGGGGATGACCTCGCCGCGGTACTTGTCGCGCAGTCGGAGGGTCGTTGCCGTCGCCTTTGCCTTGCTCATTTGTCCACCACCGCGCCGCTCTTGCGGCCGATACGCACGCGCGTGCCATCGGGCAGCGTCTTGCTGCCGATCCGCGTCGGCTCGTTGGTATCCGGATCCACCAGCATCACGTTGCTGGCATGGATGGCGGCCTCACGCTCGACGATCCCGCCCTTGATGTTCTTCTGGGGGTTCGGCTTGGTGTGCCGCTTGATCAGGTTGACGCCCTCGACGATGACCCGGTTCTTCTCGGGCAGCACCGACAGCACGCGGCCGCGCTTGCCGCGATCCTTGCCGGCGCGGACAACCACCTGATCGTTTTTACGAATCGACATTGCCATGGTGTTACAGCACCTCGGGCGCGAGCGAGACGATCTTCATGAACCGGCGCTCGCGCAATTCGCGGGCCACGGGCCCGAACACGCGGGTGCCAATCGGTTCGCCCGCATCGTTAATCAGCACGGCCGCATTGCGGTCGAACCGGATATAGCTGCCGTCCTTGCGGCGCTGTTCCTTGTGCACGCGGACAATCACGGCCTTGACGACCTGGCCCTTCTTGACGGTGCCTTCCGGGGTCGCTTCCTTCACGTTGGCCGTGACGATGTCGCCAAGATAGGCATAGCGGCCGGTCGACCCGCCGATCGGGTTGATCACCGAAATCTTGCGCGCGCCGGAGTTGTCGGCGACGTCGAGGATCGATCGCATCTGGATCATGAGGTCGCTCCGTTCTGTGTCATCTGCGTCATCGGTGGCCCTAAACCTGCGAAGCGCGCGTGACGATGCGCACCAGTGCCCACCGCTTCAGCTTGCTGAGCGGCCGCGACTCGGCGATCACCACGGTGTCGCCCATCTTCGCGTCGTTGTTCTCATCGTGCGCGACGAACCGCGACGTGCGCTTCTGCATCTTGCCGTAGAGGCCGTGCTGCACGCGACGTTCGGTGGCGACGATGCAGCTCTTCTGCATCTTGTCGCTCACGACCACGCCCTGGACTTCCGCTTTGCCCGCCATGGCTATTTCGCCTTCTCTTTCAGAACCGTGAGGATGCGCGCGCGCTCGCGGCGCACGGTCTTCATCTTCCCGGGGGCCTCCAGCTGGCCCATCGACTTCTGGATCCGCATGCGGAACAGCTGATCGTCAATCTCCTGCGTCTTCGCGCGCAGCATCTCGACGTCCATGTCTCTCAATTCAGCGGCCTTCATGACACCGTCTCCTCGGCAAACCGGGTGGCAAAGCGCACCTTGATGGGCAGCTTCGCCGACGCCAGCTCGAACGCCCGGCGCGCTTCCGCCGCCGGCACGCCGTTCATCTCGAACAGGATGCGACCCGGCTTGACCACGCAGACCCAGCCTTCGGGCGCGCCCTTGCCCTTACCCATGCGGGTTTCCTGCGGCTTCTTGGTGATGGGCTTGTCCGGGAATACCCGCACCCACACCTTGCCGCCACGCTTCACGAACCGCGTCATCGCGACACGGGCCGCTTCGATCTGGCGGTCGGTCAGCCAGCACGGCTCCAGGGCCTTCAGCCCGAAGTCGCCGAACGACACGTCGGAGCCGCGCCACGCCTTGCCGCGCATGCGGCCGCGCTGCTGCTTCCGGTACTTGACCTTCTTCGGCATCAACATGGTGGTTAGCCTCGCGCTCCGGGACGGTCGTTAGACGGACGACGCGGGCCGCGATCGCGATCGCGGTCACGGCCGCCACCACCGCCGCCGGTGCCAAACTCTTCTTCACGGCTGGTCCGCGGCGTCAGCCGCTCGCCCTTGTAAAGCCACACCTTCACGCCAATCTGGCCGTACGTGGTGTGGGCCTCGGCGAAGCCGTAATCAATGTCCGCGCGCAGTGTCTGCAGTGGCAGCTGCCCGTGGAGATACCATTCCGAACGCGCGATTTCCGCGCCGTTCAGGCGGCCCGACACGCGCACCTTGATGCCGCGCGCGCCGAAGCGCAGCGCCGACTCGACCGCCTTGCGCATCGCGCGGCGGAACGCCACGCGCTTCTCAAGCTGCATCGCCACCGATTCGCCGACCAGCTGCGCATCCAGTTCCGGCTTCTGGATTTCCTGGATGTTGATGAAGACCTCGCGGTTGGTCCGCTTCTGGATCTCCTGCTTCAGCTTGTCGACTTCCTGCCCCTTGCGCCCGATGATGATCCCGGGACGCGAGGTATGGATGTTGATCTTCAGGTTACGCGCCGCGCGCTCGATCTCAATCATCGCCACGCCGGCGTGCTGAAACCGCTTCTTCAGGTCCTTTTTCAGCGCCAGGTCCTCGTGCAGGAGGTTGGCGTAGTCCTTGGTCGCGAACCAACGCGACTTCCAGGTCTTGTTGAACCCGATTCGGAACCCGTAAGGGTGAACTTTCTGGCCCACTGCGATCCCCTCTAACTCTGTTTCCGACGTTACGCCGACGCGGGCGACGTTGCCCGGCCGCGCTTTGACTGAGCCGCTTTCGACGCGGCATTCTTTTTCGGCGCCGGCTTCGCGGTCGAACCCTCGCCGCCGACGGCCTTGATCACCTGGGCCCGCTCCGTCACTTGAACAGTGAGGTGCGTGGTCCGCTTCACGATTCGGAACGCCCGGCCCATCGGGGCGGGACGCACGCGCTTCTGCGAGGGGCCGTTGTTGGCGAAGGCGCCCGAGACGAACAGCCGTGCCACATCGCCGCCGAACGCTTCCTGCTGCTGCGCGTTGGCGACCGCCGAACGCAGCACCTTGGCCACATCGCGCGCCACCGACTTGCGGCTGAACTGCAGCGCCGACAGCGCCACGTTCACGTCCTTGCCGCGGATCAAATCGAGCACCAGCCCGGCCTTCTGGGCCGAGGTGCGGATGTACTTGGCCGTTGCCTCTGAGCGCACCATGGCTTAGCCCTTTCCTGCCGGTGCCGACGGCGCGCCGCCCGGAGCCGGCGACGACGACTTGTCGGTGCGGGCCGAGTGGCCCTTGAACAGACGGGTCGGCGAGAACTCTCCGAGCTTGTGACCCACCATGTTCTCGGTGAGGTACACCGGCACGAACTTCTTACCGTTGTGCACCGCCAGCGTGTGTCCCACCATCTCGGGAATCACAGTCGAGCGGCGCGACCAGGTCTTGACGACCTTCTTTTCGCTGGCGCGATTCATCGCCTCGACTTTTTCGAGGAGGTGGGTGTCGACGAACGGGCCTTTTTTGAGTGAGCGGCTCATATTTTCGCTTTTCGCTTTTCGTTCTTCGGTGTTCGTTACTTACTACGGCGTTGAACGATGAACTTGTCGCTCGGCTGCGGCCGGCGCGTCTTGTAACCCTTGGTCGGCACGCCCCACGGCGTCACCGGGTGACGGCCACCCGAGGTCTTGCCCTCACCACCACCGAGCGGGTGATCAACCGGGTTCATGGCGACGCCGCGCACGTGCGGACGCTTGCCCAGCCAGCGGCTGCGGCCGGCCTTGCCGATCGAGACGTTCTCGTGGTCGATGTTGCCGACCTGGCCGATGGTGGCCAGGCAGTCCTGGTAGATCTTGCGAATCTCGCCCGACGGCATCTTCACCGAGACGTAGTCGCCTTCCTTGGCCACCACCTGCACGCCGGCACCGGCGCTGCGCGCCATCTGGCCACCCTTGCCGGGCTTGAGCTCCACGTTGTGGACCATCGTGCCCTGCGGGATGTTCTTGAGCGGCAGGCAGTTGCCGGTCAGGATGTCGACGTTGGCGCCCGAGATAATGGCGTCACCGACCTTCAGCCCCATCGGCTGCAGGATGTAGCGCTTTTCGCCGTCGGCGTAGTTAATCAACGCGATCCGCGCCGAACGATTCGGGTCGTACTCGATGGTCGCGACCTTGCCGGGAATGCCGGCCTTATCGCGCTTGAAGTCGATGATGCGGTAGAGACGCTTGTGCCCGCCCCCGCGCCACCAGATGGTCTGCTCGCCCGTGCTGTTGCGGCCACCAGTCGTGTGCAGGTTCTCGGTCAGCGGCCCGTGCGGCTTGTCGGTCGTGATTTCGTCGAACACGAGGACCGTCATCTGGCGGCGGCCCGGTGTTGTCGGCTTGTATTTGCGGATCGGCATGATCGTCCTCTTATGCGCCTTCGAGGAAGTCCGGCATTTTTTCGCCCGCACGCAGCGTGACGTATGCCTTCTTCCAGTCGGAACGGCGGCCCACGAAGCGGCCCTGGCGCTTCAGCTTGCCGCGGGTAATCGAGGTGCGCACGGCGGCCACCTTGGTGCCCAGCAGCTTTTCAATGGCGCGCCGGACATCGATCTTGTTGGCGTCCTTGGCTACTTCGAACACGATGGTCTTGCCATCGTCGCGAAGCAACGTGGTCTTCTCGGTAATCAGCGGCCGGCGGATGACTTCAGTAAGTTTCATGATTACGCGGTGAGCGCCGCCTCCAGCTTTTCCATCGCCGCGGTCGTGACGACCACCTGGCGGGTGTTGGCCACGTCGCGGGCAGTGACCAGGTTGCTCTGCACCAGCGTGACGCGCGCGAGGTTGCGCACGGCCATCGCGAAGTTCTCGTCGAGACGGGCGTCGATCAACAACGCCTTGCCAGTGACGCCAATCGCCTTGAGCACGCCGGCCGCGGCCTTGGTCTTCACTTCCGACGCGGTCAGCGCGTCGACAATGATCACCGAGCCGGACTGCAGCTTCTCCATCAGGGCCGCGCGTAGCGCGCCCTTTTCGACCTTCTTCGGCAGGTGATAGTCATAGCTACGCGGCTGGGGGCCGAACACGGTGCCGCCGCCCCGCCAGAGCGGGTTGCGGATTTCGCCGACGCGGGCACGGCCGGTGCCCTTCTGGCGCCAGGGCTTCTTGCCGCTGCCGCTGACCATCGAGCGGGTCTTGGTGGCGTGCGTGCCGCGGCGCTCGGCCGCGTTGAGCCGCACCACGGACTCGTGAATGAGGTCGGTCTTGACGCGTCCGCCGAACACCTCGTCGTTGAGGGTGACAGAGCCGACCTTCTTGTTTTCTGCGTTGACTACATCAATCGTCATGAGGCCTACTTCTTGCCCTTTTTCGGCTTTTCCTGCAGCTGCGGCTGCGGCTCGGGCTTCGCCGCCACGGCCTTGCGAATCACCACGTAGCCACCGTTGGCGCCGGGAATCGCACCCTTCACGAGCAACAGGTTATTTTCCGAATCGATCTTCAACACCTTGAGATTGCGGACCGTGATGCGGTCCACGCCCATGTGCCCGTGCGCGCGCATGCCGGGCATGACGCGTGACGGATACGACGAGGCGCCAATCGAACCCGGGGCGCGATGGAACATCGAGCCGTGGCTGGCATCGCCGCCGCGGAAGTGGTGACGCTTGACCACGCCCTGGAAGCCATGGCCCTTGCTGGTGCCGATCACGTCAACCCGCTCGCCCTGGTTGAAAATCGAGACCAACACCTGGTCGCCAGGCTTCGGCGCTTCCGCGCCCTTGGCGATCTTGACCTCGCGCTGCACGCGGGTCGGCGGCACGTTGGCCTTCTTGTGTTGACCCGTCAACGCTTTATTGGCGTTACGGATGGGATTGCTCTCCACCAGCCCGATCTGCACTGCGTCGTAGCCGTCGGTCTGGCCCGACTTGCTCTGCACCACGATGCAGGGGCCGGCCTGGATGACCGTGGCGGGTTCGAGCGTGCCGTCCTCGAGGAACAGCTGCGTCATCCCGACTTTCTT
>JANLWW010000035.1:0-2773 GCA_031364805.1 Acidobacteriota bacterium
CGGCAACAACAAGTGGTCCATTGACGGTGTCGACATCACCGACATGGCCGCCACCGGCGCCTCGCCCATCTACTACGACTTCGACATGCTCGAAGAAATGCAGGTCTCCACGGGCGGCTCGGACGTCACCCAGCAGACCGGTGGCGTCGGCATCAACCTGGTGACCAAGAGCGGCACCGACCGCTTCAAGGGTTCAGGCCGTTACCTGCTCACGGACGACAAGTTCGTGGCCGACAACATCACCCCCGAGCTGAAGGCCCAGGGCGCCGGCGCCGGCGCGCCGATCCAGAACATCAAGGACTACGGCTTCGACGTCGGCGGTCCGATCGTCAAGGGCAGAATGTGGTACTGGGGCAGCTACGGCACGCAGGACATCAACGTCGGTGTCGTCGGCTTCTACAAGCAGACCCCTGAATGCCGCCCCGGTGGCGTCGCGATCAACCCGCGCACGGCCGAAACCGAACTGCTGCGCAGTTGCCTCTCGAGTGACACGACGACGCTGAACAACTACAACTGGAAGCTGACCTACGTGCCGTTCAAGAACAACCGCCTGAACTTCCAGAACACCTGGGCGGAAAAGGTCCGTAACGCGCGCGACGCGAGCGACCTGCGACCGATCGAAACCACCTACCGTCAGAAGGCCGTGTCGAGCGACTTCGGCCGGTTCGGTTGGCTGACCGGCCCCTCGCCGTTCTGGAAGGCTGGCGATCAGCACGTGATCAGCGACCGCTGGCTGGTCGACGTGCAGGTGGCGCACCTCGGCAACAACTTCGTGCTCGACTTCCACGAAGACGATCTGGCCAGCGTGCAGGCCCGGTTCGAGACCAGCACCAGCGCGTGGAGCCGGTCGTTCCAGGCGTCGACGTTCCTGCGGCCGACCAACAGCATTGACGTCAACAGCAGCTACTTCCTGCCCAACACCCTGGGTGGCGACCACGCGTTCAAGATGGGTTACCGCTGGCGCACGGCGCACTCGACGAGCCTCAACCACCGCGGTGGCTTCGTCGACGCGCGCTTCACCAACGGCGTGGCGGCCAACGCCGACATCTGGCGCGACGGTAACTCCGAATCGCACCTCAGCACCCAGGCGTTCTACGCCGCCGACACGTTCACCAAGAACAAGCTGACCGTCAACCTCGGCTTCCGCGTGGACCTTCAGGACGACGAGGCCGTGGCGGCGCCGGTGCCGGCCAACCCGTTGTTCCCAACGCTGATGCCAGCCATCAACTTCCAGGGTGCGGACGCCGGCGTGAAGTGGACCGACTTCTCACCTCGTGTCGGCTTCACCTACGACCTGACCGGCAACGGAAGGAACGTCTTCTCGTCGTCGTTTGCCACCTACTATGGTCAAATGGGCCCCGGCCAGTTGTCGAACCAGCTCGCCGCTACCGGCGCGGTGTTTGTCCGTTATCCTTGGACCGACACTAACGGCGACACCTTCGTTCAGGCCAACGAGGTCAACACCACCGTGCCATTCCTCAGCAAGAGCACGGCCTACGATCCGGCGAACCCGACCAACGCGGCATCGCCGACCCGCGTCGACACCGGCATCAAGAACGACCGGACCCGCGAGTTCATCGTCGGCTTCGACCGTCAGCTCGCGTCACAGATGGCCGTCGGTGGCAGCTACATCTGGCGCAAGTACGACCAGTTCGCCTGGAACGATCGTGACAACTTCACCAGCGCCAACTACGTGCCGGTGACCCAGGTCCCAACCGGCTGTCCGACCGGCGCCCGCTGCGAGACGGTGACCTATTTCCAGCCCAACGTGCTGATTCCGTCGCCGAACCTCTACACGAACCAGCCCGACCGGTATCGTGACTTCAACGGCTTCGAGCTGACCTTCCAGAAGCGCAACTCGAACAACTGGTCGATGAACGCCAGCTACGCCTACAACAACGCCATCGATTACTGGGATTCGGCCAACGCCTACGAGGACCCGACCAACATCGACAAGTTGAACGGCTTCCAGTACGCGCCCGAATCGGCCGGCAGCGGCATCGGCGGCATCTTCACCAACGCGAAGTGGCTGTTCAAGGTGAACGGGCGCTACACCATGAAGTGGGACATCAACGTCGCCGCCAACTACCAGGCGCGCCAGGGCTATCCCTACCTGCAGACCATCCTGTCGCCGGCTCGCGCCAACGGCGCGGGCCAGGTGCAGACGCAGCTCGATCCACTCGGCGACCTTCGCCTGGACAACCTGCAGACGATCGACTTCCGCGTGGACAAGACGTTGCGCTTCGGCTCCTTCACGCTGGTGCCGGCGATTGACATCTTCAACCTCGGCAACGCCAACACGGTTCAGGCAATCAACCGCAACCAGCTGGCCGCCAACGCGAATACGATCAGCGGTATTCTCGCGCCGCGCGTCATGCGCTTCGGCATCAACGTCCGCTGGTAAGAGCGGCGGCGTAACAACTGAAAGGCCGGTGGGAGAAATCTCACCGGCCTTTTTCTTTGTACGGCCGCTGTGCGCAGGCGCGGGGCTTCGCCCCTCGTAGGGCTCGCGCCTTCGGCGCTCGTCAGGCTCGGGGCTACGCCCCTCGTGGGCGTCGCTTTGCTCCTTGGGGAAACGCCTTCCCCACGAGGCCCGAAGGGCCGAGCCCCACGAGCGCCGCAAGGCGCAAGCCCGACGAAGACGCGGAGCGTCGAGCCCGACGAGCGCACAGCGCTCGCCCTGCGGCCCCCCTTGACACGGGCCGCGCAGAGGCGTATCACTGAGATATCCACGCGCGACACAACCAGTGGAGGTGACATCTTCACCAGCCCG
>JANLWW010000100.1:0-36353 GCA_031364805.1 Acidobacteriota bacterium
AAGATGGCCCTCGAGCACGGCATGATCGAGCCGTTCGAGGATCGACAGGTGCGCGCCGGTGTCGTGTCCTACGGCGTGTCGTCGTACGGATACGACTGCCGTGTTGGCAATGAGTTCAAGGTGTTCACCAATGTCTACAACACGGTGGTCGACCCCAAGAATTTCGATCCGAAGTCGTTCGTCGACATCGTCGGCGACGAATGCATCGTGCCGCCCAACTCGTTCGCCCTGGCCTCGACCATCGAGTACTTCCGCATTCCGCGCGACGTGCTGACCGTGTGCCTCGGCAAGTCCACTTACGCGCGCTGCGGCATCATCGTCAACGTGACGCCGTTCGAGCCCGAGTGGGAGGGGCACGTCACGATCGAGATCTCGAACACCACGCCTTTGCCGGCGAAGATCTACGCCAACGAGGGCATTGCCCAGGTGTTGTTCTTCCAGAGCGACGAGCCGTGCGAGATTTCCTACAAGGACAAGAAGGGGAAGTACCAAGCCCAGCGCGGCGTGACCCTTCCCAAGATCTAGTCGTGATTCGCACCTTCAAGGGCCGGACGCCAGTCGTCGCTGACGGAAGTTATGTGGACGACAGCGCACAGGTCATCGGCGATGTCGAGATCGGCGCCGAGTCGTCGGTTTGGATGAACGTCGTTATTCGCGGCGACGTCAACCAGATCCGCATCGGCGCGCGCACCAATATCCAGGATCTGACGATGATTCACGTGATGCGCGACACGCATCCGACCATCATCGGCAACGAAGTGACGATCGGGCACTCTGCCGTCGTGCACGGCAGCACGATCGAAGACCGGGTGCTGGTGGGCATGGCGGCGGTGTTGCTCAACGGCGTGCACATCGAGCCGGACTGCGTGATTGCGGCCGGTACGCTGTTGACCGAAGGCACCCGCATTCCGGCCCGCTCGCTGGTGATGGGCCGGCCGGGGAAGGTGAAGCGGCAACTCACGGACGAGGAAGTCGCCGAGATTCGCTGGTATTCGGATAACTACGTGAACTACCGCCTGGACTACCTGGAATGAACACCGGACCCGCTCGTGGCATGCGCGACTTCCTGCCGGAAGACGTGCGCCGGCGCCGGTATGTGATCGGCGTGATCGCCGACGTCTACCAGCAGTACGGCTTCGAGCCGCTCGAGACGCCGTCGGTCGAGAACCTCGAGACCCTGCAAGGCAAGTACGGCGAGGAAGGCGATCGGCTGATCTTCAAGATCCTCAAGCGCGGCGAGGGCGCGGAGACCGGGCAGACCGACCTGGCGCTGCGCTACGACCTCACCGTGCCGCTGGCGCGAGTGGTGGCCGAGTATCGCGCCAAGCTGCCGAAGTTCTTCAAGCGTTATCAGGTGCAGCCGGTGTGGCGCGCCGATCGCCCGCAGAAGGGCCGCTTCCGCGAGTTCTATCAGTGCGACGTCGACGCGATTGGCTCACGCGCGATGGTGGTCGAGGCCGAGTTGTTGTCGGCGGCCACGGACGTGCTGACGCGGCTCGGTTTCACCACCTTCACCATCCGCCTGAATCACCGCCGTGTCCTTGCCGGCATGCTGGACGCTGGTGGTGTACCGGCCGCGTTGCATAACGACGCGCTGGTCGCGGTCGACAAGCTCGACAAGATTGGCCGCGAGGGCGTCGCTGCCGAGTTCGCAGCTCGTGGGATTCCGTTTGGCGGCGCCTCGCTCCTGCTCGAGTTGTTCGCCGCCGTGCAGGCGGCCGCGGGGCAGGTCGACCAGGATCCCGCGCGGTTCAACGCCGATACCCTCGCGCGGATCGGCGGCTTGGTGACCGGCGATGGTGCGGCGGGTCTCGCGGAGTTGCAGGCGATCGTGCGGCTGTGCGGTGCCACCGATGCGGCGAAGCACATTCGAATCGATCCCAGCCTGGCGCGCGGGCTGTCGTATTACACGGGATCGATCTTCGAGATCGCGGTCCCCGATCTCGCCGGCAGCCTTGGTGGTGGCGGGCGCTACGACAATTTGATCGGCATGTTCTCGGGCGAAGACGTGCCGGCCTGCGGCATTTCACTCGGCCTCGAGCGCATCCTGGTGGTGATGGCGGAGCGCGGTATGTTTCCCGCCTCGCTGGTGGCGACCCCGGCCGACGTCATGGTCGTGCAGTGGTTTGCCGGCCGAACGGACCTTTACCTGGCACTGGCGACCGAACTGCGGGCGGCTGGATTGCGCGTCGAGCTCTATCCCGAGGCGCCGGCCGAGGACAATCAGAAGGGCGCCACGGTCAAGCAGTTTCAGTATGCGCAGGCCAGGGGAATTCCATTTGCAGCGGTGATTGGAAAACCTGAGCTGGAAGCGGGTACTGTGAGTATTCGCACGCTGGCGACGCGCCAGGACGAACCACGACCGCGGGCCGACGTGGCCGCGTATCTCAAGGCAAAGATTTAGCTTCATGGCAGAACAGCTCGGCTCGCTCGCCCGCACGCACACCTGTGGCGCCCTTCGTCCCAACGACGTCGGCAAGCACGTCGTCCTCTTGGGTTGGGTGCACCGGGTCCGTGATCTCGGGTCGTTGCTGTTCCTCGACATCCGCGATCGTCACGGGCTGACGCAGGTCATTATCGAGGGCGACGCCGCGCTGCTCGAGAAGGCCAAGCCCATCCGCTCGGAATTTGTCGTCGCCATTCTCGGCGAAGCGGAGCGACGGTCGCCCGAGACCGTGAACCTGTCGCTGCCCACTGGCGAGGTCGAGGTGCGCGCCAGGGAAGTTCGCATCCTGAACGAGGCGAAGACGCCGCCGTTCTCGATCGCTGAAGACCAGAACGTTTCTGAAGAGACGCGGCTGAAGTATCGCTACCTCGACTTGCGGCGTCCGCAGCTGCAACGCAACCTCGCGCTGCGTCACCGCATCACCATTGCCCTTCGGAAATATTTCGACGAGCAGGGCTTCTACGAGATTGAAACGCCGATTCTGACCAAGTCGACACCTGAAGGCGCGCGCGACTTCTTGGTGCCCAGCCGTGTACACCCCGGCGAGTTCTACGCGTTGCCGCAATCGCCGCAGATCTTCAAGCAGATCCTGATGATTGCCGGCTTCGACCGTTACGTGCAGATCGCGCGCTGCTTCCGCGACGAAGCGCTGCGCGCCGATCGCCAGCTCGAGTTCACGCAGGTGGATCTCGAGATGTCGTTCGCCACGCCGCCCATGGTGTTCGAGATCGTCGAGGGCGCGCTCGCTGCATGCTTCAAGGAGATCGGCGTTGAGATTCCGCGCCCGTTCCGCCGCATGCCGTATGCCGAGGCGATGGCGAAATACGGCAACGACAAGCCTGACTTGCGATTCGGCCTCGAGATCCAGGACTTCGGTGCGCTGTTTGCCGAATCGCCGTTCGGCATCTTCCGCGAGGCCGTGGCACACGGCGGCACCATCCGCGGCTTCGTCATTCCCGGCGCAGCGAAGTTCTCGCGCCGGGAGGTCGATGAACTGGTCGAGCAGGCGAAGCAACTTGGCGCCGCCGGTTTAATTTACGCGCGTTACACCGCCGATGGCGTGCAGGTGTCGGCGAAGGCGGTCGGCGACGAAGGCACGCGCAAGGTGCTCGCGGCATCTGGTGCGTCGAAGGACGACTTGCTCGTGCTGGCGTCAGGCGCTCACGACGCCGCGTCGAAGGTGCTCGGCCAGTTGCGACTGCAGGTCGCCAAGAAGCAGAACCTGATCCCGGAAGGGAAGTGGGAGCTGACGTGGGTGACGGACTTCCCGCTGTTCGACTGGAACTCCGACGAGAAGCGCTGGGATTCGGTGAACCACCCGTTCACCGCGCCGCGAGACGAAGACTTGCACCTCATGCAGTCGGACCCCGGTAAGGTGCTCGCCAAGGCGTACGACGTCATCCTGAATGGGTGGGAGCTCGGCGGCGGCAGCATTCGTATCCACGACCGCGAGACCCAGGCCAATGTGTTCCGGCTGCTCGGCCTGTCGGACGAGGATGCCAAGAACCGATTCGGCTTCTTCCTTGAATCGCTCGAATACGGCACGCCCCCGCACGGCGGACTTGCCCTTGGTCTCGACCGCATCTGCGCGCTGCTGTCTGGCGAAACCTCGATTCGCGAGGTGATTCCGTTCCCGAAGACGACGCAGGCGGTCGACCTGATGTGTGATGCACCTTCGTCGGTGGATCCGCGCCAAATGCGCGAGCTGCATATCAAGCCGATCGCGTAAGTGAACCTGCTTCACTTTTACGGTTTGCGTATGCTACGCTTGCCCCGATTTCGTTAACTGTTTGTCACACAAGGAGATACGCGAATCGCAACCGCGTCGATGCGTAAGGTAGCGGTGCCAGAGGCGGGCATGTCGACCCTGTTTGGGGCCTACGACGTGAACCTCCGGCAACTCGAAGACCTCCTCAATGTCCGCATCCGGAGCCAGGGCCACGAACTGCTGGTCGAAGGCCAACCCGCGGACACTGCCAAAGTCGCGCGCCTGATCGAACAACTGGGTGCGTTGATTACCGAAGGCCATTCCATCTCCGACCGCGACGTCAAGACGGCGTCGCAACTGCTCGTGGATGATGGCGCGATCGATCTGCGCGATCATTTCCTGAAGGACGGGCAGCTGCGCCAGGCCGGCAAGAAGCGCATTGCCCCGAAGTCGGCGAATCAGCGCCGTTATCTCGATGCCATCGACCAGTACGACATCGTCTTCGGCATTGGCCCCGCTGGCACGGGCAAGACCTACCTGGCGATGGCGCAAGCCGTCAGCTACCTCCTGACGAAGAAGGTCAGCCGCATCGTGCTGGTGCGCCCGGCCGTGGAGGCCGGCGAGAAACTCGGCTTCCTGCCAGGCGACTTGCAGGAGAAGGTCAATCCGTATCTGCGCCCGCTCTACGACGCGCTCTACGACATGGTCGAGACCGAGAAGGCTGACCGCCTGCTCGAGCGCGGTACCATCGAAGTGGCGCCGCTGGCGTTCATGCGCGGCCGCACGTTGAATGACGCGGTGGTCATTCTCGATGAAGCGCAGAACACGACCATCGAGCAAATGAAGATGTTTCTCACGCGCCTGGGCTTCGGCTCAAAGGCCATCGTCACCGGCGACGTCACCCAGATCGACCTCCCACTGGGCCGGATGTCCGGCCTGGTGCAGGCCATGGAAGTGGTGGGCAAGGTTGACGGCATTTCGTTCATTCATTTCGACGATCGCGATGTGGTCCGGCACAAGCTGGTGCAGGCGATTGTGAAAGCGTACGACGCATATGGCAGCGGCCCGTCTGCACGTTAGCCTCGCGACGCCGGATGCCGGCGCGCCCCCGAGCCGCGGGCTTGCGGTGTGGCTGCAGCGCGCTGCGCCAGTGTCGGCACGCGGCGACGTGAGTATTGCGGTGGTCTCGGATCGCCGCATGCGCGCCTTGAACCGGCAGTTTCGCGGTCAGGACATGACGACCGACGTGCTGTCATTTCCGGCCACGCAGATGCCCGGCCTCTCTTCATTTCTCGGCGACATCGTCATCGCCTCGGGCGTCGCCACTCGGCAGGCGCGCGACGCCGGGCATTCCGTCGCCACCGAGCTCAAAGTCCTGGCGTTGCACGGGCTGCTGCACCTGCTGGGCTACGACCACGACAGCGATGGCGGCAAGATGGCGCGCGCCGAAGGTCGCTTGCGGAAAAAGGCGGGTCTGCGCGAAGGTCTGATTGAACGCAGCAAATGACGCCGCTGCTCTTGTTTCTCCTGGGGTGTGCCGCCACCTACCTGGGCACCGTGTCAGCGGGTTTCAACGCGCTGATGCGGTTGTCACTCCGCATTCACGCCGAACGCACCGATCGCGATGACGCACTCGGCTGGTACCTCGACGACCCGCGCCGGCTGTTCATTCCTGTCCGGATCCTCTTCTCGATCATCACGGTAGTCTCGACGGCGCTGCTGGCGCGGGTCACTGGGGTCGACCCCGCCGGTTTTCCGCTGTTGGTGCTGTCGGTGATTGGCATCATGCTCAGTTGCGAGCACTTCATCCCGTTGCTGATCGTGCGCCGTGACCCTGAACGCGTCCTCTACGTGCTGCTGCCGTCGTTCGACGTGGTCGCCAGGGTGCTGCGCCCGTTGACCGCTGCCTTGTTGCGGATCGGCACCAGCCGGCGAAAGGAGCGCGCCACCAATGGCAACGGCCACTCCGACCCGCCCCCGGCGGAAGAGCTGACGCCTGTCCAATCCGAGGTGGAGGCTGCCCAGGACGGCCAGGCCCGCGAGTTGCTCCGTAACCTCGCTGATTTCCGCGAAACCATGGTGCGTGAAGTGATGACGCCACGGCCGGACATCATCGGCATCGATCAGGCCGCGACCATCGAGCAGCTCTACGCGCTGTTTCGCGAGCAGCAGTACTCGCGGATTCCCGTTTTTAACGAAACGCTCGATAACGTGACGGGCTTTATCTTCGTCAAGGACTTGATCATGCGCGATGCCCCGACTTCCGGGCCGATCGCCCCGTTCACCCGTCCGGCCCACTTCGTGCCCGAGACCAAGCGGGTGCCGGAGCTGCTCAAGGAATTCCAGCGCAAGCGCCTGCAGAGCGCCATCGTCGTTGACGAGTACGGCGGCACCGCTGGCCTGATCACGGTCGAAGACCTGCTCGAAGAGATCGTCGGCGAGATCCGCGACGAGTACGACGTGGAGGTCGAGCGGATTGTCGATCAAGGCGAGGGCCGCTTCGTGTTCAGCGGCAGCGTTCACGTCGAAGAGATGGCCAACCTCATGAAAGTGACCATCGCAGGGCAGGGCTTCGAGACGGTGGGCGGCTTCCTGCTGTCGCGACTCGGCCGGGTGCCTGCCGTCGGTGAGCATTTCGACCTCGATGGCCTGGATGTCGAGATCCTGGAAACGGAACAGCGCCGCATCACCCGCGTTCGCCTGCGTCGGCAGGCTGAAGACGCTGGCAGCGAGGCGGCACGTTGAAGTCGGGCTTTGTTGCACTGATCGGCCGACCCAACGCCGGCAAGTCGACGCTGCTGAACAAGCTGGTCGGCCAGAAGCTGGCAATCGTCTCGGACAAGCCGCAAACCACCCGCAATCGCATCGTCGGCGTTCGCCAGTATTCCAAGCCCCCAAGCCCCCAGGACCCCAATCCCATGGAAGGCCAAATCGTGTTCGTCGACACCCCCGGGGTGCACAAGCCATTGCATCGCCTCAACGTTCGCATGGTGGACGCGGCGATTGAAACCCTCAAGGAAGTCGATGTCATTGCCGTCGTCGTCGATGGCAGCGAGCCCGGCGGGGCAGGCGATGACTTTCTGATGGACGTAATCCGCAAGTCGCAGGTGCCGCGGGTCCTCGTCCTCAACAAGGTCGATATCGCCCAGAAGGTGTCGCTGCTCCCGCGCCTGGCTGCCTACGAAAAGGAGGTCGGCTTTCAGGACCTGGTGCCGATCT
Organism: Acidobacteriota bacterium; assembly: GCA_031364805.1. Taxonomy (GTDB): domain Bacteria; phylum Acidobacteriota; class Vicinamibacteria; order Vicinamibacterales; family UBA2999; genus 12-FULL-67-14b. Next base: position 7,374 of record JANLWW010000100.1, read on the forward strand.
CGGCCCTGACCGGAGAGAACGTCGACCGGCTGGAGCAGGTGTTCCTGTCGCACTTGCCCGAGGGCGATCCGATCTACCCGGAGGATTACCTCACCGACCAACCCGAGCGGTTTTTCGTGGCCGAGTTGATCCGCGAGCAGGTGCTGCAGCAAACCCGCGACGAGTTACCGTTCTCGACGGCCGTCGTGGTCGACAAGTTCGAAGAGGCCGACGCCAAGGGGTTGATGCGGTTCTTCTGCACTATCCTGGTCGACCGCGAGAGCCAGAAGCCCATTCTTGTCGGCCGCGCCGGATCGCGCATCAAGGAGATCGGCACCGCTGCTCGCAAAGAGCTCGAGCAGTTCTTCGACGCGCGCGTGTTCCTCGATCTGCATGTGAAGGTTCGTGAGGGGTGGCGCGAGGATGAGCGCATGCTCGACTCACTTGGCCTGCCATCGCGCCGCAAGAAGGGTTAAGATCTTTCGAGTTCCATGGCCCCGCCCCGCAGAATCGACGTCGTCCTCGACTCAGTCAAGCGGTTGCTCCGCATTGGTGCGACGGCCAACCTGCTGAACCTGCTTCAGAAGCAACACCCCGCCGACCTCGCTTCAGTGTTTGGCTCGCTGCTCGATACCGAGCGGCAAGCCGTGTTCTCGCTGCTCGTCGAGCGCAGCGGCCGGCTCGCCATGGAGACGGTCAGCGAGATGGGGCCCGAAGAGGGCGCCAAGCTGTTGACCGGCCGGTCGGCTGAAGAGATCGCCAGGCTGCTGCAGGAGATCCCGTCGGACGACGCGGCCGCGTTGATGGACTACCTGCCAGACGAGCTGTCCACAGAAGTGCTCGAGTTGATGCGTCGGCGTGAATCGGGCGAGGTCGAAAGCCTGCTGGAGTACGGCGAGCAGACCGCCGGCCGCATCATGAACCCGCAGGTTTTTGCGCTGGGCGAAGACCTGACGGTGGGCGAGGCCATCACGGCGTTGCAGGGCTCCCGAGACGTCGAGATGGTGTTCTATCTCTACGTCGTCGACGCCCGGCGGCACCTCGTTGGCGTCACCTCGCTACGTCGATTGCTGCTGGTGTCCCCCGAGACGCCGCTCAAGCGCATCATGACCCCCGAGGTCACGAGCGTCCGCGTTGATACTGACCAGGAAGAAGTCGCGCGGCAGGTTGCGTCCTACAACCTTCTGGCCGTACCGGTGGTCGACGAAGAGAACAAGCTGGTCGGTGTCGTCACCGTCGATGACGTGATTGACGTCATCAAAGACGAGGCGAGCGAAGACCTGTTGCGCCTGGGCGGTGTCTCGGGTGACGAGCGGGTCACGACCCCCGCCGCCGAGGCCTTTCGCAAGCGCCTGCCATGGCTGCTCGCCAATCTGGTCACTGCGTTCCTGGCCGCCTCGGTCGTGGCGTTGTTCGAGGGCACAATTCAACAGGTGACGGCACTGGCCATCTTTATGCCCATCGTGGCCGGGATGGGTGGCAATGCCGGCACCCAGACGTTGACCGTTATTGTTCGCGGCCTCGCCCTGGGCGAGTTGACCTGGGCGAGCGGTAAGAAGGCGCTGGGCAAGGAGGCGCTGATTGGTCTCGGCAACGGCTTTGCCCTTGGCCTGGTCGCCGCCGGCGTGGCGTGGGCGACCAAGGCCGACCCGGTGCTGGCCCTGCTGCTCGGCATGGCCATGGTCTGCAACATGTTCGTCGCGGCGACGGCTGGCACGCTGGTGCCACTCGGGCTGAAGGCCATGAAGGTTGACCCGGCGCTCGGCTCGTCTGTGTTCATCACCACCTTTACCGACGTAGTGGGCTTTGCCTCGTTCCTCGGCCTGGCGACGATATTCCTGCGATACCTCGTTCAGTAGGTGGCCCTTTTAGGGGTGCCAAGCAAGTACAATAGGCGGCTACGGAATGCCGCTTTACACGGCTGAAGCCCTCGTCCTTCGTACCTACAAGTTGGGCGAAGCCGACCGCATCGTGGTCTTTCTGACCCGCGACCGCGGCAAGAAGCGGGGCGTTGCACCCAATGCGAGAAAGTCGCGCAAACGGTTTGGCGCTGCGCTCGAACCGCTGACTGAAGTACGGGTGGCGTATTTCGAGAAGGAGCGGCGCGATCTGGTGGGGCTGAACTACGCTGAACCGGTGCGATCGCCGCTGTCTTCGCCGAGCCCGGAAGCGCTCGGCTACAGCCACTATTTTGCCGAGCTGATTGACGAGTGGGCCGCCGACGACGACGTCGACGAGCGGTTATACCGGTTAGGGTGCTCGGCCCTCGAGGCGCTGGTGACCGGCGCCCCGGTCGAAGCGCTGGCGCGCTACTTCGAGTGCTGGTTATTGCGGCTGCAGGGGGTGTATCCGGCCGACCTGCGGCTGACGAGCGAGGCGGCGGCGTTTCTCGAAGGCGTGCGGCGCATTGGCCCGCGCGACGTGGACTCGCTCGGCGCCACGAGCCGGGTGTTACGTGAAATTGAACTGATTCACCGGAAGCTGATTACGATGCACCTCGACAGGGAACCCCGGTCCGTTCGCGTGTTGAACGAACTGCGGCGTTCATAAACCGCGTGACGTTCCAGGACCTCATCCTCAAGCTCCAGCACTTCTGGGCCTCGCAGGGCTGCCTGATCCAGCAGCCGCTCGACCTGGAAGTCGGCGCGGGCACCTCGCATCCAGAAACGCTGTTACGCGTGCTCGGCCCGACGCCGTGGAGTGTCGCCTATGTGCAGCCGTCCCGTCGCCCCGACGATGGGCGGTTCGGCCAGAATCCCAATCGACTGTTCAAGCACCACCAGTTGCAGGTCATCCTCAAGCCTTCGCCAGACGACATCCAACAGATCTACCTGGATAGCCTCGAGGCGGTCGGCATCAACCCGCGCCAGCACGACATCCGGTTTGAAGAAGACAACTGGGAGTCGCCGACCCTGGGTGCCTGGGGCATTGGCTGGCAGGTCATGCTCGACGGCATGGAGATCACGCAGTTCACCTATTTTCAGCAGGTCGGCGGCATGGACCTGTCGCCGATTGCGGCGGAGATTACCTACGGCCTTGAGCGCATTGCCATGTTTCTGCAGAAGGTCGACAACGTGTTCGACCTCGCATGGGGCGGCGGCAAGTCGTACGGCGACGTGCGGATGCGCGAGGAAGTGGAGCAGTCGAAGTACGCCTTCAACCAGGGCACCGGCATCGACCGCGAGCGGTTCTCGTCATTCCATCGCCATCAGTTTGATGAGAGCTTCAAGTTCGGGGAAGAGCTGCTGAAGGGTGGTTTGCTGCTGCCGGCGCTCGAGTACTGCTTGAAGTGTTCGCACCTGTTCAACCTGCTCGACTCGAGTGGCAGCGTCGGGGTCACCGAGCGCACCGCCTACATTCTGCGGGTGCGGCAGCTCGCCATCGCCATTTGCAAAGAATACGCGGCACAGCAGATGCCCGTCGTTGCCGAGCCGGGAGCCTGACGTGGACCGCGAACTGCTGCTTGAGATTGGCACCGAAGAAATTCCGGCCAGCTGGCTGCCAAGCCTGACGACGCAGATTGGCCAGGCGCTGGAAGCGAAGCTGACAGAGGCGCGGCTCTCGATCGACGAGCCCGTGCAGACCTACAGCACGCCACGCCGGTTGATCGCGCACGCCGGCAAGATTGGCGATCGCCAGACCGACCTCGAAGAGCTGATCACCGGCCCACCAGTGTCGGCGGCGTTCGGCGCCGATGGCAAGCTGACGCCCGCAGGCGCTGGCTTCGTCAAGAAGCAGGGTGTGCCCGAGGATCAGGTCGAGCGCATCACCACGGCCAAGGGCGAGTACATCGGCGTCCGCAGGCATCAGCGCGGTAAGACCGCCAGCGACGTCTTGCCCGACGTGCTGGCAGGTGTGCTGCGGTCGATGACGTTCCCGAAGCAAATGAGATGGGATGCGACGCTGGCCGACGGCAAGGGCGAGCTGCCATTCGGCCGGCCCATCCGCTGGATCGTGTATCTCTACGGCGGCCGGGTCGTGCCGTTCACGATTGGCCGCACCGCCGCGGCCAGGGACTCGCGGGTCCTTGAGGTGAGCACCGGATCGGCGACCTACGGGCATCGCTTTCTCACGACGAGCGGCCGGCCGGGGCGCGCCATCAAGGTCAAGCACTTTGACGACTTCCGCAAGCGGCTGGCCGAGAACTTCGTCGTGCTCGAGCGCAGCGAGCGGCACGACCGCATTGCCCGCGAACTCGACGCCCAGGCGCGGCGTCGCGGCGGCCGCATTGCGCGTGCGCTGGTGGGGCAGGGCATGCTCGAGGAAGTGCCCGACCTGGTCGAGTATCCGGTTGTTGTCTCCGGCACATTCGGTGACGAGTTTCTCAAGCTTCCCGAAGAGGTGCTGACGACGACCATGATTCACCATCAGCATTTTTTTCCGATTAATAGCGACCAGGGAACGTTGATGCCGGTGTTCCTGGCTGTACTGAACATGCAGCCCGAAGAGCCGGAAGTGATCGCCAGGAACATGGAGCGGGTGCTGACCGCGCGCCTGCGCGACGCCCGGTTCTTCTTCGACGCCGACCGCCAGAAGCCGCTGGCGTCGTACACCGATCGCCTGAGCACGGTGCTGTTTCACAAGAAGCTCGGCAGCTACCAGGAGAAGGCGACCCGCGTCGAAGGGCTGGCCCGCTGGATTTGCGCCGATGTCTTCGGCCGTGCTGACCTGGCCGATTACGCGGCTGAAGCCGGGCGCCTGTGCAAGGCCGACCTGGCCACCGATATGGTCCGCGAGCTCACCGAGCTGCAGGGCACTATGGGCGGCATTTATGCTCGCGAAGATGGCCGGCCCGAAGAAGTATGGAAGGCGATCTACTACCACTACTTGCCGGTCGGGGTTGAGGCGACCGCGCCACCAACGCAACAGCAACTCGGCAAGGCAGCCATCACTTGGGCTGCGGTGGCTCTGGCCGACAAGCTCGACACCGTGACAGGCATGTTCGCGGCTGGTGAACGACCGACTGGCTCGCGCGATCCGTACGGCCTGCGGCGGGCGGCGCAGGGTATCGTCCGCATCCTGGTGGACCTGCCGGAGCTGACGGGCCTGGATCTCCGCCTTACGCTGGGTCAGCTCGTAAGGCGCGAGGGCCTGGATGACGCGTTCTGGTCGTTCATGATCGACCGGGTGCGGTTCGTGCTCGAACAGCGAGGCTCGGACGCGCGCAACGTTCGCGCCGTGACCCACGGCTCGTCCGCGCAGGTCAGTCCGCTGGTGGCCCGTCGCAAGCTCGAAACGCTTCCCGAGTTCACCGAGTCGCCGGATTTCAAGCAACTGGCGGTGCTGTTCAAGCGCGTCAAGAACATCGCGAAGAACCTCGAAGACTCGGCCCCTGACCTTGGCGGCGCGCTGACCGAGGCCTCGGAGCTCGCGTTGGCAGCTGAGGTCACGCGATTGCAGCCGGTGATCGCGGGCGCAGTGGCGACGGGCAGCGGTTACCGCCTGGCGTTTGCGGAGGCCGCAAAAACTGGCCCGGCGGTAGCGAAATTTTTTGACGATGTAATGGTGATGGCCGACGACCCGCAACTGCGCGACGCGCGGCTGCGGCTGTTGAAGCAGTTGGAGCGGTCGATCCTCCAACTGGCAGACGTTTCCGAGATCGTTCCCGAAGCGGACAAGCAGGAGTAGAGAGCGCACATGGCGAAGAAGAAGAACCTGAAGAAAGCAAACACGAAGAACACGAAGGTCACGAAGACCAAGAGATCGGGTGTCACGACCGCCAAGGTCGTCAAGGGACTCAAGAAGTTTGTCTACTTCTTTGGTAACGGCAAGGCCGATGGCAATCGCGCGATGAAGGACACGCTCGGTGGCAAGGGCGCCGGCCTGGCGGAAATGACCAACGCGGGGCTTCCGGTGCCGGCCGGGTTCACCATCTCCACCGATGCGTGCAACATCTACTCCGCCAACGGCGGCAAGCTGCCCGCAAACATCGAGACCGAAATGGTTGCGCAGTTGCGGAAGCTCGAGAAGTCGGCCGGTGCGGTACTGGGCTCCAGCAAGAAGCCCCTGCTCGTCTCGGTTCGCTCGGGCGCGAAGTTTTCCATGCCCGGCATGATGGACACCATCCTCAACCTCGGCCTGAATGACGAGACGGTCGAAGGCATGAAGGCGTGGACCGGCAACGGCCGCTTCGCGTTCGACAGCTATCGCCGCTTCATGCAGATGTTCGGCAGTGTGGTCCTCGAAATTCCGAAGGCGGCGTTCGAGCACGAGTTCGAAGCCATCAAGCACGCCAAGGGCGCGCAGATGGACACCGACCTGGACGAGGCGGCCCTGCGTGAAGTCGTGGCGGCCTACAAGAAGGTGGTCCGCGAGAAGACCAAGAAGCCGTTCCCGCAGGATCCGATGGAACAGTTGCGCGGCGCGCGCAATGCCGTGTTCCGATCGTGGAATAACGCGCGCGCGAAAGAGTACCGCCGCATCTATGACATTCCGGATTCGATCGGCACCGCCGTCAACGTGCAGATGATGGTGTTCGGAAATACCGGCGATCGTTCGGGCACTGGCGTGGGCTTCACGCGCAACCCGGCGACCGGCGCCAAGGAGTTCTTCGGCGAGTTCCTGATCAACGCCCAGGGCGAGGACGTCGTCGCCGGCATTCGCACGCCGCAGCCGATCGCCGAGCTCGCGCGCGTGATGCCGAAGGCCTACAAGCAGCTGCGCGACATCACCACCCGGCTCGAACGCAACTATAAGGACATCCAGGACTTCGAGTTCACCATCCAGGATGAGAAGCTTTACATGCTGCAGACCCGCAGTGGCAAGCGCACTGGCTACGCCGCGGTCGTGATTGCGACCGACATGGCGAAGGAAAAGCTCGTGACGCCGAAGGAAGCGATCTTGCTGGTCGATCCGGAAGCGCTGTCGCAGCTGCTCGCGCCCGGGTTCGATCAGAAGGAATGGAACGCCATTGAGACGGTCACGCGCGGCCTGCCCGCCTCACCCGGTGCCGCCTGCGGCAAGGCCGTGTTCTCGTCCGAGACTGCCGTCGCGTGGTCAGACAAAGGCGAGGCCGTCGTTCTGGTCCGGCGCGAAACCGCACCCGACGACATTCACGGCATGTGGGTGTCACAAGGCATTCTGACCGCCACCGGCGGCATGACCTCGCACGCGGCGGTGGTCGGGCGCCAGATGGGCAAGCCGTCGATTGTCGGCGCTGGCGAGTTGCGCATCAACGAGCACGGCAAGTCCTTTACGGTCAACGGCCACACGGTGAAGGAAGGCGACTACATTGCGTTCGACGGCCTGACCGGCGAAGTGAAGCTGGCCAAGGTGGCGTCGCAGCCAAGCGAGATTCTGCAGGTGATCGCCGGCAAGATGAAGCCGGCCGACTCGCCAATCTACCAGCGCTTTCACACGCTGCTCGAGTGGGCCGACCGGTTCCGCCGGCTGGGCGTGCGGGCCAACGCCGACCAGCCCGACCAGGCCGAGATTGCCTATGCCTTTGGCGCGCGCGGAATTGGCCTGTGCCGCACCGAGCACATGTTCTTCGGCGAGGGCCGCATTCCGATCGTGCAGCGCATGATCCTGGCCGAGAACGAAGCCGACCGCCGTGCGGCGCTTGACGAGTTGCTGCCGATGCAGCGCGAAGATTTTTACGGCGTGTTCAAGGCCATGAAGGGCACCGCCGTGACCATCCGCACGATTGACCCGCCGCTGCACGAGTTCCTGCCCAAGCGCGAAGACCTGATGGTGGAAATCGCCATCATGGAAACCAAGGGCACCAAGGGCAAGGGGCTCGACGAGAAGAAGGCGTTGCTGTCGCGGGTCGAACAGCTGCACGAGTTCAACCCCATGCTCGGCCATCGCGGCGTGCGCCTGGGCATTACCTATCCAGAGATCACCGAGATGCAGACGCGCGCCATCATGGAAGCGGCCTGCAAGCTGAACAAGGAAGGCCTCAAGGTCGTTCCCGAGATCATGATTCCGCTGGTCGGCGACGTCCGCGAACTGCGCGACCAGAAGGCCGTCGTCGAGCGCGTCGCGCGGGACGTGATCAAGGAGCAAGGCATCAAGATCAAGTTCCTGATCGGGACGATGATCGAAGTGCCGCGCGGCGCGCTGACCGCCGATGAAGTGGCGAAGGAGGCGGAGTTCTTCTCGTTCGGCACCAACGACCTGACGCAGATGACGTTCGGCTTCTCCCGCGACGACGTCGGCAAGTTCCTGCGCGTCTACCAGGACCGGAAGATTCTCGAGCGCGATCCGTTCGCGACTTTCGACGCAGCCGGCACCGGCCAGCTGGTGTCGATGGCCGTCGCCAAGGGCCGGATCGCGAATCCCAGCCTGAAGCTCGGCATCTGTGGTGAGCATGGCGGCGACCCGTCTTCCATCCACTTCTTCCACAAGGTCGGCCTCGACTACGTGAGCTGCTCGCCGTATCGAGTGCCCGTGGCACGGCTGGCGGCAGCGCAGGCGGCCTTGAGCGTCAAGGTCGGCGATTGATTCGGTATTTCGTCCACCGAGGCGGTCGCACCGACGTGGTGGACCGCCTCGACACGGCCTGGCTGTCCTCCTTCGCCCAGGCTACGGAGGACAAGTCCCCCGGGGTCGTGGTGTGGGCGGACGTGACCGAACCCACCGAGGCCGACTCGGCGGTCATGCGTGACCAGTTCGGGCTGCACGAGCTCGCCGTCGAGGCGGCGGTGCAGCGCGAAACCAACCCGAAGGTTGAGAGCTACGGCAAGTACCTCTACGTCGTCCTGCACGGCATCAACTTCCACGCCGACGAACACAAGTTCGAGACCAGCGAAACCGACTTCTTCCTGGCGCCCAATTTCCTCGTCACCGTTCATGACGGTCAGCGCCGCAGCATTACGCACATCAGCGAGTTGTGTGGCCGCACCGACCACATTCTTGCCGAGGGCGCCATCGCGCTGTTCCACCGGATCGTTGACACGATGGTGGACCACTACCGGCCCGAGATGGACGAGGTCGAAGAGCGGCTCGACGCCATTGAGGATCGCGTCATCGAGAATACCGCCGAGTCAACGGTCGGCGAGATCCTGGCGGTGAAGCGAGACATCACAGCGCTGCGGCGCATCCTCGTGCCCCAGCGGGATGCCGTCGGCCGCCTGGCCCGTCGCGAGTTCGACATCATCAACCAGGAGATGGCCTACCGGTTCCGCGACGTCTACGATCAGTTCGCCCGCATGGCGGACGACGGCATCATGTTTCACGATCGGGTGACCGGGATCCTCGACGCGCACCTGGCGAGCGTATCGAATCGCCTGGCCGACGTCTCGAAAGTGCTGGCGGTGATTGCGACGCTGTTCGGCCCCATGACCGTGATCACGGGATTGTTCGGCATGAACGTACCGCTGCCGACACTGCTCGGCAGTCCCGAGTACCAATTCTGGGAAATCATCGCCGTGATGGCGTTGTCCAGCTTTGGCTTGTTCATCTGGTTCCGCAAGTCGGGGTGGTGGTAGTGGGACGCATTACCCGCCTGCCGGAAGACCTCGCGAACCAGATCGCCGCCGGCGAAGTCGTCGAACGCCCAGCCTCGGTCGTCAAGGAACTGGTCGAGAACGCCATCGACGCCAAGGCAACCCGCATCATCATCACTGTCGAGTACGGCGGCAAGAAGCTGATTCGCGTCGAGGACGACGGCATGGGCATGGATCCGGACGATGCGCGCCTGTGCCTCGAACGACATGCGACCAGCAAGATCAAGCGCGCGGAAGACCTCGGCACGATTGTCACACTAGGGTTTCGCGGCGAGGCGTTGCCGTCGATGGCGTCGGTCTCGCACTTTCGATTGCGCACCCGGGCCCGGGGCAGCCGGGGCTCCCGAGACGCGGACTCTGCGTCGCGGGGTGGAAGTGACAGCGGCACCGAGATCCGGGTCAACGCCGGCATCATCGAATCGGTGGTCGAGTCGGGCGGTCCCGAAGGCACGCTGGTGGAAGTGGCCGATGTGTTCTACAACCTGCCGGCCCGCAGGAAGTTTCTGAAGTCCGACGCCGCCGAGGCGGCGCAGGTCTCGCGCTTCGTCACGCAACTCGCGATTTGTTATCCCGAGGTCGGGTTCACGCTGATCAGCACGGGCCGCAAGGTGCTGGCGGTGCCACCGGTCGCGAGCTTGTCAGACCGGCTGTATCAGCTCTACGGCGATCGCCCGGACCTGGTCGCGATCGACCGTGAGTTTGGCGGCCTGCGGTTGCATGGTTTCATCGCTGCGTTGGCGGAGCAGGGTCCCGTGCGCGGGCCCCAGCATGTGTTCGTGAATCGGCGGATTGTCAGGGACCGCACCATTGCGCATGCCATCCTCGATTCCTACAGCGTCGCCACCAACAAGGAACGTAGCCCCGAAGTGCATTTGTTCCTGGATGTGCCGCCCGACCGCGTCGACGTGAACGTGCACCCGACCAAGGCGGAAGTCCGGTTCCGAGAGCAGTCGATGGTGCACGAAATGGTGCGCCGCTCGTTGGGCGATGCGCTCGGCAAGGGACCGGCACCCGAGCTGACCTTGCACACTTCGGATGTGCTGCCCGGGCGTCCGCTGCAGCCATCCATTCCCGGTGCCCTGGATGGCGCCAGTTTCACAAGTCGTTGGGCGCCGGCGGGTACGGCGCCGTCGTACAACCCGATACCGCGCTACGAGGCGCCCCAGGAGTCGACAGAGGTGACGGCCGCAGTGGCGCCGCCGGCAGCGACGCCGCCTGCGGTGCGGCCGATGATCGCGCTGGGACAGTTCCGCGACACGTTCATCATTGCCATGGACGACGAGGGGCTGTGCATCATCGATCAGCATGTGGCGCACGAACGGGTGTTGTTCGAGCGGATCATGGAGCGCCTCACCACCGAGTCGCTCGAGAGCCAGGGCATGCTGGTGCCGATGATTCTCGAGTTGCCGGCGGCCGAACGCAACGCCTTGATCTCGCGCGCCGATGCGCTGGCGAAGTTCGGCTTCGAGGTCGAAGACTTCGGCGGCGACAGCATCAAGGTCACGGCCATGCCGGCGCTGCTGCCGCGTGACGAATGCGACGCCGCACTCCGTGCGCTGGCCGATGATCTCGAAGGGCTCGATCGTGGCCTGCGGCTCGAGGATGCACTAAAGCAGATTGCCGCGACCACCGCTTGCCATGCCGCGGTGAAGGCGAACTACCCGCTGACGCTGGCCAAGATGCATCACATCCTCGAGGAACTGCGTGCCACCGCGTACTCCACAGTGTGTCCGCATGGCCGGCCGGTGATGCTGCGCATTACCCGCCGCGAGATCGAGAAGAACTTCGATCGGATCTGAATTGGGTGGGCGGGGCAGCGCCGGGCGGGTAGGGGATTCATGGCTTCTGAGGATCGTAGAGGCGGGTCTTTAGGCCCGCCTCGTGCACACGCTTTATGAAACGCTGGTGGCTTTTGTTGGCGCTCGTCGCGTTCGTCGCGATCACCAGCCTGTGGCTCTGGCTCCAGGTCTCAGCGCTGTCGACGATCGTTCGTGGAGGCTCAGGGCCGCCAACGCTGGTCATGCTTCACGGCTACGGCTCGAACGCCCACGACTGGCTGCAGTTCGAGCACAAGTTCCAGGTCCCCAACCACGGCAAGATGATCTTTCCGCAAGGGCCGCTCCGCGGCCCTAACGATGCGCGCGGGTGGTGGTGGCTGAACATCGAAGGCCATGTGCCTGCGGGCGAGCGGTATCCGGATTTCTCGGTTGCGAATCCCGGCGGCATCAAGGTGGCGTCGCGGCTGGTCCGCGATCTGCTTGAGAAGGTGCCTGGGCCCATCGTGCTGGGCGGGTTTTCGCAAGGCGCTATGCTGAGCGCCGAGATCGCGTTTCAGACCGAACAGGATCTCGCCGCGCTGGTGTTGATTGGCGGCACCACCGTCAACGAGGCGGCGTGGGTCGAACGGTTTGCGGGTCGCCGGATGATGCCGATATTCATCGCTCACGGACGCAACGACGGCGTGCTCCCGTTCGTGACGATGGAGCGATTCCAGGCGCGGGTCAAGGCGGCTGGACTCGAGGTGACGTGGTTTCCATATGAAGGTGGGCACGACATTCCCGATGCCGTCATCGATGCCTTGAACCAGTTTCTTGCAGGGATCAGATTGGCCGGGTAGGGCTACGTCGGGCCGGTGGTGCAGGTCGGGCGGAGTTATGGATGGGCCACCGAGGTCCCACCAGCCCCACGCCGCCCCACCAGCCTGACCCGCCCTTCCCGTATAATCTCCACCGGAGACATTGCATGACACGACTGGGATTGATGGCCTTCGCAGCGGCCGCGGCACTGAGCGCCGCCACCCTGCACGGGCAACAGGCGGCAGCAAGGGTGACCGACGCGACCTTGCTGAAGCCGGCCGATGGCGACTGGGTTGGCTACGGCCGCGACTACGCAGAAACGCACCACAGCCCGCTGAAGCAGATCGACCAGAGCAATGTGGCCAAGCTCGCGGAAGCGTGGTCGATCGAGGTCGGCTCCGACGGCAAGCTCGAGACCACACCGCTGGTGTTCAACGGCGTGCTGTACGGGACGTCCACATGGAGCCAGGTCTACGCTATCGACCTGCGCACCAAGAAGGTGAAATGGCAGTACGACCCGGCCATGGTGCGCGGTGGCACCGAGGCGATGGGGCCGCGTCCCTGCTGCGGTCCCGTGAATCGCGGCGTGGCCCTCTACGACGGCCGTGTCTACGTGGGACTGCTTGATGGCCGCCTCGTCGCGCTCGACGCCGAGACCGGCGCGCCCGTGTGGGCGGTGCAGACCACGCCTCCGGGCACTGACTACACCATCACCGGCGCCCCGCGCATCGTCAAGGGCAAGGTCGTGATTGGCCAAGGTGGTGCCGAATACGGCGTCCGCGGATTCCTTGCGGCCTACGATGCTGCCACCGGCAAGCAGGCATGGAAGTTTTACGTGATCCCCGGCGACCCGGCGAAGCCGTTTGAAGACGAAGCGCTCGCGCGCGCCGCCAAGACCTGGAACGGCCAGTGGTGGAAGTACGGCGGCGGCGGTACGCCGTGGGATGGCATTGCCTACGACCCTGAACTGAACCTGGTCTACGTTGGCACCGGCAACGGTTCACCCTGGAACGCGAACCATCGCAGCCCCGGCGGCGGCGACAACTTGTACCTGGCGTCGATCGTGGCGCTCAACGCCGACACCGGCAAGTACGTGTGGCACTACCAGACCACGCCGAGCGACAACTGGGACTACAACTCTGCCCAGCCAATGATCCTCGCCGACCTGACGATCGGCGGGCGCGTTCAGAAAGTGCTGATGCAGGCGCCGAAGAACGGGTTCTTCTACGTGCTCGATCGCGCTACCGGCAAGCTGATCTCGGGCGCACCCTACGTCTTCACGTCGTGGGCAACCGGGATCGACAAGGAGACGGGACGCCCGATCGAGACGGAGGCGGCGCGTTATCGCTATACGCCGGTTCGCCTGTCGCCCTCGCCGGTCGGTGCGCACCACTGGCCGCCCATGGCCTTCAACCCAACCACCGGCTTGGTTTACTACCCGGGCCAGGAAACCAGCTCGGTGTTCGCGATGGAAGAGAAGTTCGATTTCAAGGAAGGGCAATGGAACCTCGGCATCCGCCGGGGCAACACCCCAGGTGCCAAGCCGGTGACGCCACCACCGCCAGATCCGAAGGCGCCCACGCCAGGCGGGTTCTTCGTTGCGTGGGATCCGGTCGCCCAGAAGGCGGCGTGGAAGATTCCGTTCCTCTCGAGTGGCGGCGCGCTGTCCACGGCCGGCCAGCTGATCTTCGTCGGCAACAGCGCCGGCAAGTTCTTCGCCATGGATCCGCTGAGCGGCAAGACGCTATGGGAAGCGCAGTTGGGCCAGGGCGTGGCCACACCGATCAGCTACGAGCTGGACGGCAAACAGTACATCGCCGTGATGTCGGGGATCAGCAAGGGCAAGGTCTACGCGTTCGCGATTCCCTAGGCTGCTCTGGCCTGGTGGGCGCGGTCGGGCCGGTTGGGCTGGTGAGTTACCGGCCTTACCCGCCCCGTTTACTTTTCCACCAGGCGAGGCGCTTTCGAATCTCTTTCTCAAAGCCGTAGTCGGTCGGCTTGTAGAACTCCCGCCCCTGCAGGTTCTCCGGCAGGCAATCCATGCTCGCGACGGCGTCGGGCTCGTCGTGGGCGTACTGGTAGCCCTTGCCGTAATCGAGCTGCTTCATCAGCTTCGTTGACGCGTTCCGCAAGTGCAGCGGCACCGGCGAGGCGATGTCGTTCTTCGCCGCTTCGGCAGCCGCGCCATAGGCGGCGTAGACGGCATTGCTCTTGGGCGCCGTGGCGAGATAAATCGCCGCCTGCGCCAGCGCGGTGTTGCCCTCGGGCATGCCAATGAAGTGGACCGCGTCCTTGGCCGCGACCGCGATCGTTAGTGCCTGGGGGTCCGCATTGCCGATGTCCTCCGAGGCAAAGCGAATCAGCCGGCGCGCGATGTACTTCGCGTCCTCGCCGGCTTCGACCATTCGCGCCAGCCAGTAGATCGATGCGTCCGCATCGCTGTTGCGCAGGGACTTGTGCAGCGCCGACATCAGGTTGTAGTGCTCTTCGCCGGTCTTGTCGTACAGCAACGTACGGTTCTGCAACGTCTGCTCGAGCAGCGCCTTGTCGATCCTTGGCCGTCCCGCCGGGTTGCTGGCCGACGACACCGTAAGTTGCAGCAGGTTCAGCGCCGATCTGGCATCGCCATTCGAGAACCTGGCAATGGCCCTCAACGCATCGTCATCGGCTTCGGGGTTTTGTTTGCCAAGCCCGCGCTCGGGATCGGTCAGCGCGCTCCTGAGAATGGTGACGATCGCGTCCTCGCTCAGCAGCTTCAGCACGAACACCTTGGATCGAGACAGCAGCGCCGCGTTGACCTCGAACGACGGGTTCTCCGTGGTGGCGCCGATCAAGACGATGTCGCCGCTCTCGACGCGCGGCAGAAAAGCGTCTTGTTGAGCTTTGTTGAAGCGATGGATCTCGTCGACGAACACGATGGTACGGCGGCCAGTCATGCGACGGCGCTGCTCGGCCGTGGCCATCACATCCTTTACTTCCTTGATGCCGGCCAGCACGGCGCTGAACGCAATGAACTCGGCCTTGGTGAGATCCGCAATCAAGCGCGCCAGCGTGGTCTTGCCGGTGCCGGGCGGCCCCCACAGGATGATTGACTGCAGCAAGTCGCGATTGATCATCTCGCGCAGCGGCCGGCCGGCCGCGATCACCTCGTCCTGGCCGACGATCTCGTCGAGCGTGCGAGGGCGCATGCGCTCAGCCAGTGGCACGGTCCTGGGATCAACCGGAGCAGGCGGGTCGTCAAACAAGCTCATCGCGAGCGTTGCCTCTTCGCTTCGTAGAGAATCAGCGCGGCCGCCACGGCGACGTTCAGCGATTCGACGCCGCTATTCATCGGAATGGTGACACGCGAATCCGTAGCGGCGATCACGTCCGCGCTCAGGCCAGGGCCTTCGCCACCCATTAACACCACGGTCGGTCGCCGCAGATCCGCTTCGTAGATCGCGACGCCATCCCGCGGCACTGCCGCAACGATCGAGATGCCTGTGGATCGCCACTCGCGCAAGGTCCCAAGCGGATTCCGGGATCGGATCACGGGCAGGTGGAAGACACCGCCCATTGAGGCGCGCAGGGCCTTCCACCCCCACGGATCCGCCGTGACATCATCGACCAGGACGCCAGTGGCTCCTGCCGCAGCCGCCGACCGGATGATCGCGCCGGCATTGCCTGGATCCTGGATGCCGAGACCGGCCAGCACCAGCGCTGGTGCCGGCGTCAGCATGTCGGCGGCGACCGTCAGCGGCTTGCGGCCCGTAGCCACCACGCCGGTGGGAGAATTGACCGGCGACAGGACATTCAATACCGCGCCCGACACTTCGACGACGCGCGCGTTGGCTCGCCTGGCGCGATCGATCAAGGTCTGTTCATCAGCCGTCGGTGGTCCGCACACGGCCAGCGTCTCGACCACGATGCCCGCGTTGACCGCCTCGCTCAGCAGGTGCCAGCCATCGAGCAGCATCAGGTCGCCGCCGCGCGCGGCTTCGCGGAATTCCTTGACGATGGGGTGGTGACGACTGGTGATGGCGGACATGGCCGAGTGCGCCCGGGCGCTCTGGGTAATTGTGCTACACTCCGGTGTTTCAGTGATGAAAGAAAGAATCATCAAGCGATTTGAAGATGAGCTGAATGCGCTCGAGCGCGAGCTGCACATGGAACTCCCCAAAGAGATCCAGCGCGCGCGCGAACTCGGCGACTTGCGCGAGAACGCGGAGTACCAAGCCGCGAAGGAACGCCAGACCATGGTGAATGCCCGCATCGCCATGCTGAAGCGCCGGGTGAGCGAGATCGCCCTCATGAACATGGATCGCATTCCGCACGGCAAGGCGGGATTTGGATCAACCGTGACTATTCGCGAGAAGAGCCAGGAGATGGTCTACCAGCTCGTGATGCCGGAAGACGCCGAAGCCGAGAAGGGCCTGATCTCCACTTCGTCGCCAATCGGCCGCGCCATTCTCAACAAAGAGGAAGGCGATTCGGTTACCGTGTCGACGCCGAGCGGCACCCGCAAGTTCGAGATCGTCAAGCTCGTCACCATCCACGACGACTAATAGCGCACGGCTGTGACCGAGCCCCGCGACTCGTATTCCCCAGAACGCCGCACTGCCCTCCTGTTCACTGGAACGGGCGCCGATGGTGCGTATCACGCAGGCGCCATGCGCGCCCTCCAGGAAGCCGGCGTCAAGATCGACATCGTCGGTGGCCGCGGCATTGGCGCGCTGGCAGCCGTGCTCGCTGCTGTGGACGGCAGCGCGCTGCTCTGGGAGACTGGCGGGTTCTGGCGTTCGCAACCCATTCCCCTTCTGTATCGCTGGCGCTGGCCGTTCCGGTTGCTGCGCTGGCTGGCGATCGGCCTGATTGCGGTGATGGCAATTCCGGCCGCCGTGATCATGGTGGGGCTTATCGTCTACCCGATTGCGCTGGTGCTCGGCATGTCGGGACTGGATGCCGGCGCCCGGTTCGTCCAGGCGTTTCTGGAAAACCTGACACTCGCGTTTTCGCCCGGTGCGTTACCGACCTGGCTGCCGCGCCTGGCCTCGCTGCTCGCAGTTGCCGCAGTGCTGACGCTGGCGATTGGGGCCTGGCTCGCGTGGTGGCAGGCTCCGCTCTATCGCCGAATCGCCGGTGGACGTGCCTGGGCGCTACTTGGGTCGCCGATTGACGCCGGCCTGGCCATTCACTATTCCACCGAAGTGGTGTGGCGGCTGCTGAAGGGCGGCGCCGCCATCAAGACGCCTGACGCCAAAGATCTCAGCAAGCGGTACGCGGAACTGCTGGCCGACAACCTTGGTCAGCCCGGGTTTCGTGAGTTGCTGCTGGTGGTGCACGACATGGATGCCCACCGCGACCTGGTCTTCGGCCTCGTCCGCGATCCGTTCCGCAAGGCGTTATTTCCGCCCCCAGGTGGCGTGTCGTCCCGCCGTGCCGAGGCGCACGACTTGTCGAGTGGCACGCAGGCGTTCACGGCCGATGTCCTGGCAGCGGCGCTGACCCTGCCGGGGGTGAGCGAACCACGCCTGGTGCAGTTCGCCGCCGACGCCTACTGGCGTGGCGAAACCCATCGCCTGGTCGACCGCCCGGCGTGCCTGGCGCGATTGATTGAAGAGGCCGCTGCCGCTGGCGCAGAGCAGGTCGTGATCATCGCCGCCACTCCGGAGCCACCGGGTCCCCACGAGCTCAGGCCGCCCCGGCTCGACGGGCTCGGCCGCATCGGCGAGCAGTTGGCGTCGTCTGAGACCACGGTGCTGAGCGACGCCGTTCGGCATCTGCATCACCGCTTCCAGGGCGTCTACGTGATTCGCCCGGCCTACAACCCGATTCGGCCGCTCGACTTGACGGGCGCCTACGACGAGAAGTCAGACCGCGTGCAGACGCTCGCCGAGTTGATGGAACGCGGCTTCGAAGACGCCTACCGCCAGTTCATCGAACCGGTCGTCGGCGCCTCTGGCGACCGCATGACGCAGGTCAGTCGCGACCCTGACGAATACTAGCCACCGAAGACGCGGAGGATAGCCTTCCGCATGGCAACGAGCCGGGTTCGAAGGGCTTGGCATTGTGAAAGACGTTTTCTCTGTGTCCGCTGTGTCCTCTGTGGCTAATATTCCTTACATGAAACCCGCCACCAATCTCATTCACGCCGGCGAACGGATCGATACCGGCGCGACGCCGTCGCTGACCGTGCCGATCTACGAGACGAGCACCTTCATTTTTGAATCGGCGGCCGACGTCATCAAGTACCAGGAGGGGAAGCTCAATGGCTACCTCTACTCGCGGTACGAGAATCCCACCGTGGTCGCGGTCGAACAGAAGGTGGCCGCCGTTGATGGCGCGGAAGCGGCGTTGCTGTTCAGTTCTGGCATGGCGGCGATCTCCACCACGCTGCTGACGATGCTGAAGCCGGGCGACGAGATTCTCTGCAGTGCGGCCATTTATGGCGGCACCTTCCACATCATCGAAGACTTGATGGCGACATTTGGTGTCGAGCGGCGTTTCATCACGCTCGACGACCTGGCTAACCTCGGCCGGGTGATTGGCCCGAAGACGCGCATGGTGTGGTTTGAGTCGCCGATCAATCCAACGCTGCGGTGCGTCGACGTGCGCACGGTGGCTGCGGCGTGCAAGAAGGCCGGCGTGCTGTCGGTGATCGACAACACGTTTGCGAGCGCGCTGAACCAGCCCGTGCTGTCGATGGGCATCGACCTGTCGATGCAGAGCGCCACCAAGTATCTCAATGGCCACAGCGACGTGACTGGCGGGGCGCTGTCCGGCTCGAAGCAGGTGATCGCGCCGCTCGCCAAGGCCCGCCGCCTGCTCGGCGGCATCATGGATCCCATTCCGGCCTTCGCGCTCGGCCGCGGCATCAAGACCATGCCGCTGCGCGTCGCACAGCACAATGCGAATGCCTTGAAGGTGGCGCAGCACTTCGAGCAGCATGCCGCCAGCGAGCGCGTGCATTACCCGGGGCTGGCCTCACATCCCGACCACGCGATCGCCAAGGGGCAGATGAGCGGCTTCGGCGGCGTGGTGACGATTGATGTCAAGGGCGGCAAGGACGGCGCCTTCCGCGTCTTCGACAAGCTGCAGGTGATCAAGCGCGCCGCCAGCCTGGGCGGAGTCGAAAGCATTTGCAGTCTGCCTATTCTCACGTCGCAATACGGTCTCACCGACGATGAGTTGGCGAAGGCTGGCGTGTCGAAGGGGATGATTCGGATATCGATCGGCCTCGAGGACGCGTCGGATCTGATCGCCGATCTGGAACAGGCGCTCGGTGAGTAGCGAATCGCGAATGGCGAACGCCGTTATTTGTCGCGCGTTTCGTGCAGGAACTCGAGCACCAGTTCGAGCATCCGCTGGTTGATGCGACTGCCTTCGTAGGTTCCAAACTTCTTCTGGAACGCTTCGAGCGGCACCACCGCCTTCGCCATGGTGCGATGGCCACCGGCACTGCCAATATCGTTGAACCAGCGGCGAACGAAGTCGCCCGCGTTGCGCGAGTAACCCAAATTGCGAACCGACACGACGAACGTGTCGTTCACCACGCCGCTGATCACGGTCCACTGCACGTTCTCGAGTTGCAGGTAGAAGTCCGCGACGTAGGGAATAAAGTCGTCGCGCGGCGGCTCGCCCAGGAACGCGCAGAACACGTGTTCCATCATGCGCCCCTGCTGCCAGCCCTTGATCAGGTAGTCCAGGCGCTCGGCCGTGATTTCCGCGCCCTCCATCTTGCGGATCATCGTCGAGTCGGCCAGTGGATAGAGGTGCGAGAACGAATCGAGATCGGCGCGGTTCGCATGGCGGTTGAAGAACAGCGTGTCGGACTTGATGGCGTAGAGCATGGCCGTCGCCGTGCGCTCGGAGATGTCCATGTCAACCGCGCGCAAGTGCTCGGTCAGGATCGTGCACGTCGATCCATAGTCGGGACGGATGTCGGTGAAGATGGCGTTGTAGCCGGTCTGCTCAGGGTGATGGTCGATGACCAGATCCACGTGGGGCAGCAGGCCGGGGAAATAGTGCGGCTGCACGTCGACCAGCGCGATCTTGTCGAAGTCCTTGAACTGGTCTGGCGTCAGCGTCTCGATCTTGAGATCGAGCAGCTTTACCATGCGCAGGTTCTCGGGCCGCGTCACCGGTTGCAGGCAGCCGATCACGGCAGTCTGGCGCGTGCGCCGCAGAATGGTGCGCAGCGCGAGGCCGCTGGCCATGGCATCGGGATCGGGATCGTTGTGCGTGAGAATCAGCACGCGATTCGCATCGGCCATGTAGCGCTGATACTGCTGCACCCGCTGACGGGTGACCGACCGGCCGAGCTCCGTCAGCAGCGGCGGCCCGGTGAGCTCGGCCAGCGTCAGGGTGGTCACTTCAGGAAAGTCGTCGCGCAGTTCTTCGGCGCGGCGGACATCGGCGAGGCTGGTGCCCAGCACGTAAACCAGCGTGCCGCCCGCGCCGCGAATGGCTTCAAGCACCTTGCGCAGACCCTTGCGGCCGTTGTCCTCGACAAACACCGGCGTGATCGGGGAGAGACCGGCTTTGACGTAGCTGTCGACTCTCGTCGGATCGGCTACCGTGACCGGCAATTCCGAATGCTCGAAGTGCCGGGCGAGCGCCCGGCTTTCCACTAAGACGTCGAGCTCCGCGTTCGGAGTGAGGACTGCCTCCAGGAGCCGAACTACCAGCTCCGTGTGACAGACCGCAAGACAACGCACGATGCTGTGATTATATCCCCGCCGGCTTTGGTAGCATGTCGGCGTGCGACGGACAACGGCCGGTATGGTGCTGTTTGTGGCGGTGTTCATGGCTGCGCTGGATGGGCAGCAAACCTATCGCGCGGGTGTCGAGCTGGCGACCTTTGGCGTGACGGTCGTCGACCGCAAGGGCAACCTGGTCACTGACCTCACGCGCGACGACTTCGAGGTGTTCGAAGACGGCAAACGGCAGGATGTCCGCTACTTCGCCTTCGGTGACGGCGACACCGCCCCCGCCCTGCACCTGGGCCTGATGGTCGATGCCAGCGGCAGCATGCAAAGCGACTTGAAACTGGCGCAGAGCGCGTCGATCAAGTTCCTGAATCTCCTGCCGCAGGCCCGGGACATCACGCTCGTAGATTTCGACACCCAGGTGCGCATTACCCGCTATCCGCAACGTGATTTCCCGCGGCTGGTCGAGCGCATTCGCGCACGCAAGCCCGATGGCATGACGGCGCTGTACGACGCCATTGGCACCTACCTCGACGGCGTGGACCAGGAGGACGGCCGGCGCATCCTGGTCATGTATACCGACGGTGCCGACTCCCAATCGGTGCTCAAGCTCAACGACACGCTCACGTTGCTGAAGGCGTCGCCCGTCACCGTCTATGCCATCGGCTTGGTCGACAATACCGGATCGGCGCGACAGCAGTTGCAGATGACGCTGATGCAGCTGACCGAAGCCACCGGCGGACAGGCGTTCTTTCCGTCGGGCATGAAGGAAGTGGAGGGGGCCTACGACAAGGTGCTGGCCCAGATCAAAGGGCAGTACCACCTGGGCTACCTGTCGGCCAATGGCGTCACCGACGGGGCATGGCGCAAGGTCGAGATCAAGGTCAAGCGCCCGGAGACCCGCGTGCGTGCCCGCAAGGGCTATTTCGGCCCCTTCAAGACATCGCAGAAGTAGGGTACGATGGCGTGCTCTGGCACACGCGTCCATGCCCACCGTCTCCGATCGCTTCACACTCGCGTCAGACTTCGAACTTGCCGGCGATCAGGTCCGTGCTGTGCCTGAGCTCGTCGATGGGCTGAACCGCGGCGACAAGCACCAGGTGCTGCTCGGCGTGACGGGGTCGGGCAAGACCTACACCATGGCCCAGGTGATCAACCGCGTGAACCGTCCCACCCTGGTGATGGCGCACAATAAGACGCTGGCCGCGCAGTTGTTCCAGGAGTTCCGCCGCTTCTTCCCCGACAACGCGGTCGAGTACTTCGTCAGTTATTACGACTACTACCAGCCGGAGGCGTACATGCCCTCCAGCGACACCTATATCGAGAAGGAATCGACGATCAACGAGGAGATTGATCGCATGCGCCTGTCGGCGACGCGATCGCTGTTCGAGCGTCGCGACGTCATCATCGTCGCCAGCGTCTCGTGTATTTACGGCCTGGGTTCGCCCGACGCCTACTACGGCCTGGTCATGCCGCTCGACAAGGGCCAGCGCATCGATCGCGACCAGATCCTGCGCAAGCTCGTCGAAATCCAGTATGAGAGAAACGACCTCGAATTCAGCCGCGGTACCTTCCGCGTGCGTGGCGACATCATCGAGGTCTATCCATCGTACGAAGAGTTCGCACTGCGGATCGGCCTGTTTGGCGACGAGATCGATGAGCTCACCTCGTTCGACCCTCTCACCGGCAAGGCGTTGCGTCGCCACGAGCGCACCACGGTGTTTCCGAAGTCGCACTTCGTCACCGGTCGCGAGCGTTTGCGCGAGGCGGTGGTCACCATCAAGGCCGAGCTCGAAGAGCGTCGTGGCGATCTCGAGCGCGAGGGCAAGGTCCTCGAGGCGCAGCGTCTCCACCAGCGCACCATGTTCGATCTCGAGATGATTCGCGAGATCGGCTACTGCCACGGCATCGAGAACTACTCGCGGCACCTGACGCAGCGCTCGGCGGGTCAGCCACCGCCGACCTTGCTCGATTACTTGCCGCCGGATTCGCTGGTGGTCGTCGACGAGAGTCACCAGACCGTTCCGCAGATTCGCGGCATGTATCACGGCGATCGCTCGCGCAAGGAAGTGCTCGTCGAGTACGGCTTCCGCCTGCCGTCGGCCCTCGACAACCGGCCGTTGAACTTCGACGAGTGGGAACAGCGCGTCGGCCAACTGGTTTACGTGTCGGCGACGCCCGGGCCCTACGAACTGAAGATGGCCGGCGGCGTCGTCGTCGAGCAGGTGATTCGCCCGACCGGCTTGATGGATCCGCCAGTGGAAGTGCGGCCGGTCAAAGGCCAGGTCGACGACCTGCTCACGGAGATTCGCGACCGGACGTCGCGTAAGGAACGTGTGCTGGTGACCACGTTGACCAAGCGCATGTCGGAAGACCTGACCACCTACTACCAGGAACTCGGCGTGAAGGTGCGCTACCTGCACTCAGATATCGATACGCTGGAGCGCGTCGAGATCCTGCGCGATCTGCGCCGCGGCGTGTTCGACGTGCTGGTCGGCATCAACCTGCTGCGCGAGGGCCTCGACCTGCCTGAAGTGTCGCTGGTCGCCATTCTCGACGCCGACAAGGAGGGGTTCCTGCGCTCGGCCGGGGCCCTGATCCAGACCTCGGGACGCGCTGCGCGAAACCTGAACGGCCGTGTGATCATGTATGCGGACCGTCACACTGACTCGATGCGCGCCGCCATCAGCGAAACCGAACGCCGCCGTGCAAGGCAGGCCGCGTATAACGACGAGCACGGCATTACGCCGACCAGTATCGTCAAGGCGATCGACGACGTCTTATCGAGCGTGTACGACCGCGACTATTCGTCGATTGTCGATCCGCGCGAGAAGCAGGTGTTCCGGACGCAGGTCGAGCTCGACGCCTATCTCGAGACCCTCGAGGCGCAGATGAAGGGGGCGGCAGCCAACCTGGATTTCGAGAAGGCGGCGTCGTTGCGTGACCAGATTCGCGGGCTGCGGACGCGCGAACTGGGCCTCGGCCCGGCCGCTCGACCAGGCCCCGGCCAGGCAGGGACGCAATGATCGGTTCGCGCCAGGCGTGGTTCATCGAGTGGCTCAAGAAGGCCCTCCTCGAGGTCCAGGAATACGTCAAGTTGTGTGTCGCGGCCGCCAAGGGCACGGTCTCGCGGCCGTTCTACGCGCGCGACGTGATGGAGCAGATCGACGTCATCGGCCTCGGTTCCCTGACGGTGGTGATCTTGACCGGCTTCTTCACGGGCGCCGTGCTGGCGCTGCAATCCGGCATGACCCTGGACCAGTTCGGCGCGCGCCCGTTCGTCGGCCGCTTGATCAGCGCGTCGATGATCAAGGAACTGGGCCCCGTGCTCACCGCCCTGATGCTCGCCGGGCGCGTCGGCTCCGGGATCGCCGCGGAACTGGGTTCGATGATGGTGACCGAGCAGATTAGCGCCCTGCGTGCGCTCGGCACCGACCCCATTCGCAAGCTGGTGGTGCCGCGCGTGCTGGCGGGCGTCATCATGTGTCCCATCCTCACGGTCATCTCCAATGCGGTGGGCCTGACCGGCGGGTGGCTGATCGCCCTGACGCAGCTGCGGGTGCCGTCGGGTGTCTACTGGAGTTCAGTGGTTGAGGGCCTGTATATCCAAGACGTCTGGATGGGCTTGATCAAGCCGTTCTTCCTGGGCTTCGTGATCGTCACCATCGGTTGCCATGTCGGCCTTCGTACCAGCGGGGGCACCCAGGGCGTCGGCCGTGCCACCACCAACGCCGTGGTGGCGGCGTCGGTGCTGGTCTTGATTGTCGACTTCTTCGTGACGCGGTTGTTGATTTCGATTTTTTTCTGATGCGACATAAGAGCCTCGCCGAATTCGGCCTGCCGGTTGAACTTGCCGAGCCCCACGCGCCCGTGGTGCTGTTCGACAAGGTGTGCCTCGCCTTCGACGAGAAGGTCATCCTGAAGAACGTGACCTTTTCCGTGCGGGCCGGACACACCAAGATCTTCCTGGGTGCCAGCGGCGCCGGCAAGTCCACCATCCTGAAGATCATGCTGGGCCTGTTGCGGCCGGACTCGGGCACCGTCTGGGTGCTCGGCCACCGGGTCGACGAGATGACCGAAACCCAGCTGATGGGCGTTCGCCACCACATGGGCATGGTGTTCCAGGAAGGCGCGCTGTTCGACTCGTTCACGGTTGGCGAGAACGTCGGCTATAAGCTCTACGAGGAAACCACCCAGCCGCTGGCTGAAGTCAGGCAGCGCGTGGAGGAAGTGCTCGGGTTCGTCGGCTTGAGCGAACACATCGACAAGCAGCCATCAGAACTGTCCGGCGGTCAGCGTCGTCGGGTCGCGATCGCCCGGGCGATGGCGGCCAAGCCGACGCTGTTGCTTTACGACGAGCCGACCACCGGACTCGACCCCATTACCTCGGTCACCATCGATGACGAAATCATCAAGTTGAGGGACCTCGAGGCGGTCACTTCGGTCATCGTCACCCATCAACTGCGGGATGCGTATTACATCGCCACCCGTTCGGCGTCGCGCGTCGCGAACGGCGAATTGCAGATTGACACCGCGACCGAGGCCAAGGTCAACGAGGCCGACTTCGTGATGCTGAAGGACGGCAACGTTCATTTCGAAGGGTCGGCCGACGAACTACGCGGTTCGACCGATCCGTACCTGCAAATGTTTCTTTCGTAAGAGGACCACTGGACCATGCCGCGCACACACTCACTCGCGTGGGCCGAACTCAAGTTCGGCATCATCTCCATCTTCGCGCTCGTCATGGCCGGCCTGTTGATCTTCGCCGTTGGCGGGGGCGGCGGCATGCCCTGGCAGAATTACTCGCTCAAGGCGCGTTTCGGCAACGTCGCGGGACTGATGGCCGGCTCGCCGGTTCGGGTCGCGGGCGTGCAAGTGGGCACCGTCGACCAGGTCATCCTCTCGGGCACTGGCGTTGAAGTGTGGTTTGACGTGAAGGACGAATTCCGCCCGTTGGTGACCGACAAGTCGACGGCCGTGCTCGGCACCATCTCGCTGTTGGGCGAGGGGGCGGTGGATATTTCTGCGGGCCTTGGCGGGATGCCGATTCCCGAGTGGGGCTACGTGCCCTCTGGAATTGCCGAAGGCAGCATCGCGCAGATGACGACGGAGGCCACGAGCGCATTGAACGAGGCCAAGCAGCTGGTCACCGACCTCCGCGCGGGCAAGGGGACCATCGGCAAGCTGTTCACCGACGAGTCGGTGTATCGCGAGTTCGACGGTCTGGTTCGGGCGGCGGAGCAGGTGGCACGCACTGTCAACGACGGCAAGGGAAGCATGGGCAAGCTGGTCAACGATCCGAAGATGTACAACGAACTGGCGGCGTCGGTCGCCAACCTTAACGTCATTACTTCGGGTCTGCGCAAGGGCGAGGGCAGCCTGGGGCAGTTGATGAACGACCCGACCTTGGCCAAGAATCTGAACCAAACGACGTCCAACATCGAGACCCTGACCGCGCGACTCAACCGCGGCGAGGGCACCGCCGGCAAGTTGCTGACCGACGACGCGCTCTACCAGCGCCTCGACGGTATGACTGCCCGCCTCGACACGGTTCTGCGGCAACTGAACGACGGCCAGGGCACCGCCGGCCAGCTACTGCACGACAAACAGTTATATGAGAACATGAATGGCACGGTGTCCGAGATGAGGGCGCTCATCGCCGAGATCAAGAAGGACCCGAAGAAGTACCTGAACGTGAAGGTCAGCATTTTCTAAGGAGCACCATGTCCAAGGACAGCAGCGGCAGCAGCGTCATGATCGCCTTCGTCGTCGGCGCCCTTACCGGCGCGGCAGTGGCGCTCTTGTTTGCGCCTGCCTCGGGCGACGAGACGCGCGAGTATCTGGCGAAGAAGGCGCGCGAGGGCCAGGACAAGGCGCGTGGGGCCATGGATCAGGGCCGCGAATACTACGAACATCAGCGCGAGAACCTGGTCACCGCGGTCGACCGAGGGCGCGAGGCATTTCAGCAGGCGCGCGAGCGGGGCGACCAGGCGTGAGCGAGACCGGCGAGATCTTTCTCGGCATCATCGCGTTTGCGGTGCTTTTGATGGCCGTGATCCAGGTGGGCGCCATCTTTGCCGGAATCCGCCTGGCCCGGCGGGTCGATCTGCTCGCCGCGCAGCTCGAGCGGGACGTAAAACCGCTGCTGGCCAATCTCACCGCCCTCTCGAACGAGGCAGCCCGCACGGCGGCACTTGCCGCCAAGCAGGTAGAGCGCTTCGACCAGGTGTTTGCTGAGCTCACCCAGCGGGTTGACCAGACGCTGGCCGCCGCCCGATCTTTCGTGGAAGGCCCGGCCCGGCAGGGCATGGCGATCTTCGCCGGGGTCTCGGCCCTCATCGATTCGTTCAGGGGGCTTCGTGAAGCGACGCGCCGCCGCCAGGCCAGCCGGCCGGTCGTCGACGACGAGGAATCGCTTTTCATCGGCTGAATGTGTTAAATGGGAACATGATATTTCTGTCCCCGGTCTCCCTCACCAAGTTCCTGGTTCCCGTTCTGCTCGCCGCGACCGCTTCGACGGTTGCCGTTGCGCAAGAACCCAAGTCCGCCGCGCCTGCCAAGGAGCTTGCGCAGTTGCTGACCAGCAAGAAACTCGACAGCATCGCCGCGCGCATGCCCGATAACCGCGAGGAGTTTGTCGGCGCACTCAACTTCCCGGGACAATTGATGGTGGTGTGGGCCCGTACCACGGCGCCGGCCGTCGTCAACGAGAAGCTGATTCGGAAGGAATACCGCGAGGTCTACATGGACCTGAACAGCGCGTCGGTGATCGAAACGCGTCACTTCGTTACTGACCTCGGCCCCGACGGCCTCAAGTCCAAACCCGCCACCAAGACCGGGCCCTCCGACTCGCACGACCTCGGGGCGAAGAGCATGCGCTTTGACGGCAACTGGCGCGAAGACAAGATGTCGGAAGCCGACTACATGAAGGCCCACGCCGCAGCTGACGAGGCCTACGCGCGCGCCATCCAGGCCTTGATCGACGAGCTCAAGAAGGCGGGGTAAGCGGCGGCCCGTTGATTGATAAGTACGCGGTGGGTTCGGGCCACGACTAGAGGTGCAACCGGCCGAGTTCGATCAAGCCGGCAGTGATGGCAAGCCACGAAAGAGATCGCCACACGAGGCTGTGATGGTACAGGCCACTAACGAGGCCGCCCATTCCCAGCACGACGACACAGGGCACCGCGGCCATTGCGCTCGCAATCGCATGCGGCTGGCCCAGCGTGGACGCAGCAAGCGGCGAGACGGCCAATCCTCCCAGCAGCAACGTGGCGACACCGACCGGCACCGTTTTCAACGACCAGGCGACGCCGGCTACGAGCAGCGGCAGCGTGACCCATAGAAACGGTGCGCGGCTCTGTAGGGCAGGGTCTGAATCGGCCGGGCCCTCAACGAACAACCATGAAGGATCGAAAAATCCCCAATAATACGAAACCCTCGTACCGAGGGTCGTCCAATTAACGAACGCTCGGAGGCCGTCCAGTGGAAAGCGCAGGTGTGCGGCATGAATGAACCACCGGCCGAAGGTATCTGGGTAGGTCTGCGGATGTGCCGCAAACCAGGCGACGGCGCCGGCGAGAGGCAGCAAGAACGCCGAGATCGGCAGCAATACATTTGGAAAAGTGCCGCGCCCGCTTGCCCACATCACCGCCAGCGTCACCACCAGCAGGAACGCCATCGTCAGCGGGGCCGCCGGTTGGGTATAGACGCCGACACCCAGGGTAAACGCGGCTGCTGACGCGGACGACGCACGGCCATCTCTCACGTGGCCGAGCATGCTGATCATCCAGATCAGAACGAATGGCACCACGTAGATGGCGTCAGTGCCGAGCCTGGCATGCACGAAGTGGGCTGGTGTCGCCAGCAGGAGCAAGGCTGCGCCGAATCCCGCCAGCCATTGGCTGAATAGCCGTCTACCCAGGACGAACATTAACGCCACGTCAAGCGTGCCGACCGCAGCCGTCGCATAGCGAGCCGCGAGATCGGCGGGCGCGACAAATCCTGCGAGTGCGGTGAAGTAAACAGGGATTGGCTGGAGCCATCGCTCGCCGTCCACCTGAAAGAACAAGCGAAAAGGCTGGCGGTCGATGGCGAGGGCTGTCTGCAGAATCGCGGACTCGTCGGTCGAGAGCGGACCAGCACCGAGTCCGGTCGAGTAGAGCGCAAACGCCACGGCGGCCAGGAGGCTTGCTGCGCCAAGCGAACGAAGGCGGCTGCTCAATGTGGGGTGTAAGTGGTGCGCGCTGGAGGATTCGAACCTCCGACCCCCGCCGTGTGAAGGCGGTGCTC
>JANLWW010000107.1:0-48398 GCA_031364805.1 Acidobacteriota bacterium
ACTGGCGCGCTGCCACCCAGTCAGGTGGCGACGATCAAAGCGTGGATCGATCAGGGGGCGGAGTGGCCTGACGCGGCGTCAGGTGAAGAGGCACCGCCAGCGCCCGATCCGACGGCGATGCACATGGCCGCCCTGCTGCACGATGCGAATCTTCGCGCTTTTAAATCCGCCGTGGCGCTCAGTCCGAAGAGCGTCAATCTCAGGGCCGACGGTGGATCGACACCGATGATGCATGCCGTGCACTATGCCGACACCGCGACCATTCGCGAACTGCTCGATCGCGGAGCGGACCCGAATGTGGCGAACGACGCCGGCGCCACCGCACTCATGTGGGCGGTGTCTGACATCGACAAGATGCGCGCGCTCATTGAGCGCGGCGCTGATGTCAACGTGAAATCGATGGATGGCCGCACGGCGCTGCTGATTGCTCGCACGCTGACCTGCTGATTACGAACTGGAAGGGATCGCAAGGCGCGAGGAGGGAGAATGCCCAGTGCATGTGAACGGCGAGCAACGCCACGAGGCGGGAGGCATCGCCAGCCGAATGTCGCCGTAGTTGTGAGACGCAGGACTAAGGCCGCGCGCTTAATCTCACTGCAATTGCATGAACGTCAGCGCGATTGTTTGACGGGGCCGCCCCGGCCGGCGCACAGCTTGAAATTGTGGAGTCGACGTTTTGGATCGGCGCGATGCTCTGCAGACGTCCACTCAGGCCGCCGTTATCGATCGAAATCAGTCCGACGCCGGGCGTGGTCCCGACGGCATTGTTAGTCCCAGGCGCGTTGCCGGTCAGCGGACACGGTCCGCGCAGCGCAACCAAAGCGTAATCAACCCGTGGATGCAAGGCGAGCAGGTCCGGTGCGGGATCGGCACTCCTTGTGCCTGCCAGTGAGAACGTGCTGACAACGGTGTCGGTCACCGTATCGATGACGTCGATGGTATTGCTGAAGCGATCGGCGCTCCACAGATAACGATTACGCGTGAGCATCAGGCCATGCGCATCGTGGTCGCCAGTATCGCGGCTGATCACCACGCGTGGCGCCGGGCGGTTCACGGGCGTGAACCCCGACGCCGGGAAGTCGCTAAGTGGGAAGCTGTAAACGTCGTATTCCGTGGGATTTCCCGCGTCGCCACCGCCGGAATTGATGTACATTTTGCCGTTCGATTCAACTCCGATTAACCCGTTCGCGTGCACCGTGGTCCGGTCATATTCTGAGACGATGCGCATGGGCGTCGCCGTGCCGTCCACGACGAACATGCCGCCGCCCCGGAGCGTGACGAAGATGAAACGCCCACTCGCCTCAAACGCCGGGTAGATCGGGGCATTGTCCGGACGTACGTTCGACTGCGTCGGTGCCGCATCCTGGCAGGGCACACCATTGGGAGTCGTACACGTCGCCAGGTTGAGCGTCGCGGCATCGTCGAGCGTGAACGTATTGGTGGCGTAATTGGTGCGAATGCGCTGCAGCAATTTGCCATTCTGGTTGGCCACCACCACGTAGCTGCTGTCCGGAGCGGCGGTCGCCGCATGTGCCTGCACTCCGACGTCGACGCAACCCACGGGCGTGCGAGTGGCGGCATCGATAAATGCGACATGACCAGTGGCGACAAACGACAGGATCGCGTGGCTGGCGGTCCGGTTAAACTCGATGACGTGCGCGCGAGTGGGGGGGGTTCCCGTTAACGACCGGCAGACGTCGCCAATGGTCAATGTCTGAGGATTGTCATCGGCATCAATCGGGAATACCGCTGGCACCGCGTTTGCGGCATCGAGGTGCACGTGGTGGGCGTCATACACCAGTAACCGACCACCGGTTCCACTTTGATCAGTCACCCAGATTTCCGAGACGCCGCTTTGCCCCCGCACCGAAACCACCGCGGCACAGACCATCGCTGTGATGATCGCCACGAACCCAACACCCATGATTTGCCGAGTCGTGGTCTGTGACATCCGCGGAGTATATGGGCCGTGCCGCAGTCGGTCAAGACGAAAGGCCGTATTGAGGTCGCCGGTACGATTCACTCTGCGGTTTCGATGGGGGCAGGCTGGTGGACCAGATGTCCCGGTGCAGCAGCCACTGACCGTTGACGCGTTTCCAGATCACGCAGTACTTCCCAGCATCGGCCTGGCCGAAGTGCCCGCAGCTCCATCCAGGCCGGCCATCGCCATCAACAGGAACAAGCCGTGGTCGTGGTGTCCGGCGCCATGCAGTCTTCGATCTCTGAGTAGCTCCACACGCCGCCTGTGCGCCTCGGGTCGCAGGTCCGAGTCCTGCCGAGCGCACAATTTCACTCGCTCGCTTCGCTCCCCGGCTCATGGCCAGGCATGGCTCCTGCCCTAAGCGCCCCGCGGGGGCCGGTTTGACCTACACTCTGCACAGCGCCCATGCCCCGCACGCCTGCCCCTCCCAACTGGTCCGACCTCCCTGACGAAGAGCTGCTCAATCTTCGCATGGCGGATCTGCCGCTCGGCCTGACGGGCACCGTTGTCGAGTCGCGCGTCAACGAGCTCAAGTCTGAACTCGAGGGGCGTGGCCTCACCTTCCCGCTGCACTTCTACCTTTCGGACGAATGGTTCACGCCCGACGGCCAGGCGTCGATGGCGGTGCCGTTTTATCTCGCCCATCCGCGGCTCGAGCGTCTCGAGAAAGCGCAGATGCTGGCAGTCGAGGGCGGCGAGCACGAGTGGTGCATGCGCATTCTGCGGCATGAAGCCGGGCATGTCATCGACAACGCCTACAAGCTGCGCCTGCGCCGCCAGCGCCGTCAGGTATTCGGCAACTCGTCCGAGCCGTACCCGGAGTTTTACGCCCCGCGGCCGTACAGCAAGAGTTTCGTCCTCCATCTCGATCCCTGGTACGCGCAGAGCCATCCCGACGAAGATTTCGCCGAGACGTTCGCAGTGTGGCTGACGCCGGAATCGAACTGGAAGGCGCGCTACGCTGGCTGGCCGGCCATCAAAAAACTCGAATACATGGACGAGCTGATGAAGTCGCTCGTCGGCAAGCAGCCGCTGCTTGAGCGCACCGATGAATTGGACCCGCTGCGAAAATTGAACCGGACTCTCCGGTATCATTACCGCCGCAAGCGGCGGCACTACGGCGTGGACCATCCGACGTTCTACGATCGGGATTTGCGGCGCCTGTTCTCCGACGCCCCCGAACACGCGCATCACATGACCGCCTCCCAGTTTCTCGCGCGCATTCGCCAGCCGGTGCGCAAGATCGTCGCCGACTGGACCGGCATTTATCAATACACCATCGACAAGGTGCTCGAAGACATCATCGTCCGATGTCGCGAGCTGAAACTCCGCCTCGCCGTGCCCGAAGAACAGGCCCGGCAGGAATTCACGGTGCTGCTGACCGTGCAGGCCATGAACTACCTGCACAGCGGCCGACATCGGGTAGCCCTTTGAAACCCCAGCGCATTCTGACCCTCGTCCACAAAGGCCTTGAACCGCCAGACGAAGCGCCCGACCAGGCCACCGCCTCCACCGCCTCATGGCGCATGGAGTACGACGTCGTCCGCACCCTCAAGGTGCTCGGCCACGAGGTGCGCGTCATTGGCGTGCACGACGACCTCACGCCCATCCGCGCGACCATGGATGACTTCAAGCCGACCATCACGTTCAACCTGATGGAGGCGTTTGATGATGTGGTGGTATTCGACCAGAACGTGGTGAGCTACCTTGAACTGCTGAAGGTGCCCTATACCGGCTGCAACCCGCGCGGGCTCACGCTGTCGCGCGACAAGGGCCTGGCCAAGAAGCTGATGGCCTATCACCGCATTCCGGTGCCCGACTTCCTGGTGGTGCCGCTCGGCAACAAGGTGAAGCTGCCCAAGCGCCTGCAGTTCCCGTTGATCGTAAAGTCACTGACCTACGAGTCATCTACCGGCATCTCGCAGGCTTCGGTGGTCGAGAACGACGATCAACTGAACAAGCGCGTCCAGTTCATCCACGACACCATCATGACGCCCGCCATCGTCGAGGAGTTCATCGACGGCCGCGAGCTCTACGTCGGCGTGCTTGGCAACGACCGCTTGCAGACGTTTCCGGTGTGGGAGATGTCGTTCTCCAAGATGCCGGACAACAACTGGCGCATTGCCACCGAGCGGGTGAAGTGGAGCGTCAAGTACCAAAAGAAGCACGGTATCGATACCGCGGTGGCAGCGCTGCCCGACGATCTGTCGGCAAAAGTGCAGCACCTCGCCAAGCGTGTCTACCGCGCGCTCGACCTGTCGGGTTATGCGCGTATTGATCTGCGGATGAAAGCGGATGGGCAGTTGTTCGTGATCGAAGCCAACCCCAACCCGCAGCTGGCGCACGGCGAGGACTTCGCCGAGTCCGCCCAACGAGCCGGCGTGACGTATGCCAAGCTCATCGAGCGGATCATCGGTCTCGGACTGCAGTGGCAGCCGTCGCGAATGGCGTAGCTACTTTGCCGGCTTCAAGGTCAGCTTCTGCATGCGCCAGTTGAGCAGCTCGCCGACGTACAGCTCGTTCTCCGACGGGCAGGCAATTTCGTGGACCCAGCCGAACTGCTTGACCTGGTGACCGGCCTTGCCGAGCACACCCAGCACCTTGCCATCGAGCGATAGCTTGTAGATGCGGCCGGGGAAGGCATCCGCCGAGTAGAGATACTGAGTCGGGCCGCCAGACACGCAGATCGCCCAGGGCGCGCCGCTCTGGGCCTGCGCGCCTTCGGGCGTTGGCGTGTTGCCGAACCACGGCTGCGCGCCGGCAGGAACCGGCACGTCAATGGTGATGGTCCGCAGGTGCGTGCCGTCCGGATCGAATACCTGGATGCGGCGGTTACCGCGAT
Source organism: Acidobacteriota bacterium (assembly GCA_031364805.1). GTDB lineage: Bacteria > Acidobacteriota > Vicinamibacteria > Vicinamibacterales > UBA2999 > 12-FULL-67-14b. Next base: position 4,824 of record JANLWW010000107.1, read on the forward strand.
CGGCCACGTAGATGTTGCCCACGGCGTCGTTGGCAATGCTGTGGGGCGTGTTGAACTCGCCTTCCTTCGTGCCACGCTCGCCCCACGACTTCACCCAGTCACCATCCTTGGTGAACTTGGCGACCCGGGAGTTGATGTAGCCGTCGCTGATGAAGATGTTGCCCTGCGTGTCCCACGCCACGTCGGTCGGCTCGCGGAACTGCGCGTTGACGTGCGGCCGCACCGGCGTCACACGGGTCCACGGCTCGGCGTGATCCGACGCTTCCTTCTTGCGGCCAAACACCATCACGACCCGGCCTTCCGGATTGAACTTGATGATCATGTCTGAGCCCTTGTCGATGGCCCAGATGTTGTCGTCCTTATCCACGCGCACGACGTGAGCGTAGGCCCAGGCGTAGAGGCCCTTGCCAATCTCGCGGATGAATTTGCCGTCGGGACCGAACTCCAGCAACTGCGACGCCGTCGCGGCGTAGGCCGGACCGCTGGCGCTGTTGCCGCGGTTGTAAATGAAGATGTGCTTCTTCGAGTTGATGGCCACGCCTGTCACCTCGCCCAGGTGCATGTCGGGTGGCAGCTTCAGAAAGTTAATGTCGCCGTCGAACGGAATCTCAGGTACGGGCTGCTGCGCGAACGCCACGGCAGGTCCCACGAGAAGCAACAGGCCAAGTACGAGTCGTTTCATCATTCCCCCTCAAACAATTACGGTTGAACAAGCTTTTTAAAACCGGCGAGGTCTTTCATGGGCGCAAATACTGGATCCGTCGCCGCTTGCGCTTTCCACTGCTTCGGCTGGCGCCGAATAGCGTGGCCCAGATGCTCGAGCGCCTGCTTCGAATCGCCGCCCTGCGCATAACGCTGCGCCAGTGCATACATCAGCTGCTCGCTGCGCGGATTGATCTCGAGCGCCTTCCTCTGTTCAGCGATCGCGTCGGCAAACTTCCCTTCTTTGGCCAACTGCGCCGAGCGCTCGGTGAGCCGGTTCGGCGCGCCCGTGGTCATTTGCAGCAGCCGGCGCAATTCCTTGAACGGCTCCTCGTGATCATCCACCCGGATGTCGACGATGCGGTCGACGGTGGAATCGGAGTTAGCCGGCCGCGGCCGCACGACGAGAATGCCGGCCGACTGCATGCCTCGGGTGTCGCCGCCCCTGGCCTGGCCCGCGTCAAGGGCGTCCATCAATCGCTCGGCCATCGAACCCTTGCCTGCCTGATAGGCGGCCGCCATGGCCTTGACCACCTCTTCGCTGGCCAGGGTGTTGCCCTGGGCAGAGAAATTCGGGCCGGCGGCGAAGCCCGCAAAGCCGCCCAGGTGCACCAGGTCTTTCGGGTCGGAGTTGCGATCGATCACACGCTTGCCTGTGTAGACAGCGGACCGTCCCTTGGCGTCAATCACCGCCACCTGCCGGGTGTCGCGGCCGGGATCCTCGTCGGTAATGCGCTTCACCACGTCGGCCGGCGACAGCCCCTGCTCGAGCAGCGCGATCGCCTTCGGCCCGTACTGACGGTTGGCCGAGGCCTGCGTCGCCACGGCACCCACGCCCGGTTTCGCGTACGGCACCGCCGCACCGGCTCCAAACGCCCGCGACTGGACCCCCACGCCCAGCTCGTTGGTCGCCGGATCGAAGGCAACGATCGAGAAGGTACCGAACCAGGGATCCCCGGCCGCCGCGCGCTTCGGGACGTCTTGAGCCTGTACAGTCGCGGTGAACATCAGGGTGGCGATTAATAGTCGTGACATAGCGGCCATAGTTTAGCGAACAATGGGTTAGAGGTGTTGATGATGACAACCGCCGACCGCCCTGCCGATCCGCTGTGCCCGACCTGCCATTGCACGCTCGCCTACGTCGACACCGAAGTCTCGTCGGGTTCGTTTCGGCCGCAGGCATCGTCGATGCCGCAGATCTCCATTCACTACTACGACTGTCCAGGTTGCCAGACGTGCTGGAAATTGGGTCAGCGGCTGCTGCCCGATCCGATCCGGCAGATCCTGCGCGACACCAGCGCCTAGCTGGGCTTATGAGGCGGCGCGGTCCATCGCCTCGAGCGCGCGAACGCCCGTGCGCATCCCGAGTAGCCAGGTGGTAATGCTCAGCGCGGCGGCGGAGGCGAAGCAGACGTAGAACATCACCTGCTGCAGGTCGGTGAGCGGGCGCCGCCTCACCTGGCTGAACAGATACACGCTCGATGGCCATCCCAACAGCCCAATCATCACCAGGATGAACAGCACGGCGACAATCATGAAGGCCACGCCGCCATAGGAGCCGGCGACCTGGCTGGGGTTGTCGGCGGCAAACCGCGGATAGCGTGCGCCCAGGCCGGTGGCGAGCCCGACGAGCGCGAACGCCATGAAGACGATGGCGACCGCGGACATCTGCTTCAGGAACGGGTCGACCCCGAGCAGCTGATTGCCGATCACGATCAGGAGTTCTGTCAGCACAAGCACGGGCACCAGGCCGGTCCAGAACTTCGACCACAGGAAGTCGCGCAGCGAAATGGGCGCTGTGCGGATGATCCAGAAAGCCGCGCCTTCGGCCGACACTGCCGGGAACACGAACCGCACGGCCACGGTCGACATCACGAACGCGGCCATCGCGAGGTTGAGGAACGCGTACAGATTCTTCACCACGCCGCTCATGTACGGCAGGCGATCGAGATCCAGCACGCGGAAGTTGTACAGGTAGACCAGCATCAGCGCGACCAGCAGCAATAGCTGTGACCACTGGCTGACATCGCGCAGGAACACCTTCAGGTCCTTGATCAGTAAGTGACGACGGACCGGCGACAGTGGCAGCAGGCCGGCCAGCTGGTCGAGCACGTGAAACTGGGCAAACCGCGCCTTGCGCGCCTCCTGCGACTTGCTGAAGCCGGCAAAGTGCCAGCGCTCGAACGCCGCGCCCACCATCACCACCGCCGCCGCCGCCGTCGTCCACAACGCGCCGATGTGGAGCCAATCGCTGCCGCCTTGCACGCCGGCAAACAACGCCTCGCCTGCCCAGAATGACGGCAGCAGCGGAGTGATCGGCGACTGCAGGGTGGCGAAGAATGCTGTGACCTCGGGCATGGACTCAACGCGCAGCAGCCGTTCCGGCTGCAGGAACCGCAGCAGCAACACGATGCTGGTGGCGAACACGAGACCCATGAACATCAGGATGTCGCGGGCGCGCCGGGCCGGGAACACGTTCACGAGCAGCAGGGTGACCACCGAGCCTACGCTGACGGGAATCACGACAAACGGGATCACGGTGAGGATGGTGGTGAAGACGAACGACCACGGTGCGCACTTGGCGAAGCCGATGCCGGCGAGGACGGGAATCAGGAAGACCACGACCATCCAGCCAGATTGTGCGAGGGTGCGCGCAAACCGCGCGGCAAACAGCCGCCGCGCGGCGACCGGTGCGACGAGGATCAAACGCAAGTCGTCTGACAGAAAGAAGGTGGAGAGCGATGCCACCACGGCGCTGAAGGCGAGAAACGAGAGGAAGGTGAGAAACAACCACGACAGGCCTGTGCGAATCAGGTAGTCGCCCAGCTCTTCGTAGCCCGCCGCCTGCCAGGTTACCCAGAACGCGCCAGAGAATAACGCCGCGATCACCGCGAGGCCAATGGCGCCGAACATGACGCCGCGCATCAGATCGCCCTGTTCGCGCCGGCGCGCGCGGTTGCGCGACGCCCACCAGGTGGGCAGCAACAGATAGGGAAAGGGCCGGGTGATAGTGGCCATCAGACGATGTCGTCAATTTCTTGCAGCCCGCCACCACCGGTGAGCTTGAGGAACACCGGCGTCAGTTCCTCATTCGGCGTCCCGGCCATGGCGCGCAACTCGGTCACGGTGCCGTGCGCGATGATCTTGCCCTTGAGGATGATGCTGATCAGGTCGCACATCTCCTGCGCGACCTCGAGCGTGTGAGTGCTCATCAGGATGGCGACGCCGTGCGAGGCCATGCGACGGAAGATGTCCTTGATTAGCCGGGCGCCGCGCGGATCGAGGCCGACCATCGGTTCGTCCACCAGCACGGCCTGCGGCCGGTGCAGGAACGCCGCACTCATCACCAGGCGCTGCTTCATGCCATGCGAGAAGCTCTCCACCAGCTCGTGCTGCCAGCGGCCGAGCTCGAAGATCTCCAGCATCTCGGTGATGCGCATCTCGGTGTCGCCACCGTCCATGCCGTAAAGGCCGCCGTGAAAACGCAGGAACTCGCCGGCGGTCAGCTTGTCGTAGATGAATGGGCGATCGGGAATGAAGCCGAGCGCCGCCTTGGCAGCTTCTGGCGCGCGCGCCAGGTCGTGTCCGTTCACGAGAATGCGGCCGGCGTCGGGCTTGAGCAGACCGGCGATCATGCGGATGCTGGTGGTCTTGCCGGCGCCGTTGGGGCCGAGAAAGCCGTGAATCTGTCCGGGCTCGACGTTGATCGAGACGCCGTCGACCGCGGTGAACTTTCCGAAGCGCTTGACGAGATTCTCGACGGCAATCATGGGCTACCAGGGCAGGGAACCCAGCAGCCGCAGTTCTGCCGCCTGGGAATGGGAATGTCGAGCGACTGCGCGTCAGACTGCGGCCGGCCGACGAGAATCGGCGTCGATCCCGGGACCACTTCCACCTGGAGCACCGTCATCTTCACACGGCCAATCAACGGCAGGATGGCGGTTTGCTTGTCGAGCCCGCCCCGCGCCAGCCGCACGTGTGTGGCATCGGCTGGAAACTGGTTGAAGGTCGGGTCCACGGGCAGCCACAGTCCACGATCGTGGCCTTCATCCAGGTAAACCTCGGGCCACGCGTGGTAGTAGAACGCGCCGCGGACGTAGACGAGGCCCACGTTGATGCGCGCTGGAATGCCCAGCGATCGCGCCAGCGCCACGAACAACACCGTGTGCTCGTTGCAATCGCCCACCTTGGTGCGCAGCACTTCCAGCGCCGACGGCAAGCTCACCGTCGGCTTCTTCTCGACCAGCTGGTTCACCTCGCGGGTCAGCCGTTCCGCGCGCGCCCGCACACCGGTGATGCCTTGCACCATGCGTTCGGCTTGCGCGCGAATTTCTGGGGCATCGCTTTCGATGAACGGCTCAGGCTTCAGGTAGCGAGCGAGATCGCGATCCAGAGGACCGGCCGCCAGACCGCGCGTGTCAACCAGCTCGATCTGGTCGCCGGTCACCGACTGGCCCACACCTTGAAGGTCGGCGCTCGACAGATCCGCATTCTCCACGCGCATGAGCAGCCGGGTCACGTCGCGCGGTTCGGTGATGCGCATTCGGCGGCCCATGACCGGCACCACCGCTGAGGCCGCCAGCATGTCTTGCTGCATCTCGGTCGAGACCGCGAGCGCGGTCGCCTGCTCTTGAGTTTCGCGGACCGAGATCAGGCCCATCGGGCTTTCTTCGCGGACGATTTCACCGGTATCGGTAATCCAGGCCGTGGTGGTCAGGCCCGAGAACGTCATGTCGACACGAAAGGCGGGCGTCGGGCGCCCGCCGGCTGACACCACTTCGCGGTCGCCAATCGCAAGCTGCACGGGGGCATTCTTCATGGTGGCCGGGTCGAACACCATCCACTCGCGCTTGCTGTCGGCGACCAGACCTTCGCTCGCCAGGCGCCGCCCCAAGCTCAGCATCAGTGCCGGTGGCTCGTCGAGATCCCGGGTTTCCGAGCGAGTGCCACTCGCGGTCACGATGTCGAGTGACAGGCGCAGGCCATCGAGGCGGCCGCGGACGGTCAGGGGTCCCGTACCGGGATCGAGCGAAAATTCAAATGTCTTGAGGGCGAATGTCTGGTCAACCTGCGCCGAGGTCCGCAGAATCGCCGCGGTGGTCGCGCCCAGCAGTGAGAACTGCAGCCGCCCATCTTCCAGCAGCTCGAATCCCTCGTCCGTGCGCTCGACCTGGCTGACGGTGAAGCCGATCTTCTCGCCGCGGTAGTACACGCCGCGCCACTGGGCCGTGGTGCCGTATCGGGCGAGGTCGGTCGCGAGGTTGGTTGGAGATGCCTGTAAGTACGTGCGGTTGACCACGACGCCCATGGTCACTACCCACGCGACGAGCGCCAGCACCGACAGCGGACGCGTGGCCGTTCGCGGGAGTGGGCGGAGAATGCGCAGGCGCGGCAACCTGAACATTATAGATCTGCGGCGTACGGCACATGGCCATGCGGCGCGTTGGGGCGTACGTCATCAAGCCAATAGACGGCGGTCCGGCGCAGCCCTAACTTGGCGGCGAGGGAATGACCATGACCGCACAACGCTTCGTCACGATCGCCACCACGCTCACCTTGCTCGCTGTTCCGGCCCTGGCCGGCGCCCAGGCGCCGGACGCGCCAGGCCCATACCTGGCTGACCGGGGGCCAGGGCTGCCGACATCCATGTTCGGCACGTTCATCCAAAAGGGTGAACTGATCATCTATCCGTTCTTCGAAGGCTATCGAGACGACGACTTCGAGTACAAGCCGGAGGAATTTGGCGCCATCGGCGACGTTGACTACCGCGGCCGCTACCGCGCCAACGAAGGCCTGGTCATGCTTTCCTACGGCCTCACCGACAACCTGGCTTTTGAGATGGAGTTCGCCGGCATTTCGGCCACGTTCGACAAGGCGCCTGGCGACCCGTCCGGCGTCCCGGCACGCATCAAGGAATCAGGGCTCGGCGACGTCGAGGGCCAGTTGCGATGGCGCTGGAACCGCGAAACGACGCGACGGCCCGAGGTTTTTAGTTATGCGGAAGCCGTGCTGCCTCATCACCGGCAAAAAATGTTGATTGGGACTTCCGATCTGGAGCTCAAGTTCGGCACCGGGGTGATTCGCGGCTTCCCATGGGGCACCGTGATCGCGCGGGCCGCCGTTGAATATGCAGCCGGTTCGGCCAGCCGGTTCGATGCCAGCGAGTATGCGGTTGAATATGTCAGGCGCCTTGGCCCGCGCTTCCGGCTCTATGCCGGCATCGAGGGCACGCAAGACGAGGTATCGGCGATTGGCGAACTTCAATGGCACGCTTTGAAGCACGTCGTGATCAAGGCCAATAGCGGATTCGGGCTGACCTCAAAAGCCACGGACTTCGCGCCGGAAGTCGGTATTCTCTTCTCGCTGCCGATCAAGTAACCAGGGGACAACCGGGGGAGCCATGACCGAACTTATCGATCGCAGGACACGGCTGTGGGCCGCGGGGGCCATCGTCATCGGCAGTGCAGGCTTGCTGACCCTCGAGTACCTCGAGGAACCGGGAATGCGGGGGGTGGCCATCCTGATGGCACTCGTTGACATCATCCCGATCGTCCTGTTGAGCGTGGGCGTCGTCCTGCTGATCAAGATCACGGCGCAGCAACGCGAGCAGACACTGACCGTGGTGCGGGACCTCGAGGTGGCGCGATTGCAGGGTCAGCAGTGGCGCTCGGAAGCACGCACGCTGCTCAATGGCTTGGGCGACGCCATCGATGAGCAATTCAAGCGCTGGAATCTGACCGAGGCTGAGCGCGAAGTTGCGCTCCTGCTGCTGAAGGGACTGAGCTTGAAGGAGGTCGCGCAAGTGCGCTCGACCAGCGAACGCACCATCCGCGCCCAGGCGCGGGCGCTCTATGGCAAGGCGGGCGTCACGGGCCGTGCGGCGCTCTCGGCATTCTTCCTGGAAGACTTGCTCGCGCCGATCGGCCCGGTGGAATCGCGCTAGCGGCCGCTAGTCCGTATTCGCGTCCGCTCCGGGTGTCCCTCCGAGTCAACAAAAGGTCCGTTCTCGGATCCCGAGCCGACCTCACGGTCCACAGCTGACTTCAAGCAAGTCGTGCGTCGTTTCTCGAAGGGCGGAAGCCAATTTTAGGGAGGGTGTCAGACGCCGTCCATGATGCCTGACACCCTGAAGCACTACGGCGTTCTTGGCCTCATGTAATTGTCGTACGCGTAGTTCGCCACGTTTGTGCACGCCCCCGCGCTGGCGAGGTTGTCGAAGGTAAAGTGGAGGCCACCGTAGACGCGGGCTCGCTCCTGTTCGCCCGCGGCGTGCCGGAAGCCGTTGTAGGACCGGGTCACGTTGGCCTGGTTGACTCCGGCCCAGATGATGGAAAACGGGATGTCGTCACGGCCAAAGAGTCGGGAAAGGACGGTTGCAGCCGACACGCCGATGCAGGCCATGTTGCCGGGATAGCTCGGATACGGCGGCGTCGGAACCGACGAAACGAAGGTCGGATCGGCCTCGGTTGCCGGGTTGTTGTCGCGCCCTGCTTCGCGGATCGCCGTCGTGGGTCGCCAGAGGCCATAGATGTACTTGCCGGTCATGGTCGTCTGGAGCCCGTCGTGGAGGGCCACGGCCAGCATCGCGAAGACGCGAGCGGTATCGAGGCCGTTTAGCCCGCGCGCCAGGGAGACGTCGCGCGCGACGTTGTTCCACGCGCCAAAAGGGCCGGTCGAGAATCCAACCGACTGCCACATCTGGGCAGTCTGCGTCTGTTGGGCGGTGCGGACCGTGCTGTTGGTCCCACCGATCGCCTTCACTTCGTTTAAATCGGCGGCATACCGTGCGCTCGTCAACGCGGGCGGTGCTTCCACCATGAATTGCATGCGGCTGCCGAGCGCGAACGGCAGGGCATCCTGGTAGATGACGAAGGTCGCCGCCGCGTTCGCTGGCGGCACGGGCTGCCAGTAGCCCGGCAGGTCGGGCAGGATATACGGTTGCGCCGGGCGGTTCCAGCCATCGTTCGCTCGGGCGGCGAGAATGGCCTTGGCCGCAACCGCTCCCACGGCGGCCCCCTGGGTGCCCGGGTCACCGGGGAATCGGGCCATCGTGACGGCCAATGCCGCATCGAACGTCGATGTCAGCGAAGGGGCCATCGCCACCATGACGTCATGAGCGGCCTGCGCCGCTGCCACCTCGCGCGACGCGGTAGACGCCGCGGTGGCACGCACGGCGTACTCCTTGTAGGTGTAGTCGATCGAGTTCAGGGCATCAAAGATCGCGATGTGCAAAATCGCGTATGGGCGTGAGACAAAGATCGTTGGCGTTAGCGCGCCAGGTACGGCCGCCGTCGCCTGCATGATGCGGTTCCACTCGATGACGACTTCAGTTGTGCTCTGCGCGGCGCTGCTCCGCGCCAACCCGAACTGCAGGGCGAAGACGATGACAAGCAACGAAACGCTCTGTCTCATGACGTTCCTCCGCATTCGACGATTGTTTGGTGCCTCACGGAAACACGGAGAACTCTCCATGATTCCGTGCCTCTTGTGGATGGACTTGTTCCTAACGACGACAGATACTACGCGCCTCGCACGCTCGCTGTCTTTAGGATTCTTCTCGCTGCCTCGGATCGCCGCGGCGAGGACGTTGAGGCGGACTAAGCGGCGGCTAGCGGTCGCCGCCGGGCTTGACGAACAGCTTCTCATCCACCTTGGTGTTGTGCTCCACCTTGGTCACGGTGATGGTAAAGCTCTGCGCGGCAGATGATGACTTGACCAGGAACGGCACTTTCACACCGTCGACGTCGCGTTGATCGAGAAGATCGGAGGTCTGATCCAACTCGCCCATGCCGGGCACCTCAACGCTCACGACCATGCGCAGGGGCAGGTATGACTCGGCATCGAGATACTGGCGCACCGCCGGCCCTCCCTTGGGCGTGAAAATCAACACGTAGGCGTCGCGGTCGCCGACCTTTTCCTTCCCTTTGAGCTCGACGCTGGCGCCCCGCTCCTTGTAGTCCAGGAACGGCGAGGGGAACATCGCGCCGCGCATGTTCGCGAGCTGACTGCCGGTGATCGGACGATCGCCTTGCATGCTGTCAAGCATGTACCCCGCAGTCCCGTCGAATCGCTGATCAATCCGGATCGGGCCGGCCCCGAGGGCCGAGAGGTCCAGATTGATGAGCGTCCGCGATTTGTTCGGACGCTGGGTCAGCGCTTCGATCGGGCCACTGACGTCACCACCCGGCGTCGACAGGGTGATGGTGCCGACCATCAGCCGCGATTCCAGCTTCGCCAACGCGGCGCGGCCGCCGATTGCCGTCAAATGCTTCTCGATAATTTCGTCGACGGTTTGCGCCGAAGTGATTGAGGACCAACCAAGAACCAGGACCACGACGACGAGCCGAGTGAGCACAGCGCGCATGAACATCCCCCTGTCTGGCTGACGGCTTAACGGAACAAGTCGAACATGTAAGAGTACTTCACGATCAACGAGCGATCCGTGCGTTCGGGCCGATCGAACAGGTCGTAGAGACCGCGGGTGTCAGTGTAGACGATGAACAGGCCGGTGTTGGCGGCCTGGAGCCAGCCAAACCGGAAGTTCATCGACCACAAGTCGGCGCGGTCGTTGTATTGGACCAGCGCCTGCGTGAACACGCGTGACGAGAACGAGTACGACACGCGGGTGCGCACCAGGTTGGTCACGAAGTCACCAAGCGGCAGGTTGACGTCGTTGCGCTGGTAGGTGACCTCCGCGGTCAGTGCATCGCTGGCGCGCATCTTGATCGTCGGGTTGAGCGTGACGCGATTACCACCGAAGAAGCCGCCGGCGGTGACCCGCATGCTCACGCTGAGCGGCGCGCCCTGGTTGCTCATCCCGACCAATTGCGCCTCGGCGTGATCGTAGGTACCGGGTGGTACGGAAATGCCCGGAAAAATCTCGAAAGGTGTGCGCACACCCTCGCGCGTGAGGTTCATGCCGGTGTGAATCTCGGTGCTGTCGCGGAACTGCCAGTGGTTGTCCAGGTGCAGGAAGCCGGTTTCCTGGAAGCCGTCCAGACCCCAAAACCCGCGGAAGTTCGCATGCGGGCGCAGCTCCTGGATGCCGATGAAGTCTTTCGGACGGAAGCGTGTCATCAGCGTGGCGTCGGGCTTGCGATAGCCCTTGCGGCTCAGGAAGCCGGTCTGCGGGTTGAAGCCCGCGCCCACTTCCTGGAAGCCGACGTTGAGGTCCCACTGCGGGCGGTTGGTCTGCGAGCGGATGTTGAACGCGTGGTCCCCGGCGCTGATGCCTTCGGTGTCCGTCTTCGCGAGGAAGCCGGTCACCATCGAGGTCGGTCCGATGCCCCACTTGCCGTCGACGCCGTAGGTACGGCCCGCCGCGGCATCTCCCGCGAGATCGCCGACCGCCTGCCGGTTGGTGAAGATGACGCCAATCGACGACCGGTTCGGCAGGTCTCGGCTGACACGCGCGACACTGAAATTGGTGCCCGCCAGTGTGTCCTGATAATCGTCGGTCTGCATGTTGAGCACGCCGACGTTAAAGCGGCCGGCTTTGCCCGACACCCGGCCGCCGCCCATGATGGGAATCGACTGGCCCCCGTCGCCAATGCCGATGCGGCGGCTGAAAAACAGGTCGACTTCGCCGGGATTGCCGACGCTAAAGAAGCCGGCGTTCTCGAGGAAGAAGGGACGCTTCTCCGGGAAGAACAACGTGAAGCGATCCAGGTTGACTTGCTGGTCGTCCACTTCCACTTGCGCGAAGTCGGTGTTCACCGTGGCGTCGAGCGTGAGGCTGGGCGTGAGGCTGTATTTCAGGTCGCCGCCCACCTCGCCGAGCAGGGTCGAATCGACGGGCCTGATGCCCGACTCGAGCGCGTTGCCCAGCGCATACGGCGTGATGCGCAGGTTGCGCAGAGCCGGCGTCTGCACGCCGCCGAGGGTGCCGGCCAGCGACAGCCGGTACAGGTTGAACTGCCGCGGAATCGGTGCCCAGTAGGCGCGCTCGTTCTTGCGGCGGATGTTGCGCTGAAAGTTGATGCCCCAAGTTTGCGTGGCCGCCGACGGATAGCGCAGCGTCCGGAACGGAATCGCGAACTCCGCGACCCAGCCCAGCTCGGTGATCTTCGTCCGCACGGTCCACGCACCGTCCCAATTAATGTTGAAGCCGGCGCCGGAGCCGCCCGATTGCATCTGGCCGAACCCAAGGCCGCCACCCCCCTGCCCTTCGTTGGTCACCTGGCCGTCGTACTCGATGCCGGCCGGGTTGGTGCCGAACACGAACCCGTTCTGCCGATCACGATAGGTATCGACGATCATCTGGAAGCTGTCGGTGTCGTCCAACGGCGCGTCGCGACGCGCGTCGGAGACGATGATGCCGCTCGGGTCCGAGTCGAACAGCTGCACGCCGACATAGAGGGTGTCGGCGGTGTAGATGACGCGCACCTCGGTCTTCTCCGACGCCGGCTGCCCCTCGTCTGGCTGCTCCTGCCAGAAGTTGGTAATCGGCGTGGCCGATTGCCACGCAGGATCGCCGGCGATATCGCCGTCGATCGTCGGTGCCTCCGGTGCGCGGGTCGCGGTGGTGGTCAAGGTGGCGGCCAGCGGCGCACTCGCCGGTGCAGCGGGTTGCGCCGCAGAACTCGAGGCGGTCACCAACAGGAGAAGCCCAGCCGCAGGAATACTGAACAGACTTCGATTCATAGACATCCGGAGACACACCAGGAAGTAAGGTGGGAGCCAGCGTACTACAGCCACAGATTGGACACAGATTTTGGGTTGCTCATCTGTGCTCGGTCTGTGTCTTAACGTGGCTTCTTGATGGCGTCGACGATCTCAGACTGCGGCCTAAACAGATTCGCGGCCGTCCAACTCCAACACGGTGCCGAGCAACACGTTGGCGCCACGCGCGCAGTCATCCCAGGTCGTCAGTTCACGCGGGGAATGGCTGATGCCGCCGATGCTGGGTACGAAGATCATGCCCATTGGACACAGACGCGCAATCTGCTGAGCGTCGTGACCGGCACCACTCGGTAAGCGGCGGGTCTGCAACTTGAGCGCGTCAGCAGCCTTCCCGATCGCGTCCTGAACGCCGCTGTTGGCCGGCGCGCCGATGTTGGTGCTGGCAAGCTTAAAGGTAATCGTCGTGCCGGTGTCCTTCGCAATCCCGGTGCTCCGCGCCTTGACTGCATCGCCAAGCTCGCCGAGTACCTGTTCCGATAAGTCGCGGAACTCGACACTGAGCGTCACGCGGCCGGGAATCACGTTCGGCGAGTTTGGTTCGACCTCGATCCGGCCCACCGTTCCAACCTGCCGCCCCTGCCGCCTGGCGGCAATCTCGCGAACCGCCAAGGTCAACTGCGCCGCCGCCACCATCGCGTCGCGGCGCTCGCCCATCGGCGTCGTGCCAGCGTGATTCGCGACGCCCTCGATCACGACGTCGTAGCGGTGGATCCCGACGATGCCTTCGACGAGGCCAATGGGAATTTTGGCCTGGTCGAGCGAGCCGCCCTGTTCGATGTGGAGTTCGACATACGAGTGCCAGGCGCCCTTGCCGCGCACCGCTGTCTCAATCTGATCGGGATTGCCGGCAATGCGCTTGAGCGCGTCGGCGCGCTTCATGCCGTTCCACGTCCGGTCCATGTCGCCGGCCTGGAGGTCACCGGCGACAATGCGGCTGGCGGCGGTGCCGATACCGAATGCCGTGCTTTCCTCGTGCGCCCACACCACCATTTCGAGCGGGTGGCGCGTTTGCACCTTCGCCGCCTGCACGGCCTGGATCACCTCAAGCGCCGAGAACGTGCCGAGGTCACCGTCGAAGTTGCCGCCGTTTGGTACCGAGTCGATGTGAGAACCAAACAGGATGGCCGGCTGGTTCGGCTGTCCGCCGAAGCGCGCGAAGATGTTGCCGGCCGCGTCGATCCGGGGCGCGATGTCCGCCGACTTGATCTCGTCGATAATCCACGCCCGCGCCGTGAGATCCGCCACCGAATAGGCGACGCGCGTCACGCCGTCGGCGAACGCCCCCCCGGGCGGGCGGCCGTGCGTGCTGAGGCGCTCGAGCCGGTTGCGCAAGCGCGCGGCATCAATGGCGGGTCGTGGCGATTGGCGTGACCAGACTGTAGTGGGAATGGCCAGCGCCGAGGCGCTGGCCATGGAGATAAATGTGCGGCGTGAAATCATTGTTGCGATGGCGGCAGTACGGCCGAACGCTCGACGACCGTGCCCCAGAAACCGATCATCATCTCCTCGAACGTCTGGTCGCCCCAGGTCACGACTTTGGTGGGATCGGGGTTGAACTTATTGGCCGGCGAGTTGTCGAAATGCGCGACCACTTGAATCTCGGTGCCTTTCGGGAACAGGCGGGGCTTGGCCAGCTCGTAGCTGATCTGCCAGTTGAAATCGTACTTCGGCACCGACAACAGCACTTCGGTGGTGCCATCAGGGAACTTCGCCGTGTAGGTCATGTCCTTGCCGCGCATGTGCATGTGCGGCGTGAACGACGTGATCAGCGTGTCGGCTGCCAGCACGCGCGAGCCGCGCACTTCATGGGCCGGCGCGCCGGCGGGGATCGCGAACCGCGGTTGAATGACGCTGCCGCCCCGCTGCTGCATCCTCGGTGGCTCCTTGGCATAGACGACGCCAATCTGCGTCCGGTCGGTGGCCGCCTCGCCGTTGGTCGTGTAATGCATCTGCAAGACGATGTCCGAATTGGCGGCCAGCAGGCGGCCGACACCGGGCTCAAACACCACGCCGGGCTTGTTGGGCGTGACGCCGCCGATGTTGCCGGGGCCGAGGGCGCCGCCAGGAGTCATGGGCTGGCCGGCCGGCTGCGTGAAGGCGATCACGTGATGCACCTGCGCGCGGGCCTGTGGCTTGATTTCGATCGCCTGGATCCACTTGTCTTCCTTGAGGCCGGTCGGCATGCGCAGGTACTGGTATTCGACCACGCCGGTGGCGGGAATCTGGAAGGCCTCCTCCATCGTGAAGACAGCGTCGGGCTTGCCGATGCTCCAGCCGTCAGCGAACTTCGGCGCCGCTGGCAGGTCGCGGTCGTTGCCCTTCGGCGCACCGGCATCGACCCACGCGAGAATGGTGTCAACCTCTTTTTCCGACAGCCGCGGATCGTTCTTGAACACGCCGTGCGCGGGGTCGGCGCCCCAGGGCGGCATGGTGCGAGCGGCCACGCGCTGCCTGATTGACCGCGCCCACGGTCGCGCTTCGTCGAACGTAATCAGCGACATCGGCGCGAACATCGTCGGGCGATGACACTCAGCGCATTTGGAATAGAAAATGGGCGCCACGTCCTTGGTGAAGGTGGGCGCCGACTGGGCGCGCACCGAGACCCGGGCCGAAGGCGAGAACACCAGAACCGCCACCGCCACCACGCCGACAAAAGTGCCGATTCGAGCCAACTTCATGAGCAGCCTCCCCAGGTTACCGACTGCAGGAGTATATAGTGTCTGGCACCCAGAACCGGTTGGGTACCAGACACTTTGAAGGGGGTTCGGATCATGCGTCGAGCGTTGCTAGTGTTGGTGTCCCTGCTGCTCCTGCCGTCCTCGGCATTTGCCACCTGGTCGGTGATCGCGGTCGATCGGGCGTCGGGGCGCGTAGTGATTGCGTCGGCGACCTGTGTGGACCGAGACGACCAGTTCCTGATGGGCGTGCAAGCGGTGGTCGTGCCGGGCAAGGGCGTGGCGGCGTGCCAGGCCGGTGTCGACGGCACGCACAAGAACCAGATGCTGGTGTTCGAGGAGCTCAAGAAGGGCACCGACCCCAAGCGCATCATTGAGTTGCTGAGCGCCGACCCGGCCTATCAAAGCCGGCAGTTCGGCATTCTCGACCTGCAGGGCCGCAGTGCCGGCCACTCGGGCCTCACCAACGGCTACGTATCGCAAGACATCCAGGGCCAGGTGCCGGGCACTGAGATCTTCTATTCGATCCAGGGCAACATCCTGCGTCCGGGGCAGGTGATGCCCAACGCCGTGCAGGCGTTCGTCAAGACCGCGGGGTCGATCACCGATCGCGTGATGGCGGCGATGGAAGCCGCGGATGGTTCCGGCGGCGACAGCCGCTGCGTGTGCCCGCCGTGGCCGACCGATGGCACGGCGCCGGCGATCCCGTGCGACGGCCGGACCTCGCACGTCGCCTACATTCTGGCGTCGGATCCGAAGGACACAAGCGGCGACTCGCACAACAACGGCAAGTACGCGGTGTACCTCACGGCGTCGCAGCCAGGCGCGGACAAGGGATCCAACCAGATCAAGACCGGTGAGAACCTGAACCCGGTGAAGACGCTGCGCATGCGTTACGACGCGTGGAAGAAGACGCAAGGACCTGGAGTGGCGGGCTTGCCCAATCCCCTGCCCGTGCCGCCGGCGGCGCCGCCGGGTGGCGGTGGTGGTGGCCAGAACCGCCGCAGTCCGATCCAGGTGTTGTCGCTGACCTCGACGGCATGGACCGATGGCGGCACCATTCCGGCGAAGTACACGCAAGCCGGCGTGCAAGTGTCGCCGCCGCTGGCGTGGAGCAACGTGCCGGATGACGCGGTCAGTTTCGTGGTGATCGCGCGCGATGCCGACGCCGCGATCGGCAATGGCACCGACGACATCTTGCACTGGATGCTGTGGAACATCCCGAAAGCCGTGCGCTCGCTGCCGGAAGCTGTGCCACAGGCCAACCAATTACCCGATGGCACCCGGCAGATCAGCGCCAGCGGCCCGTACTATCGTGGCCCCGGCGCGCCGGCATCGGGACCCGCGCATCACTACGTGTTCGAGATTTACGCGCTTGATTCGACCGTCGAGGTGCCCGCGGTAGGTCAGTCTCCCCCACTCACCCGCGCCGCGGTGGTCGCTGCGATGGCTGGAAAGATCCGCGGCAAGGGTGTGCTGGTGGGGACCTTCAAGCGGTAAGCGCGCTACCGAAACAGTTGCTTCAACGCGAGGGTGAACGCTGGGAGAAGCGGCGTCGTCAATGCTTCTCCAGCGTCAGCGCGCAGGCGAGTCGAGAGCAACAGACCACCTGCCGACCGCCGGTAGACGTCGATGGCATTCTTGCCGCCATCAACAACCCAGTATTCGCGAACGCCGGCGCGGTTGAACAGATCGCGCTTGATCCCCAGGTCGCGCCGGCGCGTGGATGGCGACAGCACCTCAACAACAAGAGCAGGAGCGCCCTGCACGTTCTTGGTGGTCAGGATCTCGACTTGATCGGCGGTGATCAACTGCAGGTCGGGCTCGACGACGTCGCGGTCGGAGAGGACGACATCCAGCGGCACGCCGAACACTTCTCCCACGCCAGGATGGGTGCGCAGGTGGGACTCGATCTCGAAGCCGAGACGCCAGACTAGCTGTTGGTGCCTGGTGACGGGGGTCGGAGTCACGAAGTGCTCCCCGCCGATGAGCTCGTGCCGGGGCCCGCCTTCGTCCGGGAACAGCGTCCACAACTCCTGCACGGTGAGTCCGCCGCCGGCGCGCACTTGGTGTTCAGGCATCCCCAACTCCCTTCTCGAATCCTAGCATCGTCTTGACACATTGGACCCTGTCGGTGCTAAGCGCGTGCCGTGAGATTCTCTGGAGGAATCGCTAGATCGGCGACCTGAAGTACGCAGTTCCTGCGATCACGAAGCCGCAGACCTGACGCAGAAATCGCTGAGGGAATTGATCGGGCAACGCGCGGGGGCGGCTGGTGGGAATCACCGGCCGCCCCGGTTGTCTTTAGAACTGCAGGCGGACGCCGACGCGCGCGGTGCGCGGGGCGAGCACGGCAGTGGGACGGAGGAACGCCGTTCCGGTTGCGACCGTGCGGGTCTCGACCGCGTTGGTGTTGGTGATGTTGAACAGGTCAAACAGCCCGCGCACCCGCACGGTGCCGCCGAGGTTAAACGTGCGTTCGGCGCGCACGTCGAAGACGGTGATGTTGTCGTGGCGGCGCGAGTTCAGTGCTTCCGCGTTGATGGTGCCGCTGTAGATGGCACCGGCCGCCGTGGCAAATGCCGAACCCACCGAGATGGTGCGCGCGAAGTTGGCACCGGCCTGATGGCGCACGAGCGGCGAGATCCGGATCTTCAAGGGCGCCTCGTAAGTGCCCGACAGCTTGAAGTCCCAGCGCGACGTGTCCTGATCGAACACGCCGTTCGGATCGTTCGGGTAGGCGCCCGGGAAGTCGTGCGCCAAGGTGTGGCTGCCACCGAGTTGGGCCGACCAACGGTCGCTCATCCGCTTGACCAGTGACGCTTCCACCGTCTTGTAGCGTGAGAATCGGGGGGTGTTCTGCACCACGTTGGTCAGCGGGAAGCTCGCGGCTGTGGCCGACGGTACGCCGAACAACGTCAGCGTGCGTTCGTCACCCGAGTTGGCAACGCCATCAGCGCCGATGTCAACGAATGAGAACGGTACGGTGTAGGCCGAAATCGGCCGTCCGGGCACGTATTGCGCGATCAGGTCGTCTTCGGACTTGTAGACGAAGCCGGCGCGCGCGCCCAGGCTGGCGGCGACCTGCCGTTCCACGTAAAACGAGACATCGTGCGAGAACGGCTGTGTGATCGCCGGATCGAACTGGATCGCGCCCGACAGGGTGGTGTTGGTCAGCGCGCCCTGCTCGCCAAGCTGGAACCGGCGGTCGCCGTTCACGTCGTTCCAGTTGTAGGTGACGCTCTTGTTGTTCTGGTTCGGGTTGGCATCAGCGCTCACGGCCGGTCCCGGATTGTGCCAGAACAGGCCGTAGCTCGCCTTGACGACCGTCTTGCCGTCGCCGGCCAGGTCGTAGATCATGCCGATGCGCGGGCCGAACGAGTTCCAGGTGTAGTAGGAACGCTCGGGGAAGGTCTGGTCGGGGACGCTGACCGGGCCAATGGCGAACGCCCGCTGCAGCTGCTCGGGACTCCAACCACGGTAGCGGTCCCAACGGGCACCGATGTTCAGCGTCACGCGACCCAGTGACCAGGTGTCGTTAACGAACGCATCTTGCTGGTCGAGCTTGTTGACCACCAGCAGATCGCCATCGTCGCTCGCTTTGAGGCCGCTGACCGACAGCGCGGTCGGGATGCCGAACACCACCGAGCTCGAGACGCCGTTCGAGTAAATGTGCTCGATGTTGCCGCCGACGTTTTGCTGGCGGCCGCCCCACTGCGACTCCAGATACATCTCGCCGCCGAACTTGAAGGTGTGGCTGCCGCGCGAGGTATCGAGGAAGTAGGTCGCGGCGCCAGTGAGCTGCTTGCGATCGCGATCGTTCTGGCTCTGGGCGTGCGCGCCGGTCAGGGTCAGGCGGCCGCTGTCGCGCCAGAAGTAGGCCTCGTCGCTGTTGGCCGTGCGCGCATCGTAGTAGCCGAAGTCGCCATAGCGCGCTTCGAGATAAAGCTTGTCGCTGACGGTGCCATTCCACTCGCCCTTCCAGACCCAGCTTGGCGACTCCTGGCGCGAAGTCGGGCCGGCGCTGTTGTAGGTATAGGTGCCGAGCGGCAATCGGTTCGGCTGCACCTTCATGTTCCACTGGTAGTAGCCAATCAGCTTGTTGCGCTGGTTGATCTGATACGTCGTCTTGATCGACGGGTTGGTGTTCCAGGTCTCGAAGTCGCTGTCGAAATTGAACAGCGGCTGCTCAACGGCATTGAACTGCCGGCGCCACGCGGTGTGAAACCAGACCTTGTCCTTCTTGATCGGTCCGCCGAAGTTGACGTTGGTGTCGTAGTAGCGCTGAACTTCGTTGCTGCCTCGACGCAGCCCGGTGGCAAGCTGCTCGTCGGACAGATTCGAGGTCTGGAACGAGTTGTTGTAGAAGTCCTGGTACAGCTCGCCGGCGAACTTGTTGCTGCCCGATTTGCCGAGGAACTGCGACTGCACGCCCGGGGTCGCCGCTTCGGCGCCCTGGCCGGCGACGCCAAGGAACACTTCCTCGAACGAACCGTAGTCGAAATAAAAACCGGCGCCGCCAGTGCCTTCGGTGGTGTTGATGCCTTCGACCGAGACGCGCACTTGGCCGCTCAGGCCATACGCGGTGTAACCGGTCTGGGTGCCGGCGCGGTTACCGCCGACATCGATGCGGTTCATCACCACACCGGGGGTCGCCGCCAGCAACGCCCACATGTCGCGGCCGTTGGGAATCGAATCGAGCTGGTCCAGCTTGAAGTTCTGCTGCACCCGGGTGGCGGTGGTGTCGATCACCGGCGAGGCGCCCGAGACGGTGACCGTCTCCTGAAGCGTCGCCAGCGCGAGGTCGGCGTTCACGTTCGCGGTAAATCCCAGCGAAATCTGGATGCCCTCGCGCCTGACGGTGCTGAACCCCGACAACTCGAACGTAAGCGAATAGACACCGGGAGGCACGGCGGGAAATCGATAGCTGCCGTTCTCGTTGGTGACCTGGGTTTGCGCGCCGATCATCGACGGGCTGACAGCGGTGACCGTCACGCCGGGTAACACCGCGCCGCTGGCATCGGCTGCGCGACCCTGGATAGTACCGGTGCTGCTGGCGCCGCCACCCTGGGCAGCCACGGGAGCGGGAATCGACAAGCTGAGGGCCAAGACGGCCATCAGGCTCCGAACAAGCTTTCTAATCATGTGGGGAAAACCTCCGAGGCAAGCAAATAACTGGCACAGAACAAAGAGACAAGCGTTAGATATTGACCGGGTTGGCCCCCGTTGTAAACCCGCCGCGGCAGCTTTTTCCACGGTCACTGGGCCGGGGGCCAAGTGAGGTGGGACGAAGGTCCGCGCCTCGCCGGCCAACTGGTGCTTGTGGCGTCTGGCCTGGATCATTAGACTAGGCCCTCGCTTCAACACGAGGGACCCATGACTCAGGTTGCAATCACGGTCAACGGCAAGCTGCGCAAAGCCACCGTCGAACCCCGTCTCCTGCTCGTCCACTTCCTGCGCGAACATCTCAACCTCACCGGCACGCACATCGGCTGCGATACCAGTCAATGCGGGGCGTGCACGGTGCTCGTCGACGGCCGCAGCGCGAAGTCCTGCACGCTCTTTGCCGTGCAGGCTGACGGCTCGTCGATCACGACGATTGAGGGCCTGGCCAGGGACGGCAAGCTGCATCCGTTGCAGGAAGGCTTCTGGGAAGAACACGGCCTCCAGTGCGGCTACTGCACGCCCGGCATGATCATGTCCGCCGTCAACCTGCTGAACGACAACCCGGCGCCGACCGAGCAGCAGATTCGCGAAGGCATTTCTGGCAACTTCTGCCGCTGTACCGGTTACCAGCACATCGTCAACGCCGTGCAGCACGCCTGCAAGAGGTAACCCATGGCCACCACCCCAGTTCTCCCGAAGCTCGTCGGCCAGCGCGTCAAGCGGCGCGAAGACCCCCGCCTGATCCAGGGCCTGGCCACTTACGTCGACGACCTCAAGGTTGCCGGCATGCTGCACCTGGCGTTCAAGCGCAGCGACGTCGCGCATGGCCGCATTGTGTCCATCGACACCAGCGCCGCGCAGGCGATGGAAGGCGTGGAGGCGGTGTTCACCGGCGCGCAGCTCGCCGAGTTCATCCCGCCGATGCCAATCGGCACGCCGTTCCCTTCACCGGCCCACCATGCGGTGGCCACCGACACGGTCCGCTATGCCGGCGAGCCCGTGGCGGTGGTGGTCGCGAACGACCGCTACCTCGCGCGTGATGCCGCGGATGCGATCGTGGTCACCTACGACACGCTGCCCGCCGTCGTCGATACCGAAGTGGCCATGACCGGCCAGCCGGCGGTGATTCACGCCGCGTTTCCCAACAACCTGGCGGTGCCGTTGGTGCCGGGGGGCACCGGCGTCGGCGCCGATGGTTCCGTGGATGACACGGCCATCAACCAGGCGTTTGCCGCGGCCGAGGTCGTGATCTCACAGCGGATGCTGAACCAGCGGCTGGCCCCCACGGCCATGGAAGGTCGCGGCGTACTCGCGCACTTCGAGCCTGGCCGCGGCTCCATGACGATCTGGTCGTCGACGCAGAACCCGCACATCCTGCGGACGATGATCGCCGCGATGAACGGCCTCGGGCAGGATCAGGTCCGCGCGATTGCGCCCGAAGTGGGCGGCGGCTTCGGCGCGAAGATCAACATCTACGGCGAGGAGTACGTCGCCGCTGCCGTCTCGAAGCGCCTTGGCATTCCGATCAAGTGGATCGAGGACCGTTCCGAAGCGTTTGTCGCCACCATCCACGGCCGCGACATCCTTGGCTACGTCGACCTGGCCGCCAAGCGCGATGGCACCGTGCTGGGCCTGAAGCTGCGGCTGATTGCCGACATCGGCGCGTACAACATGCTGCTGACGGCGGCCATCCCGACGCTGACGATGCTGATGGCGAATGGGACGTACAAAATTCCCGCCATTCGCGTCGCGCTCACCGAGGTCTTCACCAACAAGACCCCGACCGATGCCTACCGCGGCGCTGGTCGCCCCGAGGCGACCTACTTCGTGGAACGGGCCATGGACATGCTGGCGAGCGAACTGAAGATGGATCCCGCCGAGGTCCGCCGCAAGAACTTCATCCAGCCGCACGAGTTCCCGTATGCCACACCCATGGGCGCGGTCTACGACTCTGGCGACTACGACAAGGCGCTGACCCTCGGGTTGAAGAACGCCAACTGGACCGCGCTCAAGGCTGAGCGCGACGCCGCCCGGGCTCAGGGACGGCTGGTCGGTCTCGGCCTGGCGATGTACGTGGAAGTGTGCGGGCTGGGACCATCCTCGTCGCTGCCAACCGGCGGCTGGGAACACTCGGGGGTCACCATCGAGCGCGACGGGCGCATCAGCGCAACCACCGGCGCGTCGCCGCACGGCCAGGGCAACGAAACCACCTTCGCGCAGATGCTCGCCGACCAGTTCGGCGTGCCGATCGATCACGTGACGATTCTTCACGGTGACACCAGCATCGTAAAGCAGGGCATCGGCACCTTCGGCAGCCGCTCGCAAGCCGTCGGCGGCACCGCACTGCACCTGGCGGGCGGCAAGGTGAAGACCAAGATGGCGAAGTTCGCCGCCGCTCTGCTGGAGGCCAGCGAAGACGACCTGGTGTTCGAAGGCGGCCGTATTTTCGTCACGGGCGCACCGGCCAAGGGCAAGTCGTTTGCGGAGGTCGCCTCGTACGCCTATGTCCCCGTGCCACTGCCGCCGGGTCTTGAGCCTGGCCTGAGCGACGAGGCCTTCTTCGAACCGGCCAACAACACCTACCCCTTCGGCTGCCACATCTCGATGCTTGAGATCGATCGCGAGACCGGCGAGCCGAAGCTGCTCAAGATGGTCGCGGTCGATGATGCGGGCAACCTGATCAATCCGTTGATTGTCGAAGGCCAGATTCATGGCGGTCTCGCGCAAGGTATCGGCCAGGCGATGATCGAAGAAGTCGTCTACAACACCGAGGGCCAGATGGTCACCGGCTCGTTCATGGACTACGCGATCCCGCGCGCCACCGATTTTCCGCGCTTCGAACTCGGCAGCACGGTGACACCGACCCCGGTCAATCCGCTCGGCGCCAAGGGCGTCGGCGAGGCCGGCACCCTGGGCTCGACGCCGTGCATCGTCGCGGCGGCGGTGGATGCCCTGAGCGAATTCGGCGTCAAGCACATCGACATGATGCTGCGGCCTGAAAAGCTGTGGCGGATCATCCAGGGAGGCCGAGCATGATTTCCACGGCGTTCGAATACCAGCGGGCCACCTCGGTTGACGAAGCGATCCAGAAGCTCCAGGCGGCGGGCGGACGCGCCAAGCTGGTGGCCGGCGGCCATAGCCTGGTGCCGCTCATGAAGCTGCGGCTGAGCGAGCCCTCCGTGCTGATCGACATCGCGCGGATTGCTGGACTAGCCGGCATTCGCGAAGCCGGCGGGCAGATCGAGATCGGCGCGGCGACCGTGCACACCGACGTCGCGGCATCGCCGCTGCTCCGCGACCAATGCCCGATGATCGCGGACGCGGCCGGCGAGATCGGCGACCCGCAAGTCCGCAACCGCGGCACGCTGGGCGGCAGCCTGGCGCACTCGGATCCGTCCGCCGATTACCCGGCGGTGATGCTCGCACTCGATGCCACGATCCTCCTGAAAGGCCCGAACGGCGGCCGCACGGTGCAGGCCGGCGCGTTCTTCCAGGACCTGTTCACCGTCGACCTCGCGCCCGACGAGATCATCATTGGCGTGCGGTTCGCGCCGATCAAGTCAGCCGCCTACGCCAAGCTCCACCAGCGCGCGTCGCACTATGCCATTGTCGGCGTGGCCGCAGCGCTCGATGTGAAGGGCGGCGTCATTCAGTCGGCACGAATCGGGATCACGGGCGCCGGCTCGCATGCGACGCGCCTAGCCAACGTCGAACAGGCGCTGGCCGGTAAGCCGTTGTCGGCGGACACTCTCGAGGCGGCAGGGGCACTAGCGGGCGCCGGGATGGCCGACGTCAATTCCGACATTCATGCGAGTGAGGAGTACCGGCGCGCGATGATCCAGGTCTTCACACGGCGCGCGCTGAAAGCCGCCATGGCGCGAGCGTAGTTGGGTGGTGCAGGGGCGGCTTCAGCCGTCCCTACAACTTGGTTTGCAGGCAGGCGAAGAATCGATCCTGCATCATCTTCGACACGTTGCCGATGAGACGCTGGCCCAGCCGCGCGATCGCTCCACCGGCCTGGACCGTGCCATTCACATCCACGACCGTGGTCTCGCCTTCGGCGCGCAGCACGATCACGGCATTCCCCTTGACGAAGCCCGGCTTGCCCTGCCCTTCCACCGTCAAGCGGTATGAACTCGGCGGCCGGGTTTCGGTGATCACGACCGTGCCATCATAGGTGCCGGTAATCGCCGCGAGGCCGACCGTCAGGCGGGCCTTGTAGCGGCCATCGCCGTCCGGTTCGAGCTGTTCGCAGCCGGGAATACACGACGCGATCACGGCGGGATCCATCAACAGGCCCCACAGCCGATCGGGAGCAGCGTTGAACGTATACGAGCCGGTGATGTCCATTTATCGACGGCTGCCGGCGGGCGCCGACAGCGTGTTCAAGTGTAGCGCCAGGTCGGCGAAATTGCGCAGCGTCCGCGCCGGCAGGAAGTCATCGACAAAGGGCAAGGCGGCCTGCAACCCGCGGGTCAGCGGCTCATAGCCGATCGTTCCAATCAGCGGATTCAACCACACCAGGCGGTGGCAGCTTCGCTGCAACCGGGCCACCTGCTCGCGCAGGACGCGCGGATCGCCGCGGTCCCAGCCATCGGAGATCAGCAGTACCACGGGGCCGCCACGCAACGCGCGGCGGCTCCACTGCTGGTGGAACTCGCGCAGCGCGCCGCCAATCCGCGTGCCGCCCGACCAGTCGGGTACCGCATTGGCGATGGTGGAGAGCACGTGGTCTGGCCGGCGGATCCGCAACCGTGTCGTGATGCGTGTCAGCGAGGTCGAGAACAGGAACGTCTCGACCCGTCCGTGACGTTTCGACAGGGCATGCGCGAAATGCACCAGCAGGCGCGAGTAGCGTTCCATTGAACCGCTCACGTCGCAGAGCAGCACGACCGGGCGCGAACGCATGCGGCGCTGCCGGCGCGGCAACACCAGCACGTCGCCGCCGGAACGGACAATCCGGGCCAGGGCCCGCCTCAGGTCGATGCGGGCACCGCGGCCGGCCACCCACCGGCGTGTGCGCCGCAGACCGGGCGTCCACGCCAGCTGCTCGAGTGCATAACGAGCCTGCGCCAGTTCTTCGGACGTGAACTCGGCGACATCCTTATCCGCAAGCGCGCCACTTCCGCTCCAGGTGCGTTGGCCCTCGGCCGCGACCGCGTCGCTGCCCTCCGCATCCGGGGCCAGGGGCGCCAGCGCCTCGGGCGGCCCGAGCGCGGCGTCGCCGCCCTCGGCGGGCCGATGATCGGTCACGCTCATCGACGACCGTCTGGCACCCCGCCGCCAAAACTCCGCGAACGCGCGGTCGAAGACCGCCAGGTCCTCGTGCCGGTGCACCAGCAGGGTCCGGCAGGTGTAGAACACTTCGTCGCGAGAGCTGATGTCAACAAGTTGCAGGGCGGCGGCGACGTCCACCATGCGTCCGACGTGGACCTCCATGCCGAGGCGCCTCAGCAGGCGGCCGAACCACAGCAGGTTGCCAAGAAAGTCAGCCACGATGAGTCGTGACCGCGCGCGCCAGCACGGCGGCCAGCCGCTCGCCCCTCAACGCGTCGAGGTCGTCCTTCGACTTGAGGACCACGCCCAGTGTCTCGGCCACCGCCTCTGGATCGAGGGTGTCGCGGTCGAGCGCCACGAGTGCCGACACCCAGTCGAGCGTCTCGGACACGCCCGGCACCTTGTAGAGCTCTTCGGCCCGCAGCGCCTGCACGACGGCCGTGACCTGTGCGGCCAGCCGCTCCGAAGCCCGTGGCACGCGCTCGCGAACAATCGCCACTTCCCGGTCGAACGAGGGGTACTCGATCCACTGATAGAGGCACCGGCGCTTGAGCGCGTCGTGTACCTCCCTGGTGCGATTCGACGTCAGCACGACCAGCGGGGGCAGCGCGGCGCGCACGGTACCCAACTCGGGAATCGTGATCTGGAATTCCGCCAGCAGCTCGAGCAGATAGCCTTCGAACTCCTCATCGGCGCGATCGATCTCGTCGATCAGCAGCACCGCGGGCCGGGTCCGGGCCGGGTCGATCGCCTGCAGCAATGGGCGCTTGATCAGGAACGTGTGGCTATACAGTTCGCGCCGCGCGGCGTCTCGATCCTGCGCGCCCGCTGCGTCCATGAGGCGCAGTTCCAACAACTGCCGTGGGTAATCCCACTCGTACACCGCGTGGCTGATGTCGAGCCCTTCGTAGCACTGCAGTCGGATCAGGTCGGCGTCGAGCGCGGCGGCGAGCGCGGTCGCCAGCGAGGTCTTGCCGACGCCGGCCTCGCCCTCGAGGAACAGCGGCCGCCCCAATCGCAGTGCCAGGAACACCGAGACCGCCACGCCGTGGTCGGCGAGGTAGTGCTGCGCCGCCAGCCGCTGCTGCAAATCTGAAATGGAACCGGAAAAGATGGTGGCCAGGTTACGCTCCGGGGATCGTGACCGGGTCGCCCTTCTTGTGAAACACGATCGCCAGGATCTTCGTCGTCTGTGTCGTGCTCGCGTTGCCCGACACCGCGTGCACCTGGCCCGGGGCGTCGAACGACTCGAAGAACATCTGCCCCGCCGCCAGCACGGTGGGCGCATCGCCATTCACCGCGAACTTGTACTGGCCTTCGAGCACGTAGCCGATCACAAACCCAGGATGCCGATGCTGGCCCGACGCTTCCCCGGGCGGGTAGGTGACCTCGCTGGCGCTAATCTGCCAGCCGTCGAGGTTCACGGCTGGCGTGGC
The DNA here is from genome assembly GCA_031364805.1 of Acidobacteriota bacterium. Classification (GTDB taxonomy): domain Bacteria; phylum Acidobacteriota; class Vicinamibacteria; order Vicinamibacterales; family UBA2999; genus 12-FULL-67-14b. The sequence continues at coordinate 31,762 of JANLWW010000107.1, forward strand.
CTTCTGGGCCAGCGGCTTGCTGCTCGGCGCCAAGAGCGCCGCGCTGCTCGGTGCGGCGCCGGCCTCGTGGGTGGCGATTAGAGAGGCGGCCACGCCCATCAGGCTGGCGGTCAGAAACTCGCGGCGATCGTTCATCTGCTTCATCCTCCGGCGGCACTGAAGTGCCGCCCTCCTGGCACTACTTGACGACGGTCACGGTGACGCTCGATGGATATTGCTTCGAGTGATGGACCACGTTTTTCGCGACCACGCCCTTCGCTTCGTCGAAGTTGCGGCCGCCGGTGTTGAGGTTGCGATCGAAACGCGGGAAGTTGCTGCTCGACACCTCAATCCGCAGGCGATGGCCTGGGGCAAAGTAGTTGCTGGTGTTCAGGGGCTGCAGCGCCACCCTGTAGACCTTGTCGTTCTCCATCCACGCCAGCGGCTTGTCGTAGCCGTCGCGGTAGCGCATGCGCTGAATCGATTCGTCCAGGTTGAAGGCGCGGCCATCTGGATAGACGTCGAGCACCTTGACGGTGAAGTCGGTGTCCCTGGCATCCGACGAGACGTAGAGCGTAGGCGTGATCGGTCCGCTGACCTCGACGCCGGCCGCAAACGGCTCGCTCGTGTAGACCAGGATGTCGTGTCTCGACTCCATTTTCCGCTGATCGAACGACCCGGCGGTAATCGCGTTGCCGGTGCAGCACACATTGCCGCCGTACGACGGCACCGGATTCATCGGGTCGTAGGTGAAGGTGTCAGGCTTGTTCAGCTCTGGCGGCGCAGCGACCAGCGCCCCGTCGCCATTGAGCGAGTTCGCGCGCCCGCCGCTCGACAGGTGAAACGTCATCGGCTGCGCGCCGGCCGGCGGCCACACTTCCGACGTCTGCCACTGGTTGCTGCCCATCGTGAAGTAGGTCACGCGCGCCTGCTTCTCGATGCGGCCATTGGCATCACCCTTCAGGAACTTGTCGAAGAACCCGTACATGATCTCGTTGTAGTCGAGCCGGGCATCGCCCATGCTGCGCTCGCCGACGATGGTGTTCTCGGTGGCGCGGGTGAAGGCGCAGTGCGCCACCGGCGCGATCACCGCCCACTGCTGGTTGGCAACGTCACCCTTCGCCGTCCGGCGCACGTGGTTGAACATCTCGAGGTTTGGCCCGACCGAGACGTCGTACCACGACATGAACCACAGCCCGGGCACGTTCAGCGCCATGTCGTCGTGCCAGAGTCCGCCCTTCCGCCACGCGTCAGAGCTGGGCTCGCGCTGCTGCATCATGCCGCCAGTTTCCACTGGCATCCTGTCGGCGAAGATGCCGCGCGGACCGCCGACGTTCTTGATGATGTCCTGCGTCGGCAGGTGCCAGAGCGCCTGGTCCCAATCGACCGGCGGCATGCGCGGCGCCAGGTCGAACAGGCGCGACGCGGCAATCAAGTCCTCGCGCGGCGTGTCTTTCGGGAACATCGGCCGCACCTGGTTCTGCTCGCCGTAGATCCAGGTGATGAAGAGCATCTGCATGGCGCCGCCGCGATACCAGTTGCCCTGCTCCCAGTAGGGGCCGACCTTGCCGACACCTGCGCCAAAGCCCTGCACGTTCATCGCGGCGAAGCCGGGATGTCCGAGCGAGGCCACGGCCGGCTGCCACTCCGCGGTCGATGAACACCCCGTCGTCCCCAGCTTGCCGTTGGACCACGCTTGCCTGGTGAGGTAGTCCACCGTCTCGTAGCCGTCGGTGATTGGCGCGCCGAGAATGTCGTAGTTGCCCTCGGAGTAGAAATGCCCGCGCTCATTCTGCCCAACGTACGCGTAGCCGCGCTTGATTGCTGCCAGGATCGAGCTCATGTCGGCGGGCACGCCGTTGCGCACGTCCCAGAAGTTGAAGTTGTAGGGTGTCTTGACGAAGACGATCGGGTAGCGGCCGCCGCTTGCCCCGGGGGCTTTCGGTCGGTAGATATCGGTCGCCAGCCGCACCCCGTCTTTCATCGGGATCATCACGCGCCGCTCGACGATGGCAAGATCGTGGAGTTCAGCTTCCAGATCCTTGCGGCGTTGCTGTTCAACCGGGGTGAGCGTGCCCTGCTGGGCCGGCAACACGGCCGTGGCGATGGCTATGGCGGCCGTAACGGCAAAGGCAAGGCGGCGAAGCGGCATCATGGTCGGACCCTCCCTCAGGGCGAGAGAATACTATCTCGGCGGCGGGCTGCCGCAATCATGCGATCGCGCACCGGCGCGCGCGCGACACCGGGCAGGGCCGCCACGGACTCGCCGCAAGGCGGCGGTGCCCGGCTCGTGACCGAGCAGGCGATACAGCGTCGGCTGAGGTCGTCGACGAACGCGCCAAACCACGCGTGCGGCAATGGCCGGCGTGACGGTCACCGCCGTCGCGCGCCAGCGGTCTGGATCAGAAGCGAATCGTCAGCCCGGCGCCGAAGGTGGTTTGCCAGAGCGGCTCGCGCAGCGCGCGTTCCTGCCGGCTGGTGCTGCCGCTCACCGACAGGCGCAGGCGGTCGGTGACGTCGACGTCGGCCTGGCCGCGAACGGTCTCGGCGTCGACGCGAATCAGGTCGCCGTTACCGCGCGGCTCCTCACGACTGAAGCCGTGGCTGTAGCCGATGCCGATGAAGCTGGTACCGGCGACGCCGAAATAGCGACGCGCGTTACCGTGATACGACCACGCGTCGCCCAGTTGATCGTCCGGCACGACAAAGGCCTTGCCGGTGAACATCCAGCTGCTGGCGTACTTCGTCAGCGTGGCGAGGTAGATGTGCGTAGTTTCGGCAAACGCCAGACGGCGATAGCCGCCTGACACCTCGAAACCACGGCCGATCGACTGGTAGAGATCGACCGAGACGCGATTTTCCGGAAACAGAATCTTGTCGGCGCCAATGCCGACGCCGACGAAGGCATAGGTGCCGGCACGAAAGGTCGGGTAGAACTCAATGTCTACCTGCTGGTCGGTGAGGCCGAAGCGGTCGGCCTGGCTGCCGCGAACAATCAGCGAGCCGATCGGCGTCTCGCGGCCGATCGTCAGGGACGACTCCTGCCACGCCTCGCGTTCGTCGTTGAAAGTATCGCGGATATAGCCGGCGCCGATGGACCAGGGCCGGGTGCGCGCATCGAGCCGCTGCTGGACGAGACGGGCATGTGTGTTGCCGGCATCTCGCGACAGCACCGTCCGCACCAGGTCGCGCGCCTCGGTCAGGTGTCCCGACCACCACTCCACATTCATCAGCGCAACGCGCGCATCGAGGTAATCGGGTGACTGCGCCAGCACGTCTTGCAGCGCCTTGCGCGCCTCGTCGTAGCGGCCCTCCCACGACAGGATCAGGCCGTAGACGAGTCGCGCGTCGATGTCTCGGGGCGAGGCGGCCAGATGGGTTTCCAGCAGGGCGATGCCCGCCGGACGGTTACCGGCCGAAGCTGCCGCGCGCGCCCGCGCGATGACATCGTCTTGGGCGGAAACGGGCAGGGAAAACAGGCTGAACACCAGAAGGGTTGCGGCAAGCGAGCGCACGCGCGAATGATAGCAGTTCCCTTTCTACTGGCGAGTGACCTTGGTATGCTTCCTGAGCGCACCGTGCGCGCCCCAGACCACCGCATGGATCAATCCCAGCCGTCAGCGACGCCCGAGGATGAGGAAGCCGATCAGGCTCTGCGCGACGCTCGCACGCGCTTTGTCGCGGGCTTCACACAGCGGCTCTCGAAGATGGCGACGCTGATCGACAGCATCGAGCGCGGCTCCGATACGGCCGCCGGTCCGCTGCGCGAGGCCGCGCACAAGCTCGCAGGCCTGGGCGGCGTGCTGGGCTTCCCTACCGTCAGCGAACACGCCGGGGCGCTCGAGAACACGCTGCTGGCACCTGCGTTTGACATTGCGGAGGTTCGCGCCGGCCTGAAACGTGTTGGTGGAGGTTTCGCCAGCGACTTGGGCGGCTCGGCCCCCTCGTGGGCGCAGGACGCTGGCCGCGCGGCCCGCGCGGCCAGCGCCTCCCGCATTCTGCTGGTCGAAGACGACCAGGAACAGCGGCGGGTGGCGGCATCGGGCCTGCGCTCGGCGGGCTATCGCGTCGTGACCGCCGAATCGGGCACCGAAGCGATTGAAGCCGCGCGCCTCGAACAGCCCGACCTCATCCTGCTCGACGTCGACCTGCCCGGCATGGACGGCATGGCCGTCTGCCGGCAGTTCAAACTGGAGCCCGCACTGGCCGCCGTCCCCGTGATCTTCTGCACCGCGCGCAGCGGTCTGATGGATCGCATGGCCGGCCTCACGCTTGGTGCCGACGACTACATCACCAAGCCGTTCGCGCCGAGCGAGCTGCTGATGCGCATCAAGCGGCTCGTGTCGCGCGGCACGCCCGCCCCGGCCCCGGCGCCGGCCGTCAGCGGCTTGCTTCCGTACGACCTGTTTGCCGCCGCCGCCCGCGAGGCGTTGTCGCGCGCAGCTGCCTCCCTAGTCATCGTGCGCGTGGCCGCCGCCGATCTCGAACGGCTCGCCACCAGATGCATCGGCGATGTGAGGCGGCGCGACATTCTGGGACGTATCAGCGATACCCACCTCGTGATGCTGGCGCCGGAGCTGTCCCCAGCCGCGGCACGCGCGGCCGTGTACGCCATTCTCGAGTGCGCGCCGAAGTTCGAGGACGTGGCGATCGGCGTCGCCGAGTCGTCAGCGGACGGCGCCGGCGCGCTCGACGCGATGCTCGCGCAGGCCGACCTCGCCTTGGCGGCCGATCGCGTGGCACGTAGCGGCAGCCAACCGGGCCGCACCACTGTGCTGCTCGCCGAAGACGATCCCGACGTTCTGCAAATCATCGATGCGCGCCTGCGCGCCGCCGGCTATCGCACGGTGCTCACGCTCGATGGCCAGCAGACGCTCGACGCCCTCGATCGCGAGAACCCCGCCGTGGTGTTGCTCGATTTGATGATGCCGAAGCTCACCGGATTCGACGTGCTGATGCGGCTGCGCGAGCGCCCCGGCCCCCGTCCGCGCACCATCGTCGTCTCCGCGCGCGGGCGAGACGACGACGTCGCCCGCGCTTTCGAGCTGGGCGCCGACGACTACGTGACCAAGCCCTTCAATCCCGAGGAGCTGATGGCGCGAATCGCGCGGCTCACCAGGTAGCCGCGCGTGCTGATCCAGTTCGCCGAGGCCTTTCGCAACGCGCTGATCCCCTTCATCGTCTTCGGGAGCGCCTTCCTCCTGCTGCTGCTGACCCTGCTGGTAGGCCAACGCCTGCTGCGCGCCGCGGGCGAAGCGCGCCGCCGATCGCTGATCGCGCGCTACGGCCCGCTGATCGCCGCGGCCCTCGACGGCGACACCGTCGCCGCGGCCGCGGCCGCCTCGGTGATCCCGGCCCGGCACCGCACCCTGGCGGCGTCGCTGGTGCTGGCGCCGCTGCACGTGGTGCGCGGCGGGCACAACACCCGCGCGGCTGAACTCGCCGAACGCCTGAAGCTGTCCGAGGGTTGGCGCACCGACCTGCGGTCGCGCCGCTGGTGGCATCGCTCCGAGGCCGCGCTCGCCCTGGGGTTGCTTCGTGATCGGGCGGCGGTGCCAACCCTGATTGGCCTGCTGGACGATGACCATGACCAGGTGCGAGCGGCGGCGATCGACGCCCTGGGGCAGATTGGTGAGCCATCGGCGATTGCGCCACTGCTCGCGCGGATGAACGACCCGGTGCGCCACGAACGCGCGCGCCTGGTGCAGTCACTTCGCGCGTTCGGCGAGGGGGCGACGGCGGCGCTGCTGGCGCATGGCTCGGCGAATGCCGGTGACCGTGCGCTGGTCGCCACCATCCTGTCGTTCGTCGGCGGCGCCGCCGCGCGCGACCCGCTGCTGCAGTGGTGCGCCTCGGAGCAGCCGGCAACCCGCGCCGCCGCGTGGCGCGCGCTGGCCGCGGTTGGACTCGACGAGCGCGCGTTTTACCACGCGCTGAAGGGCCTCGGCGACGACCACGCGGCGGTGCGGGCGGCCGCGGCACGCGCGCTCGCGCGCACCGGCCGCAGCGATGCCTCACCGCATCTGGCGCGACATCTCGATGACGAATGGGAAGTGGCGGCGCAATCGGCGCGCGCGCTGATCGGCCTCGGACCCGAGGGCCACGCCGCACTCGCCGCCCGCGTCAAGCAGGGCGAGGGACTGGGACACGACCTGGCCCAGCAGGTGTTGTGGGAAGGCGGGCATCGCTGATGCGCGCCTGGCTGTCGCAGGGTTTGATGGTGTTCGACCTGGGGGTGCTTGCCTACTTCCTCGTCATCAACACGCTCTACCTGGTGTTCTCGGTGGTCGCGTTCTTCGTGCTGCTTCAGCATCGGCGCCGATGGACGTCGCGCGCCCTCGACGTCGTCATGCGCTCGCCGGCGACGCCGGCGATCTCGGTGATCGCGCCCGCCTACAACGAGGAAACGACGATCGAGCAAAGCCTGCGGTCGCTGTTGCTACTGAACTACCCGCAGTTCGAGGTGGTGGTCGTCAATGACGGCTCCAAGGACAAGACCATCGAGAAGATGGTGGAGGCGTTCGGGCTGATGCGGGCGCCGGTGGTCTACCAACAGCCACTCGCGACCAAGCCGGTGCAAGCGCTCTACCGCTCACTCGACAATCCCGATCTGGTGGTCATTGACAAGGCCAACGGCGGCAAAGCCGACGCCATCAACGCCGGCATCAACGCCGCGCGTTATCCGCTGGTCTGCGTCATCGACGCCGACTCCATTCTCGAACCCGAAGCGCTGATCCGCGCCGCACTGCCATTTGTGGAGAACCCGAACACGCTCGCCACCGGCGGTATCATTCGCATCGTCAACGGCTGTACGGTCGAGGCGGGCCAGGTCACCAAGATCGACATGCCCAGCAATTGGCTGGCGCGCTTCCAGGTCGTGGAGTACCTGCGAGCATTCCTGAGCGGCCGTGTCTTCATGTCGGCCGCCAATGCCCTGTTGATCATCTCGGGTGCCTTCGGGCTGTTCCGCCGCGACGCCGTGATCGAAGTCGGTGGCTTCCGTCACGACACGATCGGCGAGGACATGGAGATTGTCGCTCGCCTGCACCGCCGCTGGCGCGACACCAACCGGCCGTACCGCGTGGTGTTCCAGCCGGATCCAGTGTGCTGGACCGAGGCGCCGGAGACGCGAAAGATCCTGGCGAGCCAGCGAAACCGGTGGCAGCGGGGCACCTGCCAGGTGTTGAGCTATCACATGACGATGATCGGCAACCCGAAGTACGGCAGCGTCGGCTGGTTTGCCATGCCCTATTTTCTGATCTTCGAGGCGGCGGGGCCGCTGATCGAAGTGTCCGGTTACCTCGTGACGCTGGTGGCCGTGGCCTTCGGCCTGCTGGATGTGGTGTTTGCGCAGCTGCTGTTCCTGGCCGCGGTGGTGTTTGGCGCGATGATTTCCATCACCTCGGTGTTGCTCGAGGAGATGTCGTTCCGTCGCTATCCGAAGGTGCGGCACCTGTTGTTGCTGGCGGCGCTCGGGGTAATCGAAAACTTCGGCTACCGGCAGCTCACGACCTACTGGCGGTTGAAGGGCGTGATCGACTTCCTTCGCAAGAAGCAGGGATGGGGCGTGATGACCCGCAAGGGCTTCGCGAAAACCTAAAGCGCCAGGTCGAACCAGAAGCGCGCGCCACCACCGGGCGCGTCGGTCACGTCGAGCACGCCGTCGTGGTCGCGAACGATGGCGTGGGAAATCGCCAGCCCCAACCCGGTGCCGCCCTTCTTGTGCGCGGCCGACCCCTCGACCTGCTTGAACGGTTCGAAGATGGCCTTGCGAAACGCTGCGGGCACGCCCGGTCCCTGGTCATCAATGGTCACGCGAACCCGGCCTTCATCCTGGGCGACGCTCACTGTTACAATGCCGCCGCGCGGCGAAAACCGGACGGCATTGGCCAGCAGGTTGACCATGACCTGCGTCAGGCGGTCGGGGTCGGCGTGAAGTTGAACGGCGGTCGGCTCGATCTTCAGCGACACGCCCGCATCAACGGCAATCGGGCGCACCGTGTCGGCCGCGCGCTCGATCGCGGCCGCCATCCCACAGGCGCGCTTTTCAATCGCGAGCTGGCCGCTGCCCACGCGTTCGAGATCCAACAGGTCATTGACGAGCGCCAACAGTCGGTTTGCGTTGCGATGCGCGGCCGACAACAGTTCCCGCGAGTCGTCGTCGACGCCGGTCTCGACGTCGAGGACCAGCGCGAGGGCGCCGCGAATCGACGTGAGCGGCGTGCGCAGCTCGTGGCTGACATTGGCGACAAACTGCTTCTTGACGCGATCGGCTTCGCGCTGCTTGGTCAGGTCGCGGACGTGGACGGCCAGCGAGCGCCGGCCCGGCGGGCCGAACACCCAGACCAGCACCTCGCAGGGCACCACGCTGCCGTCGGCGTGCCGCCCTTCCCATTCGGTGAGGTGACCGATCGCCGACCCCAGAGCGGCACGGGCCGTGCCGCTCGGGCGATACGGGTTGGGATTGGCCAGCATCTCCTCGACCGGACGGCCGACGAGGTCTTCGGCTTTCTTGCCGAACAGGTTTACGACAGCCGGATTGACCCGCAGGATCGTGCCGTCGGGATGCACGACCAGCAGGCCTTCGATGGTGCCGTCGAGCATGCCCTTGGTGAATTCCTGTTCCTGGTGCAGCGCCGCCAGCGTCCGCCGCAATTCCAATTGCGCCATCAGACGGCGGCTGAGCGCCTGCAGGGCCGCGGTCTGTTGTTCGGTGAGCTGGCGCGGCACGCGATCGATCACGCACAGCGTGCCCAGTCCGTAGCCGTCGGCGGTCATCAGCGGTGCGCCGGCGTAGAAGCGGATGTTGGGGTCGCTCGTCACGAGCGGGTTGGCCTCGAAACGGGCGTCGGCCGAGGCGTCTGGCACCACAAGCAGGCCTTCGCTGTTGATAGCGTGAGCGCAGAACGCCTGCTCGCGCGGCGTTTCCGTGGCGTCCAGGCCGACACGCGACTTGAACCACTGACGGCGGCGGTCGATCAGCGAAACCAGGGCGATCGGCGTGCCGCAGATCTGTGCCGCCAGCTGCGTGAAGTCGTCGAAGGCCGGTTCCGCAGGGGTATCGAGAATCCGGTAGCGTTCGATCGCGGTCAGCCGCTCGGCTTCGTTGTCGGGAATCTTGGGCGCGATCACTGGGGTGATTCTAGCAGGGCCCGGCGCCTAGCCATGGGGATTCGCCATGCGGTCGGGGCGCACCCATTCATCGAATTGCGCGGCGGTGAGATCGCCAGATACGATCGCTGCCTCGCGCAAGGAAAGGCCGCCGCGATGGGCGCTGAGGGCGATCGCGGCCGAGCGCTCGTAGCCGATGTGCGGGGCGAGGGCGGTCACCAGCATCAGCGACTGACCGAGGTGTTCACCAATTCGCGCTTCGTCGGCCTCAAGCCCGCGCGCGCAGAAGGTGTCGAACGAGGTTGCCGCGTCGGCGAGCAGCGCGATCGACTCCAGCACGTTGTGCAGCATCACGGGCTTGAACACGTTCAGCTGGAAGTGCCCCTGCGAGTTGGCAAACGCCACCGCGGCGTCGTTGCCATGGACGTGGACGGCGACCATGGTGAGCGCCTCGCACTGGGTCGGGTTGATCTTGCCGGGCATGATCGACGAGCCCGGCTCGTTCTCGGGCAGGCGCAACTCGCCGATGCCGGCGCGCGGGCCCGATGCATACAGGCGAACGTCGTTGGCCATCTTCATCAGCGCGCTGGCCAGCCCGCGCAGCGACGCACTGGTGGCGGCGAGGGCATCGTGCCCCGATAGCGCCGCGACGTGATTGTGGGTTTCGTGGAATGGTTGTCCGGTGGCCTCGGCAAGATGCCGCGAGGCGGTGGCGCCGAACCGCGGGTGGGCGTTGAGGCCGGTACCGACTGCGGTGGCCCCCAGGGCAAGCGCGTGAAGACCGGGCACTGTGGCCCTGACGCCGTCCAGCGTGTCATCAATCTGCGCCACCCAGCCGCGCACGACGGCCCCAAGCGTAATCGGAACCGCGTCTTGCAAGTGGGTGCGGCCGACCATCACGATGCGATCAAACGTCGCGGCTTTGCCGTTCAACGTCTCTCGCAGCGCGGTGATCGCCGGCTCCAGCCTGTGCACGATCTGCTCGGTGGTGGCGACATGCATGACGACCGGGAAGCCGTCATTTGACGATTGGCCGCGGTTAACGTGATCGTTGGGATGGACCGGCGCATGCGAGCCGAGCGGCGTTCCCGCGAGCTGGTTCGCGCGGTTGGCAATCACCTCATTGGCGTTCATGTTGGACTGCGTGCCCGACCCGGTCTGAAACACGACGAGCGGAAACTCCAGGTCGAGGGTGCCGGCGATGACTTCATCCGCAGCGCGAACGATCAGCGCGGCCCGCTCGGCCGACAGCTCGCCCAACTCCGCGTTGGCGAGTGCGGCCGCCTTCTTCAGCAGGCCGAGTGCGCGAATCACCGGGCGCGTCCACGTCAAGCGGCCAACGCCAATCGCAAAATGGTGGCGCGACCGTTCAGTCTGCGCTCCCCACAAGCGGTCGGCAGGGACTTCCACCGGCCCCAGGGAATCATGTTCGGTCCGGGTCATTAGCGAACGGTATCAGAACAGCCAGGGGTGCGATGGGTGTCAAAGGACCAGGAATCACGAAGGAACTTTGGTGTCGACGGAGAACAACGAGCGCGCCGACAGACCTGACCGACGGCCAGACAGGATATTGGTCTGCTGAAATGTGGATGCGCGGCATACAGGTTGAGTGGTTGGCGACCGTTCAGCTGGCGGTTGGGTCGTCTCCTGCGCCTCGTTTGCCATGTCGCCCGTGAGCACGCAACTTGCAATAGCTGGGACGGAGGATTCCACGACATGAACCTACGAGACAAGTACAACCACGCCATTCAGATCGCTAAAGACTTCCGCATGGAAGGCGCCGCCGAAGAGCGCGACGGCAAGCTCTACTTCAAGGGCAAGGTCCAGAGCCAAGAGGAAGTGAACAAGATCTGGGATGCCATTAAGACCGTCCCCGACTGGCGCAACGACGTCGTCGCCGAGGTCACCCTTGACCCGAACGCCAAGCCCTCAGCAGCTGCCGGCGGTGGCACGTACACCGTGAAGGCCGGCGACACGCTCAGCAAGATCGCCAAGGAACAGTTGGGCGACGCGGGCGACTACATGAAGATCTTCGACGTCAACAAGTCGATCCTCAGTGACCCCGACAAAATCAAGCCGGGCCAGGTTCTGACCATACCCAAGGCCTGACCTCGTGCCCGACGTGAGCCAACAGCTCATCTGGCTCTTCGTGCTCGCCGCGCCAGTGGCATGTATTGCCTGGACGGTGACGCACGAAGAGCTGTTCGCTGAGTTCCGCGACCACTGCGTCGGGAAGAGCCAACAATGCTCAGCGCTGTACGCGCGAAAATTCTTCTACTTGTTCACCTGCGAGTACTGCTTCAGTCACTACGTCGCCGCGGCGGCCGTCTGGCTGACCGGCTTCGGCTTGTTGGTGCCGGGGTGGCGCGGCGCGCTGATCGGGTGGTTCACGCTGGTGTGGGTCGCCAACGTCTACACGAGCCTGTTCGGACGCCTGCGCCTGGACATCAAGCGCGAGCGCGTCGAGATCAAGGCCGAAGAACACGCGGTCACATCGAAGACCAGGACCAATTAGCTCATAGCCGGGGGGCAGGGGCTCGCGGCCGACCTTGGCCACCGGCGAACTAAGACGGAGCCGCGAGGGCCTCGCGCACCGTCGCCATCAACTGCGCGTCGGAGGGAAATCCCCTGTGGTCCTTGCTCGCGACCTTGCGATCGTTGACCCACACGCTCAGCTCGCCGCGGCCGCCCACCTCGAGCGTCGCGGCGAGACCAAGCTCCTGCGTGATGAGCGCCCCCACACGGGAGGCGCGCGGCAGGTAGTTTCAAGCCGCGCAGTAGCGAATGCGAATCGAGGTCATGCCCCTATCTTGCCACTTCGGGCGGTCGGCACCCTTGGCACCCGATCTTGGTCACCTTGATACAATGCTGAGATGGCCGCACTCATTGAAGCGATCGAGATCAAGCGCAAGGCGTACTTCGAATATGAGAACGCCCCCTATCACTGCCTGGACGTGGAAGTATCAAAGCCGACGGCACGCGGCGGCCAGACGCTGGTGCGGCTGAAGATGCGCAACCTGATTACCCGCGCGGTCTTCGACAAGACCTTCAAGGCGGGTGACAGGTTTGCCGAGCCCGACCTGGTGATGTCGTCTTCGACCTTTTCGTATGCCGACGCCGACGGCTTCCACTTCATGGACCAGGAGTCGTTCGAGACGCTCACGCTTGGCAGCGACATTCTTGGCGAAGACCGCGGCTTACTGGTCGACAACGTCGAAGTGCAGATCCATCGCTACAACGGACAGCCGATCGGCATCGTCTTTCCGCCGCACGTGGAGCTGAAGGTGACGTCGACCGAAATGGGCGTCCGCGGCAACACCGCGAGCGGCAGCGTAACCAAGCCGGCGGTGCTCGAGACCGGCATGGAAATCCAGGTGCCGCTGTTCATCAAGGAAGGTGAGCGCGTGAAGGTGCACTCGGAAACGCGCGAGTTCGCCGGCCGGGCGTGATCACAAGCGAAGCAACAAGCCTACCGTCAGCCGCGAGTAGCTGATGCGCCGCCCCACCCGGGCCAGCGACCCATCGTCTCCGGTGAAGCTACGCACGTGGCGCAAGTCAAAGCGAATACCGACGTTGTTGGTCAGCAGTAAGGCCTGAGCGCCCACTCCAATCTTGAAGGCCGGCACCGTCCGCCGGACCTGGAAAATCTGCAGGATGTCGGCCGCCTGTGCGTTAATCAGCCCGGCGCCAAGTACCACGTAAGGCCGCAGGCCACCGCGCGTGACCTGATCCGGCAGCGAGACAATGACACCGCCAGACAGGTCGATCACGTAACTCCCGGGTTTGATCAACGGCTGGCTGGAATCGTTTTCGAAGTAGTTGGGGAGGTAGCCGAAGTCGGCTTCGTAGCCCAGAAATCCGGAGCCGAGCATGACGATCGAGCCGCCCAACGTGACGGTCTTCTTCCCTGCCGCCAGTTCGAGATCGACAATCGAAGTGCCGCCGCCAAACTTCAACCCGAGGTACGGCGCGGCGAATAGTTCCTGAGCGCGCGCCGGCGTCGCGACGGAAAAAAACACCAGGCACAAGAACGTCGCGCGACGGAAGGCAGACGGCAGCATCTGGCGGCAGTCGCAGTTTAGATGAAGAGTCGCAGGAAGATCTTCACAAACGGTGAGTTGGCGATGTCGCCTTGTTCCAGGTTGTAGCCGGCGGCCAAGCCGCCACTGTTGGCGAGCAACACGAGGGTCAGCCGCTTCGACGGCATCTTCAGGATCAAGGCCGACGCGGCATCGGGAATGTGACCGAAGGTCCACACCAACTGCACGTTCGACGATCGCTGCACGAACCAGCCCAGCCCGGTCGGCAGGTTGGCTATGCCGTCGAAGGTGAACGGCGTCCACATCTTGGTCAACGTGCTCCGGCTGAGGGGCACGCCGTTGTCGTCATCGAGTTCCCATTCGAACCTGGCCAGGTCTCGAGCCGTCGAGACCATGCCGCCTGACGCGTCGAGTCCGTACGAGGGGTACTCCGACAACACCGCGGTGCCGCTACGATCGATGCGGTACGGCTTGGCCAGTCGCGTCAACTGGCTGCGATAATGCGTGATGCGGGCAGCATCGAACAGGTCGCGCGCCGCCTGTCCGCTGGGTTGGCCGAGGTCGAGGCCGGGTACTGACGAAGTCATCGTCAATTTCTGTAAAATCTCGTCGGCCATGGCGACGCGGTACGGCTGGCCGGTGCATTTCTCGACCACCGGCGTCAGCGCCGTGTAACGGGCGGCGTCGTAATTGAATCGGCCCTGGGACGCGTGGGCCATGACGTGACGCACCGAGGCATCCTCAGGAAAGGTGGGCACGAACGTGCGAATGCCGGTATCGACCTCCAGCAGGTGCCGGTCGGTACACACCCCAAGCAGGACGGCAGTCATGGCCTGCGTCACTCCGCCGATTGGATAGAGGGTGTCCGGGGTCGCAGCGACCTTGTTTTCGACGTCTGCGTGCCCGTAACCCTTTTCCCACTCGACCCGGTTGTTGCGCACGATCACTGCCGACATGCCCGGCATGCCGATCTGTGCGGCCAGCGGTTCGAGGTAGCGCTCGAAGATCTGGTAGGGCAATTCCTGTGCAGACCCGGTCGGTGCCAGCAAAGTGCTGGCGCCGATTGCCGCGATCAGCGAAAATATGCGGAGTTTCATCAGTTTGTGACTTGACCCCGATCATACCAGTCCCAATTGGCCTATTCCTGTGTTAAAGTCTGCCAGAACTTCGATTTAGCTCATGAAGCCAGCCCGTCCGTATTGCGTCCGAAATTTCACGAGAGCGCTCTGCCTGCTCAGCTTGCTGGTGGTATCGGCTGCCCCTGCCGCGGCCCAGGCGCCCGAAACCCTGCGCGTACGCCCGCTGATTCGCGACGGACAGGTACTGGTCACCTTCGCACTCGATGGTGGCCTCACCGACGAAATGAAGGCGGTAGTGCAGAGCGGACTGCGCACCGTGTTCACTTATACGGTTGAACTCAAGCTCAAGGTGCCAGCCTGGGTCGATCGAACCGTGGCATCCGTGGTGGTGTCAACCAGCGTCGACTTCGACAATCTGACCCGCCGCCACACGATTTCTCAGTCTCTGGATGGCCGCGTTGAAGAGTCGTTCGTGGTGGAAGACCCCGCCCAAGTGGCGCAGATGGTGACCCACTTCGACCGCCTGCCTTTGTTCGAGACCAAGGTGCTCGAACCCAACCGCGAATACTACGTCCTGGTTCGAGCCGATGCGCGCCCGCGCAGCACCGCTTCGCTGTGGCCCTTTTCGGGCACGGCCAGCGGTTCGGCGAAATTCACATTCATTAAATAAGCGATTCGCGATTCGCGATTCGTGATTCGCCATGTCCCGACTGGTCTACTCGACTGATAAGGGTCAGACGTGCCCGAAGTGCGGATGGCCGGTGGGCAATTGCCAATGCAGCCGGAACAAGGCGGCCGGCGAGCAGGCGGTGCCGCCACGCGTCGTCGCCAAGCTGCGGCTCGAAAAAGCCGGACGCGGCGGCAAGTCCGTGACCGTCGTGTATGACCTGCCGCGCAACGCCGCCTTTCTAAAAGAACTGTGTGGCGAGATGAAGCGCGCCTGCGGCACGGGCGGCGCGGTTCGCGACAACACCGTCGAGATTCAGGGCGACCTGCGAGATCGGGTGCGCGAAGTACTTGCCAGGAAGGGTTACGTGATTAAGGGCTGACTGCTCCGGGTGTCCTGAATTGAACAGCGTCCACTGGCCTGGTTCCTGCATGTTCTTCAGCTGGAGGGATTCGCATGCTGATCTCAAAGAAAGTCGTCACGCTCTTCCTAATTCCGGTAATGCTCAGCTCAAGTCAGGCGTTCGCTCAACAGACCCGTGTAGTGGATACCGCGGCACTGAGTCAGGCGCTGACGCAGAAGGCCGACGCCGAAACCGCCCAGCGCGACTTGGTTCTTCGGGTGCTCGATCGCTCCGATGCGCGCGACATCGCTGCGCGTTTCGGCCTCAGTGTCCAACAGGCGAATTCCGCTGTTGCGACCCTGAACTCGGCCGACCTGAACGCACTCGCGCAGCATGCCGGGGCCGTTGAAGCCAACGCCCTCGCGGGTGGCGCCAGCACACTGGTCATCTCGACGACGACCCTGTTGCTGGTCCTGATCATCGTCATCCTGCTGGCGAACTAGACGCGTCAGCGTCCCGCCATGGTCCGAGCCGCTGCAATTGTCGCGTGGGCGGCCGCCATCCTGCTCACCGGAGTGGTGGCGACAGCCGCCACCTCCGGGCAGACCGGGAGCCAGCGCTTGCTCGATGTGCCGTACCTGCCGCAGAGCGAGGATCTTTGCGGCGGGGCGGCCGTCGCCATGGTCCTGCGATACTGGGGCGACCAGCAGGTTCAGGCCGAAGACTTTGCGCCGCTGGTCGACCGCACCGCGGCGGGTATTCGCACCGACGTGTTGACGGCGGCCGTGGGCCAACGCGGATGGAACCCGTATCCGCAAAGCACGGGCGCAAGCGGCGAATGGATTCGTGATCAGATTGATCAAGGACGACCCGTGATCGCCTTGATCCAGGTTGCTCCCAATCGCTATCACTACATCGTGATCGTCGGGTGGACCGCAGGGCG
Source organism: Acidobacteriota bacterium (assembly GCA_031364805.1). Lineage (GTDB taxonomy): Bacteria > Acidobacteriota > Vicinamibacteria > Vicinamibacterales > UBA2999 > 12-FULL-67-14b. Next base: position 47,924 of record JANLWW010000107.1, read on the forward strand.
GGTGATCGCGCACGACCCGGCCAACGCACCTTTCACGGTGATGGCGATGGCCAACTTCGAGCACGCGTGGGCCGCGGCCGGACGTTGGGCGCTGCTGGTCCTGCCCGGCGACACTCGGGGAGCGTCGCGGCCGCCGTCGATGGAATCACGAACATCGACCGTCACGGGCGCCTGTGGCCCCTTGATTCAGAACATGGTGGACCTGGCGCGTGCAGGCGACCTCGGCGCGGCCGAGACGGGCCTGATCACTGCCACGCAATTATGTCCGGCCGCTCCGGCGGCGTGGCGAGAGATCGCCGGCATCCGATTCCTGCAGTCGCGGTGGGCCGAAGCGGCTTCGTTCGCGCGACGCGCAACGGAGTTGGAGCCGGGCGACCAGGCGGGGTGGGATCTGCTCGCGACCAGCCGATTCCTCAACGACGAACCCGGTCCCGCCCTGCGCGCGTGGAACCAGATGGCGCGCCCGACGGTGGAT
>JANLWW010000113.1:0-24209 GCA_031364805.1 Acidobacteriota bacterium
GGTGGCGGCGACCGCCGGCCAATTGGCATACCGCGCCGGGGGCATCGCTGGGCAGCAGCAACTGATCTGGGTTGATCGAACTGGCAAAGCGGGCGGCACGGTGGGCGTCCCCCAGAGCGGCGGAACCGTCGGCGCCATGCCGCGCGTCTCCCCCGACGGCCGGCGCGTGGCGGTGAGCCGGACCACGCAAGCCAACATCGACATCTGGGTGCTCGAAGGCGACCGTGCGAGCCGGCTGACCTTTGATGCGGGCCTCGACATCTCTCCGGTCTGGTCGCCCGACGGCTCCCGGGTCGTATACCTCTCGACGCGCCCTGGAGGATCAGTTCTCAACCAGACCCTCGCAAGGGGCGGTCGCACCGAGGAGCCGGTCGTCGCATCCGGGCCTTTCAAGTTGGCTTCCAGTTGGTCGGCCGACGGGCGTTTCCTGATGTATCAAAGCACCGACGCCGAGACAAAGAGCGACCTCTGGGTCGTGCCCATGGCCGGCGACCGGACGCCGCGGGTCTTCCTGAAAACTCCCTTCATCGAACGCTTTGGGGCGTTCTCGCCCGATGGCCGGTGGGTGGCCTACCAGTCGGACGAGACGGGTCGGAACGAGATTTACGTCCGACCGTTTGTGGCGACGACGGGAGACGCCTCGACGAATCAGCCCGGCGGCCAATGGCAGGTCTCCTCGGCGGGCGGCATCATGCCCACGTGGCGGCCCGACGGAAAAGAGATCTACTTCCTGTCGCCGGCGGGGATGATGATGGCCACGCCCATCAGGCTGACCGGGGCCCCCCTGGAACCGGGTGCGCCAGTCGAGCTCTTCAATCCGCGGATCTTCGGCAGTGGTGTCGACGCTCAACAAGGACGTCAGTACGACGTCGCCCCCGACGGTCGCTTCCTGATCAACACGGTGTTGGACGAAGCGGCCGCGCCGATCACGCTGATCCAGAACTGGAATCCGGGAGCGAGGAAGTAGAGGGCGAGGACCTCTCACAGCGCATCGCCCGCGGCGCGATTCTTATCGACGAAGCATTACCCATTGCCAAGCAGATCGCCGAGGCCCTCGAAGCCGCACACGAGCAGGGGATCATCCATCGCGATCTGAAGCTTCGATCCCCGACGAGGCGAACAGGAGATCGACGACCGGGGAGCGTGGCTCGCTCGAAAGCGTGAGCCTGACCGTTGCGAGTCGTCCAACCGCCTCTTGCTCAATGACGGCTTCGATACCGTAGTGGCAGGCTCGCAGGGTATGAATGAGGGCCTCCGCTTCCGCGTCAGTAGACAAGGCCACAGCGAGGTCTGCATCCCGTGTGAAGCGTGGCTCGGTACGAACCGAGACGGCAAGGCCGCCGAGGCAAGGCCGCCGACGACCGCGAACGAGACGCGGGCCTGAGTGAGGTCGGTGGTGATTCGGCGGAGGGCGGTTTCGAGTGACGTCACCCGAGTTTGGCGCCGACGTCCACAAGCCGCCCCTCGCCGTCGCCGGACGCCGCGCCCGGACGGTCGTGCAGCCACTGACGCAGCCGCCGGTCGATTTCGTCGTCATCCGCCTCAGGGTAATTGCGTCGCAGGTTCTGGCGCATGAGGTCCACCCCCGCGGTGAACAAGTCGAGCGTCGTGCGGAACGCGTCGCTGGCCGACGGCATGAAGGAATTGTACCGTGCCCCGCGGCGGCGTCAGACAGGAAGACCCAGCTCCCGCGCCGCCTGCCTCTGCGACACATCCAGCGTAACAAAAGCGTGAGGGGTTCGGCGGCGGAAACCAGAGAGCCGTTCGCATGTGCGCCAAGTCGAACGTCCCCTCCCTCGCGAATCACACCAGTTTCCGCTTGGCCTCAAGTACGAGGAGTATGCTCGAAAACAGTTCGCGCTGATCTAGAATCGGCGTCTCGAGAGGAAGCAGTGAGCCGTATAATTCACGAATGAGGAGCATGCGAACCACACGAACCATTGGTGCATTGGCATGTGCGGCGATCCTGGCCACGGCGATCGGCTCGGCCGAGCAGGCGCAGGCACCAACCGCCCCGGCGACGCCCGCTGCGGCGCCGGCCCAGCGACCGGCCGGGCCGCCAGCCATCGTCAGCCGCTTCCCCGACATCGCCGGCATGTGGAACGGCGGCACCCGGGCCCGCCCCATGAACAGCGAGGTCTTTCCCTGGACCAAGACCAACTTCCCGGTCCTCAACGAGCGCGGGCAGGCATACATGAAGGCGTTCGACGAGGCCGTCGCGCCGAAATACGACTGCGTGCCATCGTCATCGCCGGCCATTCAGTACGACCCGTACTACATGCAGGTCGTGCAGTGGCCCGACCGCGTCGTCATGCGCTACGAGAAGGACGACCAGACGCGCACCATCTGGCTCGATAGCCGCAAGCCGACCATCCACGACTACAGCCTCCAGGGCTTCTCGGTCGGGCGCTACGAAGGCAACGCCCTGATCGTCGAGACCGATCACTTCCTGTTCGACATCACCGGCTTCGACGACTACAACGGCATCCCATCATCAACCCTCAAGAAGGTGACAGAACGCTATTGGAAGGAAGACGGCGAGCTCAAGTTGACGCTGACGCTCGCGGACCCGCTGTTCCTCCGCGAGCCGGCGTCATACACGACGCGCTGGCTGGCGGCCGCGCCGGGCTACCAGATCGAAGCGTGGGAGTGCGACCCTGAATCATCGCGCGCACCGATCAAGATGATGGTTCCGAGATACAAGTGAAAGGCAGCATATGAACGCGAAGCGATCGATCCTCGCCGGGGCAGTGGTGGCAGCGGCAGCAGTCGCGGTGCCGGCCATTGCGCACCATTCGAGCGGTCCGTTCTACGACGCCACCAAGAAGGTGGAAATCCGGGGCATGGTGACCAAGCTCAACATCAGGAACCCCCACTCGTTTCTTTATCTTGACGTTGACGAAAAGGGAAAGAAAGTCGAGTGGCAAGTGGAGATGGGCACCGGCGCTCAGCTCGCGCGTAACAACCTGACGATGGAAACGCTGAAGCCGGGCACCGAGATCAGGGTGGCCGGACAGCCATCACGGGCCGAGGGCTCGCACGGCATGTGCTGCATCCAGTTGCTGATGAAGGCCGACGGCTCGGCCATTCTGCGCGGCACCGTGCCGAAAGAGCCGGGCCGGTAACGTCACCGGCGTGAGCGAACTGCTCGCATCGATCGAGGGTCTGGCGCTCGCGACCTGGGCGCGCGAGTCACCCTCGATCTGGGCCTACCCGACCATCCTGACGCTGCATACCGTCGGGCTTGCGATCGTCGTCGGCGTCAACGTTGTCGTTGATCTCAGGCTGCTCGGGCGGGCGCCGCGGATCCCGTTGCTCGCCCTGCGCGCGCTGTTCCCGATCATGTGGTGGGGCTTTGCCATCAACCTTGCCAGCGGCGTGCTGCTGTTTATGGCCGACGCCACCACCAAGGCGGGACAGCGTGTGTTTTACGTGAAGCTGGCCCTCATTGTCGTCGCGCTGATCGTGGCGCGATCGGTATCGACGCACTTGCGCCAGCAGGAGGTGCCGACCGCCAAGCTCCGCACGCTCGCCTTACTGTCGCTGATTCTCTGGGCGGGGGCCATTGTCGCCGGCCGGCTCATGGCCTACCTGTAACATGCCCGTGGATGTCTTCGTACAGTGGCTGCGAGCGACCCCCGCCTCGCAGTGGATCAACACCAGCACCTGGATCTGGCCGTTGTGCGAAAGCCTGCATTTCATGGGATTGAGCCTGCTGGTCGGCATCACCGGATTCTTCGACCTGCGGCTGATGGGGTTCTTCAAGCGGGTGTCGATCGCCGCAGCGCGGGACCTGATGCCCTATGCGCTGATCGGCTTCGTCCTCAACGTCATTACGGGGCTGGTGTTTCTCACCGGCCTCCCCGAGCAGTACGCGAACAATCCGGTGTGGTGGTACAAGGTGGGCTTCCTCATGGTCGCTGGACTGAACGCCGGGTTCTACGAAACCAGGCTGTCGGCGAAGGTGCTCGAGCTCGCGCCGGGTGATGAGACGCCAACGGCGGTCAAGCTGGTCGGCCTCGTGTCGCTCTTCTCGTGGTTCGCGGTGCTCTATTGCGGCCGGATGTTAGCGTTCATCGGCGATGCGTTTTAAAGGAACCTGCTTCACTTTCACTTCACTTTTACGGTTTGCGTAAGGCCGCAGCCGACCGGGACGTCATTTCCATGAAGGTAGCTGTCGTCGGCGCCGGAATCGCGGGACTATCGGCTGCGCGCACACTTCGCGACCGCGGCCACGGCGTGGTGGTGTTCGAGCGCGCTCACGGGCCAGGCGGACGCGCGGCGACCCGGCATGTGCGCAACGTTGAGATGCCGAAGGGTGCCAGGGGCGCAGCCCTTCGGTTCGACCACGGTGCCCAGTACTTCACGGTGCGCGACCCGCGGTTTCAGTCGACGGTCGACGGCTGGCTGCGCGACCGTGTGGTCGCTCAATGGGACGGCCGAATCGTCAGCTTCGACAACGAGGGATGGGAGGATGTCGCCACCGCCACGGGGCGGTACGTCGGCGTCCCGGGCATGAGCGCGATCGCCAGGGCCATGGCGGAATCGCTCGAGGTGCGCTACGAGCAGCGCGTGGAATCGCTGGCGCCGCTGCTCGCCGAGTTTGACCACGTGGTTCTCGCGGTCACGGCTGACCAAGCCAGGCCTCTCGTCGAGCACATTCCCCGGCTGAGCGACTCGATCGCTGCCGTCGTCACGTGGCCTTGCTGGGCGGTATTGGCCGCGTTTGACGAACGCGTGCTGGCGCGCTTCGATGGCGCGTTCGTGCACGGCAGCCCGCTCGGGTGGGTCGCTCGGAACCAGTCAAAGCCGAAACGCGAATGGAAAGTGGATGCGTGGGTGTTGCACGCGACCCACCGATGGAGTGCCTCCCACACAGACGATGACCCGGAGGTGGTGGGGTCGTTTTTGATGGAGGCGTTTCACGACCTGATTCCAAATGGCCTTCCGCATGCGTTCTACGCCACGGCGCATCGCTGGCGGTATGCGGCGGCGGATCCGCCGCTGGCCGCGGGTGCCATCCATGACGCGGAATCCCGGGTGACACTCTGTGGGGATTGGTGTTTGGGGACGCGAATTGAAGATGCGTTCCTGAGCGGACTTACGGCCGTTCGGCTATTCGCTTTTCGGTAGGCCTTTCTTTTTGTTGGCCTTCACCACACGTCCCCTGTCGCCGCCCGTCCATAACAGCTGCACCAGCGTGCCCAGCACCCCCACTCCAATCCATGCCCACGGCAGCCACGACATGCCCGGGGCCGGATTGAGCGGGTAGGCCACCCACACATCCCCTTGCGCGGCTGCCCTGAGCGGGCCGCTGTCACCCATAATCGCCAGGCCGCCCACCAGCAGCGTCCACGCGCCTCCGAACGCCGTGCCCAGGATAATCACGTAGCGCTGCAGCCAGGTCGCCAGCACCGCACCGGCGACCGAGAACAGGATGACGACAAAGGGATGCGGGTCGCCTTCGACCTGCGTCCAGATCACGTTGACGATCAGCGCGCCAATGCCCGCGCCAACCAATGCGACGCCGACGAAGTAGGCGGCCAGCAGCAGCGCCGCGCCGGCGATGCCGCCGACGAGGGCGGCAATCACCATGGGCGTGGTGTCAGTGGCGCCGAAGACCGAACTGGCCGCCAGCGCGCCGATGATGAAGCCGAAGAGGGCCAGTACCACCTTGAACAGGCGGTAGCCAAAAAAACACGCGAGGAACCCGCCGACCAACAGGACGGCGGCCGCAGGAACTTGATACGCGGCGGGGAGCATGGGGTAGCCGAATTCTACACTTCCCGGCGACCGTCCATCGCCTTTCCGACCGTCAGGTCGTCGGCATAGTCGATGTCGCTGCCGACCGGAATGCCGGTGGCGATGCGGGTCACGCGAATGCCGAGGGGCTTCAGCAGCCGCGCCAGGTAAATAGCGGTGGCCTCGCCTTCCACGTTGGGATTGGTGGCGAGAATCACTTCATCCACGCCGTCAACACCAATGCGCGCGAGCAGGCCCTTAATCTTGAGGTCGTCCGGACCCACGCCCTGGAGTGGCGAGATGGCGCCCATCAACACGTGAAACACGCCCTTGAAGCCGCCCGAACGGTCTACCACGTTCACGTTTTGCGGCTCTTCGACGACGCAGATGACGCGGTGGTCGCGGCTGTCGTCGCCGCACATCAGGCAGGGATCGGTGTCGGTGATGTTGTTGCAGGTCGTGCAGTAGGTGACGCGATCCTTGACGTTGCGGATCGCCTCGCACAGGCGCTCGGCGTCCTCGCGCGGCGTGCGCAGGATGTGGAACGCCAGCCGCTGCGCGCTCTTGGCGCCAACACCGGGCAGCCGCTTGAACTGATCGACCAGTTCCTGCAGGGACGCTGGCAGGGACATTAGAGTCCGGGCAGGCCCATGCCGCCGAGCATGCCGCCCATCTTCTGCTTCATCCCCTCGTCCACCTTGCGGTGCGCGTCGTTGACGGCGGCGACAATCAGGTCCTGCAGCATGCCGATGTCGTCTTTCGAGACGACCTCGGGGTCAATGGTGAGCTTCTGGAGAAGCTTGTGGCCATTCACGACGACCGTGACCATGCCGCCGCCGGCGGTCGCCTCGACCGTCAGGTGTGACATCTCCTGCTGGAGGCGCTCTTGCATTTCTTGCGCCTGTTTCATCATGTTCTGGATGTTCATGGGGGCTTGGCGGCTTGGGTTAAAGTCTCAAGCCTATCTTTCTTCAATCGTAGTCTTGTCGACAGGGAAGATTTCGAGCAAGGCCTGCACGGTTGAATTCGCCATGGCCTCGGCCTTCACATCATCTGGATTGCCCCGCGGCGCAGCCACGGGCGAACCGAGCGTCGAGGGCGCGGGACCAGGCGCCGCATCGGCGGCGGCGATCACGATCGACACCGGGACGGGACGGCCGGCTACTTTTTCGGCAATCGCCAGCAGCCACGCTTTCTGATCATCGCACTGCGCCTTCGCGTTCTTCTTGTTCGGCTGAAAGGCGAAGACGATCTTGCCGGACGACACTTCGATGCTATGGGCGGAAGCCACGACGAGGTTATAAAACGTTGACTTGCCGGCTTTGATTTCCGCCAGGAACGCGTCTTTCAGGGAGGTATCGGAGCCTAGGGGGCCTGGGGGGCTCTGGGGGGTGCTTGGTGCCGATGAGGGCTTCGGTGCTGATGCGGCTTTCGGTGCCGGTGTCGCAACTGGCTTCGCAGCCGGCATTTGCACCTTAGACACACTAGGCACCCCAGGCACACCAGTCCCCGTCACGCGCGAGGGAGCTCTTTCTGCGAGCCCCAGTAGTTCGCCGAGCGGAACCAGCTTTCGGAGATGCATCAGTCGTAGCAACCCCATCTCGAGGTTGTAGCGCGGCTGATCCGAGACCCGCACTTCCTGCTCGATCTTGGTCAGCAGGTCGAAGCCGCGCAGCAGGTCTTCACGCGACCACTGGGCCGCCATGGCAAGCAGGCGTTCCCGCTCGGCGTCGGCAGCAATGTCAGGATCTGACGCCCGTTTCGGATCCACGGAAAGGATCAACAGGTCGCGCGTCGCTCGCGCAAGTTCGCGGCAGAGCAGGCGCAGGTCGTAACCACGCTCGATGGCACGTTCGACCAGGGCAAACGCCGCCGGGGCATCTTCGCTGACCACCGCGTCGAGCATGTCGAACACCAGGTCGCGCCCGACCAGGCCCAGGACGGTGACGACGTCGTCCACCACGATCGAGTCGCCGGCGAAGGCGCGCACCTGGTCGAAGGCGCTGAGCGAGTCGCGCATGCTGCCTTCGCCCGCGCGCGCCAGCAGCAAGAGGCCGGCTTCAGGGATCTCGATCTGCTCTTCTTGCGCAATCATCCGAAGCCGATCGGCGACCACCTTGGCAGAGATGGTACGGAACTCGTAGACCTGCGAACGCGACAGCACCGTGTCTGGAATCTTGTGCTGCTCGGTGGTCGCCATCATGAAGATGACGTGCGGCGGCGGCTCTTCGATCGACTTGAGCAAAGCATTGAACGACGAGGCCGACAGCATGTGGACTTCGTCGATGATGAAGACCTTGTAGCGGTTGCGAACCGGCGCAATCGACAGGCCTTCGACGATCACTTCGCGGACGTTATCGACGCCGGTGTGCGTGGCGGCGTCGATTTCCAGCACGTCGATGTCGCGGCCTTCGGCAATCTCGATGCAGGCATCGCACACGCCGCACGGCTCGGGAGTCGGCCCTGTCACGCAGCTCAGCGCGCGCGCCAGAATGCGGGCGGTCGTCGTCTTGCCGCAGCCGCGCGGGCCCGACAGCACAAACGCCTGCGCGATCCGCTTGCTCTTGAGCGCGTTCTTGAGGGTGCGCGTCACCGCCTGCTGCCCGAGCACATCCTCGAACTTCTGCGGGCGCCACTTGCGGGCTAGGACTTGATAGGCCATTTGGAAGGGAACTCGGCCCGGAGGTCCTCAACACATCACGGAAACGACTTAGCGCTGCTGCCTTCCGGCCCTGACGCGATTCGCCGCCCTGAGATTGCCGAGGTTCCGGGCCGAGCCTTCAGTGTAGCATCTGCGGCTTTGGTAGTGTGCGCCACTGTGCGCACAGCGCCGGGCCCACCGCTGCTAGAGGGTAACTCGCGGGCCTTGAACGACTTGGCCGATAGGGGCCAGCGGCACCTGCAACTGGCCGAGGCCATCGCCATCTGGCGCCACGAGCGCTTCGACGACTCAGGTCGCCAGCAACGCGGTGGCGAGCTTCGCGTAAATCTCGACCGCCTTATCCAGTTCCGCGATCGCCACGTGTTCCTGGTCCGTGTGAGCCACGTGAATCGAACCCGGCCCCAGCAAGAGCGGCGCACCCCAGTTCGACAGGAACGGCACATCGCTGAAATACGAGAACACCGCGGTCTCGAACCCGTCGACCGTATGGAGGCGCACCGCCGGGAGTTCGAGAATCTCTGCCACCGTCACACGGCCCGCCAGCGCGGATGCGAGCGTCGCCCGCACGGCGTCGTGCTCGCCGACTGTCCGGAAGAACACCTCGGCCTCGGCATTGGGAGGGATCACGTTCGGCGCGACGCCGCCGCTGATTAGTCCCACCGTGTAGTGCGTGGTGCCGAGTACCGGATCCGAAGGCCACTCAGCCGACCGCAGCGACATCAGGCAGTCCATCAGCTTCTCGATGGCCGATTCGCCCAGTTCGGGATACCCGGAGTGGGCGGCCTTGCCGGCGGCGGTCAGGCGCACGCGGAAGCAGCCACGCGTGGCGGCACCCAGTCGCAAGTCGGTCGGCTCGCCGTTAATCAGATACCGCGCTTGCGATGCGATCTTGTTGGCGGCCTTGGCGCCATCGCTGCCGCGTTCTTCGCCTGCGACGAAGACCAGTCCAATGCGGGTCTCGCCGGCCGCCCTTAACCGTTCGGCGGCAGCCACCTGCGCCGCGAGAATGCCCTTGGCATCGCATGCGCCACGGCCGAAGAGCAGGCTGCCCTCAACGCGGCTCGGGAAAAACGGCGGCACGCAATCGAAGTGGGTAGAGAACACCACCTCGGGTTCGCCGACGGCGGCAATGACGTTGGTGCGGCCATGGTCGAGCGGTTGCTCGAGCACCGAGTAGCCACGGCCGCGCAGGTAGTGCGCGAGAACGACCGCAACCTTACCCTCCTGCCCCGTCGTCGATTCAATATCGATCAGCATTCGCGCGAGCGCAAGGTGGTCGACCGGAGCCCCGGGCCCAGCACCCGCGCTGGGGTGGGTTACCGAATCCACTGTTCGAGTTCCGTTCTCGCGTCGGTCTTGTCGTCGCGATACTTGACGATCACGGGCGTGGCGAGCGACAGGCCCCAGTCCTTGCCGGCACCCACGGTGACGGCACGGGCGCCAGGCACCACGACGGCGCCTTCGGGAATGACCAATGGCTGGCCGGTCGTCGGCTTGATGATGGTGCCGTTGACCAGGTCGTACACCGGCGTGGATCCGGTGAGCACGGTGCCAGCCGCGATCACTGCGCGTTGCTTGATCACGGCTCCTTCGTAGATGCCGGTATTGCCGCCAACCAGCACATCGTCTTCGACGATGACCGGCAGCGCGCCGACGGGCTCGAGCACGCCGCCAATCTGCGCCGCGGCGCTGACGTGCACGCGGGCGCCGATCTGCGCGCAGGATCCGATCAAGGCGTGGGAATCGACCAGCGTGCCTTCGCCAACGTAGGCGCCGATGTTGATGTACATGGGCGGCACGCAAATGACGCCACGGGCCACGAACGCTCCGCCGCGAATCGCCGAGCCGCCCGGCACAATGCGCACGCCCGCGGCCACGCCGGGACTCTGCACCGTCTGCGTGTCCTTGTCGTAAAACGGCAAGCCGGCGGACATCTCGACGAGGTCGCCGAATCGAAAGCCGAGCAGGATGCCCTGCTTCACCCAGGTGTTGACGCGCCAGCCGCTCGGCGTCGAAGCATCGGGCTGTGCCGAGCGCACGGTGCCGGCCTCCAGCGCTGCCTTCAGTTCGTCGAACGCCGCACGCGCGGCCGCCTTGTCCGCGCCCGAGCCGGCAGCGACCAGCGTTTCAATGTTTTCTCTGAGCGTCACAGGAACCCGAGTTCTTTCAGAAAGCCGTCGATCTTCGCCTTCGAAGCCGGCTGCGGCGGCACCATCGGCAGGCGGTAGGCTTCTTCACACAAGCCCATCGCCGCCATCGCGTACTTCACGGGTCCGGGATTTGACTCGATGAAGTTACCCAGCATGATCGGCACCAGCCGCTGATGCAGTTGCCGAGCGCCGGCGTAATCGCCTCGCTCCGCCGCCTCCACCAGCTTCGACATCTCAGCAGGAATGGCATTCGACGCCACCGAGATCAACCCGCGTCCGCCAATCGCCATCAACGGCAGGGTCATGGCATCGTCTCCAGACAGCACGAGGAAATGGTCTGGAACAGCGCGGCAGATCTCGATCATCTGCGTGATGTTGCCAGAGGCCTCCTTCACGCCGACCACGTGGGGGATGGTGGCCAGGCGCGTCAGCGTGGTTGCATCAATGTTGCAACCGGTGCGTCCCGGCACGTTGTAGAGCATCACCGGTAGCGGCGTGGCGTCGGCCACGGCTGAGAAATGCTGGAACAATCCTTCGGCGGTCGGCTTGTTGTACCACGGCGTCACCTGCAGCAGGCCCTGCACCCCGATGCGGTGCATTTCTTTCGACAACTGCACGGCCGCCTTGGTGTCGTTGTCGCCCGCGCCGGCCATCACCGGCACCTGCCCGTTCGCCTCCTCCAGCACGAGCTCCACAACACGGCGTCGTTCCGCCGCCGACAGCGTTGGCGTCTCGCCGGTCGTGCCGCACGGCACGAGGAAATGGACGCCGCTATCGATCTGACGCCGCGCCAGCCGCTTGATCGCCGGCTCGTCGAGCGCGCCAGTCTTGGTGAAGGGAGTCACCAGCGCCGTACCGACTCCCGTGAACATTGTCCGTATTGCCATCTGTTATTGATCCTTCAGCAGGTCGCGAATGGAAAACCAGCCGCGTTTTCCGACCAGCCACGTGGCGGCCGTGAGGGCGCCTCGCGCAAACACCGCGCGATCGCGAACCGTGTGAGTGAACTCGATGGTTTCCGACGGTCCATCGAACCCGACGGTGTGCGTGCCGGGCACCGAGCCGACGCGGGTGGACGATAGGTCAATCGGCCGCTGGTAGCCTGCGCCTGCCATTCCCGCTTTCAGCGAGAGCGCGGTGCCAGACGGCGCGTCTTTCTTCATGGTGTGATGAGCCTCGTGAATCCACGCGCCAAACTCCGCGTGGTTGGCGAAATGCCGGCTCGCCTCTTCCACGGCCAGCTGGAACACGTTCATGCCCAACGAGAAGTTCGACGCCGCCAGCACGCCAATGCCGGCGGTGGCAGCCGCTTCGCGCATCGCCGCCTCATGCGCCTGCCAGCCGGTGGTGCCGATCACCACGTTGATTCTCCTGGCAGCCAACTGCGGCAGGTTTTTCACGACCGCGCCGGCCAGCGTGAAGTCGATGGCGACGTCGACCGGACCGAAGTCTCCGTCGGCAATCGCGCGCTCGCCGGAACTCTCGTCAATCACACCAGCCACCGTAGCGCTGTACGACGGCGCCAGCGATTCCACCAGTTGCCCCATGCGGCCGTGGCCAAGCAAGAGGATGCGCATCAGGCGCGCACCGCCGAGAAAAAACGGTCGTGCAGCCGGCCGAGCGCCGTCGGCAATTCCGCTTCGCTGATGACAAACGTAATGTTCCGGCGCGACGCGGCCTGCGACACCATGCGCAACGGCACGTCGCCGACCGACGCGAGCACCTGCGATGCCAGGGTCGGATCGTCGTGAAGACCGTCGCCGACCACGCAGATAATCGCCATTTTGTCCTGTTGCATGACATCCGCGAAGCCCGACAGTCCGTCGATGATCGCCGGCAACCGCCGCGCATCGTCGATGGTCACCGACACCGTCACTTCCGACGTCGTGACGACGTCAACCGATGTCTTGTGGCGCTCGAACACCTCGAACAGGCGGCGAAGAAAACCGTGCGCCATCAGCATCCGCGTCGAGGTGATGTCGACAACCGTCACGCCCTTCTTCGAGGCCACCGCGGTCAGCGGCCGGTCGCTCTTCGGCCGCTCGGCGGTGATCAGCGTACCCCGGGCCTGGGCGCGCTGTGAATTGAGAATGCGGACCGGGATGTTGCGGGCCACAGCTGGCTGAATGGTGGCCGGGTGCAGCACCTTCGCGCCGAAGTACGCCAGTTCCGACGCTTCGGCGAACGAGAGATGCGGAACCACCTGGGGCGCCTTGACGATCCGCGGGTCGGCCGTGAGCATGCCGTCAACGTCGGTCCAGATCTGGATTTCGTCGGCGCCCAGGCACGCCCCGATAATGGCGGCTGAAAAATCTGAGCCGCCGCGGCCGAGTGTCGTCGTCACGCCGGCGGCGGTGGCCCCCACGAATCCACCGAGCACCGGTATGCGCCCGGCGGCGAGGGGTGGATCGGCGTGAATCATCAGCGCTGCGGTGGTTTCCTGGAACAGCGGTGCGGCGGCCGTGTGCTCGCCATCGGTGACGACCACTTTGCGAGCATCCACCCAGGCGCCCTGCAGCTTGTTCGCCGTTAGTGCAGCGGCGACAATCTGGCTGCTCAACACTTCGCCGGTGGCCGCGAGCGTGTCGAGCCAGCGTGGCGACACCTCCTGCAGGACGGCCAATGCGTGCACGACGCGTTCGAGTTCATCAAATTCGCGATTGAGTGACTCGACCACTGAATTGCGGAGCGCTTCGTCCGTGATCACCTCCGACACCGTGAGGTGACGCTGGCGGAGATCCTGCAGGCTGGTACGCGCGCCTTCGACATCGCCGGAACCGGCCAGCGCCGCGACTCCGAGCAGGCGATCGGTGACACCTGACAAAGCGGACACCACCACGACCGGCCCGCGCGCGTCGCCGCCTTCTTTCTGCGCTTCGGCCTGGCGCTCCGCGCGCACGAGGGCGATCAGCCGTTCGATCGCCGCGCGATCGGCAACCGAGGTGCCGCCGAACTTCATCACCTTCATCGCTATTCGCCCATCGCCCTTCGCTATTCGCTATTCGCTACGCTAGAGCAATCCTTCAGCCTGCATCAGTTCGGCGTTCAGGATTGCCGCGCCGGCGGCACCGCGCACCGTATTGTGACCGAGCGCCACGAACTTCGCATGCATCACCGGGCAACTGCGCAGCCGGCCAATCGTGATGGCCATGCCGCCGCCCAGGTCGGCATCGAGCCGTGGCTGCGGACGGTTGGGTTCGTCCATCAGGATCAGGGCGGGTTGCGGCGCCGTGGGCAGCTTCAATTCCTGCGGCCGGCCGGCAAACGTCCGAATGGCATGCGCGATCTCGGCGATCGACGGCTCGTCCTGGAAATCCACCGACACCGTCATGGTGTGCCCGTCGATCACCGGAACCCGATTGGTGTGCGCGCTGACCGCCGCTTGATACGGGACGCGGCCCCCATCGCTGCCCAGAATCTTCAGCGTTTCGGTTTCCATCTTCTCTTCTTCGCCGCCGATGAACGGAACGACGTTGCCGAGAATGTCCAGGGACGGCACGCCTGGATATCCCGCGCCCGACACCGCCTGCATGGTCGAGACGATGACGGAGCGAATGCCGAACTGCCGCAGCGGTGCCAGGGCCATCGCCAACACCACGGTCGAGCAGTTGGGGTTGGTGACGATCGCACCAGTCCAACCCTTGCTGGCGCGCTGTTCGCCTAGCAATGACAGGTGATCGGCATTGACCTCGGGAATCAGGAGCGGCACGAGCGGATCCATGCGGAAGTTACGGGCGTTGCTGACCACGATGTGGCCGGCCGTGGCAAAGGCGCCCTCGATGTCGCCGGCGACTGAGGCGTCGAGGCCGGAGAACACGACCTTGGGCCCTCGGCCGGGAACGCACGCCTGGACGATACGGTCCGCTGATTCGGCCGGCATGGGCGTGGCGAGGCGCCACGGCGCCACCGACTTGTAGGCCTTGCCTTCGGAGCGCTCGCTGGCTGCGAGCCAGGTGAGACGGAACCACGGGTGTCGCGCCAGGCGCGTCACGAACTGTTGCCCGACCACACCGGTCGCGCCAAGGACGCCGACTTCAATCTCGCTCATTCCCGATCCCCGATCCTGATCCCTGATCCCTGAAAACACAAAACCCGCCGGCGGGTAACCGCGGCGGGTGGCTGTCGAAGCTTTTGAACCGTTCCGAACCGTCAGAACCTCTCTGAACCTCTCTGAACCCTTCGCCCGCGCCTGGCCTTGGCCCGCTTAGCACCGGTGTGCTTTCGCATTGAGGAAACAGTCATTTCGCTCGTCATTATACACCACTCGCCACGGCCGCAGCCCGGCGTTAACTCTAAGACTCAAAGTGCTTTGACCATCCCGGAGTTGCGGTTACTATTACTGGCAGTGTCCAGCCCCGTGCCCGTGGATTCGCGGCCTGCCTCGCTCAGTGGCCGAGCGTCCGATGACCTGTCGTTCATCCGGCAGGCCATGGAGCGGAGCACCACGTTTACGGCGGTTCCCGGTGTCGGTGGATGCGTGATGGGGGGGCTTGCGCTGGTGGCGGCGCTCGTCGGCTCGTCGCAGCCATCGCCCGACCGCTGGTTGCTGACTTGGCTCGTCGCGGCCGCCATCGCATCCACCGTCGGGATGATCGCCATGGCTCGCAAGGCGCGCCTGGCCGGGGCGACCCTGACGGGGGCCAACGCGCGGCGGTTCGCCGCGGCGCTGGCGGCACCGTTTGTCGCCGGCGCGGCGATCACCTACCAGTTGTGGGCCGTGCGGTCGTTCACCGTGATGGCGCCGGCATGGCTGCTGCTCTACGGTGCGGGGCTGGTGACCGGCGGCATCTTCAGCGTGCCGGCCGTGCGCGTGATCGGCGGGTTGTTTATGGCACTCGGAGTGCTGGCCATCCTGACTCCGCCCGATTGGGGCAACATCTGGCTCGCCATCGGCTTTGGCGGCCTGCAGATTGGCTTTGGCGTTTACATTGCGAGGAACCACGGTGGCTAAGAGCAGCACGGCACGCAAACCCAGGACCGAAGCGTCCGCACACGCCCGGCCAGCCCCTGAGAAGCCGGTGCGACATGCCGGCGGAATTGCCACCGAACTCGATCGGCTGCTGCACGACCGCATGCGTCTCGGCATCGTCAGCGCGTTGGCGGCTGCCGATGACCTGTCGTTCTCAGAGCTCAAGACGGCGCTCAATGCCACCGACGGCAACCTCAGCGTACACGCGCGCAAGCTCGAGGACGCGGGTTACCTGTCGTGCACCAAGAGCTTCGAAGGCCGCACACCGCGCACCGGCTACAAGCTCACCGCCGCCGGCCGGCGCGCGCTCGAGAAATACCTCGATCACATGGACGCGATCATCCGCGCGACGCGCAAGAACTAGCGCGCATCCGCTCGCCGGTGGCGCCGGCCCGCTGGACCGTGTGAGGCGTAGCCCTTCGGGGCGCCACTGAAAGAGGGATTCGTACTGTGAACGGCGCAGAGCGGCGGCCATTGAGCCCGAGGCCCTTTCGAGCCGCCATTGACCGAGACGATAGTTGAGGGAAATGGCGGAGAGAAAGGGATTCGAACCCTTGGTACAATTTCTTGTACACACGCTTTCCAAGCGTGCTCCTTCAACCACTCGGACATCTCTCCGTTCGAGGGACTGTCAGTTTATCACCGTCGGGCGTTGATTCCTTGAACCCCTGCCGAATCGATCCCGATCCGGTCGCACAGGAGATCCAGGAACGGCGCCTGGGCCGGGTTAATCCGCGCACGCGCTTCGGCGACCGTGAACCACGCGACGCGATCGACTTCGGGGCACTCCTGCATGCGGCCCGACCCTTTCGGCCATTCCAGTTGAAAGGTATTGCTGCGCATCTGGGCGGGATCGCAATCGCCTGCGAAGGCCCAGGCCGACACGACCTTGCCGCTCTTCTGCTTGATTGTTGACAGCTCGGTGAACGGACCGGCGGACGAGAATCCGGTTTCTTCCAGGAACTCGCGCTGCGCGGCGGCGAGCGGCGCCTCGTCGTCGAGATACTCACCTTTCGGGATCGTCCAGGCGCCCTGATCTTTGTTCGCCCAGATCGGACCGCCCGGATGCGCGAGCAGTACTTCCAGCTCGTAACCATCGCGCTGCCGGAACATCAGCAGGCCCGCGGCTTGTTTCGTACGCGCCACTGATTACCCCTCGCAGACTGGAACATCAGCTACGGCAACCGCAGCGTGAACATGGCGCGCACGCTGCGCTCGAACTCCACCCGACGTGGCACGGAGGTCCCGAACTCCGGATGCTGGCCGTGCAGCAGGTCCTGGCCAACCAGCGCCAGCTCCACTCTCTCATTCGGCCGCCAGCCAATGCGGGCGTTCAGTTCCCGGTAAGCGGGCACCGCCGGGTTGGGTAACGCACCGACGGCGCGCCACCACAGGTCGACGTCGATGTTGCGCGCCAGGTCGACGCCGCCGCGCAGCGTGACCAAATAGTCCGGGTCGTTGGCTTCGCTCGTGCCGCCACCAACATCGCGGCTGCCTGCCTCCCTCGTGATCTCGGTGTCCAGCCAGGTGTAGCTGGCCTGCACACGCCACCAGTTGTGCGGTTGGATCGTGGTGGCCGCCTCGACCCCGCGAGACTTCCCAATCAGGGTGTTGGCGAGCGTGATCGGGAAGGGGCCGGTGACCGGTGCCTCCTGACTGCGCAGGTTCGGGTAGCGATGGCCGAACGTCGAGATGTCGAACGTCATGGCCGACACCAGCCTGGCACGGTAGCCTACTTCCCACCCGCGCATTTCTTCCGCCTCGAAGTCGTCGCTGCCCTGGACCAGGAGCAGCCCGGTATCGGTGGTGGTGCGGACATCGTCGTCAATCCGTGTCGGCCGGCGGACCGCCCGGGCCACCGAGCCCCAGACCATCTGCTGGCGCGGCAGCATCCAGCGCGCCCGCAGGTTGGGTTGCACATCCGCGCCGCTGAAGGCGTTGTGTTCGACCTTCACCCCACCGGTCAGGTAAACCGACGCGGGCCGGATGGCAAACTCGTCCTGGATGAAGGCGCTGAACAGGGGATACGTGCGCGACATCGGCTCGAACCTGAGCGTCGAGCTGCCGTGAGTGTTGTCGCGGTTCACTCGGACGCCGGCGCCCGCGACGATCGCGTGGCGCGAATTTGGCTGAACTGAATACTGCGCATCGACATCGCCCGTGTCGAGGTAGTGCGTCAGTTGCCGCTCGATGTTCCGGTACTCGCGGCGATAGTAGGCCTGCAACTGCACCCGGCTATTGTCCGAAAGGTCGCGCGACACCCGGGTCTGCAGGTTGAGCTCGGTCCACTCACCATCGCGGCGATCGATGAAGTCGTCGCGCCCGTGGAATGCATCGGCCTTGAACAGCCAGTGATTGCCGCCACGGGTCGAGTCCACGCGCAGGCCGACCTGGCCGCGCCGGCGGCGGTCCGCGGCGGAGATGCCGGTCGAGAACTGTTGATCCGCACGCACTGCCGCCTTCGCGTAAACACGGTAGCTGGTGGTGTCGGAGCCGCCACCATGGCGCACGGTCACGAGGCCCGGATCCTCGTTGCCGCTGCCGACCGACACATGCGTGCCACGCGTATCGCGCGCACTCTTCGTGATGATGTTGATCACGCCGTTGACGGCGTTGGCGCCCCACAGCGTGGCGCTGGGACCGCGCACCACCTCAATCCGGTCAATGTCTTCGAGCACGTAGTCGAGGGTGTTCCAGAATACGCCGGCAAATAACGGCGAGAACGCATTGCGGCCATCGACCATCACCAGCAGCTTGTTGGGCGTGCTGCCGTTGAAGCCACGGGTGGTGATGGCCCACGAGGCGCTGTTGACGCGGGCCACGTGCATGCCGTCGGCTAGGGCAATGGCATCGGCAATCGTGGTCACGCCCGAGCGGCGGATGTCCTCGCTCGTGATGACCGAGACCGAGGCGGCCGCAGCCCGCACCGGTTCAGGTTGCCGGGTCACCACCGTGACTTCGATGTTCAGCAGCTCTTCGAGCGACAGCCGCTTCCAGTCCTGGGCCACGACCTCCTGCGCGGCCGCGACGCCGGGAGCGACGACCAGGCAGGCGGTGAACACCAACAGGCGTAGGGGCATGGTCGTTATTCTCCGGCCGCGGCCCGGGCCACGGCAGCAACCAGTTCGGCCGCGGCAAACGGCTTGGCAATGTGGCCGACGAAGCCGGCCGCTGCACTGCGGTCCACGTAATCCTGCGAGGCATGCGCCGTCAGCGCGATCGCACGCACGCCGCCGCCGGATCGGGTCGATCGAATCATCGCCAGCACGGCGAAGCCGTCCATATGCGGCATGGCCAGGTCGCACAGCAACACGTCGGCCGGGTCCTCGTTCCACTTGGCGACCGCCTCGCGGCCATGGCGCGCGGTCCGCACCGAGGCACCAGCCGTCGCCAGCGTCGTCGCCAGCACATCCAGCGCGTCGGAGTTATCGTCAACCGCGAGCACGCGGACACCTGACAACGCCGAGACTGATAACGCGGCCTCGGGCGCCGGCTCGGCCCTGGCGGAATCGAAGGCGACAAGCGCCGGCAACCGCACCAGGAATTGACTGCCCGTGCCCGGGCCGCCGCTCGTCACCCACACGGCGCCGCCGTGCAGTTCCGTCAGTTCCTTTACGATGGCAAGGCCCAGACCAAGGCCACCGTACTCGCGCGTCATCGAGCCGTCCGACTGGCGGAAGCGCTCGAAGACATGAGACAGGAAGTCGGCGGAGATGCCGATGCCGGTATCGGCCACTCGAACCTCGTAGGCGCCCTCAACCCGCTGCAACGTCAACTCGATGCGTCCGCCAGCCGATGAAAATTTCACCGCGTTCGACAGCAGGTTCGACACCACCTGCTGCAGGCGGTCGGCGTCCCCGTTCACGTAGCACATCTCGTTCGGCAGCCGCACGTCGAACACGATGCTCTTGGCCAGCGCCGATGGCCGGTTCAGCTCGGCCGCCGCCTCGATCGGCAATCGCAAGTCGAGCGCCTGGAACCTCAGGTGCAGCTTGCCGGTCACGATGCGCGACACATCCACCAGATCTTCGATAACGCGCGCCTGCGCGTGGGCGTTGCGGCCGATCGTCGCCACGGCTTTCTGCAGCGTGTCGGGATCGGGATCACCCATCTTCAGAATCTGGACCCAGCCGACGATGGCGTTGAGCGGCGTGCGGAGTTCGTGAGACACCGCGGCCAGGAACTCGTCCTTGAGCCGGCCCGCCTCGCGCTCGCGCACCAGGGCAGTTTCGCGCTCGGCCTCGACCCGGCGGCGTTCGTCGATCTCTTTCACGAGCCCGTTGTTGGCGTCTTGCAAGCGCTGCATCATGCCGGTGAGCGACTGCACCAACTCGCCAATCTCATCCGGGTTGGCGTGAATCTCGGGAATGGCGTACGAGGGTGAGCCGATCTGGCGTGCGGCAGCGGCCAGCTCCGCGATGGGCGTTGAGACACTGCGGTGCAGGCGCTGCGCGAGGGCAAACGCGAGGCCCCCGGCCAGAATTAGCGTGAACAGGCCGGCGCCCGCTGTCACCGCGATGCGCGCTCCTAAATCCGACAGGTCGCGGTCGGCGACGACAGAACCCAGCGCCCGGCCATTCCGCGTCACCGGGACACGCGCCGACAGCATCGACCACCCGGGCGACAGATACGGGCTCGGCGCGCACGGTTCCGACCGAGGACGCGCGTACGACGCAAACAGCGTGTCATCCGGCAAATAGAGGCAGACGCGGATCACGGCTGGCCGCACCCGGGTCGTCGCCATGGTCTCGGTGGCGGCTTCGGGATCCTCGAACGCGAGCGCGGCGGCGACGTTCTCGGCGATCACTTGCGCCAGCGACCGGATGTCGTCGGCGGCCGAGATGCGGTAGCGCCAGATGTCGAGCGCGATCAGGCCGGTGGTCGCCGCGAGCAAGGCCAGCATGGTCGTGGCCAGGGCCACGGCGACGAGCTTGCGATGCACGGGTAGCGCATCGTACCAGCGCTTCATCGCTCACCCCGCACGGTGGCGGCCAGGCGCAGCAGTTGCGAACTCAGGGTGAGCCCGGCGCGAGCGGCCGCCGGCATGCTGATCTCGAAGCGCACGCGGCGATCGACGAGCTTCAACTGGATGATGCCACCATCGTCCAGGAACGCGGCGCCATCGCCGACCGTGAGAATCGGCAAGTGGGCCACCTGGGCCATCAGCTCTCGACTGGGCCGCGCCATCACCAGCACGTGGCAAGACGCCACGTCCCGCTCGGACGGGTTGTCGCGCACAGTCAGACGCATGCCGTTGAGCGTTTCGCCAGCGGTGATCTCGCGAAGCGCGGTCACGGAGGCGCCGGGGCCATTGACGCAGATCTCAAGGGTGCTTCGCGTGGCGAAGGCCGCGGCCGGCCAGGCGACGAACTGTGGAAACCGCAGCATGAATGCCGCCTTCAGGCGTTGCGCGTCACCTGCACTACCTTGGGCGACCAGGGTGCTGACGTTCAGCAGCAGGACGCAGACAGTGAGAACTGGGCTTGTCACCGTGTGCAGACGCGTTGGAACACTGTGTCCAGTCAAGCGTGAATCAATTTACACCAGCCAAGCATCACGCGCGAGCAGGGGAGCGGACATCAGTGGCACGGCCGGTTGGCCGCTCGCGCTAAGATGCACCTGGCCATGCCCTCCATCCCGAACAGCGCCGACATCCTGCTCGCTGTCATCGAGGCAACCCCCGACGCCATCTTCGTGAAGGACCTGGAGGGACGGTACGTGATCGCCAACCAGGCGGCGGCTCGATTTGCCGGCCGGAAGGCGGCCGAGATGGTTGGCAAGAACGATCTCGAGTTGTATCCCGAGGAGACCGCGCGGCGCTTCAGGGCCGACGACCAGGCCGTGCTTTCGGGCGGCACCGCAATGTCGTTTGAGGGTGTGGCCACCAGCGCGTCTGGCACGCAGGCGTACCTGGTCACCAAGGGCGTCTATCGCGACACGACGGGGAACATCCTCGGCATCTATGGCATCTCCCACGACATCACGGAACTGCGCAAGGCGCAGGACTCACTCGAACAGACCCGTGCGGCGCTCTTTCGATCGCAAAAAATGGAAGTGGTCGGCCAGCTCACCGGCGGCATTGCGCACGACTTCAACAACATCCTGATGGTGATCCTCGGCAACCTCGAGTTACTGAGATTGCGGCTGCCAGAGGGCGACGATGACACCGTCGAGTTGCTCGACGAAACGCTGCGGGCGAGCCGTCACGGCCAGGATCTGACCGGCGACCTGCTGGCGTTCTCGCGGCGGCGGCAGCTGAATCCCCAACCCGTCGCCATCA
Organism: Acidobacteriota bacterium; assembly: GCA_031364805.1. Lineage (GTDB taxonomy): Bacteria > Acidobacteriota > Vicinamibacteria > Vicinamibacterales > UBA2999 > 12-FULL-67-14b. Next base: position 21,804 of record JANLWW010000113.1, read on the forward strand.
ATCCCCTGGTCGAGAACATCGTGCGGTTGCTCGGCCGCACCCTCGGCGCGACCATTCGCATTACCACTACCACTGGCCGGGATGCGGGCGTGGCGCTGGTGGACCCAGCGGCGCTCGAGGCAGCGCTTCTCAACATCGCGCTCAACGCCCGCGATGCCATGCCTGATGGTGGCACGCTGACCATCCGCACGTCGAAGGCCGACATCACGGAGCCGCCACGGACCGACGACGATCTCTCGATTGGACAGTACGCCATGCTGGCCATCCAGGACACTGGCACCGGCATGCTGCCCGAGGTGGTGTCGCGGGTGTTCGAGCCGTTCTTCACGACCAAGACCGGCGGCGCAGGCAGTGGCCTCGGCCTCAGCATGGTCTACGGCTTCGCCAGGCAATCGGGAGGGACGGTGAACATCGCCTCGGAACCGGGCCGCGGCACGACCGTGATCATCTATCTTCCGCTGACTCGCAGCGAGCCGCGCAGCGTGGCCCATCCAGCCGCTACGATCATGCCGTCGATGGTGGTGCGGACCATCCTGGTTGTGGAAGACGAAGCGGCGGTGCGAACGACGGTGAGGCGCCAGCTCGAAACGCTGGGACACAAGGTGCAGGTGGCCAATTCAGCGGCGACCGCCCTGCCCATGCTTCGTGGGCCGGGCCGGCCGGACGTATTGGTAACCGACGTAGTGTTGGGTTCGGGCATGAACGGCATCGACCTGGCCGATGCCGCTCGAGTGCTTCAGCCAAGTCTGCCGGTGATCTTCATGTCGGGCTTCACAGCGGTGCCCGAGGCCCTGAAACGCATCGAGGGGCTTCAAGCGCCGCTCCTGTCGAAGCCGTCGACGTTATCGCAACTGGCTCGCGCGCTAAACGCGGTGTGTCCCGACTAGGCGCCACAACCGCCGAGAAACTTCGACGACTTGAGCCACTGGGCATCGGGATAGTAGGCGAACACGAGGCCGCCGCCTTTGACGCGGTCGATCACTTCCCTGGCAATGTCGTTGCGAATCGCAGGGCATCCCCAGCTACGCCCCAGGCGGCCATTGGCCCGCACGAAATCATCGCTGACGTAGGGCGCTCCGTGCATGACGATGGCGCGCTCGCGAGCGTTGTCGTTGATGCCCTCGTCCAGGCCATCCAGGCGCAATGAATATCCGTTCTTGCCGACATAGGTGTCGTCGGTCTTGAACAGGCCCAGGCTGGTGCGGTGCGTATCGGGCTGGTTCGAGAACAGGGTGGCGGTGGCGCCGCCACTGCCCTGGCCATGAGCCACGAGTTCTTCGTAGAGCAACTCATGCGAGGCCAGGTCGATGACCCACAACCGCTGCTGGTTTGAGGGACGCGAGTAATCGATCACCGTCAACGTCTTCGGGTTGGAAACTTTGCCCGCGCGGACCGCACAGGTGGCGGCGTTCAGGGCGAGGTCGAACACTTCTGATTCAAGCGAGCCCAACGACGCGCCCTCAAAATGCTCGCGCGCGAAAGTCACGTTGGCAGTTGCCGCGGCGTTGCCAGCTAGCGATTCCGCGGTGGCGAAGGCAACAGACACGAGCAATGCGCCGGCGAACAGAGACAACAGGCGCATGAGCGGCAGGCGTTGGTTCACGCTGACTCCCTTGTTGAGCTTGGGTTTGCGGGGGTCCGGAGAGTATAGCAGCCGAACTCGAGATTGGAGCTCGACTGCTGACGTTTTACCCAAAGCCGCCGCATCCGCGGAAGCCGGGCTGCCGGGACGGCTAACCGGGTGGGCATCGAGGGTATTCTCTTCGGATGAGATGGCTGGTCAAAGAGGAACCTGAAAATTATTCGTACGCCCGGTTTCAGGCCGATGGCCGCACGGTGTGGGCCGGGGTGAAGAATCCGGTGGCGCAGAAGAACCTTCGTGCCATGAAAAAGGGGGAACAAGTGTTCTTCTACCACACCGGCAAGGAGAAGGCGGTGATCGGCACGGCCACCGTGGCGGTCGAGGCCTACCCCGATCCGAACAGCGCCAGCCTGGTAGTGGTCGAACTGGCCGCCGGTAAGGCGCTCAAACGGCCCGTGACGCTGGCCGAGATCAAGGCCGACAAGCGGTTTGCGACCATGCCGCTGGTCCGCATACCGCGGCTGTCGGTTCAGCCGGTGACCGAGGAGGAGTGGGACATGATCGAGGCGATGAGCAAGTTCGCGTAGCTACTTGCCCAGTGAATCGAGTGCGTCCCATCGCGCCATGGCGGTGAGCAGTTCCAGCTCAATAGCCTCAACGCGCGCCATCGTCTTCTTAATGGTGCCTGCGCCGTCCTTATAGAACTCGGGCCGGGCCATCGCCGCCTGCAGTTGCTTCTGCTCGTCTTCGAGTTTGGCAATGCGTTTCGGCAAGTCTGCGTATTCCTTCTCTTCCTTGAAGGACCGCTTCGCCTTGCGGCCTGG
>JANLWW010000031.1:0-24214 GCA_031364805.1 Acidobacteriota bacterium
ATGTCACTAAGGGACAACGCCGCGACCTGGCGGACCACGTGCTCGGCCGGTTCGACGCCGGTGAGCGCGAAACAGTTTCGGCGGCCGTGTTGCGGGCCGCCGATGCGTCGGAGAAATTTCTCGCCGATGGCATCGAACGCGTGATGAGCGCGTTCAACGCAGCAGAGAAGCAAGACCCGGACCCTGCATAAGGCAGACCGGTTCTCCTTGCCACTACGGTGGCTGCTAGAAGAGTTGCGAGTTGCGAGTTGCGAGTTGCGAAGGGTTTCCTTCTTAACTTTCAACTGTTAACTCTTAACTCCACGGTATCCACAAGGAGCAGTATGAGTAACCGCACGTACGAACTGATCTACGTCCTCAAGCCGGACGCGCCCGAGACGGAGGTCGCCGACCTGCACAAGCAGGTTGCCGACATCGTCGAACGCCTGGGCGGAACCATCGACAAGACCGAGAACGTCGCCCCCTGGGGCCGCCGTCGCCTCGCCTACGAGATCGGCCATCACAAAGAAGGCTTCTATGTCCTCGAAGTGATCACCGGCTCGGCCGAGTTGATGAAGGAAATCGACCGCCGCCTCAAGGTGACCGAAGGGCTGCTGCGCCACCTGATCGTCCGCGTCGACGAGTTGGCGATCAAGGCCGAGCGCATGCGCTCCAAGCGTACCGAAGAGTCGCGCCGCCGCCGCGTGGCGCGCGGCCTGCCGCCCGATCGTCAGCCGGGTGAAGGTCCGCAGGGTGAAGATAACGACGATTCCGGCGACATGATGTTCGACGGCGGGGAGATGGAGGCTTAATCATGCCATTCGGAGGACCTAAGCGAGGCGGCCCGGGCGGAGCCCGTGGCAAGGATGCCAAGGACGCCAAAGGTGGCGACAAGCGTCGTGGCGGCGGATTCTTCCGGCGCCGGAAAGTCTGCAAGTTCTGCGCGGACAAGATCGACGACATCAACTACAAGGACGTCAAGCTGCTGAGCGGCTTCGTTCCCGAACGCGGCAAGGTGTTGCCGCGGCGGATTTCCGGGACCTGCGCCAAGCATCAGCGCGGCCTGCGCGTCGCGATCGTTCGCGCGCGCCAGCTGGCCTTGTTGCCCTACGCGGCGGATTAAGGGAGCAGAGGAACCATGGAAATTATTCTCCGGGACCACGTTGATCACGTGGGCAAGCGCGGCGACGTCGTCAAGGTCGCCGATGGCTATGCCCGCAACTACCTGCTGCCGCGGAAGCTGGCCCTGCCGGCGACCGAGGCCAACAAGAACTGGATCGCGCGCGAGCGGAAGATCTCCGAAGCGCGTGAGGGCGAAGAGCGCGTCGGCGCCGAAGCGCTGGCCGAACGGCTGGTCGCGCTCGACCTGCAGATTGCCCGCAAGGTGGGCGATAACGACACGATGTACGGTTCGGTGACCAACGCCGACATCGCCGACCTGATCAAGGAAAAGGGCTTCGATGTCGATCGCCGCAAGATCTTGTTGCCCGATCCGCTGCGCGCACTAGGCGAAGCGCTGGTGCCGGTGAAGCTGCACCGTGACGTCACGGCTCAGCTCAAGATCACGATCATCAAGGAAGCCTAACTTTCCCGATCGGCTCACGAAGGCCGGGCGCGTCAAGAACGCGCTTGGCCTTTTTCTTTTTCCGTCTCATACTTCACGTCCGCTCGGTCATGGCCACAGAAACCGCATCCACTCACGCGCCACGCACGCTGCCGCACAACCTTGAGGCGGAGCGCTCGGTGCTGGGCGCCATCCTGATCGACAACGACACCTACAACGTCGCGGCGGCGATGCTCGACGCCAAGGCCTTCTTCCGCGACGCGCACCGGCGCATTTTCGAGCGGATGGCCGACCTGTCGGAGCGCAGCCAGCCGATCGACTTGGTGACACTGAAGGAAGAGCTCGAGCGGGCCAGCGAGCTGGACGAGGTGGGCGGTCCCGCCTACATCGCGTCGCTGGTTGACGGCGTGCCACGCTCGACCAACGTCGAGTACTACGCCCAGATCGTCAAAGAAAAAGCGACGCTGCGCAGCCTGATCTTCTCGGCCAACAAGATCGTCTCGTCCGCCTACGAGGCCGACCAGGAAGCCGACCTGATCCTGGACGAGGCCGAAAGCGCGATCTTCGCGGTCGCCGAAGACCGCATCAAGACGGGCTTCGTGCCCATGCGCGACCTGGTGCGCGACAGCTTCCCGAAAATCGAGAAGCTGTTCGAGAACAAGAAATTCGTCACCGGCGTCGAGACCGGCTTTGACGACATTGACAAGAAGACCCGCGGGCTGCAGCCGGGCGACCTGGTGATTGTCGCCGCCCGCCCGTCGATGGGGAAGACCAGTCTGGTGCTCAACATTTGCCAGTACGTCGCCACCCACGGCGGCGTCGCCGGCTTCTTCAGCCTGGAAATGTCGAAGGAGTCGCTGTTCATGCGCATGCTCGCATCGGAAGCGAAGATCGACACCTACCGGCTGCTGAGTGGACAGATCGGGCAGAAGGAATACGGGCAAATCACGCACGCGCTCGAGACGCTCAGCGAAGGCCAGTTGTTCGTGGACGACACCGCCGGCATTGGCGTGATGGAAATGCGCGCGAAGGCGCGCCGGCTCAAGGCCGAGCATGGCCTGAGCGTGCTGGCGATTGACTACGTCCAGTTGATGACGGGGCGCGGACGCTTCGAGAACCGCAACCTCGAACTGGCGTCGATCTCACGCTCGCTCAAGGGCCTCGCCAAGGAGCTGAGCGTGCCGATTATCGTGCTGTCGCAGTTGTCGCGCGCGCCGGAAGCCCGCTCCGACAAGCGGCCCATGCTGTCGGACCTGCGCGAATCGGGCGCCCTCGAGCAGGATGCTGACGTGGTTGCCATGATCTTCCGCGAAGAGATGTACAAGACCGACGATACGCCCGCGGACTCCGATGGCGTCGCCGAGATCATCATCGCCAAGCAGCGTAACGGCCCCACCGGTACCGTCAAGCTCACGTTCCTGCGCGAGCAGACGCGGTTCGCCAACTACTCCGGCCCTGGATACGCTTCAAGCGACGACTAGGCCAGCCCCAGGCCTGTGCTGTAATCCTCCAATGACTCGCTGCACCACCGCGCGCGTCGACCTCACCGCCCTCGATCAGAACTTCCGCTCGATCGGCTCGTACCTGCAGGGCGAAGCGTCGCTCAACCGGGGCGCCGGGCACGGTCCGGCGCGGCCGCCCGGCATTATCGCGGTGGTCAAGGCCAACGCGTACGGGCACGGCGCGCGGCCGGTCGCGAAAGCGCTGGAGGCCGCCGGCGCCACCATGCTGGCGGTTGCCGACATTGAAGAAGGCGTGGACCTGCGTGCGTCGGGCATTCGCGCGCCGATCCTGGTGTTCGGCGCGCTGAGCGTCAGCGATGTTGACGGCGTCTTCGACCACGACCTGACCCCGACCATTTCGAGCCCGGCCGCCGGCGCCGCCCTGCAGGCTGCCGCGGCGCAGCGCAAGGCGAACCTGCGGTATCACCTCAAGATCGACACCGGCATGAATCGCCTGGGGTTTCGGCACGACAACCTGAAGCGAACGCTGCCGGCGCTGCTAACGAGCAAGAACCTGTCGCTTGATGCCGTGCACACCCACTTTGCCACCGCGGACGAGCCGGATCACGGGCTGTTCGACGAACAGCGCACGCGCTTCGAACTGGCGTGCCGCGTGCTCGACGAGCTGTCCGCCGGGCCGCGGGTGCGGCATGCCGCGAACTCCGCGGCCCTGCTGCGCGATTCGCGCGTGTGGTACGACTTTGTCCGGCCCGGTCTGTTGCTCTACGGCTTGGTGCCGCCGCCCTTGGGCTCGACCCTGGCGCTGTCGCCCGTGATGTCGCTGACGAGCCGCGTGGTGGCGACCAAGGGCGTGCGCGTGGGCGAGTCGGTCGGCTACGGTGGCCGCTACGCCGCCGAGCGCGCCATGACCTTAGCTGTCAGTCCCGCCGGTTATGCTGATGGCCTGGATCGCCGCCTGGAGGGACGCGGCGCGGTGCTCATCCGCGGCCGTCGCGCACCCATCGTCGGTGCCGTAAGCATGGACATGCTGACTGCCGACGTGACGGAGATCGATGCCGTTGGTACAGGGGACGAGGTGGTCTTTCTGGGAACGCAGGGCTCGGCCGCCGAGCAGACCATCGACGCGCGCGAGGTGGCGGCGTGGATCGGCACGATTCCCTACGAGATTCTCTGTCGCCTTGGCGCTCGCGTCGAACGGAAATATTAGCCACCCTTCGACTTCGCTCAGGGCAGGCAGAGGGCGCAGAGGACACCGAGCCAATACTTTCCAAATCCTTCTCGAGAAAAGCGCTTGCGACGATGAGAAGATAGGAACGCTCGGGCGGTGGCGATGGCCTTTTCAAAAGATGGTCTTTCTCGGTGTCCTCTGCCTCCTCTGTGGCCAATGTTCGTGACAGGCGATGAAACAAGCTAATAAGCCGGTATTCGTGTGCCAGGAGTGCGGCACGCAGCAGCCCAAGTGGCAGGGCAAGTGCCACGACTGTGGTGCGTTCAACTCGTTCGTCGAGGAGCGGGTAACCGAGCCGAGTGCGGGGCCCCAGGAGCACCGCTATTCGACGCTTGGTGTGACCTCGCGCGGCGCCAAGAAATACGCCGACATCGAGGCCTCCGACGCGGATCGCATCTCCACCGGCATTACCGAGTTCGATCGCGTGCTCGGCGGTGGCATTGTCCCGGGATCGCTGATCCTGCTTGGCGGCGAGCCGGGCATTGGCAAGTCAACCTTGCTGTTGCAGGCGGCCGCCAACTTCGCCCACCACGTCGGCCCGGTTCTGTATGCCTCGGGCGAAGAATCGGAACACCAGATCAAGTCGCGCGGCGACCGGCTCGGGGTTGGCGACGCGCCGCTCTACCTGCTGTCGGAAACCTGCATCGAGCGCATTCTCGAAGAGGTCGGCCGCGTCAAGCCGGCGCTGCTCGTCGTCGACTCGGTGCAGACCGTGTTCTCCCTGAAGTTTCAATCCGCGCCCGGCAGCATTGGCCAGGTCCGCGAGGCCGCGACGCAGTTCTTGTTCATGGCCAAGGGCCACAACATCCCGACCTTCCTGGTCGGCCACGTCACCAAGGATGGCAACATCGCCGGTCCCAAGGCGCTCGAACACGTCGTCGACACCGTGCTGTATTTCGAAGGCGAGCGGCACCATTCCCACCGCGTTGTCCGCGCGGTGAAGAACCGCTTCGGCGCGATCAGCGAACTGGGAGTGTTCGAGATGACCGGCACCGGGCTGCGGCCGGTGCCAAATCCGTCGGCGATGTTTCTTGCTGAGCGGCCGACCGCGACGCCGGGTTCAGCCGTGCTGTGCTGCCTCGAGGGTTCGCGGCCGTTGCTGGTTGAGGTGCAGGCGCTCGTCAGCACGAGCAGTTACGGCACGTCGCGCCGCATGGCGGTGGGCATCGACCAGAACCGGCTCTCGCTGTTGCTGGCGGTGCTCGAGAAGCGGGCCGGTTTACATCTGGTTTCGGACGATGTGTTCGTGAATATTGCGGGCGGCATGAGCATCGACGAGCCGGCGGTGGACCTGGGCATCGTGGCGGCCGTCGGTTCGAGCCTGCGCAATCGTCCGGTGGCCACCGGCACGGCGGTGTTTGGCGAGGTCGGGCTGGGCGGCGAGATTCGCGGCGTGTCGCAGGCCAACCTGCGCATCCGCGAGGCCGAACAAATGGGCTTCACCCGCATCGTGCTGCCGGCGTCGAACATGGATGCGAGTGAAGAATCGGGCAAGGCTGAACTGGTGGGCGTGCGCTCGGTCGGCGAGGCGCTCGACATGCTCCTCGCTTGACCTGCCTGCCCCGGCGGCTCTAAGGTTGCCGGATAACTTCCCGTGAGTTTCGCGGGGTTTTTATATGGCTTGGTTCATACTCGCCCGGCTCGCATTCATAGCGGCGGTCTCGGTTTCTGCCTTGATGCTGAAACCGCTCGGTACCGACGCGCTGAGCAACCTCGCCCTGGGCGGCGGCCTGGCACTGCTGGCGGTGGCGTTCGAGTGGTTGCTGCGCAACACCGCGGTCACCCTCATGCTGGGCGCTTTCCTTGGCGGCGCGGTCGGCCTGCTGCTGGCCAAGGGCATTAGCGAAGCCCTCTTCTGGATCGACCACGGCGACCAGCGGGTCGCCTTCATGCACAGCTTCATCCTGCTGGTCTTCCCCTACATTGGCGCGGTGGTCGGCGGCCGCAAGGGCGAGTGGCTTGAGCCGTCGCGGCTGATTGCCTTGTTTCGGGCAGCCGGTCCCGAGCGCCACTATAAGATCCTCGACACCTCGGTGATCATCGACGGCCGGATCGCCGACTTGTGCGACACCGGCTTCATCGACGGCGCCATGGTCATTCCGCAGTTCGTACTCAAGGAGCTGCAGATGGTCGCCGACTCCTCGGATTCGATGAAACGCAACCGCGGCCGCCGCGGCCTCGACATTCTGCAGAAGATCCAGAAGATGTCTGGCGTAGAGGTGTTGATCTCCGACGTCGACTTTCCCGAGGTCAAGGAAGTTGACCTCAAGCTGATCGAGCTGGCGCGCACCCTGTCAGGAAAGATCGTCACCAACGACTTCAACCTGAACAAGGTCGCGCAACTGCGCGGTGTCTCGGTGCTCAACATCAACGAGCTTGCCAATGCGCTGAAGCCGGTGGTGTTGCCGGGTGAGATCATGAAGGTATTCATCCTCAAGGAAGGCAAGGAATACAACCAGGGGGTGGCCTACCTGGATGACGGCACCATGGTGGTGGTCGACAACGCGCGCAAGATGATCAGCAAGACCATCGACATCGTGGTGACTAGCGTGCTCCAGACCACGGCCGGCAAGATGATCTTCGGGCGTTATCTCGAGCCTGGTGGCGTGCCAGCGCCACGCGTGGCGACGCCGTCGTCGCCGCAAGCCGTGCTCCCGCCGTCGCCGATCGTCGCGAAGGAACGCTAGTTCGCCGGTTCGCTATTCGCCATTCGAAACCGTGTCATTTCATCTGCTCCGTACGATCTTCCTCCTCATCCCCTCGATTGCGGTCTACACGATCGTCCTGGGAATCGCCTCGATCACGTCGAGCTTCTTCGACCGGCGCGGCTACTTCGCGCATCGCTGCGCGCGCGCGTGGTCGTGGCTGATTCTCGCGACCACCGGCGTCCACGTCACGGTCGAGGGGCTCGAGCGGATTGTGCCGGGCACGACCTACGTGTTTGTCGCCAACCACCAGAGCATTTACGATATCCCGGTCCTGTTCTGGTCCATTCCGTTTCAACTGCGCATCATTGCCAAGCAATCGCTCGGCAACTTTCCCATGCTGGGGCCGCACTTGAAACGCACCGGCCACCTGCTGGTTGACCGCAGCCGGCCCGACAAGGCCGGCATTCTTGGATGGGCCAGCCGCCTGACGGCGAATGGTCTGTCGCTGATCGTGTTCCCCGAAGGGACGCGGAGCCGCACCGGAATGATGGGGAAGTTCAAGGGCGGCAGCATCCTGCTGGCCATGCAGGCTGGCTTGCCGCTGGTGCCGATCTCGGTGGTGGGGAGCCGGCACGTGATGAAGAAGGGTGAGTTGACGACCCGTCCGGGGCACGTGACACTGGTCGTCCACGATCCCGTTGCCACGTCAGCGAACGCCGAGCCGACGCTCGCGCAAATCCGCGCGCTCGCCGATCGGGTGCGCGAGGTGATTCGCCCGGCAGTAGAGGCAGAAGCCAATGGCTGACACAATGTTCACACTGGCGCCAGCGCTGCACGCCATGGTCAAGCCAGGCCTGATCTGGTGGAGCGGTGCCACCGTTGTGTCGCACGAGCATCGCCTTGATCCGCTCCTGGCTGAAGCAGAGGCCCGCGTGCGCGTGACTCCTCCGGCCGAGTCTGCCGCGGTGCGGACGATGTATAAGCGGGTCGGGATCGACCCGACCAAGACGCGTCCCTCGAACGAAGCGCTGCTGCGCCGCGTGCGCAAGGGTGACACTATTCCTCGCATCAATTCGCTGGTCGACATCGTCAACTGGTGTTCGCTCGAGTTTCAGCTGCCGTACGGGCTTTACGATCTGTCGAAGATCTCCGGTCCCGTCACGATGCGAATCGGCGCCGACGGCGAGTCCTATCCCGGCATCCGCAAGGACGAGGTGAATGTGAGTGGGCGAATTACCGTGGCCGACTCGGTTGGCGCCTTCGGCAATCCGACGTCTGACTCGGCGCGGACCATGGTGACGACGGCGACCACCGAGGCGTTGGTCGTGGTCTATGCGCCAGCAGAGATTCCTGCGGCGCAGGTCAAGCGCGTACTCGAGGTGACGTCAAGCCGAATCGCCGACATCGCCGGTGGCCGCGAGACCGGCCGGGCGCTCAGCTAGGCTTCCGCGTCCAGTTCCTGGCTCCACAGCCGCTCGTTCTTCAGGTTCCAGAGTGCGGCAGTCAGCCGCCGCGTGCGCGGGTCGATCGTCAGCGTGCCGAAGAACTGCAGTCCCTCGCTTGGTGGACGGTTGGGCTTGGTGCCTGGTGGCAGGCTGTTGAACACCTGCGTGCAACCAAAGGTGGGATCGGTGGCGTTGGGCCCGAAGGTGCCGGCGTGGAGCGGACCGCCGACGAATTCCCAGAAGCAATTGAAGTCCTTGAACACCGCCTCTTTTGGATCGTAGCGGTGCGCGGCCGAGTAGTGAACGTCGGCAGTGACCCAGACGAGGTTCTTAATGTCCTCGCGCTTGATGAACGACAACAGGTCGGCCAGTTCAAGTTCTCGACCAAGTGGCGCGCCGGGCCCGTTGGCCCAGGCCTCCCAGGCCGGTACGCCGTTCATTTGTCCGTCGCTCACCAGCAGGCCGAGCGGCATGTCGCTCGCGATGATCTTCCACGTCGACCGCGAGGTCGCCAGGCTTTGCTTCAACCACGCGAGCTGGCCTGCGCCCATCATGCGCGACTCGGGGCCAGGCGTCTCCTGCCGATTGGCGCTGTTGGCCGCGCGATAGCTGCGCTGGTCGAGCACGAACACCTCGGCCGAGGGGCCATAGCGGTACGACCGGTAGACGCGCTCGGCCTCGTCGGGATGCGAACGAATGGGCAAGTACTCGAACATCGCTCGCTTGGCGCGCGCGGCCAGCAGCGCGATGCTACGCTCCGTGTAGCCGGGCCGCAGCGTCGGGTCGGTGCCAGGGCTCCAGTTGTTCATGACGTCGTGGTCGTCCCACTGCACGATCATCGGCACCTGGCTGTTGAACGCGCGGGCGTGCGTGTCGAGCAGGTTGTAGGCGTAGTTGCCGCGGAACTCGTCCAGGGTCTCGGCGACCTTGCTTTTTGCCGGCGTCACCACGTTCCTCCAGATGGTGCCGTCATCCAATCTCACTTCAGGCAAGAGCGGCCCATCGGCGTAAATCATGTCCCCCGAGTGGATGAACAGATCGGGGTTGTGCCTGGCCATGGTCTCGTAGAGACGCATGCCGCCGAAGTCAGGATTGATGCCCCAGCCCTGGCCGACGACGTCGCCGGACCAGCAGAAGGTGAGGGGGCGCGCGGCGGTGGGCGCGGCGCGAAATTGCCCGCTGACCGGTGCGCTGCGCAGTCCGGGGCGGGCGAGATCGTCGAACCAGACGCGGTAGAACACGGGTTCACCAGGCATCAGGCCGCCGAGGTCCAACTTCGCGGTGAACTGGCTGTCCTCGAGTGCGACCGGTCCCTGAATGAATCGAGAGGTGGTGAAGCGCTCATCGCGCGACACCTCCACCATCATCCGCGCCGCACGATCGGCCGCGCTCCAGATCATCGCGCGGTTCGCAGTCACATCGCCGACCTGCACGCCGCCGGGCATGACTGGTGCGGCCGATTCCTGCAGCACGCGGCGCATCACCGCGGGAGCGGCGAAGAAGCCTGAAGCCGTGGTCTGCAGGAACGTGCGTCGGTTCATGGCCATGATGATGGGCCGGGAGGCAGGACCACCGCAACCGTCGCCAGGGAATCGTCGTGCTGCCCGGCCAGACGATATAATCGCTCCGCATCCGACTCGATTGGGTCCGACCTTAACGCCGGGAGGCTATATGCACGTTCCGCTCTCACCGCTCGCGCGCACCGTTGCCGCTGTTGTTGCGCTGGCCGTTGCATCCGCGTGGACCGACGTCACCCTCCCGCTGGCCGCCCAGAATCCGGCCACGCGGCCGATGACATTTCTCGACATGCAGCAGATGCGCCAGGTCGGCTCACCGACGCCGAGCCCCGACGGCAAGTGGCTGCTCTACACGCTGTCGACGCCGGACTGGAAAGAAGCGAAGCGGCAGACGGACCTCTACCTGGTGTCGATGCAGCAGGGCGTCGCCTCGACCAGGCAATTGACCTTCAGTAAGGACAAGAACGAGACCTCGCCGCGGTGGGCGCGCGACGGCAGCTTCTTCCTGTTCCTGTCGAACCGCGAGGCGCCCGAGAGCGCTTCGGCGCGCGATCAGCTGTATCAGATGCGACCGGATGGTGGCGAAGCGCGCCGCCTGACGGATGCGAAAGAAGGCGTCGCCGACTTCTCGCTCAGCCGCGATGGCCGCTCGGTTGTCTATCGCAGCGGCAAGAGCGACGAGGAGCAACTGTACCGGCTGCCGATCGCCGGCATCGACACGGCGGTGGCGGAGGCAATCACCAAGCACCCGACCGGGGTGCGCAGCTGGCAGTGGGCCCCGGATAGCAAGCGAATCTACTTCGTCACGCCTGACTCAGTGGACACCGATGACAAGACGCGCCGCGAGAAGAAGTTCACCGTCAATGTCCGCAATCCTGAAACACCGGTCGCCAGCCTGTGGGCGCTGGAGGTGGACGGCCCGCAGGCCACCAAGCGCCTCACCGAGGGCGGCGCTTTTTCTGTCGATGACGTGACAGTGTCGGGCGACAGCAAGTGGATCGGACTGCGCGGACTGTCACCCGATCGCTACAAACGAGGTATCACCTCCGAGAACCTGTACGGCGACCTGTTCCTGATCGAGACGGCGACCGGTGCGGTTGAACGCCTGACGACCAATGCGGAGATTGGCGAGAGCGCGCTCAGTTTCTCGCCGGACGGGAAGTCAGTCGCCTTCTCGGGGCCCGACGACCTGCAGACCTACGGCATGAGCAACAGCCGCGTCTATGTCCGTGCCGTCGCCGATCGCGGCAAGCCCTTTACGAAACTCGGCGCTACGTTCGACGGCGACGTGACGGTCGGGTTCTGGTCGAAAGATTCGGCAACCATCTACTTCAACGAAGGCATCCGCGCCACGAATCAGATCGTGTCCCTCGACGTGCGCTACAACACGGTGCGGCCGCTGACAGAGGAAAAGGCCGCCGTCTCGATCGAGCACGACGAGGACACCGGCGTCCTGCTGATTAACTACTCTGACGGCACGACCGCCTCGACCCTGTTCACGGTGGACACCATAGCCAACGCCAGTACCCGAGCGACATGGCGGCAGCTTACCGATCCGAATCCACAGGTGCGCAGCTTCGCCCTTGGCCAGCAGGAGGAGATCACGTGGAAGTCGAAAGACGGCACCACCGTCGGCGGCGTGCTCGTCAAGCCGGTGGGCTATCGCGCCGGCCAGCGCTATCCGTTGATCGTCGCCATCCACGGCGGACCGGCATCGGCCGACATCCTGTCATTTAATGGTGGCTACGGCTCACAGGTCTATGCCGGCGCGGGGTATCTCGTCCTGCGCCCGAACTATCGCGGTTCCACCAATTACGGTCACAAGCTCAAGACCGACATTGTCGGCAACTACATGGCGCCTGGCTACGACGACATCATCGCTGGCGTCGATCACCTGATCGCGCAGGGCATTGCCGACCCGGCCCGGATGGGCGCGCTCGGCTGGAGTGCCGGCGGCCACTGGTCCAACTGGATCCTCACGCACACGGATCGCTTCAAGGCGATCAGCACCGGCGCGGGCACGATGAACTGGATTTCGATGTACGCGCAGAGCGACGTGCAGCGCAACCGCCAGTACTACCTGGGCAACAAGCTGCCCTACGACGACTTCGACGCCTACTGGAACCAGTCGCCGCTGAAGTACATCAAGAACGCCAGGACACCGACGATGATCCATGTCGTCGAGGGCGACCCGCGCGTCCCCAGCCCGCAGTCGATCGAGCTGCACATGGCGCTCAAGCAGTTGGGCGTGCCCACCGAGCTGTTCATGTATCCCGGCAACACCCACGGGATTCCTGACACCCGCAACCAGCTCGTGAAATCGGTGAGCGAGATGGCGTGGATGGACTTCTACGTCCGTGGCCTGGGCACGAAGTTCGCGTGGCGCGACGTGCTGAGAACCTTGGAAGACGAGGCGGCCCGCCCGAAGGTGGTCACGGAGCAGGACGCGAAGCGTTGAGCGGCGGCTCGATGCGCGTAGCCGCCATCATTGCGGCTGGTGGGCGGGGCGTTCGACTCGGCGCCGATCGCCCCAAGCAGTTTCTCGATCTCGGTGGGCGGTCGATCCTTGATCTCAGCATCAGCGCGGTGGCTGCGAGCGACCGCGTTGACGAGCTCGTGATCGCCGTACCTCAGGATCATCTCGCGGCGACTACGTCGGCATGGGCGGGGGGCGCCGGCAAGCCGCTGTCGTTTGTCGCGGGCGGCGCCCGGCGCCAGGACTCGGTCGCAAATGCGTTCGCGCGCACGTCCGCAGGCGCGGACATCATCCTGATTCACGATGCTGCCAGGCCGTTCGTCACCGGCGAGGTGATCGGCCGCACGATTGACGCCGCGATGGCGCACGGTGCGGCAATTGCCGCGGTTCCCGTTCGCGATACGGTCAAGCAAGCCGGCCTGGCCGTGGCCGATGGTTCGCGGCCCATCACCGCCACCATTCCTCGCAATTCGATCCTCCTGGCGCAAACCCCCCAGGCATTCCGGCGCGACGTGCTGGCGCGCGCCCTCGAAGCCGGCGTGACGATCGACGCCACCGACGAGGCCATGCTGGTCGAACGCCTCGGCCTGCCCGTGCACATCGTCGACGGCGATTCAGCAAACATCAAGGTCACGACACCCGAAGATCTGGTGGAAGCACGGCGACGTTCGGAGCGCCGGGGCTTTAGCACCGGCCTGATCCGGATTGGCAACGGATACGATCTTCATCGGCTGGTTGCCGGCCGGCCGTTGATTCTCGCAGGCGTGAGCATTCCTTTTGAGCTTGGTCTCGATGGCCATTCAGATGCCGACATCGTGTGTCACGCGGTGACCGACGCCGTGCTTGGCGCGGCGGCGGCGGGCGACATTGGCCGATTGTTTCCAGACACCGATCCGCAGTGGAAAGGCGCCGACAGCATTGCGCTGCTGCGGGGCGCTCTGGCACATGTGCACGCCGCCGGTTATAGCGTCTCGAATATCGACGTGACGGTCATCGCGCAGAAGCCGAAGCTGCTTCCGTATCTCACGGCGATGCGCGAGAACCTGGCGGCCGCGCTGCAGGTAGATGTGGCGGCGGTGAGCGTGAAAGGGAAGACCAACGAAGGGGTGGATAGCATGGGCCGCGGCGAGGCGATGGCTTGCCACGCCGTGGCCCTGTTAACTCTTAACTCTTAACTCTTAACTCTTAACTCCCTGGCGTCATGATGTGGGCGCTGCTGGTGCCCGCACCCATAATCCATGCGCCACCCATCTTGTTGTCACTGGGCAGGCCCAGGGTCGCGGTCGTCGCGCCGGGCACCGCAATGGTGACGTGCAGACGCGCGGTCGCCTGATCGGCGCCGCTCAGCGAATACCACACCGCGCCAAACTCGGGCTTTACCCGCGTGCCATCCTTTTCCGCCGCATCAAGGGCGGCCTGGCGCTTGGTACGATCCAGTTCCTTCTCGAACTTCTTGTTGTCGGCGACGCGAGGCAGGTTGCCAACGCTGGTGCACTGCACCGCGAAGGGCTGCTCCGTCGGCTCACCTGACTGGTCGTAGCAGACCAGGCGGCTGGTACCCGGCTTGAGCGTGTCGTAGGTGCCGTCGGCCTTCCATTTAATCACCGCCGCTGCTTCGCGGGCGTTTCGGGGCGCCGCCGACAGGGCGCGTTCGACAGCTTCCGCCGGGGTTTGCGCGAAGGCACTGCTGGCTAAGGCTAGCAGGCTAGCCGCCATCAAGGCTGTACGTTTCATGGGTAACCTCCAGGTCACAGACTTCCAAAAGGGCACTCTATCGCGCCCTAGGGAGGATACGCCAAAGGCTGCGATTCAAGCTGATAAGATCGAGCGCAGATCCATGAGAGTCCGTTTCGCCCCTTCGCCCACCGGCCACCTGCACGTCGGCAACGCCCGCACCGCGCTGTTCAATTGGCTGCTGGCCCGCGGCCAGGGCGGCACCTTCATCCTGCGCATTGAAGACACCGACTTCGACCGCTCCACGAAGGAATCGGAGCAGGCGATCATGAACGACCTGCGATGGATGGGGCTGCAGTGGGACGAGGGCGTGGAGGTCGGCGGCGACTTCGGCCCGTATCGGCAGACCGAGCGGCTGCAGGCCTATGCCGACCACGCGCAACGCCTGATTGCCGAAGGCAAGGGCTACTACTGCTTCTGTTCAGCCGAGACGCTGGATGCCCAGCGTAAGGCGCAGCTCGCGGCGTCGCAGCCGCCCAAGTATGCCGGCACCTGCCGCAACATCCCACTTGCCGACGCGACCGCCCGGCGGGCGGGCGGCGAAACCGCGGTAATTCGCCTGCGCGTGCCCGCGGGCCGCGAGGTTGCCTTCACCGACGTCGTCCGCGGCCTGGTCACGTTCCACACGGACGTGATTGGCGATCCCGTTCTTGTCAGGTCAGACGGCATCCCCGCCTACAACTTCGCCGTCGTCATTGACGACGAGCAAATGAAGGTGACGCATGTGATCCGCGGTGAGGATCACATTTCGAATACCCCGAGACAGATCCTGCTGTACGAGGCGTTTGGCTACCCGCCGCCGGCGTTCGCGCATTTGTCGCTCGTGATGGGGCCGGACCATGCGCCGCTCTCCAAACGGCACGGCGCGACCTCGGTCCGCGAGTTTCGCGAGAAGGGCTACTTGCCCGAGGCTCTCGTGAACTACCTCGCGCTGATCGGCTGGTCGCCCGGCCACAACGAAGAGCTGTTGCCGGCCGACGAACTGGCGCGCCGCTTCAGGCTCGAGAACGTCGCGCACAGCGCTGGCGTGTTCGACGAAGACAAGCTGGCGTGGGCCAACCGTCACTACCTGAAGCTGTGCGACCCGGTCCGTCTGGCCGAACTGGCGGAGCCGCACCTGTTTGCACGCGGCCAGATTGTCGGGCCGCTGTCGGCCGAGGCACGCGGGTGGCTCGAAACCGTGCTGCCTGCCATGGCGACGTCGGTCGATCGTTTGCCGCAATTGGCCGATCGGCTTGAAGCCGTGTTCCGGCAGCCGGGCGCCCCGCTTGAGAACGAGCCCGGCCTCAAGGAAGTGGCGGCCGCTCTTGCCGCCGAACTCGAGGGTGGATTGCGGCTCGTCGACAAAGACACGTTTCGCGCCCTGGCCGGCCGTGTCAAGGATCGGACCGGCTTGAAGGGCAAAGGCCTGTTTCACCCCATTCGGGTCATCCTGACGGGAGCTGCGGAAGGACCTGAACTCGATCTCATCGTCCCCGCGATCGACCGCGCAGCTGATTTGCGCGACGCGGGCCTTGCCCCCGTCGCCGGGTGCCGAGAGCGCGCAGAGTTCGCAGCGAAAATCCTAGATCCGTAAGCCCCAAGCCCCAAGTCCCCAAGCCTAAAGCCCCCACCCCTCAAGTCCCCAAGCCCCCAGGCCCCCAAGTCTCCTGTAAGATGCGCCCCATGAAGCGCCAATTCATGCTGATCGTCCTGGCTGCGATGGTCGCCGGGCTCGTCGCCCAGGCCCAACCGAAGCCGGCGGCGCCGCGCGCCACGACCGCCACCGCAGCGCCAATCGACGTCACGGTTCACGAAGGGACCTCGATGTCGGTGGCCATCTCTCCGGACGGTCGCACCCTCGCGGCCGACATGCAGGGCAGCATCTGGACGCTGCCGGCTGCCGGCGGCACGATGACGCGCATCACCGATCCCTTCAACGACGCGCGCCAGCCGATGTGGTCGCCCGACGGCCGGACCATTACGTTCTTTGCCTATCGAGACGGTGGCTACGACATCTGGTCGGTCAATCCAGACGGCACGAACCAGCGCAAGGTCACGTGGGGCACCTTCGATGATCGCGAGCCGATCTGGTCGCACGACGGAACCCGCGTTGCCTTCTCGTCGGACCGCGGCAACATGCTGGGCAGCGACTACAACATCTGGATACTCGATACCCGCTCGGGCGCAGTCACGCAGATCACCAAGGCGCCGGGCGAAGACTTCATGCCCACGTGGTCGCCCGACGACACCGAGATCGCGTTCGTCTCGTCGCGCGATGCCTACGACGGCCTGTGGGTGATCAACGTCGCGACCGGCGCGGAGCGCAAGGTGCGCACGGTCCAGGGCGCGCGCGTCGATTCGCCGTCGTGGGGTCCTGGCGGCCAACTGCTGTATCACGTGACGACCAGTGGCGAGACTCGCTACGAGCTTGACGGCAAGGCCGTTACCGGTGCCGAGAACGTGTTCGCGTTTCGCGCATCGTGGCTCTCGGCCTCGGATTTCATCTACGTATCGGATGGCAAGATCCGCAAGCGCTCGGTCACCGGTCTGCCAATGCAAACCGTCGATTTCTCCGCGACCATGCAGGTGACGCACCCGGAATATAAGCACCGGGTGCGCGACTTCACGTCCGCGGCGCCGCGCAAGGCGCTCGGCATTGTCCGTCCCGTGATTTCGCCTGATGGCACGCAGGTCGCCTTCGCGGCCGTCGGCGATATCTACGTGATGCCGATCGGCGGAGCGGCCGTCAACGTGACAAAAGACGTCGCGCTCGACACCGACCCGTCGTGGTCGCCCGACGGATCGTCGCTGGTCTACTCGTCGGACAAGGACAGCGAACACCTGCAGCTGTGGCTCCGCGACATGAAGAGCGGCCAGAGCCGCAAGATCACCAATCTCCCCACGCAGCCACAAGGCGCCTCGTTTTCTCCCGATGGCAAGCGCCTGGTCTTCTTCAACGTCGATGGCATGTGGCGGGTCGCGGAGATGTCGATTCTCGATCTCGACAGTGGCCGCGTCACCAGGATTCACGACTCGTTGCCGCAGCCCGGCACGCCGACCTGGTCGCCCGATGGCAAGCGCATCGCGCTCGCCGGCATTGCGCCGATGACCGTGCGCTTCCGCGAGGGCACCAACCAGGTGCAGACCATCTCGGCGTCTGGCGGCGACGTGAAGTGGTACGCCCCCATCCCGATGCTCTCGATTGACTCGCGCGGTGGCGGCGGTCCGGTGTGGTCGCCCGACGGAACCAAGATGGCCGCCATTTACGAAGGCGTGCTGTCGGTATGGCCGGTGGCGGCGAGCGGCGAGCCGCAGGGGCCGCCGCGTCGCGTGACGTCTGAAAGCGCGCACGCGCCGAGCTGGCAGGGCGACTCGCGTCACATCCTGTATCAGTCGCTCGATCAGCTGCGCATTGTCGACATCGAAACGGGCGAGACCACGACCGTACCGCTGAGCTTGACCTGGACCCCGGCGATTCCCAAGACGCGCACGGTCATTCATGCCGGCCGGTTGCTCGACATGAAGAGCTCCACGCCGCGGACCAATATCGACATCACGGTCATCGGTAACAAGATCGTGTCCGTCGTCCCGCACGCCGCCGCGAATCACGCGAAGGCCGAAGTCGTGGACGCGTCGAACCTGACGGTGATGCCCGGCCTCGTCGAGTTTCACTCGCACTTGCAGAAGGACTACGGCGCCGCGCAAGGCCGGGCCTGGTTGGCGTTCGGCGTGACGACGGTGAGGAGCCCGGGGAATACACCGTACGAAGCGGTGGAGGATCGCGAGGCGAACGAGGCGGGCGTGCGCCCGGGTCCGCGCGTCTACGGTACTGGCTACCTGATGGAGTGGAACCGGGTCTACTACAAGATGGGCATCGCCATCTCGAATGTCAGCCAGTTCGAAATGGAACTGCAACGCGCGAAGGTGCTGGAGCACGACCTGATCAAGAGCTATGTACGGCTGCCGGATCTGCAGCAGAAGCGCATGGTGGAGTTCGCGCACAGCATTGGCGTGCCGGTGGCGACGCACGAAATCTGGCCGGCCGCGCTCGTCGGCGTCGACAACACGGAGCACACCACGGCCACCAGTCGCCGCGGCTACTCGCCGAAAATGGCGACCTCCTCGTCGCCGAACGGCGTGCAGACAGCCTATGAGGATGTCGTGCAGTTGTTTGGCAAGAGCGGACGCATTTTCTGCCCGATGATTTCTGGCGGCGGCGCCCGCAAGTTATTCACCGACGATCCGGCGCTGAAGCTGGATCCGCGGTTCAAGCTCTACCCCGGCTGGATTCAGCGGCAGGTTGCCGCGCAGCCGAGTGCGTCAAACCCGGGAGGGGGAGGCGACCCGGCCGGCGGCAGCGGCAAGATGGTGCTGGACATCATGAAAGCCGGCGGCCTGGTAGTGGCAGGCACCGACACGCCCAACGCGATCAACCTGCACGGCGAGCTGATGTCGTACCGCATGGCCGGCATGGCTCCGTTCGATGTCCTCAAGACGGCGACGGTGAACCCGGCGAAGGCCCTGGGCCTCGAGGCGGGAACCATTGAAGCCGGCAAGCTGGCCGACATCATCATGATTGACGGCGACCCACTCGCCAATATCGCCGACACCACCAGGGTCCGCAAGGTCATGGCGAACGGCCGCGTCTATGACGCCTCCCAGTTGGCTGTCGGCCGCCAGTGAGCGATATACAGTGGAGAAGTGAGCGGGCATTCCTTCGCGTTTGGCGTTGATACCTTCGGCGATGTCACGCTCGACGCCGGCGGCGCCTGGCGGCCCCAGGCCCAGGTGTTGCGGGACGTGGTCGAGGAAGCGGTAGTCGCGGAGCAGGTCGGGCTCGACTGTTTTGGCGTCGGGGAGCACCATCGCGACGACTTTGCGGTGTCGGCGCCTGAAGTCGTGCTGGCCGCCATTGGTGGGCGCACCTCACGAATTGCGCTTGGTTCGGCCGTCACGGTGCTGAGCACCGACGATCCGGTGCGCGTGTTCCAGCGCTTTTCGACCCTCAATGCCCTGACCAGCGGCCGCGCCGAAGTGATTCTCGGTCGCGGTTCATTCACCGAGTCGTATCCGTTGTTTGGTCACGACCTGGCGCAGTACGAGTTGCTGTTCGAAGAGAAGCTCGCGCTGTTCGCCGAATTGGTCAAGGGCGGCCCAGTGACGTGGACGGGCAAGACTCGCACCGTGCTGCAGAACCAGCGCGTGTATCCGCCGATTGAGACGGGCACGCTGCGAACGTGGGTCGGCGTGGGCGGCAGTCCTCAGTCGGTGGTGCGGGCCGCGCGCCACGGCTTTCCGCTGACCCTGGCGATCATTGGCGGCCCTCCGCAGCGCTTCAGGCCTTATGTTGACCGGTATCACGAGGCCCTCGAGAAATTCGGCCACGCACGGCAGCCGATCGCGGTGCACTCACCCGGACACGTCGCGGCGACCGATGACGAGGCCCGGAACCAGCTGTGGCCGCACTATCAGCGGATGATGACGCGCATTGGCGGCGAGCGCGGCTGGCCGCCCGTCACTCGCACGCAGTTCGATCACGAGGTAGGGCCGGGCGGCGCGTTATGCGTGGGGTCGCCGGCGACGGTGGCGGCTAAGATCATCAATACGGTGACCACGCTCGGGTTGTCGCGTTTCGACTTGAAGTACAGCAACGGGGCGTTGCCCCACGAACAGGCGATCACCAGTATCGAGCTGATTGGCCGGGAGGTTGCGCCGCGCGTGCGCGATGCGGTGCAGGCGTCATGATCATTTACGGGATCAATCCGGTCGCCGAGGCGGTCAGGGCCGGCAAGGTGCGCGAAATCCGGGTCGCCGAACGCGCCGACGATCGCCTGCAGCGGTTGCTCGACGATGCGGCGCAGCACGGCGTGCGGGTGAGGCGTGTGTCCCGAGACGTGCTGGACCACGAGTCGCGCGGCGGCTCACATCAAGGAGTGGTCGCTGACGTCGCGAAGCGGGCTGACGTCACCCTGGACGACTTGGCCAGCCTTGAGAACGGTCCGCCATTGATCGTGGTTCTGGACGAAGTCGAGGACCCGCAAAACGTCGGCGCCATTCTCCGGACGGTCGATGCCTGTGGCGCCACCGGTGTCGTCCGGCAAACGCGCCGGGCGGCGGCCCTGGACGGAGCGGCGGTCAAGGCCTCGGCCGGAGCGGTGAATTACGTCGCGGTGGCCGATGTCGTGAACATCGCCCGATCGCTGGAAGAGCTGAAAAAAGCCGGGATCTGGACGGTGGGACTCGACGCCGACGCGGAAATGTCCTACTATGAGTGGGATCTCACCCTTCCGACGGCGCTCGTAGTGGGAGCCGAGGGTCACGGGCTGCGACGGCTCGTGAGGGAACGGTGTGACCAGGTGGTCAGCATTCCCATGCTGGGCCATGTGGGCAGTCTTAATGTTTCGGCGGCAACTGCGATTGTCTTGTATGAGGCAATCAGGCAGCGGCGGAGCCGGAGCCGGGGGAGGCCGGAATCCTAGAGAACCCTAGGACGCGGCCGTTTGCACCCCGGAGCAGATAGGAACGTTGTAGAGACAGGTGTCCCTTCCGGTTGCATAGCTGGCACAAGACGTGCTAGCATTCCCGTTTTGTCTAGGCTGGCGTAGCTCAGCCCGGTAGAGCAGCTGATTTGTAATCAGCCGGTCGGGGGTTCAAATCCCTTCGCCAGCTCCATCTCTTTTGAGCGCGCCGGGCCAGGACGGGTCATCAAGCAGGGGTCATCCTACAAGACAATGGGCAGGTGGCGGAGAGGTCAATCGCAACAGACTGTAAATCTGTCGCCCCAGTGGCTACGAAGGTTCGAATCCTTCCCTGCCCACCACCCTTCGCTTTGGATGTGGCGAAGGGCCGCACGCTGAGAGTAAGGGCTTCGGGCGGAAGCCTCGAAGGGTAGTAAGCAAGGCACGTGGAGCGAAGAGGCGCGGGAGTAACTCAGTGGTAGAGTCACAGCCTTCCAAGCTGTTGGTCGCGGGTTCGATCCCCGTCTCCCGCTCCAGTTATCGGGCTGGTTAGGCTCAGGCTGATGTAGCTCAGTTGGCAGAGCACGTCCTTGGTAAGGACGAGGTCACCGGTTCGATCCCGGTCATCAGCTCCAGTTGTGCGAAAAAGAAACCGGGATTCTTTTTCGCGGCAGAGAGATAACGGCAACCCGGTTTTCTTGGTTTAACCGACGCCGGCACGAAGCCGGGTCGTAAGGAAGCGAGCGCAGACGAGTCATGGCGAAAGAGAAATTCGATCGGACCAAACCACACGTTAACGTCGGCACCATTGGCCATATCGACCATGGCAAGACTACGCTCACCGCGGCGCTGACCAAGGTGTCAGCCGACAAGGGCTGGGGCAAGTACGTGTCGTACGACCAGGTGGCCAAGGCCTCCGAGTCGCAGGGCCGCCGCGACGACACCAAGATTCTGACCATTGCCACGTCGCACGTGGAATACAGCACGGCCAATCGGCACTACGCGCACGTCGATTGCCCGGGCCACGCTGATTACATCAAGAACATGATCACGGGCGCGGCGCAGATGGACGGCGCCATCCTCGTGGTGAGCTGCATCGACGGCCCGATGCCGCAGACCCGCGAGCACGTGCTGCTCGCCAAGCAGGTCAACGTGCCGTACCTCGTGGTCGCCCTGAACAAGGTCGACGCAGTGGACGACACCGAACTGGTTGACCTGGTCGAACTCGAAGTGCGCGAGCTGCTCAAGGGCTACGGCTTCCCTGGCGATGACATCCCGGTGATCCGCGTGTCGGCGCTCGGCGCCATCAACGGCGACCCCGCGGGCGTCGAGTCGGTCTCCAAGCTGATGGAAGCGCTCGACACCTACATCCCGTTGCCGCAGCGCGACGTCGACAAGCCGTTCCTGATGCCGATCGAAGACGTGTTCTCGATCTCGGGTCGTGGCACGGTGGTGACGGGCCGCATCGAGCGTGGCCAGGTCAAGGTGGGCGAGGAAATCGAGATTATCGGCTTCAAGCCCAGCGAGAAGAAGGTGGTCACCGGCGTCGAGATGTTCCGCAAGCTGCTCGATTCGGGCCAGGCGGGCGACAACGTCGGCGTGCTGCTGCGCGGCGTGGAAAAGGACGACATCGAGCGCGGCCAGGTGCTGGCCAAGCCCGGTTCGATCAAGCCGCACACCAAGTTCAAGGCGGAAGTGTACGTGCTCTCGAAGGATGAGGGCGGCCGTCACACCCCGTTCTTCAACGGCTACCGTCCCCAGTTTTACCTGCGGACGACCGATGTCACCGGCACGCTGAACCTCAACGAAGGCGTCGAGATGATCATGCCCGGTGACAACACCAGCGTGACCGTCGAGTTGATCGCCCCGGTGGCCCTCGAGCAGGGTGCCCGCTTCGCGATTCGCGAAGGCGGCCGCACGGTCGGCGCGGGTTCGGTTACCGAAGTTCTGGTTTAGTAGTAACTGACGGGAGTCGGGAGTCGGGAACCGGGAGACGAATTGCTCCCGCCTCCCGACTCCCGGTTCACGACAAGGATCAGCAGCAATGAGAGACATCATCCAGTTGGCGTGCGGCGAGTGCAAGCGCCGGAACTACAGCACGACCAAGAACAAGAAGAAGACGACCGAGCGGCTCGAGATGAAGAAATTCTGCCGTTTCTGCCGGAAGCATCAACCGCACAAGGAGCAGAAGTAGTCCGCGTCCGATGCGCGGGCTGGCGACTGGTCTGCGCCGGATGCGCGGACGAGCGAAACGGCGCGAAGGCCAGTAGCTCAATTGGCAGAGCACCGGTCTCCAAAACCGGGGGTTGGGGGTTCGATTCCCTCCTGGCCTGCCACCAAGCGCCTGGGCACGCGACACAACTGCGAAGCAGAAAGAACGCTGCGAACCGATGAGCACCGAAACGATTGAACAGCCAGGCGAGCGGACCCGCACGGGACCCCTGGGCTGGTGGCAGCGCACGGGAGAGTTTTTCTCTGAGGTGCGCAACGAGATGAAGCGGGTCACGTGGCCCTCGCAGCGCGAGGTCTACGCGACGACCGTGGTGGTGATTCTCACGTCGGTGTTCTTCGGGGTCTACTTGTTTGGCGTCGACTTGCTGTTCGGCCGCGCGGCCGAATGGGTGTTCCGCCGCTTCGGAGGCGCGTAATGACTGACGTCGCCTCCAAGAACTGGTACATCGTCCACACCTACTCGGGTTTCGAGAACAAGGTGAAGGAGTCGCTCGAGGAGCGAGTCAAAGCCTACGGCTTGCAGGAAGAGATCGGCGAAGTCCTGATTCCGAAGGAAGACATCATCGAGAAGCGCAACGGCAAGGAAGTCAAGACTGCCCGGCGCTTCTTTCCAGGCTACATCCTGGTTGAGATGAACATGACCGACAACGCGTGGCACGTCGTCAAGAACACGCCCAAGGTCACCGGTTTTGTCGGTGCCGGCGCCAAGCCGACGCCGATCAGTCGCGAAGAGGTCGAGCAGATTCTCGACCAGGTGAAGACCGCCGCCGAGAAGCCGCGGCCGAAGTATACGTTCGACAAGGGCGATCAGGTGCGCATCAATGAAGGGCCGTTTACCGGCTTCAATGGTGCCGTGGACGAGGTCAACGCGGAGAAGAACACGTTGAAGGTCATGGTGACCATCTTCGGACGCGCCACCCCGGTCGAACTCGATTTTCTGCAGGTTGAGAAACTGTAATGGCGAAAAAAGTTCAGGCAATGGTGAAGCTCCAGATTCCCGCCGGCAAGGCCACTCCGGCCCCGCCAGTGGGCACGGCGCTCGGTCCGCACGGCGTCAACATCATGGACTTCGTCAAGGCCTTCAACGCGAAGACGGCCAAGGACGACGGGCTGATCATCCCCGCGGTGGTGACGATTTATTCGGACCGCTCGTACACGTTCATCACCAAGACGCCGCCGGCGTCGGTGCTGCTCAAGAAGGCGGCGAACCTCGCCAAGGGGTCCGCAGTGCCCAACAAGAACAAGGTTGGCCAGGTGACGGCAAAGCAGGTCGAAGAGATCGCCAGGCTGAAGATGCCCGACCTCAACACCGATTCGGTCGAATCGGCAATCCGCACCGTGTCAGGCACGGCGCGATCGATGGGACTCGACGTAGTCGGATAGGCAAGTGGGAGGTCCGCTTCGGCGGTCCGCTAACACCACGGTTGGAGAAACATGAAAGCACACGGCAAGAAATACACGGCGGCCCGCGAGCAGGTGGAGAACAAG
>JANLWW010000034.1:0-9661 GCA_031364805.1 Acidobacteriota bacterium
TGCTCGCCCTCGACCTCGGCGTGTTCCACAGGACGGCGCACGTCGTGTCGGTGCGAGAGGCGCTGGGCTGGTCGGCCTTCTGGATCAGCCTTGGCCTGGCCTTTGCGGTGTTCATCTACTGCGGCTACGAATACCACTGGCTGGGCCTCGGCCTGACCCCCGACCTCATGACCGTAGCCCCGGCCACCGTGCCAGGGCTGGGGCTGGTCTACAACGACGGTACCAGTGCCACAGTCAAGTACCTCACTGGCTACCTGGTCGAGAAGTCACTGGCCGTCGACAACATCTTTGTCATCGCCATGTTGTTCGGCTTCTTTGCCGTGCCCGCCGTCTACCAGCACCGGGTGCTGTTCTGGGGCATCATCGGCGCGCTGGTTATGCGCGGCGCCATGATCGCGGTGGGCGCTCAGCTGATCCAGCGCTTCTCGTGGATCATCTACGTGTTCGGCGCGTTCCTGATCGTGACCGGGATCAAGATGCTGCTGCTGAAAGTGGACGCGACCGATCCCAACCGCAACCTCGTCGTCCGGTTCACCCGCCGGCTGTTCCCAGTGACCGAACGCTTCCACGGGCAGCACTTCTTCGTGCGTGCGGGCTCGATCGCTTCCCACGAAGCGCCGACCCCCGGTGCGCCGGTCGAGATCGACAAGGTGGTCGACGCGGCGCGCCCAGGAACCCTGCTCGCGACCCCGCTCTTCCTGGCGCTAGTGATGGTCGAGTTCACTGACCTGATCTTCGCGGTCGACTCGATCCCGGCCATTTTCGCGGTGACCGGTGATCCGTTCCTGGTTTTTACCAGCAACGTGTTCGCGATCCTGGGTCTGCGGAGCCTCTACTTCGCGTTGGCCGGGATGATCGATAAGTTCCGTTACTTGAAGGTGTCGCTCGCCCTCGTGCTGATGGTGGTGGGCGTAAAGATGATGAGCCACGTCTGGCTCAAGTCAGTAGTGGGCCCCAACTTCAACCTCTACCTCCTCGCCGTCGTGCTGCTGATCCTGGCTGGCGGTGTCGGCGCCTCGCTGCTCTTGTCGCGGCGCGAGAAACTGCGAGGAGACCCGGCGTAAGTGGGCCCATCTGCCGGCGGCCTGAGAGCCGAACCTAAGCGGTGCGACTTGCGCTTGGAGCGCAACGCGGCACGGGCGTCATGTACAGAAAAACAAACGATGGTAGTTGGACTATCGATTTGTCGATGTAAGCAGGCGCAGCTATTGTCCCCCACAAGGAGACCCCATGGCTGATTCGATCTTCATTACTCACACCCCCGAAGCCGAGATTGATCGGCTGCGGCAGTCGCTCGGGTTAGACGATCCCTGGCTCGCCCGTCAGCTCCATGCCCTCGGCTTCGATGCCAGTTGCGCGTGTCTCGTGCCCTTTGTGCCGGCCATCGATCTGGCGTGGATCGACGGACTGACCAAGCGTGAGCACCAGAGAATCCTCGCGCTGATCGGACAACGGCATCCCGATCTCTCCGTTCCGGAGTGCCGCGGCGTGTGGCTGGATCGCGGCGGGCTCGAGAGGATCCTGCGGGAGGAGTCCGGCCGGCCGTCGGGGGTGTCATGAACATCACTGTGCGACGGGACAAGTCCATGCCGGAGGCGCTCACAGTTCTGGCGCGCCGCCGGCTCGTGTTTGCGCTCGGCCGGTTCGGCCCGCGCGTGCGGTCCCTGGCCGTCCGCCTCAAGGACGTCAACGGCCCGAAAGGCGGCGTCGACAAGGTGTGCCTGATCGCGGTCCGTCTCACCGAGCCGCGGTCCGAGATCGTGGTTGAAGACGGCGATGCGGATGCAGCCGTCGCGATCGATCGTGCCGTCGACCGGGCCGGCCGGGCGGTGGCGCGGGCGGTTTGCGCGGCGCGCGATTGGCGCGGTGCGGGAGCGGCGGGGCGCAAGCAACGTTGATGGGCGTGAGCCCTGGCGTGTGGATCAATGGCGACCACGGTCTAAACTAGCTGCGATGCCGCCCGACCAGTTGCCGCTGCCGTGGTTGAACTACCATCACCTGCTGTATTTCTGGTCGGTGGTTCAAGAAGGCGGGGTGTCAAAGGCCGCGGACAAGTTGCGCCTGGCGCAGCCGACCATCAGTGCGCAGGTTCGCCGTCTCGAAGAATCCCTGGGCCAGCGACTCTTCGAACGACAGGGACGAACGCTGGCTCTCACTGACACCGGCCGCATCGTGTTTCGGCACGCCGACGAAATTTTCGGCATCGGCCGAGAGCTGATCGAGACGCTCCGTGGCCGGCCTGCAGGCCGGCCGCTGCAACTGTCGGTTGGCATCGCCAACGCGGTGCCCAAGCTGATCGCGTCCCGTCTGCTGCGGCCGACGACTCACCTGGCAGAGCCAGTGCTGTTGATGTGCCGGGAAGACAACCCGGAACAGCTCGTCTCGCAGCTTGCCCTGCATGCCATCGACGTCGTGATCGCCGACGCGCCGGCTCCGCCGCATGTGCGTGTGAAGGTGTTCAATCACCTGCTTGGAGAATCGGACACGGCGTTCTTCTCGCCCATCGCTCAGGCGGCGCGATTGCGCAAAGGGTTTCCACGGTCGCTCGCTGATGCACGGATGGTGCTGCCTGCCAACACCACCGCCGGACGGCGCGGACTGGACGCCTGGTTCGAGAAAGTCGGCGTGCGTCCGCGGATTGTCGCCGAGTTCGAGGATTCGGCGCTGATGAAGGTGTTCGCGCAAGACGTCGGCGCCGTCTTTCCGGCTCCCGTGGTCATCCAGGATGACGTCTGCCGTGTCTACCGCGTCCGTGCCATCGGCGTGACCGCTGCGGTGCGCGAGCGCTACTACGCCATCTCGGTTGAGCGGCGGTTAAAGCATCCCGGGGTTCTGGCCATTACCGAGGCTGCTCGCGACGATCTGTTCAAGTAACGTGTCCGTCCCACCTCAGAACTTGTCTGGACGCAACACTTCGACATCGCTGAGAAACAGGATCATCGCGTAGTTGTCGTAGTAACGCTCCTTGAGTGCGGCGGCAATCGCCTCAGCGGTCGCCGCCGGGCACACTATTTCAATGCGGATGTTGGCGCTCATCGACCAATTCGCATCCCGCACACCACGGCCACCCTTCCCTCGCGCGTCGCACACCGTGTAGCCGTGGGCCCCGAGTCGCTGGA
The DNA here is from genome assembly GCA_031364805.1 of Acidobacteriota bacterium. Taxonomy (GTDB): domain Bacteria; phylum Acidobacteriota; class Vicinamibacteria; order Vicinamibacterales; family UBA2999; genus 12-FULL-67-14b. The sequence goes on from JANLWW010000034.1 coordinate 3,120, forward strand.
TCTCGACGGTGACTTCATGCTCCAACGCGGCTTCGGTAACGATGGTCAACAGCTTGCGCGATTCCAAGGACATGACGGTCAGCCTCCCAGGCGCTGCGTGAACTCGGCCAATCGGTGGTAGAGGGGGATGCCAATCAGGATATTGAACGGAAACGTCACCCCGAGCGATGCCGCCAGGGACAGCGCGGGGTTGGCCTCAGGCACCGACAGCCGCATGGCCGCCGGCACGGCAATGTAGGACGCGCTCGCCAGCAGCGTGGCGAGCAGCGTCGTGCCACCCACCGAGAGCCCCATGACCCATCCCATGCCCGTGCCGACTGCAGCCGACGCGATTGGCATGGCCACTCCGAACACGACGAGAAACAGGCCGTGCCGCCGCAGGCTACTCGCCTGCCCGGCGGCGATCAAACCCATTTCGAGCAGGAACAGTGCGAGGACGCCCTTGAACAGATCCATGAACAGCGGCGCGATCGGCGCCACGCCTTCACTGCCTCCGATCCAGCCAATCAGCAGCCCGCCCATCAACAGGACAATGCTCTTGCCCAAGAGCACTTCGTGCGCCATCGCACCCCACTGCACGCCGCGCCCGAGACCGCGCGCCAGCACGATGCCCACCACGATCGCGGGCATCTCGAGCAGCACGAGGAACACGGCCAGGTAGCCCTCGAAGGCGATTGCGCGATAGCCAAGATACGCCACCGCGACCGCATAGGTGCCAACGCTCACCGAGCCGTAGTGTGCGGCGATCGACGCTGCGTCGGCCCGCGCCAGGCCCCCGCCACGGCGCAGGACCGGATAGGCGGCGAGCGGCAACAAGATGCCGGCGAGCACCACCAGCAACATCCGAGGCAGCAGCGCGCCGAACGGGTGCGCGGCCAGCTCGACGCCGCCTTTCAAGCCGATCGCCAGGAGCAGTAAGACCGTCAGAAAATCGTAGATCGCCGGCGGTAGCCGCAACTCGGCGCGTAACAGGCCGGCGGTCAACCCGAGCAGGAAGAACAGGACGACCGGATCAAGGGTTGGCATGATTGGAAAAGCAGACGGGCTGGAGAAGGGTACGGCATACCCACGGTCGCACCAAATAGCAAAAAGCTCTCGATTGCCAACCAACTATCTATTTGTTGAGCGGCCCACCGCCCGCCTAAGCTCCGCGAATACGGTCGGCAGTTCGCCGACCCGATTCATTGGAGCCCGAGTGAAGAAGACGATGACGCGACTGACGCTGGCGATCCTGGTGCTGGCCATGACCTCGACGGGCGAGGCCCAACCGGCCCAGCCTGACCCTCTGCAGCGGCTCCTGGCCGGCAACGCGCGTTACATGTCGGGCAAGATCACCCATCCGCGGCAGGATGGTGCTCGTCGCGGCGAGGTCGCCAAGGGTCAGGCGCCGTTCGCCATGGTGCTCAGTTGCGCGGACTCCCGCGTGCCTCCCGAGATTCTGTTCGATCAGGGTCTCGGCGACCTGTTCCTGGTCCGGGTCGCAGGCAACATCGCCGACTCGCACGCCCTCGGCAGTCTCGAATACGGTGCGCAGGTGCTTGGCGCGAAGTTCCTGATGGTGCTCGGCCATGAATACTGCGGAGCGGTCGATGCCGCTGCCAAAGGCGGGCACGTGGGCGGCAACATCGACAGCATCATCGATGCGATCGCGCCGGCGGCCGCGAGAGCCAAGGCCGATCCCGACAAGACCACCCTCCTCGACCGGGCCGTGGTTGAGAACGTGCGCGAGGTATTGACGGTAATTGGCAAGCGTAGCCCCGCGCTGGCCGGCTTGGCGGCCAAAGGCAGCCTGACAATCGTCGGCGCCCGTTACGACCTTGATAGCGGCGAAGTCACCGTCGTCAAGACCGGCCGATAACAGCGAGGCTACTTACACTTGATGGCGTTTTCGACCCGGTCGAGGATCAGATTGGCCCGGGTGTCGTACAGGATCAAGTGACGTTCGACGAATCGATACTGGACGTCGGCCGGCAGCGCCGGCAAGACGGCCAGCACGCTCGGCGGCACCGTCGACAACGGCTCGTCTCGCGGATAGGGACGGTTCGTCCGGTACGCGATGTGGCCGGGATTGTCGTCGAGAATCGCCGCGCAAATGCCGGGCTTCGTTACGCCAATCAGCAACTGCTTGAACGCGGCGTTGATGCCCGGCGTGAAGATGTTGCCCTGTCGATAGCCTTCGCGCGCCAGGCGGATGCGCCTGGCCAGCGCCTCCTCGGCTCGTCGAATCTCACTGTGGTTGTCGGTCACCACCAGCCCGGGCAAGCCGTCCTCCAGCGTCCGGCGCAGCTCGGCATAGGCGGCGATGCGCGCGCTGAAGTCGGCGACGATCAAGCCGTCGACCGCCACCGTGAAGTCCGCAGGCTTGGGGTCCTGCCGTGGCTTGGCAGTCTGCGCCGTTGACGTCGTCGCCGACATCAGCGCCGCCAACACGCCGAAGGCTAGCAGTTGCATTCTTGACATCACGCTGCCTCCATTATCCGCGACTTGTGTGGACGGCGCTGCGTCCGATTGCAACAAACCGCGACTTGCGACCGCACTGTCTTGCTAGCGCTGCCGTAGATTCATCGTCGCGTCCTGCAGATGACATTCTCCGTACACAAACTCGCCTTCCGGCAGCCGCCATCGGGCTTCGCGAACACGTCAAAGAAGGGGTCGGATCCAGTCGGGTCCGACTTGCTCCTGCAGGCAGGTGAGGGCTCGGCTAGCTCCCCTGTCGAATGAACTGATCGAGTTCGTCAAGGCGTTCGTGCGACAGGCACAGTTCCGCATACTCCTGCTCGACGAGGTCTCGAACCGTTGCCGGCAAGTTGCCTTCCACGGCGCTCTTGAACGCCAGAACGGTGACACTGTCGCCGTGACGAACTTCTGTCAGGATCGAGCGATCATCATGACCACTCAACCGGCTCTTGGCATCCATCCAATATCGGTGCATCGACGCACCGGCTGTGCCCTCGGCGGTCGCCGCGCCGCCCAGGCGATGAGCGTGAGGCAGAAGGTCGATCGCGAACCGAGCCCGCAGGTCGGCGGCGTGCTTGAACTCGGACCTCATCGTCCAATGCGTCACGAGTGTCGCTGCGTGGCGGAAGCCCCGTTCGGCGTCCCTGCAGGATTCGATCAAGTGGTTCATTACTGCGCGCGGACTTGGATTTGGCATTTGACAGCCTCCTGCAGTCACTCACGGAACGTCCGCGTCCCCAGCGCCAGCTAAACTTCATGCACGTTACCGGCCATTCAGCGCGATTGCAAACGCAGTTGTTGTTGCCCGATTGGCGCGGGCTCGGGTACCGCCCAAACGAGTATTTCCATGCCCGCCTGGGAGTTATTCCCCCATCCTCGTGCCTTCCGACGCCGGTTTGGACGCCGTGGTCGGGTTCTGGGTCGAACTCGAACCCGCTGAAAAAGCGGTGAGGCACGCAGCTAGGGGCACGCAAGTGCATGCGAGCTGCGGACGATTACGCCTTTCTACATCGCCGCCTTGTACGCAGGGTGGAGCCGTTGGCCGGGGCGCGACCGCACTGCCTTGCTAGCGCTGCCGTAGATTCATCGTCGCGTCCTGCAGATGAAATTCTCCGTACACAAACTCGCCTTCCGGCAGCCGCCATCGGGCTTCGCCGTAGCTCGCCAGTCTCAGCGGACCAAAGGCTCGGTAGCCACGAACGGGGGTGGAGAAGCGAAGCGGCGTAAAGGTCTTGCCGTCCGCAGACGAGCGCGATCGGTCGTCAGATTCGAAGTTGGTCAGCAGCCCATCGTCGGCGAAGAACAGCGTGGCGGCTATGGTGTGGCTGCCATGGGTAAACCGGGCGCGCGCGGCATGCGCATCCACGGGCTGCCACTCGATCGCCGGATCGATCAACGTCCCCGGTGCGAGCAGGCACATGTCGTTGAACAGCGTAACGCTTTCTCCCCGGTCCATCTCGTCGCCGCGGGCGTCGACCATCGGTAGGACGCTAAGGATCTTCACCTGCATGGTGGCGTGACCGTCGATCAGGCGGTGAAACACATCCACTGGTGCGCCGTACATCCGCGCGCGCATGTGGAAGAGCCGTGTGGGCCGATCGGCAAAGCTGTGTTGCTCGACGTCGAATGGCATCCACGCGCTGTCGGGAGCACTGCGAATGCGGCCGCGAAAGCGAAGCTGGTAGTTCTGCACCCGCGGTTGGCCGACACTGCCGGTCAATTGCAGGTAGCGCCGCACGGGCTCGGGCAGGGGCGCGAGGTCGGCGTCGGTCAGGAGCGGCGCGTCAATCACACGCGCGAGGCCGGTTGTCACATCGCGATCAAATTGCGCTTGAAAGCTAGGCGGGCCCAGGTCGAACCAACTGTGCGCCACGATCAGTAGCAGCACTATGTTGGCGATCGTGCCGGCCCAGGCATCGCGCCAGGCAGACATGATGACGGCCTGAGACACGATCAGCGCCGCCGCACCCACCCACCAGGTGTGGCGAGAACCGATCGCGACCATCACGGCGCTGGCGACCACCATGGCACCGGCCGTCAGCCACGCCACGCCCATGCCCCGGGAAATAGTTGGCGTGAGTTGGGGCAGACCGGCGAACCCGAATGCCTTCACGAACCCCAATAGGTGGATCAGTCCGTGGATGGACAGGACACCGGCGACGAGCCAACGCATGATCACGGGATGCTCCCGTCATGCAGAGAGCAATCGGTGTGCCGGAGCCGCGGCTAGTCTCGCGGCCTGAGGCTCCGGATCTTCAAGGCGAGCGCGACCACCACCAGCAGGATGGCGCCAAGCGAAACGGCAAGGCCGGCCTTGCGAAACGAGACCTCGGCCATTGCCGCCTGGCCCTCGGCGTCGACTTTGGTGGTGAGGCCCAGGCCTGCCTGCAGCACCGTGTCGACCAACTTGGGATCAAACGCGTGCATCTCCGTGCGGGCCAGCGTGAGATGGTTGCTCGCCTCGCGCAAGGTCAGCGACTGCGCGCCCATCTCCATGCCGGCGTTCTCGGCGGTGGCGACCAGGGTCTGCGACCGATCGATCGCGGCCTTCAGCTTCTCGATCTCCGCGCGCATGCGGGTGGCGGCCACGTGGCCATTGTCGCCCTCGCTGTGGCAGGTGGCGCACAGGCTGGCCTTGTCGGCGCCGAGCATCGCGTCGCTCGGCTTGGCGATCTCATGATTACTGTGGCACTCCACGCAGCCGCGGTCGAAGATCTGGCCGTGACTGCTGAGCGCGAACTTGGTGGCAAACACGCTGTGGCACGTGCCGCAGACGTTGGCCACGGCGCCGACACCGGGCGGCGCCGCGCCGTGGTTGCCGTGGCAGTCGTTGCAGGTGGGCGCCGACAGATCGTTCTTCCCGACCATCGCCGCATGGTGCACGCTCTTCTCGTACTTCACACGCTGGTCGGTGGGCAGCGGCGACCCGTCTGGCAGCTGGTACCCATTCATGCGCTCGGCGTCGGCATGACATCTGGTGCAAGTCTCTGCGACGTTCGTGGCATAGACCGGCGACGCGGCGTCGCTCACCAACCGCACTCCGTGAGCGCCATGGCAACTGATGCAGGTAGCCACCTTGGTGTCGCCCTTGGCGAGCTGCTGTCCGTGCACGCTCGTGGCGTACTCGGCGGCCTGGTCGATGCGCTGCTTCGGAGCGTACTTCCGCATCAACGCCGCGTCGCTGTGGCAGCGCGAGCAGACGGCAATCACCGCCTTGCCTGCCGGTTTGCCCCTGAAGCCGGTCGCCGGCGCCTTGGCCCTGACCTTGTCGGTCTCATTCGGGTTGCCGCCGTGGCAGTCCACGCACGTGAAACCACGTTCGCGATGCACGTCGGTGGCGCCGAAATCCCTGGCTGGCGTGGCGAGCTTCGGCAGCGGATGCTCCTTGTGGCAGGTTTCGCATCCCGAGGCTTGGGCGGGCTGGGCCTCGGCTCGTCCGGCCAGCGCCAGCAGCGAGAGCGCGACGACAACGACGACGTTACGCAGCGAGGTAGCCATAAATGGTGAACACAATCAGATAGAGCACCGCGAGAATGGCCGCGGCGGTGATCAAGCGGTTCGGCCGTCCGTCGGCCGCATGGCGATCAAGAAACGGCACCATCAGCAAGAGCCCGGCGGCGACACTGAAACCGAGCACGCCCAGCATTTCCCCTTCAAGGCCGAACACGTGGCTGGGGATCAGCTTCAAGGTCTGGAACATCGCCAGGAAGTACCACTCAGGCCGGATGCCTGCCGGCACCGACGCGAACGCGTCGGCCTTGGTGCCCAGCTCCCATGGCAGGAAAAGCGACAAGGCGGCGAGCACGGCCAGCGCCACGTACCACCACATCACATCGTGCAGCACGTAGTTGGGGAAGAACGGCTCCTGCGGAATCGTCTCGCCGGCCTTCTGGCGCTTCTCCACGCTCGGCGGCACGCTCATGCCTTGCCGCTGGATGAAGAGCAGGTGCGCCCCGAGCAATACCGTGGTGATGGCGGGGAGGATGGCGACGTGGATGCCATAGAACCGCGTCAGCGTCGCGCCCGTGACATCGTCGCCGCCGCGCAGGAAGCGCACCATGAAGTCGCCGACGAAGGGAATGGCG
>JANLWW010000051.1:0-35609 GCA_031364805.1 Acidobacteriota bacterium
GCGAGGGCTTTGTTGCGCGCCTCTTCATCAGCGAGGACACGCATTTGCCAGTCATGCTGTCGTGGCAGGCCGCGCCGGCTCGCGGCCGTGGCGGGCGCGGTGGCGGCGGAGTGGGCAGTGGCGAGGCTGCCGCCGCGACTGCCGAGAACCGGTTGTACTTCAGCGATTACCGCGATGTCAGCGGGCAGCAATTCCCTTTCCGCATTCGCCGCGCGACCGGCGCCGACACGGTTGAAGAGACCACCGTCGATCGCTACCGCATCAACTCGAAGATCGACCCTCGGAAGTTTCAGCCGGCAAAATAGCCTCGCGCCTGTCGGGATCGCGATACCAGCTCATGGTCGGCGCCTGGGCGCGGCCGGCTTCGGCGAGCGCGCTCATTGCCTTCGAGGGCGTGTCGTAGCGCTCATCCGGCACATCCGCCGGCAACGGATCGCCCGGACGCCAATTCAACGGTACGGTTAGCAGGCTACAGGTGCCGTCGCTCCACGGGTGAAGCACGACCTTGGTTAACGGCGACAATGGGCGTCGGCCTTTCAGGGGAGAGGGATTTCCAGTCTATCACCTCACTTGGTGGTGCGGCAGCGCCACCGCTACAATCGGCGCACTCCCATGACCACACCAGCGCGCGCGGCCGTCGCCCTCATGGCCCTTGGCCTCATGCTCACGGCTCCGGCAGTTGCTCAAGACCGCGGCCCCGCGCGTTTCGATGCCCTGGTGGCGCTGGCCGAAGCGAAGATGCAGGAACACCGCGTCCCGGGCGTCGCCATCGGCATCATCGACAACGGCGTACTTCGGACCCGCGGCCTGGGTGTCACCAACGTCGAGGACGGTCTTGCTGTCAACGACCACACCGTCTTCCCGATTGCCTCGATCTCGAAGACCTTCGCAGCGACGGCGATGATGCGCCTGGTCGAACAAGGCAAGGTTGACCTACAGGCGCCGGTGCGCAAGTACCTGCCCGACTTCGAGGTGCGCGATGCGGCCGTCAGCCGCGAGGTCACGGTCTGGAACCTGTTGACGCACACCAGCGGCTGGGAGGGCCAGGTCTCGGGACCAGAGCGCGGCGAAGACACGTTGCGACACTTCGTCACGACGATTACCGACTTGATGCAGGTCGCTCCTCCTGGGGCAGCCTGGAGCTACAACAATGCCGGCTTCAGCGTCGCGGGCCGGGTGATTGAAGCCGTGACCGGCACGTCGATTAACCGCGCCGTCCGCGACCTGGTGTTTGCCCCACTCGGCCTGGCCCACGCCGGTACTACCGCCGGCGACTTCATCGTCAATCGCTTCGCCGCCGGACACGCCAATCGCGGCGATGCGCCACCGACGCTGCAACGACCGTTCTCGCCCTCGACCAGTGTCACCGCCGGAGGCATCGGCCTGTGCATCACCGACCTGCTCGCGTATGCCCGGTTTCACCTGGGCGACGGCACCACGGCCAGCGGCGAGCGCGTGTTGAGCCAGGCCTCGCTCGAGCAAATGCGCACTGCGCAGCTGCGCAAGCAGGGTACGGACGATGACATCGGGCTGGCGTGGCACCTGCGGACGATTGGCGGGTTGCGGGTCGCAGCCCATGGCGGCACGCTCGCCGGCCACATCCTGTTGCTCGAACTTGCGCCCGAGCGCAATTTCGCCATCGCCATCCTGACCAACTCGCAGAATGGCTGGCGGCTGATCCAGGACGTTGAGCGGGCGGCGCTGCAGGCGTATCAGGGCGTGGGCTTCGAGACGAACCAGGGCATTGCCCATCGCGGCCTGGTCGAGACGTTGCCAACGGCGCAACCGCTGGTTGCGCAGCCAGGCCCACTCCAGTATGTCGGCCGCTACCTGCGGCCGTCGAATGCCGTGGTGGTACGCGCCGATGGGGACAAGCTATTCGTCCAGGAGCGACCGAGCGCCGGCGAGCCACGGCCGGAGATGCCGGTTGCGTTCTTCGGCCCGGATCGCGCGGTCGTCACAGATGGACCAGACCGCGGCCAGTCGATCGAGTTCGTTCGCGCGGCCGACAACACCGTCAACTGGATCCGCGTGGTCGGTCGCGTCGCTGTGCGCGCAAAGGAATGACGACCCTCGGTGACCTGCGGCACTTTGCCGTCACGCGCAGCCTGTTTCCACCGACCACGCTGCCGAGAGCGATCGAGGCGCTGGGATTCGTGCAGGCGGACCCGATCCGGGCGCCGGCCCGGGCGCAGGACCTTACCCTGCGTCCGCGGGTAAACGACTACCGCGCCGGCGATCTCGAGCGGCATTACGCGCGCCTGCCGATCGAAGAGGATGTCTTCATCAACTACGGGTTCGTCACGCGAACGCTGCATGGCCTGATGCACCCGCGCAGGGGCCTGTCGCCGACCTCCGCGAACAAGCGGGCGGCGGCGCTGCTGGCCTTCGTGCGGGAGCACGGCACCGTGCACCCCCGCGATGTCGATGCGCACTTCGCGCACGGCCGCGTCACCAATTACTGGGGCGGCTCATCGAGCGCGACCACGCACATGCTCGAGGCCATGCACTACAAGGGCTTGCTGCGGGTGGCCGGTCGCGATGCCGGCATTCGCCTGTACGCCGCGAGGGAGCCTGGCGACGAGGCGATCGGTACGGCGGCGCGCCGGGCCCGCGTCGATGCCCTGGTGGACGTGGTGGTTGGCAAGTACGCCCCGGTTCCTGCCGCGAGCCTGTCGTTTGTGATCGCCCGGCTGCGCTATGCGGTTCCGCACTGGCGCGCCGAGCTCGCAAGCGCGCTGGTCCGCGCCCGGCAGCGCCTGGCGCAAGCCCATGTGGATGGCCAGGCATGGTACTGGCCGGCCGGCGAGCCGCTGTCCGACGGCGAGGCGCCCGACGCCGTTCGGCTGCTGGCGCCGTTTGACCCCGTCGTGTGGGACCGCAGGCGCTTCGAGTTGTTGTGGGACTGGGCCTACCGTTTCGAGGCGTATACCCCTGAGCCCAAGCGGAAACTCGGCTACTACGCGTTGCCCCTGCTGTGGCGCGATCGCGTGGCCGGGTGGGCGAACGTCTCGGTGCGCAGTGGGCAAATGGACGCGACGTTGGGATACGTGGCCGGACGGCTGCCGAGAGAGCGGACCTTCAAGCGCGAGCTCGACGCGGAACTCGAACGGTTCCGCGCCTTCCTGGCATAGCCTCGCGGCCCTAGTCTTCTTTCCAGGGGTTGTTCGCAAACACCGCCACTTCCGGCCACAGTACTCGTCGCGGCAGGTTGAGTCCCGCCATGACCGTCGCGGCAATATCGTCGGCGTAAAGCTTGTTGGGGTTGTTCCTCCCGGTGCGCCCCATCCAGTTGGTCTGCACTTCGGACGGGCAGATGCAGACGACGCGAATGCCGTGGGGCCGCAACTCCGCCTGCCAGCACTGGCTCATGCCGCGCACGGCCCACTTGCTGCCCGCGTATGCGGTGGCGCCCTTCGCCCCTTTCATGCCCGATGTCGAGGCGATCGTCACGATGTCGCCGCCAGCTTGCGCCTTCATCAGCGGCACCACGCGGTTGGTCAGATCCGCCATGCCGAACACGTTGATGCCAAACAGTTGGCGCATCTTGTCGATGTCGAGCGTACCGATCTCGGCCGAGTAGCCGGTGCCGGCGTTGTTGATCAGCACGTCGATGCCACCCATCACGCTGACGCACGTCTCTACGGTGCGGGCGTTGTCGGCGTCGGTCGCGACATCAGCCCTGATGCCGTGGGCGCCAGTGGAGGCGCCGAGCGCAGCAATCTGCGTCTCGTTGCGGCCCGTAAACGCCACCTGGTGACCGGCCGCGCGGGCCTGCGTAACGATGGCGGCGCCAATGCCCTGGCTGCCGCCGGTGATCAGAAAACGTTGGCTCTGCATGTGACCATTATCCGCTGGATGCAGCGGCCGTGGTGCTGCCGGCCACCCTGAGGGCGGGAAGGCCGGCAACTCGGAGTGTTACATCCCGCAGGTAGCGGCGATCATCTTGATCGACGTCACGGACCAGGCCGCCATGCCTTTGCCCATCGTGTCTTTGCCCATCGTGTCGCCCTTGCCCATGGCCATTCCCATTCCGTTGTCGGGACCGGTGACCGACACCTTGTGACCGACGTGCTTGGCCAGGTCGATCGACTTGCTGGCGATGGGCATCGAGTGGGCCATCGCGTCCTTGCCCATCGCGTCCTTGCCCATCGTGTCCTTGCCCATCGTGTCCTTCTTCATGGCGTCGTTCTTCATCGCGTCGTGGCCCATGGCCATCTCGGCGGTAGCATGGGTCAGGGTGAAGGTGCCAGCTACGTCGCCGGCCGCGATACAACCTGTGTAAGTTTTTTCCTTGCCCATCGGCTTGGCCATCTTGTCCTGCGCGATGCCCACGTGGCTCATCGCCGCAATGGAAAGAATGGTCAGCGCGGGTGTCATCAAGTTCTTCATGTGCTCTCCTGAAACGAGTGTTTGCCTGCGACGAAACTGTCGCCTTACCAGCCCAATGTCCCGCCAGAGCGGACTTATTCCACCCGAAACCTGCAGGCACCAGGTTGATATGCTGGTGACCTATGCGTATCTATCTCGCCTGCACGGTGCGGGGTGACCGTGCCGGCACCGCCGCCGGTCGGGTCATTTGCGATCGGTTGCAACAACACGGCCACGAGGTGGTCACGACACATCTGCTCGCGGACGATGTCGAGAGCGCCGAGTCTGCGCTGACTGAAGAGGCTGTCTATCGGCGCGACCTGGAGTGGTTGTCGTCGTGCGACGTACTGGTGGCTGAAGCTTCAGGGTCGAGCTACGGCGTCGGCTTTGAAGTTGGCTACGTGCTCGGTCGGGCCCGCACGACCAGGCAGCGGGTGTTCCTTCTTTACAGCGCTGGGCGGCGTAGCGCCATCTCACGCCTGATCGTCGGCAATTGTGACGAGGCTTGCACCACCGTGGAGTACACGTCGATGCAGGATCTCGTCACGCTCGTCGATCGTCATTTCGGGGCGGGCTAGACCGGCGGTCGCCGGTCGAGTCCCTTTGAGAGCCACCGGAAAGGCTGGAAACGCGGCGCCTTCCGCGGCGTCTAACGAGCCAAGGCCAGCGGACAAGCGCCGGGCCAATGTGTCAGGATCATACCGAATGGCCAAGTCGATGAACGGTTGGGTAGTTACCGCCTGTGCGGTTGCACTGGCACTGGCAGCCCCGGCGCCCGCGTCAGGCCAGAGCCGCCCGCGGGCGGAAGTGAGGCCCGCGGTCGAGGCTGACGGCGTCCGAGCCGGCGAGACCATTCGCGTCGCCTTGACGGTGACCCTGCCACCGGCACTGCACGTGCAGTCGGATCAGCCGAGCGATCCTTCCTTTATTCCCACCGCGCTGTCGCTCACGCCGCCTGCCGGGTTCACAGTGGACGCGCTGATGTATCCCACCGCATCGGAGCTGAAGCAGGAAGGACTGCCAGAACCGCTCGTGGTGTTTGGTCACGAGTTTGTGGCCGCGGCCCGCTTGACCGTTGGCGCGGGCGTCGTGCCAAGCGAGTTCGTGATTCCCGGTCGGTTGCGCTACCAGGCCTGCGACGACAAGGTCTGCTATGCGCCAGCGAACGCGCAGTTCGAGTGGCGAGTTCGCGTGGTGGCACCAGGAACACCGGTGAACGCCCTCGATCCTGACGTCTTCAAGATCGTCTCAGCGAACCGCGAAGTCGCACCAAACGCAGGCACCGTTGCCGAGTTCCCGGTCGCGGCGCCGGTGACCCGGTCCGCAACGCCGACCGACACGATGGCCGCTCTCGATCGCTTCTCGGTTCGCGGCACCACCGGCGGCTACCTGGGCCGCGACGATTTCTTGCAATTCGTCCGCGATGCCGAAAGCGGCGTCGCATCGGCGGGACTGTTCGACGGCCGCGGGCCAATCGCCATTCTCCTGATCGTCCTGCTCGGTGGGCTGGCGCTCAACCTGACGCCCTGCGTGCTGCCGATGATTCCCATCAACCTCGCGATTATCGGCGCCGGCGCTTCGGCGCAAAGCCGCCAGCGCGGCTTTCTGCTCGGGTCCACCTACGGCGGCGCCATGGCGTTGGTGTACGGCGTATTGGGCCTGGTCGTGATCCTGACCGCCGGGACCTTCGGCACCATCAACGCGTCGCCCTGGTTCAACCTCGGCATCGCCATTGTCTTTGTCGTGCTCGCACTCGGCATGTTCGACGTGATCCCGATCGACTTCTCGAAATGGTCGGGGCAAGCCGGCACCAGCGGAGGGCGCGGTACCTTCGGGCTCGCGTTCACAATGGGCGCGATCGCGGCGCTGCTGGCGGGCGCCTGTGTCGCACCGGTCGTCATTCAAGTCGTGCTCTTCTCGAGCAGCATGTATGCAGGCGGTTCAACGCTCGCGCTGTCGCTGCCGTTCTTCCTGGGCGTCGGCATGGCGCTGCCCTGGCCCCTGGCCGGCGCCGGCATTTCGGCGCTGCCGAAGCCTGGTGCGTGGATGGTGCGCGTCAAGCAGGTGATGGGCGTCGTCATTCTCGGCACCGCGGTGTATTACGGCTACCTGGCGTACGGCATCTTCGACAATCGCAATGTCGATGCAGGGGCGGTGTCCGGCAGTGTGCAGGAGAAACTCGCGGCTGGATGGACCGACTCGATGGCCGACGGCCTCGCACAGGCCGAACGCGAGCAGAAACCGGTGTTGCTCGACTTCTGGGCGACGTGGTGCAAGAACTGCCTGACCATGGACAAGACGACGTTCGACAATGCCGAGGTGAAGGCGGCGCTGGAAGGCTACGTGAAAATCAAGGTGCAGGCCGAGGATCCCGATGCGGAGCCCGCGAAGTCCTTGATGTCGAGATTTAATGCCGTGGGCCTGCCGACCTACGTGGTCCTCGGCCCAAGCGCGACAAAGTAGGCGACCGGGAGGCCGAGGCCTCCCGGTCATCAACTGCGCGAATCTAGGACGTCGCGCTTGCGCCGGCTAACGCTTCGCCTGCCGAGCGGCGACGCAGTTTCCGGCGCGCCAGTACTGCCAGGCCAGTGCCGAACAAGAGCATCGAGGCTGGTTCTGGAACCGCCGTGGTGTTGAGCCCGCGGCCCACGTCGCTGCCCTGTCCGCTCTCGCCCACGCGTTGGAACCGAACGAAGAGAGCCGAGGCGATCTGGGCTTCGGTCAGCCCGCCAAACGGCCCGGTCACGCTGAAGTTGACGGTCTGCAGTTGATCGATCCCGTTGTTCGGACTGCCACCAGTGAAGTTGCCGCTGTTTCCCACGGACGAGCCGAAATCGAGGACTGCGGTGCTAAACATCGGCACGTTGCCAAGGCTGCCGTCGCCGAACGTGAAGTCGGCGCTGGAACTGGTGCCGGTAAACCCGTCGAGACCAGAGCTGTTGCTTCCGCTTAAGTCTCCCGTCACCAAATCGAAGCCGACCGCCGTAATGCGGGCATCGAAAGGTGACGTGTTGGTCAGCGAGAAGTTCAGCGTGTTGCTACCGCAACAGGTGATGTTGGCCGTGGCCGTCGCATCGGACGGAGACGTGGTGCCAAAGATGATGACAGTAGCCGCGTTCGCGGCGACGGGCATCAGAAGGATCAGAGCGATTAGAGCTGAGACGGACAGACGAAGCGAGCGTGGCATTCGAAATTACCTCAAAATGGAAACGGAAAGACAATCAGGAGCAGTGGGTTACGGCGCTTGTGCGTTCAGGAGTGTTGCTCCGAGGATGATGCAAGATGAGCACCACCGCACGGTTTGTTAAGTAAGGGAAATGCGCCTGTTTCTTTCCACATCTGTTCATCAGGCGTCAGTGACAGCGATAACTCACCTGAGAGGCAGTCTTTGTTCTGCGCTCACGGGACGATCGTCACTGACTGCTACTTGCGAAACGGATAGAACCCGAAGCCGATATTCGCGTGGGCGTTGCTCGCGTCCCAACGATCATCGATCGTTCCCGCTAGGGTGGTCACCGTGATCTCGGGTCGGGTCAGCATGTAGTCGGCCGATATCCGAAACGTGAACTTGGGCGTAATGAAGTACTCGGCTTTGACCTGCGGCCGGAGCAACAACGCATTGCCGGCGTGCACCGACACGGCCCCGCTCGGCACGCTGAACGCGCTCAGCAGGTCGCCTTGCAGGCGGGTCCGGTTGAAGGAATAACCGGTCTGGAGCGAGGCTCCAGTGCTGAGCTTGCCGAAGTGCCAGCCGTAGCCGATGCCTGCCAAAATGGCGCGCGACCGCAGCTCGGCGAACTCCTGGCCGTTCGGGCTGAGCAGGTTCTCGCCGAACATCGTGAATCCAAATGGGTAGCGCCAGCCATTGGTCCGGCCCGGGCTCAGTCCGATCGAGGCACCGAACGTGGTGCCCTTGGTGACGTCATCGTCAATCGGTTCCCGAATGCTGGTGTTGAAATGGACACCAACCTTGCGAGCCAACTTCACCGCGTTATCTTTGATGTACTCGGGCTGCGCTTGTGCGGCGGTCGGGAGGGCCGCGATCAAGGTACCTGCGATGAGGAGCAGTGTGGTCGCCTTCATGACGGTTTGGCCTGCAAGATCAGAGCCCGGCTACCGGCCAGGCTGGTTTTCATTGGTCAACGCTTCCTGATGCTAACCCAATGCCATGGTCTGGTCATTGGGGGGAGGGTATAAACTCGAACGGGATGTTTCTTCGACGATATGCACAGCGCTGGAGGGGCGTCACAAGCCTCATCGTTGTCCAGTTGGTGCTGTGGTCGGTGCTTCGCGTGACGCTTGCGGCGGCCTTCGGCGACGACATCACCGGTGCCGGACAATTTGCGGCCATCCTTGCCACGGGCGTAGTCTTCGACGCCCTGGCGGCGTTGACCGCGCTGCTCCCACTGGTCCTGATGGTTTCAGTGTTCCGCCTGCGGTGGTTGAGCCGGCCTTGGGTTCGGTTCGGCGTGCTGGCCACAGCGTTCTTCCTGTTGATCTTCAACGTGTTCGTGGAGTTCTTCTTCTTCGAGGAGTACTCAGCCCGCTACAACCACCTGGCGCTCGACTACCTGATGTATCCGGATGAAGTCTTCGGCAACATCTTCGCCAGCTACAACGTGCCCTTGTTCGTGGCCCTCGCGACGGTGCTGGCTGCGGCGTTCACGTGGATCGTCTCTCGGCGTGTCCCTGCGATCGCCGGCGAGTGGAGCCGGCGCGACCGCCTGGCCGGCGGGGCTGTCACGCTGGCCCTGGCTGCCGGACTGTGGCTGGCCTGGAGCATCGCGCCCAGCGCCGTCGGCCAGACCCGGGTGGCGGGGGAACTGGCGCTGAACGGCTGGGCGCAGCTCATTCGTGCCTACCTGACGTCGCACCTCGACTACGAGGCTTACTACTCAATGGTCCCGGCCGCGGAAGCTCAAGCGCGCGTCTCCCTGCTGATCGGGCAGGCTGATTCAGAGCACGGTCTCGTACGGCACTTCTCCCCACGCGGCCGCACATCGGGCCCGCCGCTCGACGTCGTGATCATCATGGCAGAGAGCCTCGGGAGTAACTTCTCCGCACGCTTCGGTGGCGCCACGGATGATCCGGTCACGCCGGAGCTCGATCGCTGGAGCCACGAGGGGCTCGCTCTCACCAGCCTGATCGCCAATGGCAATCGCACGGTCCGCGGCATGGAGGGCATCCTCTGTTCGTTCCTGCCGTTGCCCGGCGACGCCGTCGTCAAGCGCGACCGTTCGGAGAACGTAGCCTCGATCGCGCGCGTGCTCGCTGGCCAGGGTTACCAGACGACATTCTTCACTGGGGGCTATGGGCTGTTCGATAACGTCAAACCGTTCATGACCGCCAACGGATTTGAAACATTCGTCGAGCAGAACCAGTATCCGGACGATGTGTTCCGCACGGTGTGGGGAGTGGCCGACGAGTTCGTCTTCGACGAGATGATTGTCCGCCAGAAGCAGGCGCGCGCGAATGGCCGTCGATGGTTTTCTGCGACAATTACCGGTTCTAATCACAAGCCCTTCGATGTGCCGCCAGGCCGCGTCAGTTGGCCGGCAAGCAAGTCGCGGCGACGAGGGGCGATGCTCTATGCGGACTGGGCCCTGGGCCATTACCTGGCCCAGGCCAAACAGGAGGGCTTGCTCGATCACACGGTCGTGTTGATCGTCGGCGATCACGGCGCGCGAGTGTACGGCGCGGAGGAAATTCCGGTCACCAGTTATCGCATTCCGGCGATCTTCGTCACGCCGGATCCGAAATATCGCGGCGTCGTCATTGACCGGCTGGTGTCACAGGTGGACCTGGCGCCGACCCTGCTCTCGCTGGCCGGCGTCAGCTTCGACGCGCCATTCTTCGGACAGGACTTACTCGGCCTGCCAGACGAGGGTGGTCGCGCGTTCGTGAATCACAACCGCAGCATCGGCATGCTCACCGACCAGGCACTAGTCGTATTGGGGCTGCACCGAAGCCAGCATTTCTACGAGCGCAGCGATCGCCACAGCGATGCGTTCTCTACCGCCGATGGCAATTCGCCGGCGCTGCGCGACCTGGCAGACACCACCGCAGCGGCATTTCAGACGGCATATCAAACCTACCGCGAGCGTCACTACACTCTGCCCAATGGCCGTTGATGGTCGCCCGCGTCTTAACAGGCTGTTAACAGTCTCGAGGGTCCACGCCTTCTGTTGTACCCTCAACGCATGTACAGGCAACGTTCGGCTGGCCCTGCGGCCCTGACGCGGCGAGGGTTTCTCGAACAACTCGGCATGATCGGCGGCTCCTCGCTGGTCATGAGCACCATGACGTCGTGGGAGCTGATGGCGGGTTCCGCGGGACAGCGTCCCGAACTGAGCGGCAAGCCGGCCAAGGCCAGGGTCCTGATCCTCGGCGGCGGGTTGTCGGGCCTGGTCACCGGTTACGAGCTCGGCAAGCTCGGTTACGACTACCAGGTGCTGGAGGCGCGTGAGCGCGCCGGTGGACTGCAGTGGACGGTGCGCAAGGGATCAGAACACACCGAACCGGGGGGCGATCGACAGGTCTGTGCGTTTGACGACGGCCAGTACATCAACGTTGGCCCGTGGCGGATTCCCCACTCGCATCACGCCGTGCTGGACTACTGCAAGGAACTCAACGTCCCCCTGCAGGTCTTCCTCAATGAATCCGACGCCTCGTATTTCTATTACGAAGGCACCGCCGCCGGCTCGTTGTCGAACAAGAAGATCAAGCTGCGCGAGGTAAAGGCCGACCTCGCCGGCCAGGTGAACGAGCTGCTGGTCAAGGCGATCGATCAGAGCAAGCTCGATCTGCCGCTGACCCCCGAAGATCAAAAGCGGCTGACCAACTACCTGTTGAGCCAGGGCTACCTGGATTCAACCACCCGCACCTACAAGGCGTTCGCCAACCGTGGCGAAGGTGACCCTTATCAACTGGCAGCGCTACTGCAGGCCGGGTTCGGCAATCGCCTGCGGTCGGTACCGGCACTCGAAGGCACCACCGCGGCGCCCATGTTCCAGCCGGTCGGCGGCATGGACCAGATCGCCAAGGGCTTCCAGCGCGCGATGGGCGCAAAGCGCATTACGTTCAACGCCGAGGTCCAGTCCGTCCACCAGAGCGAGACCGGCGTCAAGGTCACATACCTCGACACCAAGACCGGCAAGCAAGCCGAAGCTTCCGCAGACTACGTGGTCGTCTCGATGCCGTTGAACCTGGTCGCCGGCCTCGACATCAACGTGTCGCCAGAAATGATGGAAGCAATCAAGGCGGTCCCTTATAGCAACAGCGCCAAGGTTGGCCTTGCCATGAAGCGCCGCTTCTGGGAAGAAGACGAGGGCATCTTCGGCGGACACCTGTATTCGAACTTGCCCCTCGGCGAGTTCTCGTACCCGTCGAACGATTACTTCACCAAGAAGGGCGTGCTGCTTGGCCTGTATGCGAATGGCCCGGTCGGCACCCTGCTGGATCAGCCGGTGGCCGCGCGAATTGAGCACGTGTTGACGCACGCGAGCAAGGTGCACCCACAGGTGCGCGCCGAGTTCGAAAGCGCCTACGCGGTGTGGTGGAAGAAAGTGAAATACAACATGGGCGGCTACGCCACCGGCCGCAACGAAGCGCGACGCCAGCAGCTGTCGAAGGTTGACAACCGCATCCTGATCGGGTCGGCGGCGGTGACACCGCACTCGGAGCCCGACTGGCAGGAGGGCGCCATCTCCGCCGGCTGGCAAGCGCTCCAGCTGGTGCACGAACGCGCAATGCGCGGGTAATCCCGCCGGCTCATCTACCGCTGGTCACTCCCGGCCTCGTCATCCTTGACGCCGGGAGTTTTCATGTCCCCCGCCTTCTTGTTCCCATCCGGATCGCCAGCACGACGATTGTCACCAGCCGCTGATTGATCGGTGCTGGTGCCGGCGGGCGGTTCAGGAGTGTTCGGCTTCTGAGGGTCTTTGGAGTCAGTCAAGTCCTCATCCCTCCCCTCTGGTTGTGCGCAGAGGGCAAACCGACCTATCTTGTCACCTGAGAATTAACTCGTTCAGGAGGCAACATGAAGAGCTTGATGATATACGGCGCGGCCGCGGCGGCCGCCCTGGCATTGTCGGTGGGCGTGCAGGCGCAGGATAAGCCCGCACCGAAGGAACACACCATGACCGGGTGCCTGGCGAAGGGCGCCACCGACGGCACATTCGTCGTCACGAGTACAGCGGAAAAAGGTCCGAAGACGATCGGCATCGTGTCGTCGAAGGCCAACCTGGCGCCGCACGTCGGTCACAAAATCGACATCACCGGACTGAACGTTCCCGCCAAAGAAGCGGAAAGCGCCAAGCCGAAGCCGCCCGCTGCCGATCACTACATGACGCTCTCGGCCATCGCCATGGTCGCGGCGAAGTGCCCGTAGTCGAGTTCTAGCAACTGATCGGAAAGGGCTGGAAGAGATTCCAGCCCTTCCGTGCTCGTACCCCGCCAGGTCCCCTTCAATATTTATCGCCACTTTGGCGCAGCTCTTGCTTTTGAAATAGCGGCACCGCTTCACGCAGGGTGAAGCGGACAAAACCGTTCCACGTTTTCACCTTTTGGGAGTCGCCATGCCGAACAACGACGAAATCAAGGGCAAGCTCGATCAGGTCAAGGGCAAAGTAAAGCAGGGAATCGGTGACGCCACCGGCGACCAGAACCTGCACGACGAGGGCGTGGCCGATCAGGCGTCGGGCGAGGTGCAGGAAGGCTTCGGCACCGCCAAGCGTAAGGTCGGCGAAGCCGTAAAGGATCTCGGCGACCGCATCAAGCAGTAAGCCACTTGCAGACGGTGCGTCGCGGCTCTACTATCGCTCCGAACCTAAGGAGCTGCCATGTCACTAGCAAGAGCGTCACTAGCAAGAATTCTTGTATCTGCCCTCGGCGTCGGCGCCGCCCTCTTCCTGGCGACGTGGGACACCGATACCAACGCGCATGCCCAGGCCAAGCCGGCCGCGCGAGTGGCCGTCGGCAACGTCATTACCGGTGAAGGGTTGCCGAACCCCGCGCCGAAGGTCACCCAGAACTGGGGCGAGCTTCCGGCCGGCCGGACGTGGGGAACGTCGGCCGGTATCGACATCGATCCGAAGGATGGCCACGTGTGGGCCTACGAACGCTGCGGCGCTGGTACCGCGGGCGGCGGGCCGGTCGATTGTGACAATAACCCGGTCGATCCGGTGTTCAAGTTCGATCGGCACACGGGCAAGGTGCTCGCCAACATCGGTAAGGGCGTCATGGTCACGCCGCACGGCATTCACCTGGACCGGGACGGCAACGTGTGGATTGCCGACTTCGCCGGCAACAAGGAAGGCACCAAGGGCCACCAGGTGCACAAGTTCAGCCCCAAGGGCGAGAAGCTGCTGAGCCTCGGTATGGCCGGCAAGCCGGGCAACGCCGACGGCCAGTTCAATCAGCCCAACGACGTGGTGACGGGGCCCGATGGCAGCATCTACGTGTCGGACGGCCACGATGGCCAGGGCATGACCACCCCCGCGGCGCTCGCCGAGGGCCTGAAGCGCGGCGCCACGGCGCGCATCAGCAAGTTCACCCGCGACGGCAAGTTCATCAAGTCGTGGGGCAAGCTCGGTGTACTCCACGGGGAGTTCCGCACCCCACACGCAATGGTCTTCGACGCGAAGGGTCGCTTGTGGGTCGCCGATCGGGGCAACCACCGGCTGGAGATTTTCGACCAGGAGGGCAAGTACCTCGAGTCGCGTTATTCGTACGGCCGCATCAGCGGCATGTTCATCAAGGGCGACACCATGTATGCAATCGACTCGGAGTCGAGTCCGATGAACCACGTGGGCTGGCGGAACGGTGTTCGTATCGGCCACATCGACGAGGACCGCGTCACCGGGTTCATTGGCCCCTTCGAGCGCGAGGATCGCGTTTATCAAGGCACGGCGGGAGAAGGCGTGGCGGTTGATGCCGACGGCAACGTCTATGCGGCGGAAGGGCCGAACTCAATCCGCCAGGCCGGCGGCGCCTTCACCAAGTACTCGGTGAAGTAGCAATCACGGGGTGGCGCCCTTGGGCGTCACCCCGTCCGTAGCGTCGACGCCCGTCTCTTACCGACTTTACAAAAAGCTCTTTGCATTGTAAAGTATGCGCAGTGTTCGAGCTGCGCAAATGACTCCGGCAACAGATTCCCTCCAACGCCATCGCGTCGCGGTACGCGCCCGCCTGCTCCGAGCGGACCATTTACGCGCCGGGCCCGACAGCGTCACCTGGAAAATCAACCGCGAGGTGATCGTGGTGGCCGGATGGGGCCGAGCAATCCTGTTGCAGCTGGCGCATCCCGCCGTGGCCGCCGGCGTGCACCATCACAGTTCGTTCCGCGGCAGCCTGCGCTCCAGTTTCCGGCGACTGCGCTCGACCGTGACCGCGATGCTGTCGATCACGTTTGGCGATGCCGAGCAGATGATCACGGCCGCTGCGGGAATCAATGCGATTCACGACCGCGTGCGTGGCCGCACTGGTGAGGGCACGGGCGAGGCGTACTCGGCTCACGATCCAGACCTGCAGCGGTGGGTGCACGCCACGCTGCTCGAGTCGATGCCGCTCACTTACGAACTGCTCGTTGGCCCACTGACCGTTTATGAGCGGGATCAGTACTGCTCAGAGGCGGCGATCATGGAGCCGCTGCTGGGGGTGCCAGCGGAATGGCTGCCGCGGGACTCGGCGCAGCTCGACATCTACATGCGCGAGATGCTGGCCGGCGGGAGCCTGGTCGTGACCGACACCAGCCGGGCGCTCGCGCGAGCGTTGCTGTACCCGCCGCGGTGGCACATGGCGTGGCCGGCATTCCGCGCGATGCAGCTGATCACGATCGGATCGCTGCCGCCAGCGCTGCGCCAGGCTTACGGATTCGAGTGGACCGCGCGCGATGCGCGGGCGCTGGCACGCTGGACGACACTGCTGCGCACCTCGCGCCGCCTGCTGCCGCCGCTGGCACGCGAGTGGCCCATGGCGAGGCGCCTAGGCTTATCCGGCCTACTCGCCGAAGTGACGGGATCATGCTGAAGACGCGGACAGAGACCTGGCTCGCGGTAATCGCGGGGGCCATCGGCCTGCTGCTGGTGGGACTTGGCGGTCTCTGGGTGTTCATGAGCGCGACTCCACCCTTGCATCCAAATGCGCAGGCCGTGACCTCGGTGCCAGGTTCGAGTCCATCGCAACAATGGGCCGAGGCGACGACCCGTGGGCGAGAGATCCTGCGTGCGAGCGTTGCTGAACAGAACCTGCCGGGCGTGTCGGTAGCGGTGGGTGTCGATGGCAACATCGTGTGGGCCGAGGGCTTCGGCTGGGCGGACATCGAGAGCAAAGTGGCCGTCACGCCAGCGACGCGGTTCAGAATCGGCACGGCCTCCACCGCGCTCACCTCCGCTGCGGTCGGACTGCTGCTCGAGAGAGACCGGCTGAAGATTGACGAGCAGATCCAGGTGTACGTCCCGGAGTTCCCGGTCAAACAGTGGCCGGTGACTCTGCGGCAGTTGATGGGTCATGTCGCCGGTGTCAGGACCGACAGTGGTGACGAAGGACCGCTGTTCGAGGCGCGATGCGAGCGGCCTGTCGAGGCGCTGCAGTATTTTGCAGACGATGATCTGCGATTCGAGCCAGGGACCGAGTACAGCTATTCGAGCTACGGCTGGATCCTGGTGAGCGCGGCCGTGGAAAAGGCGGCGAACGAGCCTTTTCTCACCTTCATGCGGACACAGGTGTTCGAGCCGCTGGGCATGAACGACACGAGGGCCGACGCCGGGACGGTGCCGATCCCCGAGGTCACGAGTTTCTACTTCCCGAGGTTCGCAGCGGATCCTCGCTACGGTCCGGATCCGATGCGCCCGCTCGAGTATTCCTGCTACGCGGGCGCGAGCGTGTTTCTGTCTACACCATCGGACCTGGTGCGTTTTGCGATGGGGATCAACAGCGGCAAGCTGCTGCAACCCGCTACGGTGCAGCTTCTGCAGGCATCGCAGCAGCTGGCGTCGGGTCAACAGACCGGCTACGGACTTGGGTGGGACCTCGAGACCGCTACGCTATCGGGCAAACCCACGCCGGTGGTCGGTCACGACGGCGAATCGCTTGGTGGAATGGTATCGTCGTTGCTGACCTTTCCCGAACACGGCATCGTTGTCTCGGTGACCACCAATATCTCGTACGCGGACACATACTCTGTTGCGGTAAAGGTCGCGCAGGCCTTCGTCGAATCGACGGGCAAGTAGAACGGACCAGCATCACCCTCGCTCCCGAATGCCCAAATCGAAACAATCACCATCGGGCCATCCGCCGAAGACCGCTTTCATCATCGTTGACGGCCGACGCTGGCGGACCTCCGATCCCAAAATTCCTGACACCTTTCGCCAGGAACTGGTCAACGAGCTGATGGCCGCTCGCCGCGCCGTGCGAGATGCGAAGAGCCAGCTCGAGATCCGAAGGAGTCGCCGCCGCGTGAACGACGCGAAGTTCGCTCTCGGCGAACGCGGTCACGCCTGGTGGCTTCCGCCGAAACCGGCTGCGACGACACGACGCGTCGAAGCCGCTGTTCGAGCATTGCTATTGAGCCGCCAGCCGGGTCGTTCAATTTGCCCCAGTGACATCGCGCGGATCGTTGGCGGGACAACGTGGCGACCGCTTCTGCCCATCGTCCGAGATTGCGCGGTCAAGATGTCTGAACGCGGCGAGCTGGAGATTCTTCGCCGCGGCCGGGTTGTGAAAAGCAGTCCCACTGAGGGCGTGCTCCGCTATCGGCTCACGCGAAAGCGGTGAATCAGCGCTCGATCACCGGGCACAGCACCCCTGCTGACTGCTCGGGTGGCCGTGGCGAGAGAGAGATCAGCTCTCTGCCGGATCGTCGCCGCGAAACCAGGCGTCCAGTAAACGCGCCACCTCTGGATCGGTTCGATACTGGTCCAGGGCAACACCGGTGGTCACACGAAAGCTGAACGGCGGTGTGACGTCGGCCACACAGGCCGTCAGCGCGCGGCGCACACTATCGAGATCGCCCAAGCCGACGTAGATCCCTAGCCGTGCAAACGCCGGCACGTATTCCCCACGCGCGGCGCGATCGTCGAGCTCGGCGATCAGCCGCCGCGCCTCCTCGTGCCGCCCGGCGCGACCGAGGCCAAATCCGAGCATGCAGATGAAAATCGGTGCGCGTGACACGCTGGTGGCCCGCTCCAGGTCAGCGATTCCCTCGGCAAAGCGGCCCTGTCCGACCAACGCGAGTCCGTGCGTCCAGAAGGCCAGCAGGTAATCGCTCTGCAGCTCAAGGCCGCGGGCCGAAAGCCGTTCGGCTTCATCGAAGTCGCCAAGGATGTAGTAGCCGGAGGATGACAGTGCCTGGCTGAACGGTGACAGCGGGTCGAGAGCCGTGCTGGCCTCCATTCGGCGGCGCATCTCGACGACATCCCCCTCGATCGAATGGAACAACCCGGTGTAGAGCTGAATGAGAGACGAGCGCGGATTGAGTTCGCTTGCCCTCCGGAAGTGAGGGCCAGCGTCCCGCCAGCGTCGTTCGAAGTAGAACGTGTAGAAGCCCTTCGAGAAATTCGCTTCCGCAAGATCGGGGGCGAGCGCCATCGCCTGCGTGACGGCCGCCTCGGCCAGCCCTTTGTTCTCGGACGCAGGCGTCCAGCCGTAGACACGCAAGATTCCGTAGCAGTCCGCCAGTCCGCAGTACGCCAGCGCGTAACGCTGATCGAGCGCAATCGCCTGCTGAAAGCACTGGATCGCGATGCGCAACGTGGCCGGTGAGCGTTGATGCCAGTAGTGCCGTCCCTTGAGATAGAGCTCATAGGCTTCAAGGTTGGCTGTCGAACGGGGCACCACCGGGACTTTCTCGCCCAGCAGCGTCGGCATGAGCGCGCTGACAATTGCGGCGACAATCTCGTCCTGAATCTCGAAGACGTCGGTCATTTCCCGATCGTAGCGCTCGGTCCAGAGTTGATAGCCGGTGCTGACATCGACGAGCTGCGCCGTGACGCGTAACTTCGTACCGGATCGCCGCACGCTGCCTTCCAGGACGTTGGCAACGTTTAACTGGGCGCCGATGTCGCGAATGTCGCGGTCGCTGCCGCGAAAGCGGAACGCCGACGTCCTCGACGCGACACGCAAGCGAGCCGACCCACTCAGGGCGTTAGTCAAATCTTCCGATAGTCCGTCGCTGAAGTATTGATTGTCGGTATCAGCACTGCGGTTTACGAATGGCAGAACCGCGAGCGAGAGTTTGGGAGCCGCCGATCGCTCCGAGACGCCGCCTTCATCGAGCGCCTTGACCAGGAACGCCGCCGAATCATAGCGGTCAGCGGGCGTGCGCGACAGGGCTCGCTGCAAAGCCCGAGCGATGGGACGGGGAACACCGTCTCGAAGAGCCGTCACATCGGCCGGATCCTGCGCCAGCCGCTTCGTGATCACTGCCTGCAGGTTGGGCCCCGTGAAAGGCTGCTCCCCCACCAGCATCTCGTACAGCACGCAACCGAGCGAGTAGATGTCACTACGGCCGTCGACATTCTCACCCGATACCTGCTCGGGGCTCATGTACGCCGGCGTCCCAAGGACTCCCGTCTCCGTGAGGTTGTCTGTCTCAAGCGATCCGATGGCTTTGCCGATCCCGAAATCCGCGACGAGCACATGCCCATCCTGAATCATGATGTTCTCGGGCTTGATGTCCCGGTGCACGACGTCGTGGCGGTGGGCGAAATCAAGCGCGCGCGCCACCTCGCTCGCGAAGCGGATCGCTTCGTCGATCGGCAGCCGCGGGGTCTCACGCAGGCGCTCGCGCAGGGACTGCCCTTCAACGATCGGCATCACGTAGTAGAGGGCGCCGTCGGCGTCGCCGGAGTCATACAACGGCAGGATGTGCGGATGCGTGAGCTTGGCGGCCAGCTGGATCTCGCGCAAGAACCGCGATCGGCCGACCGACTCCGCAAGGTCGGACCGCATCACCTTAATCGCAACGTTACGATCGTGTTTGAGATCCCTCGCGGAATAGACTGTCGCCATCCCGCCGCGACCGAGCTCGCGCCCGACGACATAGCGGCCGGACAGCGAGCGATTTAGAGCAGCTGGGGCGTCGTGCATGAACTCGCCATCTTACTGTCTTCGAGAGGGATTCGAATGAACGTCAGTTGCCCTCGCACTCAGTCTGGTAGCGCGGTTCGCCCCCATTCATGGCTGCAATGACCCTGGTGCCAAGGTGAACGAGGGCATGTTTGCCGGGCCATTCGAGTATCTCGAACCCATTATGACCACCGTTCAAGAAGAGTCGGCGGTCGCGGCACTCCCCCTCGATGCCGCTCAGTTGTGCGCCCGGCTCATCCGCTGCGATCGACGTGGGGAATAGAATCGAGCCATTGGACATCACAGGTAGAGGGCAACTCACAGGATCACCAGACGACACCTGATTGGAAGCGGCGTGGCCGGTATCGCGTTGGCCATTGCGGCGCCGTGGCGGCTGAAGGCCGGGCAGGCTCGACCGCAGTTCGAAGTCACGCGCACCGACGCCGAATGGAAGAAGCTGTTGACGCCTGCGCAGTATCAGGTGCTGCGTCACGAAGGCACCGAACGGGCCTTCACCAGCCCACTGCTGAACGAGAAACGCCGCGGCACCTACGCCTGCGCCGGCTGCAACCTCGACTTGTTCGCATCGACCATCGGGGATTGGGGATCGGGGATCGGGGAGCAGGAGATCGACAATGAAAAGCATCATCGCTCGTGTCAGTTCGCCCGGTGTGCTCGCGGCTACTCTGCTGCTGGCTGCAGTCGTGATGAAGACCATGCCTGCGGTGGCGCAGGAAGGACTGGCCCTGCCGGTGCCGGCAGTCGACATGCCCGCCAGCCAGGCCCCGTCGGAGGTGATGGTGATCGCCGGCGGATGTTTCTGGGGTGTGCAGGGCGTGTTTCAGCACGTCAAGGGCGTCAGCAACGCCGTGTCTCGCTATGCCGGCGGCGCACAGAGCACGGCGACCTAGGAACAGACCAACGACGGCACGACGGGTCACGCTGAGTCAGTGCAGATCACGTACGACCCGCGGCAGGTGACCTATGGGCAGTTGCTGCAGGTCTTCTTCTCGGTTGCCCACGATCCGACCCAACTCAATCGACAGGGTCCCGACACCGGCACGCAATATCGCTCGACGATCTTCGCGGCCAACGCCGAACAGGCGGCCGTGGCGAAAGCCTACATCGCGCAGCTCAATCAGGCGCGCGCGTTCAAGAAGCCGATCGCGACGACCATCGAGATGGGCCGCAAGTTCTACACGGCCGAGAAGTATCACCAGGACTTTCTCGTTCGCAATCCCACCTACCCGTACATCGTCTACAACGACCTGCCGAAACTCGAGAATCTGAAGCGCATCCTGCCGACGATGTATCGCGGTTCGCCGGTCTTGGTCTCGGACACGCGTTAGCGTCCCGTTTGCCGCCCGAGCGGTGGTGAGGTATCCTCGCGTTCACCAAGTCTTCCGAACTGCTCAGCCGGCTTCGACGGCGTGCTCAGGACGGCCGCCAGCTCTTCAGGACGTCGGCAACGCAGGTCGCAAGAATGACACCCCAACCGCTCGGACACGAGACCTCGGAGGCGCTGCGCGATACGGAGGCGCACTACCGCACGCTGCTCGATGCGATGGACCAGGCGTATTGCGTCATCGAGATGCTCTTCGACAATGAGGGCACGCCCACCGATTATCGCTTTCTGGAAGTCAACGCCGCCTTCATCAAGATGACCGGGTGGCCGAGCGCCGTCGGCATCCGGATGCGCGAGCTGGCACCGAACCACGAGGAGCACTGGTTCGAGATCTACGGCAAGGTCGCCCTCACCGGCGAGCCGATTCGCTTCGTACAGAAGGCCGCGATACTCGATGGGCGATGGTTCGACCTCTACGCCTCTCGGCTTGGTGGACCCGGCAGCCGTAAGGTCGCGGTCTTGTTTACCGACATCACGGTACGCAAACAATCGGAGGAAGCGCTCGCCGCTGCGCGCGCCCAGCTCGACGAGATCATCGAGCTGACGCCGTCCTTCATGACGGTGTTTCGCGGCCCGACTTTCATCATCGAGGTGGCCAACGATGCCTACCGCCGGCTGGTCGGACATCGCGAGCTGATCGGCCTGCCGGTCCGCCAGGCCTTTCCCGAGGTCGAGGGCCAGGGATTTTTCGAGTTGGTCGAGCGTGTCTATTCGACCGGCGAACCATGGATAGGCAGCAGCGTGCCGGTCCTGCTGCAACGGCAGGCCGCCGCGCCGGCGCAAACACGCTGGCTCGATCTGGTCTACCAGCCGCTGCGCGGCGCTGACGGTGCGATCAACGGTGTCTTTGCGCACGGCGTGGATATCACCGAGCGCAAACTCGCCGAGGAGGCGTTGCGCGAGGCGGGCCAGGACGCTGAGCAACGCGCGCACGTGTTCGACACGACGCTCTCGGCGATGACCGAGCTCGGCTACACCTTCGACCGCGCCGGCCGATTTGTGTACGTCAACAACGCCTTGCTCGACCTGTGGGGCATGACGCTCGACGAGGTGGTCGGCAAGAACTTCTTCGACCTGAAGTATCCAGACGCGCTGGCCGCCAGGCTGCAGGGCCAGATTCGAGAGGTGTTCGAGACCTGCCAGGCCATCAGCGACGAGGCGCCCTACACCAGCCCCACCGGCGTCGTCGGACATTACGAATACACTCTGCGGCCGGTCGTCGGTGATC
This sequence comes from Acidobacteriota bacterium, assembly GCA_031364805.1. Taxonomy (GTDB): domain Bacteria; phylum Acidobacteriota; class Vicinamibacteria; order Vicinamibacterales; family UBA2999; genus 12-FULL-67-14b. Next base: position 22,071 of record JANLWW010000051.1, read on the forward strand.
ACGGCCGGGTGGATCTGGTCGCCGGCTCTTCGCGCGACATCACCGTGCGCAAACAGGCAGAAGCCGATTTGCAAGACGCCGACCGGCGCAAGAACGAGTTTCTCGCGATGTTGGCGCATGAACTGCGCAACCCGCTGGCGCCGATCCGCAGCGCGGTGCAGGTGCTGCGCCTGACCGATTGCGACCTCGAGACCGCACTGCCGATGTTCGAAATGATGGAACGGCAGATCGCGCATCTCGTGCGGCTCGTCGACGACCTGCTCGACGTGATCCGCATCAACCGCGGCAAGATCGAACTGCGCTGCGAGCGGCTGGATTTGGCGACGGTCGTGGGCCAGGCTGTCGAAACCGTGCGACCGTATTACGCGAACGCCGATCACGAGCTGTCGGTCACCTTGCCGGCCACGCCGATCCATGTGAACGCCGACCCGACCCGGTTGCTTCAGGTGTTACTCAACTTGCTCAACAACGCCGGCAAGTTCAGCGCGCCCGGCGGCCGGATTCGCCTGACCGTCGTGCCCGACGGCGACGAGGTGGTCATCAAGGTCCGCGACAACGGCGTCGGCATCGCCACCGAGCACCTGTCGCGCATCTTCGAGATGTTCGCGCAACTCGACACCTCGCTGGAGCGTTCGCGCGGTGGCTTGGGCCTTGGCCTGACCCTGGTCAAGCAGCTGGTCGAACTGCACGGCGGCAGCGTCGGCGCCCGCAGTGAGGGAGCGGGCGAAGGGACTGAGTTTGTGGTGCGCCTGCCAATGCTGACCGACCTGCCCACGCCGCCGCTCGGGCAGTCCGTCGTGCCGCTGGTGGCGTCGGCTTCTCTGCAGATTCTGGTCGTGGACGACAACCGCGATGCGGTCGACAGCATGGCCTTGCTGTTGCGGCTGGGCGGCCACGAAGTCGACATCGCCTACGACGGGTTGCAAGCGGTGGCGGTGGCGGCCAGGCTGCAGCCCGACGTCGTGCTGCTCGACATCGGCTTGCCCCATATCGACGGCTATGAGGTCGCCCGCTTGATTCGCGCGCAGCAGGGCGATCGCGTCATGCTGGTCGCGGTCACGGGCTGGGGTCAGGACGACGACCGTCGCCGCTCAGGTCAGGCTGGGTTCGACGTGCACCTGACCAAGCCGATCGACTATCTCGATTTGGCCAAGTTGCTGGCAGAGTGGGCGGCGGCCAGACGGAGCAAGCGCGGCTGAGGAGACCGGCAGGTCTTTCCCATCGAGTCCTTGCCCATCGGGGCGATCCGTGTGCCATTGCATTGGTTATGCTGGGCTCCCATGCGAATCTACCTGGCGTGTACCGTTCGCGGCGACCGCGCCGGCACTGCGGCCGGCCGCGTCATCTGTGAACGACTGCAGCATCACGGCCACGAGGTGCTCACCACCCATTTGCTGGCGGACGACGTCGAGACGGCTGAGTCAGCGCTGACTGAAGCAGACGTCTATCGGCGCGATTTGGAATGGTTAACGTCCTGCGATGTGCTGGTGGCGGAAGCGTCCGGGTCGAGCTACGGGGTCGGGTTCGAAGTGGGTTACGTTCTCGGCCGGGCGCGTGCGACCGGGCAACGAGTGTTCTTGCTCTACAACGCCGCACGGCGCGGCGCCATCTCGCGCCTGATCGTCGGTAATTGTGACGAGTCCTGCACCACCGTGGAATACACGTCGATGCAGGATCTCGCCACGATGCTCGATCGCCAGTTCGGACCGGTCAGCCTAGTGGCCGCCGATCCAGTCCCTTCACCGACACCACAAAGCTGATCGGCACGCGGGTCGGGTTGTAACAGACCTTGTCGTCGCACGCCTGATATTCGAGCGCCCCGGTGATGGTCACCGTGCTCACGGCGCCCAGCAGCTTCTGTGCTTCTTGGGTCGCCAGCAGCGTCACGTCGCGTCGCACGCGGAAGGGCTTCATGAACACTTCAACCCGTTCGTCTAGCGGCTTGAAGTGATAAATCTCTGATGCCGGGTAGACGGTGGTCTGGGGCCGCAGCCACGGCTGTGGATCCAGCGTGAGCTGCACGACCTGGTAATCGTGCTTGCCGGGCGCATACAGATGCATGCCGGGCTTGGGCGTGACGTTGACGGTAATCGCCAGCCGTCCACCGGGTGCTGCGACCGTGTCGCTGATCGACGCCGTCATGGACAGGTGCCGTGTACTGGCTGACACCTCATTGCCGCCGGCGCGAGCAGCGCCGAGCGTGCCCAGAATGGTCGCCGCGGTGTAGCGCTCCTGGTAGGCGTCTTCGAAGAAGCGAGCCTGCACTACGCCCTTGCGATCGACGATGAAGGTGCCGGGGTGCGGGATGCCGTAGGTGCGCGTCTTCGGGTCCGCGGTCTCATTGAGAAGACCGTAGCTCTTGATAATGGCCGACCCGTTGTCGGAGATCAGCGGGAACGTGATGCCACGCGAATCCGCAAACTTCTTGTGCGTTTCTGGCGCGTCGTAGCTGATGGCAATCAGGCCAAGGCCCTGCTTGGTGATGTCGGCGTAGCGGCTTTGCAGCTCCACGAGCTGCGTTTTGCAGTACGGTCACCAATCGGCGGACCGGAAGAACACGAGCATCGTGCCTTTCGGTCCGTAGGACGAGGCAAGCGTGTGGGACTTGCCGAACTGATCGACGCCGGTAAACGCGGGAACCACCGCGCCCACCTGCGGGCCAATCTTCGAGGTGTCAACGGTCGCCGGAGCCTGGCCGGCCAGGCCAGACGCGGTCACGGCCAGCACGGCGAATAACGCGAGTAATCGATTTCTCATCGTCGGTTTGATGCCTCTTGCGTGTCCTGGTTTCAGAGTCGCCATTGCTATCGTTCGGCGCCATCAATCGTGACGAGTCACCCGGGCCTACTCCACGATGGCCTGCATGACTGCGTTCTCGAAGTCCACGCGCAACTGGTTCACCGGTTCCTGGATCATCAGCAATCCGACCAGCTGCTCCTTCCGGTCGACCCAGAAGTTAGTCCCGAACGCGCCGCCCCAGCCAAAGGAGCCGGTTGACACGCGGCGGCCGGCGGCGACGTGATCCAGCACCACGTCCACGGTTAAGCCGAAGCCCATGCCCTTTGTCCGGCGGCCGATGCCGCTATAGAGGTCACCGACGTGGTTGGACGCCATGAGATCGACCGTGCGTGGGCTCAGCAGCCGCTTGCCATTGAGGACACCGCCATTCACCAGCATTTGTCCAAACCGGATGTAGTCGTCGGCGGTGGACCACAGCCCGCCGCCGCCGGAGAACAGCGTCTTCGTGGCCAGCCACGCCGGCGTGTCGATTCGCACCAACTTGCCATCGCGCTCGTCATACAGCGTGACGACACGGGCGCCGCGGTCCTCGGTCGGATAGAACGAGGTGTCCTTCATCTCCAGTGGATCGAAGATGCGCTGTTTCAGGAACTGATCGAAGGTCTGCCCCGACGCGATCTCGACAATGCGTCCGAGCGTCTCGATGCCGGCGAGCGCGCTGTAGCGCCATTCACTGCCGGGTTGAAAGTCGAGCGGCACCGCGCCGAGGGTCGGCACGTAGGCGGCGAGGTTACTGGCTGGGCTGCGCGGCGACAGCCGCGCGCCGGGACGCGTTCCCGGGCCACCGCTCGCGAGGCCGGATGTGTGCGTCATCAGATCGCGAATCGTGACGTCCCGCTCCGCCGGCACGGTGTAGATTTCCGGTTCGGGCCGGGGCTGCCCGACCGGCGCGGCGGCGGTGGCCGCCTTGGCGATGGCGACCTTGGCGTTCTTGAATTCGGGAATGAAGCGCGAGACCGGATCGCCAAGCCGCAACTTGCCTTCTTCCATCAACATCAGGATGGCGACGCCGGTGATTGGCTTCGACATCGACGCAATGCGGAAGATGGCATCCTTGCGCATCGGCGTCCTGGCTTCGAGGTCCATCTGGCCCTGCGCCTCGAAGTGGGCCACCTGACCTTTTCGCGACACCACCGTGATGGCGCCGGTAATCTGGCCGGCGTCGATGTAGCGCTGCACGAGCTGATTGATGCGTTGGAGGCGGTCCGACGACAAACCGACGTCTTCGGGTTTCCCCGGCGGCAGGGCGCCGGCCGTGAGTGCAAGCGCAAGCAGGATGACGCTGAGTCGGCGGGCGGCGGTGCGATTCATGGCCGGTAGCTTAGTCGAGAAACAGCCCCTGCGGCGCCCAGGCAGGTGCCGTCCTGGGTGGTGAATCTGGCCCCGCCCACGGCTATCACGAGGCGACCGGGACAATCATCGGACGACTGCTCCGGCCGCCACGTTTTCAGAGCAGGCCCAGCAACTTGCGTGCTGCGTCTTCGGATGAGGCCGGGTTCTGGCCTGTGACCAGCTTGCCATCTGTCACCACAAAAGACGCCCAGTCGGCGCTTTTTTCGTAGCGGCCGCCGTTGGCTTTCAGCATGTCCTCGATCAAGAAGGGGACCACCTTGGTCAAGCCGACGCCCTCTTCTTCGGTGTTGGTGAACCCGGTCACGCTCTTGCCCGAGACCAGCGGTTTGCCGTCTGCGCCCTTCGGGTGCTTGAACACCGCCGGGGCGTGGCAGACTGCGCCGATCGGGCGGTCGCTCGAGGCGAACGTTTCGATCAGCTTGATGCTGTCGGCATCCTCGGCGAGATCCCACAGTGGGCCGTGACCGCCGGGATAGAAAATCGCATCGAACCCATCGGCCGAGACCGCGGAAAGAACGACAGTGTGTGCCAAAGTGCTTTGGGCCGCCTGGTCGCTCTTAAAGCGTTTCGTCGCCTCGGTCTGGGCATCGTCCGCGTCGCTGGTGGGGTCCAGCGGGGGATGTCCGCCCTTGGGTGAGGCCAGCGTGACCTCGGCGCCGGCATCCTTGAAGACGTAATAAGGCGCGGCGAACTCCTCCAGCCAGAAACCGGTCTTCTTGCCAGTCTCGCCGAGTTTGTCGTGCGAGGTGAGAACCATGAGAATCTTCATCGGGTTATGGCCTTTTGATCTGTCTGTGTTTCAGACGGTCAGCTTGACGACACGCGTGCCGAAAGCTTCGCCTTTGAGCACGACTGATGATGCAGGAAGGAGCCGCAGGGCGTCTGTGCTCTTGTGAACATCCCGGGCCGCCGCATCGAGCAGCTTCAGCTTTCGCTGGACGCCCCCCCAAGCCAGACTAGCGACGATTGCGAATGGCACTTCAGCGTCGACGGGGACGTCATGACCTTGACCTGGGTGTCGAGCGACATCCACCAGCGGATCGGCGCAGGCGTGGTCCGGTCTACGCTTCCCGTGAGCACTACTCGCATGAAGCTCATTCGCGTCGAATAGTTATTAGAAACGGGGCTACAATCTGCCCATGAAGTCCACTAGGCAACTCACCGCCATTATCGAACGAGAGGCCGATTCTTACGTGGCGCTGTGCCCCGAGTTGGATATTGCGAGTCAGGGCGACACGGTCGAGACCGCCCGCACCAATCTGATTGAGGCGCTGGAGCTCTTCTTCGAGTCGGCCGACCCGACCGAGGTTACTCGGCGTTTGCACAGCGAGGTCTTCATCACCAGCGTCGAGGTTGCGGTTGGGTAAGTTGCGGGTTCTCCCGGGCCGCCAGGCCTGCGAGATTCCTCGAGGCTGAAGGGTTTTCAGCGGTTCGCGTGACGCCGAAGTTTCTCAACTCTTGCATTCGTGAGCAGGTCCTGAGCAGCGCGGAGCCGCTCTATGTCGACGCGTGATCTGGTCTATGTCGGGCACATGCTCGACATGGCAAGAAAGGCCGCCAGCAAAGACCGCCGGTCTTTCGCGCGAGGCCTACGACGCTGACGAGAATCTCCGGCTTGCACTGATACATCTCGTCCAAGTCATTGGTGAAGCCGGGCGCCGGGTGTCGCGGGAATTCTCCGACGGCCACCCAGAGATTCCTTGGGCCGAGATCGTCGGCATGCGCCACAAGGTGGTGCACGACTATCTGGGCGTTGACGAGGACATCGTCTGGCAGGTGGTCACCGAAGACTTACCCAAGCGTCGCCAGAGTCACACAATCCGCCCTCTCACGATCCGGGTCCGATTCAGACTCGGCCAGGTTCTCACTTAGGGCGCGGTACAACAATCGGCGGCGTCCTGATGCCATTGGCCTCAGGAGTCGGCGCTCCACCCGTGGGGCCGTTCACGTTCTGCACGGATGTGATCACGCAGTTGTCGCCGCGTTTCTGGGCGACCATCGTCATAAGACCGAACCTGGGTGGTCGGTTGGAGCCGTCAACATTCTTGTCTCCCGCCGCCGACCAACCGTGCCGGACCACTGCTATGTCGGGGCGAATGAAACGCACATGCGTTTCGAGAACAGTGTGAGCGATCTCCTTGAAGCGGTCTGCAAACAGCCGTGCGTGATAGGTCTCAAAGTCTGCGCGCCCTTGCAACCAGGTCAAGCCGACTGTGACGAAATCAACGTCCTCGCTCATGATCGCCCCGAGTTGACGGGCGTCGTGCTTATTGAATGCGGCGCTGAACGCCGCCGGAAGCCGACGCAGCGCCGCTTCGTCTTGTTCAGTTTGCGCCTGCGCTTTTGTCACCAATGCAAGCGGGACTAGGCACGCGCACAAAAACACCATCAGGCGGCTTGATAGGCGCGTGACAGACGACGGAGACCGTTCGGTGTGTGACATCGGTTTACCTAAGCTGCCTCAGCGACTTGACTGCGAAATGTATCACGCTGTCTTGTAAGGTTTGGGCCGCAACTCGCGTTCATGTAGGTAAGGCGTCGGCAGCCAAGATGGCCGTGAGCCCAGAAGCTGGATGTGTGTTTGGCGGAGAGGGGGGCCGCCTACGCCGAAGGCTTCGGCGCCCTCACCCGGAGCCATCGCGCCGAAGCTCGCGCAGAACTCAGACCCAAACGAAGGAGATGGCGGAGAGGGTGAGATTCGTTCCCGACGAACCCGCGTCCCTCAACGATTTAGGCCGGATCGGAACCGCCAGAAACCGCCAGATCCTCTAGAAACCTGAGTATCAGGTACAAACCAGGGACAGCGCAATCGGCCGCTCCATCCGATCGTCGGGCCAGATCGCCCTCGCGAAGCCACCAGGCGTTCGCCGCTCAGGGACGATACGTCAGTGACAGCACCGCGTAGGCCGTCGCCGCGTCGTTCATGAACTTGCCGGGATCCGATTCAGGATCGCGCTGCTTGTTCGGCGAGACGGCCGTCCACCGGCCGCGCGTGCGATCCTGATTGCGGCGCAGCCAGTCGAGCCCTCTGCCCAGGCGCGTGTCGGAGGCTGGCACCCCCGCCGCCTGCAGCCCCAACGTGGCCACGGCGGTGGCGTAGCCGTCGGTGCGCGTGTCACTGTCGCTGTTGTCGATCCGCTTGTAGCCACCGAGCGCGACTGTGCTCCATCCGCCATCAGGCTGCTGAAGCGAGAACGCGTGGTCGATGGTGGCGCGACGCTGTTCATCGGTGATGAGACCGGGCACGCGGCTCGCGGCCCACAGGCCGTGCAGCTGGTTGAGCAGCGACACCGTGCCGTGCTGGCGCTGGAAGTAGGCGCGCAGTGCCGCCAGGCGATCGGCGATCTCGGGTGACGCCACGTAGCCGCCGGGCGCCGAGCCGATGGCCAGCGCCGCCATCGAGGCGCCGAAGTACGGCGAATTCGGCGACTCCCACGGGTCCATGCCGAAGTTCAGCCACGTCCACGCGCCGGCCTCGGGACCAGTCTTCATCTGCAGCGCCCACATGACGTCGAACGCCGTCTTCGTGTCGTTGCTGACCGCCCCAGCCACGGCATCCCGGCGGCTCAGCACCAGCGCGTTCATCACCGACTCGATGGCGCGCGACTCGCTGCTCTTCGGAATCCCGCGCGTCTGGTCGGGATACCACGGCTCCACGTCGTGCCACTGCCTGGCGCGCGTCAGTAAATTGCCCACGATCTTGTCTTCCGCTGCCGACGGGGCCGGCTCGTTCAGCAGGCCACGCAATGCCGGACGTGCCAGCGCGTACGGCAGGGTCGTGTGGCACGACATGCAGTAGGTGCCGCGGTCGCGTGCGGCGTTGGGCCAGGTCGTCCACCAGGTGGCCCGGCCGTCGAGGTAGGCGGCTGCCGCCTTCGGATCCCACCCCTCGTCTGCTCCGCTTCGTGCGCTTGGCGCGCTTTCGATCGCGAGCACCGTGATCAGCACTGCCGCCGGGAGCGCGAGCAGCCGCAGCGAAGTCGTCCACACATTCATCGGGTCACCCTCACACGCCTGATTCTGCGGCCGAACTGGTCTAATGTATAGGGCCAGTACAGACATCTTTCAAGAGACCAGAATCTATGGCTCGGTACGCCGTCATCGCCAGTCTTCCTTTCCTCTCGGATCCCTCGATCGCACGTCCCGCGACCTGGGCAAACAACTCGCGGAAGCCTTGCGCGTGGCGATTCGGCAGGGCGACCTCCGTGGCGGCGAGGCGCTGCCGTCGACGCGGGCTCTGGCGAAAGCGCTCGGCGTCGCCCGCGGCACGGTGGTGGAAGCGTTCGCACAGCTCATCGCGGAAGGTTTCCTCGAATCACGTCGAGGCGCATCGACGCGCGGCCACGGCTGACAACGCGTCGTGATGGCGGGGGCACGTCCGATCCGGCGCTCGTGGCCCTCCGTCTGTCAGGGGCCTTGAAGTGTGCTCTAGGGCCGCTTTGCCAGCGTCAATGCGCGCCGGCGCACCATCGCAGCCTTCAAATCGAAGTTCGCCTGCATGTGCATCCAGAACTGCGGCGACGTCTGGAAGAACTGCGCGAGCCGCAGCGCCGTATCAGCGGTCACGCCACGCTTGCCGCGCACGAGCTCGTTCAGCCGTACCGTGGACATCCCGAGCGCCTTGGCGGCCGCCGCCTGAGTCTTCTCGAGTGGCTTCAGGAACTCCTCGAGCAGAATCTCGCCCGGGTGAATCGCCGGTCCCAGGCTGCCGGCCCGTCGCGGGATGCTCTTAGTGATAGTCCTCGCAGCAGACGTCGTGCGCATTATGCCCCTCCCATCGGAATGTGATCCGGTACTGCTGGTTGACGCGGATGCTGTGCTGCCCCTTCCGGTCACCAGCCAACGCCTCCAGCCGGTTGCCAGGCACGGCGGCCAGGTCGTCGAGCCGGTGCGCCGCATCGAGCATCGTCAACTTCCGATGCACGGTGGGCCAAATGTCGCGGGGCACTCGTCGAGCGGCCTTGCTGTTGCGCTCATCGAACAGGTCCGCGGTGGCGGCGTCCGCGAACGACTGGATCATGCCATCACGGTATACGGATACCGTGTATTCGTCAACGTCGAGGCTGTCCGAGCGGAGTGCCAAACGAATTCATACGCGGACTCATACGCGGACGACGGGGTGGAAAACCCACCCACGTGGCGACTTCAGGTACAAAGCGAGTACAGCTCAGCCGTTAAGAGAGTGCAAGTTGTTGACCTGAAATGACTGATTGATGGCGGAGAGGGTGTCCGCCTAAGTCAAGTCCAGCGTTGTCCGGCGAAATCCAGTAGAACCTGGTTCTCATAGAGGAAACTGCTTCGAGGCTTCCTACATCGTCCATTGTCATCCGGCACCATCCCACTTAGAATGTGGGGCGATATGAGGGGCGGCAAGCAAAACACGGCGCGCAAGAAGCCACTGGGAAGACACCCCGACAAACGCCTCACCGCGGTCGGCATTGGTTCCTTGGTCGCACCGGGTCGATATGCCGACGGCAACGGTCTTTACCTGTTCGTTGATGACTCGGGCGCGAAGCGTTGGATTCTCCGAACGGTCATCAGCGGCAAACGGCGAGACCTTGGTTTGGGCAGCCTTCAGATCACATCTCTCGCCGAAGCGCGCCTGGAGGCCGCCCGCCTCCGCCGCATGGCTCGTGCCGGCGAAGATCCCCTGGCCCAGCGTCGCCATGAACGCCGCACGGTTCTGACGTTCAAGCAAGCCGCGGAATCCGTCCACGCTTCCCACTCGGAGACCTTCCGCAACCAGAAGCACAAGGCCCAGTGGATGGCCTCCCTGAAAGCCTACGTCTTCCCTGTTTTTGGCGAACGCCCGGTGAACAAGGTCGAAACGGCGGACGTCCTAAAGGCGCTCACACCGATCTGGACGACCAAGGGGGAAACGGCGCGTCGCCTGAAGCAGCGAATCAAGGATCTTGGACTGGGCGAAGGCCTCTGGATACCGCACAGGCGACAACCCAGTCGATGGCCTGTCGAGCGTCCTGGCTCGGCCCAAAACCCAACAGACGCACCATCCTGCCCTGCCCTACGCTGAGGTCCCTTCCTTCCTGACGGCTCTGCGCGAGTCCGATGCAGGGGAGGCAACAAAGCTGGCGTTCGAGTTCCTGATCCTGACCGCTGCAAGAACGAGCGAAGTGCTTGGTGCTCGGTGGACTGAGATCGACTTCGACGCCGAGACGTGGACGGTGCCGGCCAGCCGAATCAAGGCCGGACGCGAACACCGGGTGCCTTTGTCGCCCCGCTGCATTGAGCTACTGCGACAAGCAGAGGCGATCGCCGACGGCGGGCTGTTCGTCTTTCCAGGGCGGTCGCCGAAGGCTGGACTCTCAAACATGGCGTTCTTGATGCTCTTAAGGCGCCTAGAGCGCGACGACATCACTGCGCATGGGTTCCGCAGTTCGTTCCGCGACTGGGCGGGAGAGAAGAATACCTCTCCCAGGGAAGTCATCGAAGCCGCTCTGGCCCATGTCGTCAAGAACAAGACAGAAGCGTCCTACTTCCGAAGCGATCTGTTCGACCTTAGGCGAAACTCATGGACACTTGGGCACGGTTTGCCGGATCTACTCCTGGAAGAGTGTTGGCCATTCGCGGCTAGCCGGGCTGCTGAGCGCGGCGGGTCTTCCAACCATTGATGGCGCGGTACCACACGAGGTGGGGCACGGAACGTTCTCGCCGGCTTTGGCGTCGGTAACTGATAGCGGTTCCGGACCAGCTCGTGCGCGTTCGCAAACTCGAAGGCGGCACGCCAGGGCCGGAGAAACCAGGCTTCAAGTAGCTGAAACTAGGTTGACCAGTTGGTCAACCGTCGCGAGCCATCCAGTCAACTCAGCCGATGTCGGCGGTAACTCATACGGATGCTGATGGCATGCCCGGCTGAGCCCCGCCCACGCGTAGGACGCGCGCTCCGCGAGCTCCTCATCGCCCAGGTAGTGCGGAAGGCACAGCAACTGGGCGCGCATAGAGCACTGCTCCATCCCGGGCGCGCGGACCTTCCAGAAATCATCCAGCGCGGATTCGAGCGCCTGGCGCGCTAGCAGCGCAGTGGCGCGCGGCCAGAGTCCGGCGGTGGCCGGGTCGGTCCGCTCCATCAGGTTGCGGGCAGCGGTGACGACGTCAGCGTGACCCAGCATCACAGCGCCTGGAGCCTCTCCGCCAGCTTCTCGGTGTCGTTGATCAACCCCTGCAAGTCGCCCGCGTATTCCTTGTGCGCGCCTTCGTTGCACTGCTTGAACGCGTCGCCGGCCCAGCCGCCGTACTTGTTCAGGCGGGCCATCACCTCGCTGCCCCGCTCGCGGTCGTCGAAGAACGCGAGTGCGGCGAGCGGCGTCAGCTTGCCGCCCTTGGCGAGCGCCTCGTCCACTTCACCATGCGTCTTGCCGGCCAGGAGTTGCCGCCGGCGGATCACGCCGATGAAGGCGGATTCAAGCGCGGCGCGGCAGAACCCAGGCACCGTGCGGCGCAGCACGGGATTCGGCAGGTCGGTGGTGTGCACCAGCGCCAGCGCATCCTCAATATGCGCGCGGACGGGGTCGAGCGACTTTCTCACCTCCACCACTGACCCAGGACGACGGGTCACCATGAACATGCGGCTTTCGATGCCGAGGCGGCGGACGGGTTCGGGCAGGCGTTCGTCGTGGGTGAACACGATCACCTGGCGCGTGCGCGCGGTCTCTTCCAGCGCCCTGGCCAGGCCGTCGACGCGGGCGGGGGTCCATGGATTGCACCGGGTCGTCGATCACCACGAACCGGAGCGGGCTTTCGGGCAGGGTGGCGCGTGGCAGGAACAGGCTGAGGCCGGTGGTCCGAATCCGGATTTGCTCGGCATTCGGCTGGCGCTGCCTCCCGACTGGCGGCGTTGCTCCTCCCTTACATATGCCCAGTATGCTCGGTCGTCGCGCCTTGCCATTCGGGCCCATCGCCACCCTCGGTGCTCGAGCGAATCCGGATCCTGACCACTCGCAAGTGCAGTTCGCCCTGGCTCATCCCGCGCAAGGCGATGCGCCATCCCGACAGCAAGGTATCGTGCCATGAGGTGGGGCGGGCGTAGAATGCCACCGTGGAACCGGATCTGGAACTGTTCTTCGAGGCCCTGACGCCGCTGGGGTTCCGGATTCGCGTCACCCACGAGCGATGGCGGCTCATTACGACTGTCAAGCATCCAGTCATGCTGGGTCGGGAGGACGCGGTCCAGCTTACATTGGAGCAACCCGAGCAGATTCGTCAGAGTCGTTCGGATCCGCAGGTGTTTCTGTTCTATCGTGGTGAGGATACGAAACGCTGGGTGTGTGCCGTTGCCAAGCGTGGTGCCGAGCAGGCATTCCTGATTACCGTGTATCCAACCGACGCCATCAAGGAGGGCACGCAGATATGGCCGAAGTGAAGATGTTCTACGACCGCGAGGGCCAGACCCTGACCGTCTGGTTTACGGAGCGAACTCCTGAGTACGTCTGCGAAGAAACCGGCGAGGAAGTCGTCCTGATGAAGGACGTCTCCGGGCGGGTCATTGGATTCGAAAAGCTAAACTTCTCGATTCCGCAGTCTGATTCGCTTCACGTGGCGCTCGAAACGGTGCCCGCCTGAAGGGCCGCTGACCCCGCCCTAGTTCTTCGTCGTCAGGGCATCCAGGCACGCCGATGCGCGATCGTCGGGCTCCTCAGCGATCAGCGTCTTCAGTTGCTCGACGAACTGCTCTCGCGCCGCATCGGAGATGTCGAGCGGCTTCTGCCCGGCGAGGCGACACTCCGCCAGTGCCGTCTGCGCGTTGACGAGATCCTCAAGACCCAGCACCAGCAACAGCGCGTCGTAGAGTTTCGAGGGACCTTCGTCCAGCATGGAGCCCAGCTCGTTGTAGGAGAGGAACGGGCGATACGACTCGAGCGCGGCGGTCCACCCCAGCGCCTGCAGCGTGGTCTTGGTCTTCCCTTTTAGCTGGGCGACCGACTTCTGCGCCTCGAGGCCGGCCTCCGCGTCCCACGAACATCCGACCGTGGCCTGCCCGCCGCCCTCCAGATCCAGCTTGGCTTCAATCGCCGCGGTCTTCACCCCCCAACTTATCCTTCGGCGAAGCTGGACTTCCCCGACCCGTTGCGCCCGACGACGATGGTGAGGCCGGGGCCGGGAGTGAGGGTGAGTGTTTGCCTGGGGCCGATGCCGCGGAAGCCTTCGACGGTGAGGGAGGTGAGGTATGCGCCGGCGTGGGTGGTTGCCTTGGCCTTCTCGTCGGCCTTCGCCGTCGTCTTGGCGTTCTGGAGGATGCCGTCCAGTGCGTCGCGGCCGTCGCAGGCGGCGAGGACGAGGCTGCTCCAGTTTTTTGAGAGGAGGTCTTCAGCCCCAAGGCGAGCTCGAACCAGCTGTCGGAGGTCATTGTTCATAGGACACACAACTACGGCT
>JANLWW010000052.1:0-1514 GCA_031364805.1 Acidobacteriota bacterium
CTGAACACCTTGCCCAAGCCATTCGCGATCGCCGAAGTCCCGATGCCGAGTCCGGGCGACATGGGCGCGTACGAGCGTCATCACACCATGGCCATGCTTCACGCGACGGCCCACTGGCAGCCGACGATTCACGGCTATAGCGGAATCAGGCCAGCCCTCCACGAACGCCTTTATCGCGAGCTCACAGCGTTTCCCGATGCGACCAGCCTGGCCTCCCTCCGCGAGGTGGGAGTGACGTACGTCGTGGTGCACGGGGAACGCTATCCCGCCGACCGCCGTGCCGAGTTTGATGATCGCTATCGGCGGTTCGCAGCTGACTTACAGCTTGAGCACGCGGACGGTGAGGGACGAGTCTTCCGAATCCTGCCGAAACCGCAGCCGCGCACGCCCTAACCATTGGCGCGGCGCAGCTGATGCGGTAGGATCGAAAGCGAAGCTTTGCTACGAGAGTTCCTGATGCCGTTCTGTGTTGCCCGCTCGATGGTGAGCCGCGTCGTTGTTGCGCTGCTGATTCTCGGTCTCGGGGTGTCGTGTAGCAACCCAGCCACCTCGACATCGCCGACGCCGACTCCGCCTCCGCCGCCGCCCCCCCCGGTGGCGGCCGCACCCACGTTGGCGTGTCCCAACACGGTGCGGACGAGCACCACCGCAATTGCGGGAGTCGCGGCCAGCTACTCCGTGCCAGCCGCGGAGGGCGGCCAGTCGCCGGTGGTCGTCACATGCACGCCCGAATCGGGCACCCTCTTCAAGATAGGCGAAACCGTCGTCGAGTGTTCGGCGAGCGATGCCCTGAACCGAACCGCGTCGTGCACGTTTGCTGTTCAGGTCAGCCGCATTCCGTCGCTTTCGAAGACGCGGTTCCTGGCGTTCGGCGACAGCATCACCGGGGGAGAAGTCACGGTGCCGGTAGCGTCGTCATTCGGCGACAGGTCATTCAAGCAGGTGCAGGTGCCGTCTGCTGCCTATCCGACCGTGCTCGCCATTCAACTCGCGGCCCGCTACCGGGCGCAGGAAGATGCGATCGCGGTTGCCAACTACGGAGTGGCCGGCGAGAAAGCCGTGAACGCGCGCGACCGCTTTATTGCCGCACTGGGTATCGTGCGGCCCGATGCGGTGCTGCTGATGGAAGGCAGCAACGATATTGCCCGCGGCGAAGATGGCGCGGCCAGCGGCGCCGCCCAGGAAATCAGGAACATGGCAGCCGAGGCGCGCCGGCGTGGCATGCGCGTGTTTATCGCCACCGTGCCGCCTGGGCGGCCTGGGGGGAGCAAGACCATAGCGCCGCTGCTGCTGACCGACTACAACAATCGCATGCGTTCGGTGGCCGCCACGGAAGGGGCCATTCTGGTTGATGTCTTCGCGGCGCTCTCAACCGACGTCAACCGGTTCATCGGCATCGACGGGCTCCATCCGACTGAACTCGGCTACGCCAGGATTGCGGACACGTTCTTCGCGGCGATCAGAGCAGAGTTCGAAGTCCCTTAATCCCCTCGGCTGCATTCATGGCCCCTCAA
>JANLWW010000078.1:0-118184 GCA_031364805.1 Acidobacteriota bacterium
AGCCGGGGCACCGGCACCCGGAAGAGCGCATAGGCGCCATAGCCCAGCGGGATCAAGCCGAGGAGAACAATTGCCAGCGCAAGGTCCAGCAGGTTGTAGCGCCCGAAGATTCGACCGTGATCGTCCACTACAGGCATGGAAGGCCGCCATTGGGATCAGGAGGATGAACGAGAACGGCGCCGCCGCGCGACGGCGCATACGACCACAGGATGTGCGCGATGTAGACCGCGCCAAGACCGCTCAGCCAGACCAAGTACGGCAGCGCCAGGCCGCGATGGCGCACCAGCGTGCCGACGTTGCCGCCAGACACCGCCACGATCAGGGCCGCCACCAGACCGTGGACCAGCAGTACGCAGGTGAGCAACGCGTCGCGTCGCAGTCCGACCGCGACGCCGATCGGCATCAACAGCAGCAGCGTGTACCACATAATCTGTTCCGGCAGGAATGCCAGCGCCGATCTCGATTCGATATGCCACGGCAGTGGCACGGTGAGGTAACTCCAGATCGCCCGCAGGCCATAGCGGCCAACGTCGGCCACGGTCATCGCCTGAATCTGCTGGCGATCGGCATAGAACGGCGGTGCCATCAGCCGGTAGGTCTGCCCCGGCGTATTGATGTAGCCCCAGTGCTTCAGCGCGACCTGGTGGACACCATCCCACGCGCGATCCTGGACGGCGGGATGCGAGAGTGCCAGCGCCAGCACCAGCGGCAGCGCGACTGCCGCGGCCAGCAACACGCGCGGTCGCGTCACGGCAAACGCCAGCGCAAACCCGCCACCGGCGCCGACGAACGCGAGCACCAGCCCGCCCTCGCGAAGCGTCTGGAGCACAAACCCGCCGGCAATCAACGTCACGAGAGACGCCACCCGCCACTGCCAAGTGCCGCCGCGGACCAGGGTCATGGCGGCACCGAGGTTGATCGCCACGACCAGAAAATAAAGCGGCTCCTTAAGCGCCGAGATCGACCAGATAAACAGGCTCGGCAGGAACAGCAGCAACGCTGCGCCAAACACGGCGGCCAGGCCGCCAAACGACTTCCGCACCACGCGGTACAACACCAGCACCGCCGCCAGGTAGGCGCCCGCATTCAGGACGTGGATGCCGTAGGGAGCCAGGCCGACCAGCGCTTGCAGGTAGGACAGCACATCGAGGTAGCTGCTATCGCCCGTGCGATCGAAGGCGTAAATGAAGTCGGCCTTCGAGATCGGAATGCCCATGCTGACGTTGCGCAGCCAGGTGGTCTTGCGCTTGAAGAACTCCTCGTCACCGAAGAAGTTGGCGTACGGTATCGCAGGGTCAGCGGTGAGAAACAAGCCGCCAATCGCCGCCGCTCGCAACACGACGGCAATCGCGAAGAGGCCCAGCACCCAACGCCGTTCTTGCGGCGAGAGGCCGGCGCTGGCCCATCGCCAGGAGGGCACGAGCGCACCAGCGACCAGCATGGTCAATGGCGACAGGGTGTAGACGAAGCCAATCACGACGCCCGCCACCACCGCAGTGCGCCAGGGCACACGCGCGACGAGGTCGATCATGCCAGCAGTCCCCGGAACAGAACATCGTAGTCGGCGGCGACCACCGGCAAGGCAAATCGGCCGGCATGGTCGCGTGCGGCGGCGCCCAATCGGCCGCGAAATTCCTGATTGCCCAACAGGCGCGCGAGCGCGGCGGCGACGGCCTCGGCGGTGTGCTGCGCCACCAGCAAACCGTCTTGCTCGTCGCGAATGATGTCGTTGGTACCGGCTGACGCTGTCGCAACGACCGGTACGCCGCAGGCCATCGCTTCGACCAGCACGTTGCCAAATCCCTCGTAGTGGGAGGTCAGCGCAAAGACATCCGCCTTGGCGATGAACTTCCACGGGTTGCGCTGGAACCCGCACAGGACCACGGCGCCGGTCAGGCCGCGCTCGGCGATCCGCGCGCGAATCGCACCCTCCAGTTCACCCTCTCCCAGAATGAACAGCCGGGCCGGCATCTGCTGACGCAACACAGCCATCGCGTCGATCAGGAGCGGGTAGTTCTTGGCTTCGGCCAGTCGCCCGGCGGCAACAATTACCGGTGACACCCACTGCGCCTGGAGCCCCGCATCGAGGGACTCGGCGGCGGCCACGGCGACGCGGTCGAGGTCGACAGGATTCGGCACCACTCGGACGTGAGCGGGGCTCACGCCGAAGGCGGCGTGAAGGTCTTCTGCCACGCCTCGCGAGGTCGTGACGACCAGGTCGGCGGCCGCGTAACCCGCCCGCGTGACCAACGAGAACACCCGGCGATGCCAGCGGCCCCGCCATGGATAGTCGCCGTCCGCGAGGAAGGCAGTCATCGGTGTCTGCTGATTGAACACCACGCGTGCCCCAACGCCCGCGGCCCGCACGGCCGTCAGCACTGAGAAGTAGCTCAGGAACGACACGACAATCTCTGGCCGGGTGACGTGGATGAAGCGCCGCAACGCCTGCCACCGTCTCACCCGAGATTGGCTGTCACCGGCCGACACCGACACGGCCGGAGAAACCTCGCCCAGGTACGGCCCCACGCGGTCGAACAGATACATCGAGCGATCCCAGCGCTGATCGTCAAGCGCGTTGAGAATGTGCACGGCCGCGCGCTCTGCTCCGCCACCGGCGAGCGATGGCAGGACGAAGCAGATCTTGCGGCGGCCGCTCACGCTGCCGTCACCGTCGCCGGCTGCTTCAGCGTGACCGGCAGCCGGGCAGACACCTCGCTCAGGATTCGCGCCGCTTGAGCCTCGAGCGTGAATCCGCGTGCGGTTTCGTAGCCATTGGCAATCAACCGGCGTCGCAGGCCCGCGTCGTGCACCACGCGCGAGATGGCACCCGCCACTGCCGGCGCCGTCGGCGCATCGACCAACAAGCCGTTGACCTCGTGAGTGATCAGGCTCGGAATGCCGGCCACCCGGGTGGTCACCACGGGAACGCCCGCGGTCATGGCTTCCAGCAGGACGCGCGGAATGCCCTCACCAGGCAAGGTCGGCAACACAAACACGTCGTATCCGCGGTACAACGGCAGCAACTGCTCGAGTGGGACCGGGCCAAGGCAGTGGACTCGCTTGCCAACGCCGTGCCGCTCCGCCTCGGTGGCAATTGCCGTCCGCTCTTCTTCGCCCGGCCGGCCGACAGCGGGGCCGACAATGTCGAGCGAGACTGCGATGTCCTGGTCGCCCAACAGCCGCACCACTTCTGGCAGCACGCGGAGACCCTTCCGCGGGTCGATGCGGCTGACGCACAGCACTCGCAGCGTATCCGTGGCGTTGATGTCGGTTCTCGACGAAATATCGGCGGCGGTGATGGTGGTGGTCGTGGTGACAATCACAGCTTTCGCCGCGGTCGAGTGCTTGGCCGCCAGCGCCTCGCCGTTGGCAAACGCCACCGAGCGGTCCGACATCCACTGCACCGCCCACTCTTCGAACGCCGTATACATCCGCCACAGAATCTTCTTCAAGCCGCGATACGGCATCGTCGGCAGCAGCGCTTGCAAGTCGCCGACGATGAGGACGAATGAGGGGCGCGCCAGCAAGTGGGCCATCACGAAGGCAACAATCGCCGCCGGGCTGGGGATACGGCAGTGCAGCACGTCGATGCTGCGAACAAAGCGCCAGATCCGCGGCACCATCACGAGCAGCTGCGGATAGAAATGCACGGGGCCGTCGAAGTTGGGCAACGGCGCCAGCCTGACGTTGGCAGCGCGAATCGGCGTGCCTTCACCGCGTGCTTCCGTCAATACCGGCACGCACAGCGAAATCTCGTCGAAGTAAGGCGCCAGTGAGTCGACGTAGCGAGCGAACGATCCCTCGACTTCGCGCAGGCTGCCGTCAGCGGCGCGCCAGAACGGCATGTGATACACGATGCCGAGTTTCATCCTTCGACTCCGCTCACGACAGGCGCCAGACCTTTTTCGGCCAGTAGCCGGTCATAGAGCACGCTGACTGACTTCACATAGCCATCGACACCAAAGCGGGGCCGGACGAACGCGCGTGCGGCCTGGCCGAGCGCGGCCCGCAGGGTCTCGTCATGCACCAGGCGAGCGAGGGCGTCAGCCAATTCCACGGTGTCCCCTGGGGTGACCAGCAACCCGCTCACGCCGTCGCTGACGACTTCCGGAATGCCCGCAACTCGCGACGCAACGACCGGAAGGCCGGCGCCCATCGCCAGCACCATGGCCAGCGGCAGGCCTTCCCAGAACGAGGGCATCGCGAACATGTCAACTGCCGCCAGGATGTTGCCGAGGTCGCGCCGGGCACCGAGAAAGTGCACCCGATTGTCAATTCCCAGGGTCGCGGCACGGCTCTCCAACTGGGAGCGCAACTCGCCATCGCCAACCACGACCAGGTGCAGCGTCGACAGCCTCGCGTCTTGCGCGATCGCGTCAAGCAGAACCTGATGCGCCTTCTGCTTGGTCAGCCGCGCGATGATGCCCGCCGCCGGCACGCCGTGCGGCACGCCGATCGCCGTCCTGAATTCCTCCCGGCCGATCGTCGTCTGCAGCTGCGACCAGTCGACGGCGTTGTAGATCACTTCGACCTTCGACGGATCGGCCTTCACCTGGTGGACGTAAAACTCGCGGACCGAGGCGGCCGACGCCACCACGGCGTCGGTGCGCCGCATCAGCCACCGCTCCAGCAACGCATGGGTGGACCGCTTGTGCTGGTAGATGTTCACTTCCGTGCCGACGATCACGGGCACCTTCGCCATCATGGCGGCAAAGCGCCCGTAGAGGCTGCCAGTGAGCAGGAAGGTGTGGACGATCGCCGGGTCACACTCGAGAAGGAAGTCGCGCAATCGCAGTAGGTCGAAGGGCCGCGACAGGCCCGGCGTCAGGCCGAGGACCTTGAACGCTACACCGGTACGCGCGATCTCCTCACCAATCGGTCCGGCCTCGTGGATACAGGCGACCACCGGCTCGAAGCGCGCGGGCAGGTGCCGGACGAGATTGAGCACCATCTCTTCGGCGCCGCCGACCATGAACGCATGAGACAGGAAGAGCACGCGCGTGCGCCTGTCGCTCACGACCCGACCTGCGCGCGGTGCAGTGCCACCGTGCGTTCAAGCCCGTCGCGCAGGGCGATGGTTGGCCGCCAGCCGAGGTCGCGCTCGATGCGGGCGATGTCGGCAATGAAGTCGCCGGTTTCGATCTGGCTCGCCAGCGGGGGCCAGTCAACGTGCTCAACGTGTCCGCCGCCGGCGATCTCGATGATCGTCCGCGCCATGTCGATCAGGCGCGTGCCGGTGCCCGACCCAACGTTGTAAGCACGACCGACACTGGCCGGCGATTCGGCCAAGGCCACCAGCGCCGCCGCGAGGTCGTCGATGTAGATGTAGTCGCGGCGCTGGGCGCCGTCGCCGTAAACGGTCAAGGGACGGTCGGCGAGCGCCAGGTGGATCAGCCGGTTAACCACGCCGTAGGCGGTTCGTCCCTCCGGTTGTCCGGGTCCGTACGGATTGGTCACGCGCGCGATGGTGTACTTGACGCCGTAGAGGGTGGAGTACAGCCGCAGGTAACGCTCGACGGTCAGCTTGTGGATAGCGTGCAGGCAGAGCGGCTCGGGCGGCTGTTCTTCGCCCACCGGCTGCTCGGCCTGTTTGCCGTACTGCAGGCGCGAGCCGACGAACACGAGCCGGGCCTCGCGGTTCACGGTGCGCAGCGCCTCGAGTAACGACAGGTTGCCCCTGCAGTTCACGTCGAGGTCCGTCCAGGGATCCTCCATGCTGCGGACCGCGCCCGACTCGCCGGCCAGGTTGAAGACCAGGTGCTGGCCCGACACTGCCCGCGCCATGGCGTCGCGATCGCGCAGGTCGCCCTCGATGATGTGCGCGCCGCGGGCCGCGAATGCCGACGCGCGCACCTCGTGCCTCGTCTGGTCGGGGGTCACCACGGTCACCTCATGGCCGGTGGCGAGCAGGCGCTCGGTCAGGTTCGCCCCGATAAAGCCGAGGCCGCCGATCACGAGCGAACGGGTGGTGTCGCTCACGCGCTCACCTTGCGTGCGACGCACAGGCAATGCAGGTGCGCTTCGGAGACAAAACGCTCCATCGATTCGATCTCGAACCCGTCGGCCAGCAGCGTACGCAGGTAGCTCTCGTCGGCGTAAAGCCCATCCGCCACGTAGCGACCACGCAGGTAAGCGTGGAGCGGACCTGCTGCCCACGGCATCACCGCCGCTCCCAGCCGGCGCGCGGTGGTCCGCGGTATCGAGGGCGACGCCGGGTGCACCGTCGAGAACGCAAAGCGGCCACCCCGCCGCAGCCAGGCGTGCACGCGGCCGACCAGCGCTGCTCGCAGCGGCACATGTTCGGCCAGCACGCCGATCGAGTAGATCAAGTCAAAGCTGCCGGCGGCAAACTCGTGGGCAAGCGCGTCGCCCTGCACCAGCGTCACGCGATCCACGGTAATTGCCTCTTCGCGGAAGGGGTGCGCGGCCCGCGCCAACATCGCCGGCGAGGCATCGAGACCGACCAGGGTCCGGACGTTGCGCAGTGCGTTGAAGTAGCGGCCGGTTCCGCAGCCGAGTTCGAGCGCGTCCGCCGGCGTTGAGGAGCGCTCGCACACGCGCTGCAGCCAGGCGACAAAACCCAGGTACGGTCCGCTGTCGGCCAGCCCGTCGTCATGCGCGCGGTAACGATCGGCGTAGCCGGCGTCGTAAAGCGCGGCGGCCTTCGCGGCCCAGGGCGTCTGGTCAGCCATTGCGGTCATTCAAACAGTGATTCCGCCGTCACCAACTGCACGCCGGGCACCCGTTCGACGTGATCAAGAAAGCGGAGCAGCACGTCTTTGATCGCCTGATCGACTTCCCAGTAATGAGTGGCGACGCAGAAGTCGCCGCCGGCTGCGCGCGCCTCCTCGAAGCCCGCCACCAGCTCCGCGACTGTGGTACCCGGAATCAGGCTGTGACAGCCAAACTCCGCATGCCGGGCGTAGCGCAGCACATGAGGGTAGACCAGTGGATCGCGCTTGCTCCGGCCGGTTGCGCTTCGGTAGCCGCGGATGCGCCACCAGTTGCTGAGGGTGCGGGCATCCCACGCGCGCATCGATGGCCGGAACGACAAAAAAGATCCGAGCAGGTTCAGGCCTGCTGCCGCCACCGCTTGCATGCCGCGCTTGGAGATGGCGTTATGTGGCGGCACAAACAGCGAGATGGGTGTGTTCAGCGTGCTTGTCAAATACTGAAGCCCTTCGCGAACACGGCGCTCGGGATCCGGCGCGGCCTGGAATTCGTAGCCGTTGGGATAGTCCTGGTGCGTGTAGCCATGTAGTGCGATGGTCACTCGCCCGCGGCCCAGCTGGTCCTTGAGGAACGGAACGATCGCCGAGTTCTTCTCGAGGGCGAATGCTTCACCCGATCGCCATTGCTGCTGCGGGATACCCTTGCGCTCGTAGCCAACGGCGAACGGCACGGTGGCCAGGCACACCGGCAGGCGGTCCCACATGTCGTGATACACGCGCTCGAGCGTTTCGGGCGGCGTGAAGTAACAGGTGTCGTCGTCTCGCAGCGCCACCTTCATGCCGTCGCCTTCATCTGCGGCCGGTCCTGCAAAACCCCGCGATACACATCAAGGAGGTGGGCCGCACTCGCCCGCCACGAATACTCCTGGACCACGCGCTGACGGTTAAAGGCGCCGGCGCTGCGGCGCCGGTCCACGCTCGACATCCAGTCGCCGAGCACCGCGGCCATCGCCGTGGCGTCGCCGCGCGGAACCAGATCGCCGCCCTGGCCCGGCGCGACGTACTCGGCGACGCCACCGACAGCGGTGGCGACCACCGGCAAGCCGCACGCCATTGCCTCGAGCACGACGTTGGGAGAATTATCGAAGTCAGATGCCAATGCGAAGACGTCGGCACTGCGGTAATACGGCGCCATGTCCACCTGCGGCACGTAGCCGGCGAAGGTCACCGCCCGGGTGACGCCGAGCCGACTGGCCAGCTGCTGCAAGGCCTGCAACTCCGGGCCCTCGCCAACCAGCAGCAGCTGCAGGCCGGGATCCGCCGGGGTCATCAGCGCGAGGGCCTCGATCAGCAGCGCCATGTTCTTGATGGGCACGAACCGGCCAACCGACAACACCACGCGGCGGTCGCCCAGTCCGAATCTTGCGCGCAAGTTCGGCCCCGACGGGCGGAACAGTGCCGCGTCGACTCCCTTCGGGACGGCCTGAACCGGCTTGCCGATAATCTCGGGCAGGTGCACGGCGGCCCATCCGTCAGCAATGAGCGCGTCCGCCTTCCGAATGTCGGGCAGGTAGCGGTCATGCGGCTGGCCTGGAAAATTGATCACCACCGGAACGTCCACCGACCGCACGCTCGCCGCTTGATAGAGGGCGTGAGCATGCACGATGTCCGGCCGCACGGCCCTCGACGCGATCCGCCGCCACGCCGCCCGGCAGAACCACTCCTCATCCCAGTGCAGCGCGTTCATGGTCAGGCGGCCAAAACCGCGTGTGTGCTGCCAGCGATAAACCGCGTCGCGCAAATACGGCGATCGAATCACGGTGACCGGCAGGCCGGTGACCGGGTGGCGCGCACCGCCGAACAGCCACGGTTGTCCGGTGATCAGGTCGACCTCGACGCCCATCGCGGTCAGCTCCCGCATCCACGCGAGATGGCGCGTCTCGCCACCACCACGCATCATGGCCAGGCAGCGAACGAGCATGGTTACGCGCATGCGCGGGTGTCCGTCTGCGCGCGATCCACGTGCTGGCGCGCCCAAAGCTCCAGGCAAACCAGGGCCCAAATGCGCTTGGCGTGATCGCGGCTGCCTTGCTCGTGCTGCAGCAGCATGGCCGACACCTCCGCCGCCTGCGTCCAGCCGCGCTGCCGGGTGCGCGGGTCGGCAAGAATCTCGCGGGCCCAGCGAATCATGCCTTCCTGGAACCAGCGGCGCAGCGGCACGCCAAAGCCGCGCTTGGGCCGGGTCAAGACCGCGGCAGGCACCCACGGTTCGATCACCTTGCGGAACAACCGCTTCGTCACCTGCGCGTCACCGTGTCGTGTCGACGCCTGTGCGCCAGCCAGCTCGATTACGTGGTGGTCGAGCAAGGGGCAGCGCGCCTCCAGCGAGTGCGCCATCGTCGCGCGATCGACCTTCACCATGATGTCGTCAACGAGGTAATGCCGTTGATCCCAGTGCTGCAGCCTGGACAGCAACGTGCCCGCGGCGGCGCGAAGCTGTTCGACCGCGGCGCGTTCGGGCAACACGGCGGCGCTGACGACATCGGGAGCGACCACGGCCTCGAGCAGGTAATCCGGAAACACGGTGCGGCGCCACACGAACCAACCCTCGGCGCCCAGGCCCATCGTGCTGAGGCGGCCCTTGCCGCGCGTGTGCACCGGCACCAGGCGCGCGCCGGCGAGAATCATGTGCCGCAGTGCTCGTTCGCCGGTGGAGCCGACGCGTTTCAAGGCATCGGCATACGGCGTGTAGCCGGCGAACAGTTCATCGCCGCCATCACCCGACAGGCACACCGTGACATGCTTGCGCGCCAGTTCCGAGACGTAATACGTGGGAATGGCCGAGGCGTCGGCAAACGGCTCGTCGTAGTGAAACGCCAGCGCCTCTGCGACCTTCACGGCATCGGGGGTGACGACCTGCTCGTGGTGATCGGCGCCGAACGCCTCGGCGGTGCTGCGCGCCTCGCTCAGTTCGTCATAGGCGGGATCGCCGAACCCAATCGTGAACGTCTGCACCGGGCGCGTGGTGTGCCGCGCCATCAACGCGAGCACGGCGGCCGAATCCATTCCGCCGCTGAGAAAGGCGCCGAGCGGAACGTCTGACCGCAGGCGAATGCGCACGGCGGTGTCGAGTTCCGCGCGCAGGGCCTCGATCACCTCGCCCTCGGGGCGGCGGTCAGGCTCCAAGCCTTCCGGCCAGCTCCAATAACGTTCGTGCCGCACCTCGCCGGTTCGCGCGTCGATGATCGCCGCAGTACCGGGTTCCAGCCGATGCATGCCTTCGAAGATCGCCTGCCCGCCGGCCACGTAACCGAACGTGAAGAAGTCCAGCAGGGCGCCAGCATTGACCGCCGGCGCCGCCTCGAGCACGGCCAGGATTGCCTTGATCTCGGATCCAAACAGCCACTCGCCCCGGTGACGGTAGTAATACAACGGTTTCTTGCCGACGCGATCGCGCGCAAGAACGAGCCGTTGGCGCGGCGCGTCCCAAATCGCCACGGCAAACATGCCCCGCATGCGCTTGAAGCCGGCCACACCTTCACTGGCATAGAGGTGGCCAATCACTTCGGTGTCGCCAGCCGTGGCGGTGTGCCGACCGGCCTGGTGCAACTCTTCGCGCAGCTCCACGTAGTTGTAGATCTCGCCGTTCTGCGCGACCGTGATCGTGCCGCCATCGATCGAGATCGGCTGGTGGCCGCCGGCCACGTCGATGACGCTGAGGCGAGCCGCACCGACGGCGGCGACGCCCTCGGTGAACAGCCCGTGATCATCCGGACCTCGATGGCGCAGGGTGCCCACCATCGCGGCCAGGCGGCCGCGATCGGCCGGCTTACCGGTTAGTGAGACGAAACCAGCGATTCCGCACATGGGGTTGCAGCCACCGGCAATCCGGCGACTTCACTAAGGGCTTCAGACACGAAGTTGGCGACACGTTCCGCCGCCCGTCCGTCAAGGAACTGGCACTGATCCAACACCACCTGGCGGCGACCGGCTCGATCGAGCGCCGGGTCGTCCAGGTAGCGTCCAATCTGCGCCACCATGTCTTCCGGTGTGGGCGCATCGCTCACGGCGCCTCGGTTGAGGATGTTCACGAAGTGCGTGAACCGCGTATAGCGCCGGGCGGAGCGCACGAACGGCGATGGCGTCTCGCCGTCAAACGAAATGTTCACCACCGGCGTGTCGAAGATTGACGCTTCAATCGCAATCGTCGAAGCCACCTGGACGACCACGTCACTGTGCGCCATGGTGTTGGCGAGGTGACGCTGGCTATCGGCCGTGATGTCGACCGCCATGCCATCCCCTGCGCGGACGGTTTGGCGAAACGGCTTTTCGACGATCACGCCGGGGAGCCGGTCGAAAGCGTCGTAGCGGGTGCGATCGTCCCGCGGGTGCACGCGCACCAGCACTTGGGTCGCATGCGACCAGCGGCGGGCGGCCATCGCGGCGACCAGTAGCGAAATTACGCGATCGCAGTGGGGATAAAGCTCCGCCGGGCTGGTCGTCAGGGTAATGAGTTTTCTGGCCGGGTCGGCGCCAATCTGGCGCATGAAGGTCTCGCGCGGCACCAGCACGCCGGGCTCGAAGTAGGGATCCCATTGCGGTGTGCCCGCCAGTCGAATCTCGTCGGCCGCGTAGCCATGAAGCGCAATGGCCTGCTGCTTCATCAGCTCGTTCCAGACAATCAGCCGAGTGACTCGCCGCACGGGGATCAGTTTGTTGGTGAAGTTGTCCCAGCTCGGATCGACGGCGACCGACCGGATCTGCCGCCTGGCCGCCACGCGAAGCAGCGGCACTTCCGAAAGGATCAACCCCGGATTCGAGACCACCAGCATCGCCGGTTGGTAGCGGTCGAACAGCGCTTCGGCCCACGGGTGCGACACCCATCGATCGCTCAGGTCGTAGCGCGTCGCTCGATTGACCAGCGAAGGCGCCACCACCGATGCGATCAGCTTCTTGGCTGTGACCCACCGGACCGCGCCCTTCTCGGTAGCCTCCGCGCGGCGAATCTTGACCGACTCGGTGACGCCCGAATCGAGATACGCGGCCTGAACCAGCGCCATCAGGCGGGCCTCGACACCCGTCGGCCGATGCGGCGGCAGGTCCTCGAACACGATCCGCGGATGGCTGAACTCACTGGTGAAGCCAGCGTCCTTCACCAACGGCGACACCAGCACCACCCGTACTGAGGGGTGCGCCTCGAGCACGCGCGACACCACACCCGTGCGCAGGATGTTGCCGGCGGCGCCGCCATGCGGCACCGACACCAGCACCGTGGCTCCCGCGCCGCTCACGCGACGCCTCTCAGGTCGTGGGATCGCGGCCAAGCCCTCAAGCCCCCAAGCCCCCAGGCCCCGCGGAGTGCTGGAACTCGAACGGCAGCGACACCAGGCCGTCTTCCTCGTCTGCGAGATTCTCGACCCCGCCGCCCGAGCCGGTCACCGCAAATCGCGGACCGGCGGTGACCACGTCATACGAGCCCAACTGGTGTTGATCGGTGATCGACAGCCGCAGCACGTACTGTCTCGGGCGCAGGGGCAAGTGCTCAAACCGGCAGCGAATCTGGCCGTCACCCTCGACCATCGCCGGCACGTCGCCCGCCTTGGAAGTGGCCGTAGTGATCACCAAGCCACTATCGACGTCCACGATCGCCACCTGGAACACCGGCGCCGCCACGCGCTGGTGGGCGCGGTAGGTGGCGCGAACAATCAAGGTCTCGCCGGCGGACAGCAGTCCGGTTTGCGCGCCGCTGTCGGTATGAAGATCGACCGCGAGGTATCGCACTTCGCCGGTGCCGCTGCGGTGACTCTGCAGTGCGGTCGCCTGGTTCGCGAGCGCCTCGATGTTCACCTCGTTCATGTACTTTTCGGCGATCTCGCCGGCCGGTCCATAAGCGCGGACCGCGCCGTTCTCCATCCACAGGATGTCGCTGCACAGCCGCCGCACGTTCCACATGTCATGCGAGATGAACAGCACCGTCTTGCCGTCGTTGATCAACTGCCGGAGGGCCTCGAGGGCGCGGCGGCGAAACGCGGCGTCGCCGACCGACAGCACTTCATCCACCAGCACGATGTCGGGCCGGCTATGGATGGCGACCGCGAAACCGAGACGAGCGTACAGACCCGACGAGTAGCGCTTCATCGGGGTGTCGATCAGGCGCTCGACGTCGGCGAACTGCACGATCGCGTCGAAGTGCTTGTCGATCTCACGCCGGGTCAATCCGAACAGCCCACCGCCGAGATACACGTTCTCGCGTCCGGTCAGTTCAGGGTGAAAGCCGGCTCCCAGTTCGATCAGCGAGACCGCATGACCGGCGACGCGCACCCGTCCGCTGGTTGGCCAGGTCACGCGTGAGATCAGCTTGAGCAGCGTGGTCTTGCCGGCGCCGTTGCGCCCAATCACGCCGAGACCGGCGCCCTTTGGCACCTCGAAGCTGACGTCGCGAAGGGCCAGGATCGTGCCGTCCATCTTGCCGCGCGACGTGCTGTGCACTTCGGTCGTCTTGCCACGCAGGCCGTCCACTCCGGACGCAATCAAATCGACCAGCGTGCGCGATCGCCCAGTGCGATAGCGCTTGGTGACGCTTTCTAAGTGGATCGCCAGGTTAGATGACATCGGCGAAGTACTTATCCATGCGCTTGAACATCACCAGCGACGCCACCAGCAGCATGGAGATGAGGGCGCCCGACACCGTGACCAGCGTCCAATCGGGCGCGCGCCCGAACACCAGAATCGACCGCAGCCCTTCGACAATCGCGGTGAGCGGGTTGAGCATGAACAACGGATGGTAGCGCTCGTCGACGGCCGACAGCGGGTAGGCCACCGGCGTCAAATACAGCCACAGCTGCAACCCAATCTGCACCACCGGGTTGACGTCGCGGTAGAAGACGTTCACCGACGAGGTCACCAGAGTGACGCCGACCGCGAACGCCACGAGCATGACGATGAACAGTGGCAGCAGCAACGCCCATGGGCCAAGCCCGATGCCGTAGTAAATCATCAGCAGTGCGTAGAGCCCGGCCGAGGCCACCAGATCCACGAGACGCGAGCCCACCTGGGCCAGCGGCACAATCTCGCGGGGAAAGTAGGTCTTGGTGACGATGTTGCGATACGTGATCAGGCTGAGCGTGCCGGAATTCACCGAGTTGGAGAAGAAGAACCAGGGCACGAGCGCCGCGTAGGCGAACAACGGATAGGGCGCGCCGCCGGACGGAATGGCCGCCAGACGCGAGAACACCAGGGTGAACACCGCCATGGTCGCCAGCGGCTGCGCAATCGCCCAGCCGATGCCGAAAATAGATTGCGTGTAGCGGCCCATCACCTCGCGACGCGTGAGGTTCATGAGCAGCTCCCAGTAGGCCGCCCACGAAATGCGTTCGGGCCGGTCAGACAGCTCAGTCAAGCGCAAACTCAGACTTCCACGACTCATCCACCGGCATCGGTCCCTGAGCCGACCGCTCGATGATGAAGTTTTCGAGAACCAGGACGTCCATGTGGGTGCGCTGGAAGCAGCGATAGGCGTCTTCCGGGGTGCACACAATCGGCTCGCCCCTCACGTTGAAGGAGGTATTGACGATCACCGGGCAACCGGTGCGCCGGTTAAACGCCTCGATGATGTCGTAATACAAGCCGTTCACGCCGGGCCGCACCGTCTGGATGCGCGCCGAAAAGTCGACGTGCGTAATTGACGGCACGGTTGAACGCGGCACGTTCAGCTGGTCGATCCCCCAGAGCGCCATGGCCTCGGCTGGCACCGGCAAACGGCGGGACTCGCGGACGTCGGCCACCAGCAGCATGTAAGGGCTGTCGCCGTCGAGCTCGAACCACTCCGCCACCTGGTCACGCAACACCGAGGGCGCAAACGGCCGGAACGACTCGCGGAACTTGATCTTCAGGTTGAGGATCGACTGCATCTTGGTCGATCGCGCATCAGCGATGATCGAACGGCCACCGAGCGCGCGCGGACCGAACTCCATGCGGCCCTGCAGCAGGCCAATCACGT
Organism: Acidobacteriota bacterium; assembly: GCA_031364805.1. Taxonomy (GTDB): domain Bacteria; phylum Acidobacteriota; class Vicinamibacteria; order Vicinamibacterales; family UBA2999; genus 12-FULL-67-14b. The sequence goes on from JANLWW010000078.1 coordinate 14,671, forward strand.
TCTCGGCCGCCAGCAACGCGGCAACCTCGTCGGCGACCGCTGACGGCTCCAGCCGTCTGGCGACAATGCCGCGGCCGTCGATGAAAGCCTGGATCTCAGCCTCGCTGAAGCGGGGTCCGAGGAACGAGCCGCTCATGCCGTCGGCGTATTTGGGGCTTGGCGGCTTGGGGCTTGGCGGCTTGGCTGTTGGCCGTTCCCAAGTGCCCGCAGCCTCGGCACTGACGCGAGGCTGGTTGAGGTGCCGATGCCAGATGCTCATGGCGACGCCGAGTGCGCCGCCGGCGTCACCGGCGGCCGGCTGCACGAACACCTGATCGAATGGACCTTCTCGCAGGATGCGGCCGTTGCCGACGCAGTTCAAGGCGACGCCACCTGCCAGACACAGGTCGCGCATTCCGGTTTCCTTGTGCGCGAAGGCGGTCATCTTCAACATCACCTCCTCGGTGATGTCTTGAATCGATCGCGCCAGGTCCATCTCACGCTGCGTCAGATTGCTTTCGGGCGTGCGGGCCGGTCCGCCCAGCACCTGCTCCATCTTGGTACCCGTCATCGTGAGACCGGCCGCGTAGGTGAAGTAGTCCTGGTTCATCCACAGGCTGCCATCGTCGCCGATCTCGATCAGGTGATCCTTGATGGTCTTGACGAAGGTGGGTTGGCCGTAGGGCGCCAGGCCCATCACCTTGTACTCGCCCGAGTTGACCTTGAAGCCGGCGAAGTAGGTGAACGCCGAGTACAGCAGCCCCAGCGAGTGCGGGAAGCGTTGTTCGCGCAGGATCTCCAGGTCATGGCCCCTGCCAACACCAATCGAGGACGTCGCCCATTCCCCGACACCGTCGATCGTCACGACGGCCGCCTGCTCGAACGGAGACGGGTAGAACGCCGAGGCGGCGTGCGACTCGTGATGCTCACCGAACAGCACGTCGGCCTCGTAGCCCGCGAGTTGATCGCGAATGTCGTCGGCCATCCACAGCTTCTCGCTGAGCCATAACGGCATGGCCATCAGGTAGGAGCGCAAGCCGGCCGGCGCTGACGCGACGTAGGTTTCGAGCAGGCGCTCGAACTTGACCAGCGGCTTCTCGTAGAAGCCCACGTGATCGAGTTGGCTCGCAGAAATGCCCGCTTCGCTGAGGCAATAGGCAACCGCGCGCGCCGGAAACGCCGCGTCGTGTTTCTTGCGCGTGAATCGCTCTTCTTGCGCTGCTGCCACGATGCGGCCGTCCTCGACCAGGCACGCGGCCGAGTCGTGGTAGTAGGCGGAGATCCCGAGGATGCGAGTGGGCAACTGGCTAGAACAGCGTGTAGATGAAGGGAGCGACGGCGCTGGTTTGCGAGAACGCGATCAGCAGCCCAAACAGCACGAACACGACGACGATCGGCAGCAGCCAGTATTTCTTCTCGGCCATCAAGAACTGCCAGAACTCTTTCAGTACGCGACTTTTTGCCATGGCTCCCTCAGTACATGCGTGAGTAGTGATTACGATCCCGATAGCGAGGCGGATAGGCGGTCCAGCCGCGCCAGTTGGCTCGGCGCCGCACCAACGGATCCTTGCCGAGCATCCGCCACGCCATGCCTATCGGCACCAGCAAGACGCCAAACGCCACCGTCAGAATGACCCGGGCGTTGACGTATCCCAGCGCGAGGGCCATGCGCCACCAGGCTTTGCTCGGCCAGTAAAGAAGCGCAGGCTTGAAGTAGCCGAGCACGACCAGCGTGACGCCAGCCGCAGCGAGCAGTTCGGCGGTCATGACGCGCCCACGCCACAGCGCGAATGCCGCGATCAGGATCAGGACCGTGCCGACTGACAGGCCGAATGCGCGCTCGGGATTGGGTGGGGTCTTGGCCATTGGAATCTAGGGTCGCCCGGTTCGGTTCATCAACTCGGTGAGGGCCGGTACCAGTGCCGCGGCGACCGTGCTGTTGCCCTGGGGCGTGAGGTGCATGCCGTCGAATGACTCGGCCGGGTTCGCCAGGTCCACCACTGAACCGAGGTCGAGGTAACCGACATCGTCGCGGCCGGCGAACTGGCGCTGCATCATGGCGCCGAGTTCTTGCTGTTGCGCGAGATGGCGAGCGTGACGGGCGTTGCCCGGGGCAAACCGCGGCTGGCCCACCACCAGCACGCGCTTGCCGTTGGCGACGGTCAACTGGACCGCCTCGAACACCGATTGGCAGTAGGTCTGCCATGGATACTGGCAACCAGTGGCGGTCGCCACGCTCACCTGCCGCGACGGTTCGTCAGTGATTCGGCTGATCTGTTGCTCGAGAGCCTGGCTGACGCCAGCGACGGCGTTGAGCGCCCCGGCGGTCCCGCGCGCGGCGAGGCCGGGACGAAAGACGGTCTTCTGCTCTTGAGAGTAGGCGGCACCGGCATTGCCGGCGTTCAGCAGGGCGGCTGCCTTCTCGCGAAAGACGATTGGAAAGATCGGCAGGTAGCCTGTCAATCGATAGACCGGCGACTCGTGCCGGTACACCTGCGTGTTTGGTGGCGAGGTGTCACCCAGAAGGTCATTGTAGCCCTCATACAACACCGCGAGGTCGTAGTTGAGCCACAGGTAGTCCTGCAGCGTGAACTTGAACGAGTACGCGCCCTCGTTGTTGTAGCCAAGGTTGATCACGCTCACTGCCGGCGTGGCGGATCGCGAGGCCAGTTGTTGCTCGAGCAGGGCCGGAATGGCCTCGTGCCACTGCGCGCCGTAGCCGTAGGCAGAACTCCCGCCGGTCATCACGATGCGAAACTCGCCGGGTCGCTTCCTGCCAGCGACAGGGCCACGGTAGCCCCAGACGTTGTAGCCGGCAGACTTCTCGAACCGACCATGCAGAAACATGTCCACCGCGAGCAGCGCACCACCCGCGACGACCGATGCCAGGGTCACGGCCGTGAGTGCAAACAGGATGCGTTTGCGCGTCACGAGCCGGCCTTCTCGAGAATCACAAAGAACGGATCGCGATCGAGTTCGGGCACGGTCACGACCGGCGTCAGCTGCCGGGATTCGATCAGACCCTCAATGATCCGATCACCACGGTTGCCCAGCACCAGGCTGCCGGGAGTGATGGCGTCGAGTCTCGTGGCGTCCAGCGGTCCCGACTGTGCGAGCAGGTCCTCGCGGTGATGCTTGATCAGGTAGAACCGCCAATACGCATCCATCCAGTAGTTGCGAATGTCGGCCAGACCGCTGGTGGACTGCAGGTGCGCGAAGTAGACAAACGTGGTGTCCCCTTCCGGCCGGCGCTCGATAATCGCCTCGAGCGCGCCGCGTAGGTTACCGCCCAGCCACGAGTTCAGCCGCACCCGGTAGTCACCGAAGTAGTCGCGCGAAAACGAACCGAACTGCATCACGACCAACGCCAGCAGGCCGATGGCCAACACCGGCCCCTGCGCGACGCGCGCCGCCATGGCCGTGAATGCGATCAGCACTACGCCGAGCCCCACGAGGCCGGCGGCTGATCCGCTTAACCGGCCTTCGGTGGCAACGGTCCATGCGGCATAGGCCACACCGAGCGCCAGTGCGGTGGCGCCGATGATGCCGGCGGCAGGCCGGGCGAACCGAATGGCCGAAACTGCCGCGAGTTGCTTCACGCCGAAGGCGGCCAGCAGGGCGCCGAACGGCAGCATCGCCGTGGCGCGATTGATGGCGCCCGCTTCGGGCACCAGCACGGCTGGCATCGGCGCGATCACGAAGCCCGCGAGCAGCAGCAGGTTGAACGGGGTGCGGTCGACCGACAGGATGCGAAATACGCCAATCGGTAACAACAGGACCAGCACTTGCGGGAACACACCCGCGGCGCGGGTCGAGAACGTCATGCTCTGGTCGCCGCTCAAGAACAAAAACGCCGGGTTGAAGAAGCTCCAATAGAGCGAGGTCATGCGCTCGACATTTGGAAACCCGAGCAGCTCTTTCAAGCCTTGCAGCGCATTCAGGTTGCGGGCGTCATACAGCGCGTAGCGCTGGGCGGTATCGCCAAATGCCGAGGGATGCGACCCGAGCCAGATGGCAAACGCCACCAGCGGCAAGCCGAATCCGAGCGCCGCCCAGGCGCCAGATTTCGCGTCGCCGGTTTCCGCAAACCACACCGCCAGCGAGAGGACCAGGAACACCGGCACCAGAAGGACGGCGGCGGCGTAGCTGTAAAAACCGAGGCCGAGACACAGGCTTGAGAGGAACAGCCACCGTGATGCCCGGCCGGCCAAGGCGCGCTGTAGGCACAGCAGCCACAACAGGATGAACGGCACGGGATAGAGATAGTCAAGCGCGTAGCGACTGAAAATGAAGTGCGCCGGCGACAACGCCAGCACACCGGCCGCGGCCATCGCGATCCACGCACTGTCAAACAGCCGTTTCGCGAGCAGGTAGATCACGAGCAGGTTGACCAGGCCGATGAATACCGACGGCAATCGCACTGACCACTCAGTAAACGGCAGCACCTGATAGAACGCTGCGGACAGGTAGAAGATCACCGGCGTGAACCAGCCGAATCGCGTCTCACCCGGCATCTGGATATGAAAGTAAAGCGGCAGGCTCGTCCCCTTCAAATCCCGCCCGGTCGTCGCCAGCTCGTACGCGTCAACGGAGATGATCGCTTCGTCAGGCGAGATGTAGGTCGGCATGGCGTCGAGCCGCCAGGCATACAGCACGCATGCAGCAACGAAGAGGACGCCGGCAACCAAACGGGTCACAGCGCGACCGGTGTCCTCTGGCGCAGCCATGCGCGACCCATGAGCACGACCGCGATCACTGCAGCCGCCGCGGCTGGCGGCGCCAGCGTAATCGACATGCGCCCGGGATAGTTGTGCGTGTGCACGAACAACCCGCTCGCCATGGTGCCAGCAATCAGCAGCACAATCGCCACCGGCAGCCCCTTCAGCACGGGCGTCTGCACCACCGCCAGCAGCGCGGCCGCGACGCCGGCAACGACGACCGCCGCGCGAATGTCCGGCTGGGGGGGCTCGTTCATCCACACGAGCGACGCGAGACTGTGGCCAATCCGCGTCCAGACGTCGGCCGACACCAGCGTGTGGATGCGTAAACCGGTGTCGTTGTTTTTCAGGCTGGTCCCGTAGAACAGGCTGAACACCCCGGTGTACCACCATGTCCGCAGCATGAATAGCGCCACGCCGGTCGCGAGCAGGCCGCCGTAGAAGACGGCGAGGCGAACCTGAACTCGCCGCAGGGCCGCGAGCACGGCGTGCGGCGTGGTCCACACGCGAAGCGGCAGCAGCAGGACGACTAGGGTCGCAGCAAAGATCAAGTGATTCAGGCGGGTGTAGAACATCAGCACCGCCATCGCGGCTCCGGCCATCAACGACGACCGACGGCCAAGGCGCGCCCGCATCAGGAAGAACGCGGCGAGAAAAGAAAAGCCGGCGGCGACGATCTCAGACAGCCCTCGCCCGGGGAAATACCAGATCGTGCCGACGGTAAAGGTTGCCAACGTCACCGCGGCTGCCACCAGGGCCGCGCGAAAGCCAGCGCTCGCTCTCGCGAGTTGAAAGGCGAGCAGGCCGCCTGACAGCAGGCAGGCGGCATCGAGATACATTTCACCAACGCTCGAGTCGCCGAAGATCAAGTGCAAGCCGCCGGTGATCCAGCGGTAGAGCGGCTGGTAATCGAAAGCGAGGCTCCCGCCTTCCAGCCAGTAACCGTGCATGAAGATGCGATAGCCGGCCACCTGGTAGGCCAGCCAATCGTCCCCGGAGTAGGCGGTGAAGCGGCCGATGCCGTCAAACGCTCGCGCGCCGAAGAACGCCAGCCACGGCACGCCAATCAACAAGAACGCGCCGCGCCGATTGCGGCGGCCAACACTGATTGGTACGGCGAGGGCGGCGACCAGCAACAGACCCGAAAACCGTTCGAGCCGTGGTTCGCTGCCGACCCACGCGAACAGGCAGCCCGAGGCGAACAGCCAGGCCAACAGCGGTACTTCGGCGCGCAACGGCGCCAGTGCGAAGCCGGCCCATGCCAGGGCCAGACCCAATGTCACGAGGCTTGTGAGCAGGCCGATGGTACCGGCCGTCCGGTCGAACCATGCCGGCACCGTCGTGGTGAACGTCGCCGACGACCAGGCATCGCGACCATTCCACAACGGCATCAGCGACCACCGCTCGCCACGCATCGCCGCATGCAACGCGATGCTATGCACCCCGGCGCCAAGTGGGACCGTCAGCGACTGGCCGTAAGCCGCCGCCACCTGGTGTCCGCTCACGGTGCCCGTGATCGCCATGTCGTCGGCCGCGGCCAGCGCGAAGGTGCCCGGCTCATCGACGCGCATCTGACCGCTGAGATCGAGGGCGAGGGCCGGGCGACCGGGATGAATGAAATCCATCAGGTTCACCCACCACGCTGGAAACTGAGTCGATTCACGATATGCGCGATCGACGATGGCGGTGCAGGCCGGCGCCTCGGCGCGCCAGTCGGCGCGCACGTCCCAGCTGCGCAACACCCCGAGCGGTTCGTGGATGCCGATGGTGGCAATCTCACCCGTGAACGGCGCGGAGGTCGAGAAGCGTGCGCACAAGCCTTGCGGCGCGAGCAGCAGACCAGAGAGCTTGAGCGCCAGCAACGTGACGATGGCGGCACGGGCCTGCCAGCGGGCCAGGAATCGCCGATCGAACCACCATAGCGCCGGCACCACCAGGCCGATCACGGTGGCCTCGGCCGCACCCGACAGGGGTGCGCCATCGAACATCCCCAACGCGCGACCCGGCCACAGCAACGCGGTCGCAGCCAGCAGCGACCAAGCGGCGGTCAGCACACGGTCCACATGCGCACAGGGACGGGATGGTAGAGTGAACGACGACCGACCGCATGCGCATTCTTCGCGTCATCACGCGCCTCAACATCGGCGGCCCTTCGATTCAGGCACTCGCCCTGACGTCCAGACTGGCGGCTCGCGGATCCATCACCACGCTGCTTCACGGCCGGCTCGGCGAAGGTGAAGGCGACATGCGCTACCTGGCGGCGCCCGGTGTCAGCCTGCAATTCGTGCCGACCTTGCAGCGCGCCATCGCGCCGCTTGACGATCTGCGGACGCTGCGCGCGTTGTACGGCGCCATGCGCGAGTTCAAGCCGACGCTGGTGCATACGCACATGGCCAAGGCCGGCCTGCTCGGCCGCCTGGCGGCGTGTGCCTACAACCTCACGCGCGGCCCGGCGCCACGCGCGCGCGTCGTCCACACCTATCACGGGCACGTGCTCGAGGGGTATTTCAACCGCGTTACCACCAGCGTGTTCATCGGCGTCGAGCGCGTGATGGCCCGGTTCAGCGACGCCATCATTGCGATCTCGCCGGCCATTCGCGCCGACCTGCTCGGCATCTACCGCATCGGACGACCGGCGCAGTACCACGTGGTACCGCTTGGTTTCGATCTTTCGCCCTTTGCCGGCGTCGATACCGCGGCGCGCGAGCGGGCCCGGGCCGAGCTGCACATCCCCGGCGACGCGCCCGTGCTGGCTACCGTCGGACGACTGACCGCCATCAAGAACTACTCGCTGCTTCTCGACGCGGCTCATTTGCTGACGGCGGGTCATCCGCACCTGGTGGTGTTGCTGGCCGGCGACGGCGAACTGCGAGCGGAGCTCGAAGCCCAGGCGGCCAGGTTGGGCATCACCGCGAATGTGCGCTTCCTGGGTTGGCGGCGCGACTTGCCCACGATCTACGCCGCCACTGACGTGTTCGCGCTGACCTCGCGCAACGAGGGCACGCCCGTCGCGCTGATCGAAGCGATGGCGACCGGGGTGCCCGGGGTTTCGACCGAGGTCGGCGGCGTCGGCGATGTGATCGCCAACACTTCGATGGGGGTCAAGGTTCCCCTGGATAATCCGCGTGCGCTCGCCACCGCCGTCGAACGTCTGCTGGGCGATTCGCAGACGCGCCGCGCGATGGGTGCGGCCGCACGCGCGCACGTACTGGATCGCTATGACATTGCCCGGCTCACCAACGACATCGAGGCCCTGTATCGCACTCTGCATACCGGCGTGTGAGTGTGGTCGGCTAGAATGCTCGCCAGCGTGAAACGCCCCGCCCTGCTCGCGATTTGCGCGATTGCACTCGCCCACGCCGCGCTGTACATCGCCTACCAACGGCCTGACTGGGACATCTCGTGGACCGATCAGGCCGGCTATCGCCGCCTGGGTGCCGTGCTCGCCACCACCGGCGAGTTCACGCGCTACCCCGATGCGCCGGTCTTCGTCCCCGAGGTCATTCGTACCCCCGGATACCCGGCGTTTGTCGCCGCGGTATACCGAATTGCCGGCATCGGCAACGACCTCGCGGTCACCTCGGTCCAGGCCCTGGTCTTTGTCGTGATCTGCCTGCTGGCGTTTCAGATCGGCCGCCGCGCAGCGGGTCAACGGCAGGGCGTGATCGCCGCGGCGCTGGTGGCGCTGTTTTCGCCCTTGCCGTATTTCGGCGGCCTCGTGCTCACCGAATTGTGGACGGCGTTCGTCGCCACCGTCGCGATGCTGCAATGCTTCCGCGCGATACAGCGACAGCGCCTCGCTGACTTCGTCGTTGCCGGCGTGCTGCTCAGTGCGACTACGCTTGTGCGCCCGGCATTCGTGCTGCTGCCGTTCTTCCTGGCGATCGGCATGCCGCTGCTGGTGAAGAGCGAACGCGATCGGCGCGCCCTGCGACGCTGGGCCGCGCTGGCGATCGCCGCGGCGCTGACGCTGGCGCCGTGGTTCACCTACAACTACATTTACCTCGGCCAATTCGCGCTGTCCCCAGCGGGCGGCGTCGGTCGCGGCCTGTGGGAAGGCTCGTGGCAGGGACACTGGCCCGGCCGCACCCAGGCCCGACTGACGCAACTGGCGAGCGAAACCACGTCGCGCCCCCAACTGGATCAGCAGGTGCGAGGCGTCGCCGCCGAATCCGGCTTCCCCGATGAGCTGATGCTCGAATACGTTCACGAGTGGCGCGACATCCGCGCGATTTGGGAAGCTCCTGTCGATCCGGCGGAACGTGCCCGCGCGCGCGTAGTCGCCGACGGCGAATATCGGCGTGCCGCGCTGGCGCATATCAGCCGCGACCCGATCGGCCATGTCCTGCGGCGATTGCGCACCGGAACCTTCGTGTTGTGGTCCGCGGAAGTGCCGATCCGATACTCGGACATCAATGCCACGCCGGTTGCGGTGATTCGCGGACTGTGGTTGATCCAGGCGGTGCTCGCCGGGCTCGCCGTCTTCGGCGGCTGGCACCTGGCCCGTCGCGGACACTGGCCCGAGGCCGTGTTGCTTGCGCTGCCGTTGATCTACGTGACCGGGGTTCATCTGCCGTTATTGTGCGAAGCGCGCCAGTCGTTGCCGGTCAAGCCGCTGATGCTGGTGTTGACCGCGATTGGCATCAGCCGGCTTACTTCCCCTGGAACCGCAGGTTCATAAACGACAGCATCTCGGTCTTCCAGGCGCGGCTATCCGCGCCTTCAGGACGGTTGATGTGGTCGGCGATCTGCATCCCGAGCAGCACGTTGTCGTCCATGCTGTTGTTCAGGAACAACCCGTGACGGCCGAGCGTGAGCAGGTTTGCGACCTCGTGCACGCCGTCGAGCACCGGAATCAGGTGCTCCTCGAAGTTCAGCTCGTAGACCGGATAGGCCGTAGGGATGTCGGTGACGTGGTACTCGAGCACTTCCTCGGGCGTCACGCCGTAGCCCATCTTCATCAGGTCGCGGAGCGCGAGCTGGTAGATGTCCTCGTCGCTCGCCCGCCACAGCGGTTCGTCTTTCCACAGCGACAGCTCAATGCAGAGCACCGTTGACCCATCCGGCACCATGTCGCTGCTGACGTTCTTCTGCTCTGACAGGCGGTTGACGCGGAACTGCTCGTCCAGCAGGTAGACCCAGTGGTAATCGGTCATCCGCGCGCGCTTCAGCGCGATGTAGATCAACTTCAGGCTGCGATATTTCAGCTTGGCGGCGTGCGCCACGACCGGAGCCGGTAGCGCCGGCGATATCATTCCGACCAGTGACGGCAACGGCAACGTCGACAGCAGGATGTCGCATGGAAGCTGCTTGTCTTCGCCGCCCTCGCGGTAGTGCACGGTGGTGACGCGGTCGCCGGAGCGCTCGAGACGGGTCGCCGGCGCGTTCAGCTTGATCACGTTGCCCGCGGCCCGGACTTCATCGGCCATGCCCTCATACAGCATGCTGATGCCCTTGCGCGGATACATGTACTTGGTGAAATAGGTCGCCGGATCCGCCTTGATCCCGAGCGTCCGCAGGATGATGTTCTTCAGATTCAGCTTGGCGACGCGCTGCGCCTGCTTCGACGAAATCTGCGAGGTCGGCAATCCCCACACCCGCTCGGAGTAAATGCCAAAGCACAAGTCGTACAAGGTGCGCCCGAGGTTGCGCACGCCCCACTCCTCGAACGAGTCTTCCTTCTTCGCCGGCGCGAACGCCGACTTCGCGGTCGCCATCAGGTAGTCGAAGACGATGCGTGCCGACAGGAACGGGCTGACGCCGGTCAGCACCTGCAGCATCTCGAGCGGATAGACATATTCCTTGCCGCGCAACAACACGCGGGTGCCGCGAGTCAGGATCAACGGGTCGTCGCCGAAGAAGCGCTCGATTGAGGCGAGCACCCGGCGGCTCTCGTCGGTCTCGCGGATATGAAAGGTGTGCGGGCCGAAGTCCACGGCGTACTGGCCGACGTTGATGGTCCGCGCCATGCCGCCGACCGCGTCGTCGCGTTCGAGCACGGTGACGGCATAGCCCAGCTCGGTGAGCCGCCACGCCGCCGTGATGCCGGCTGGCCCGGCGCCGAGAATCACCACTCGCTGCTGTCCGCTCATCCTCTCCTCATGTCCGACTGTTCGCCGGACAGGAACGTCCGGAGCTGCTGCAATCCGCTTTCAAATGACACGCGCGGTACGCACCCGAACGTGTCGTGCATGGTCGGGTCCGCCGAGCGGAATTCGATATATTCAGCCACGGTGCCGTCATGCCGAATCGAGACCTCGACGCCGGCGACCCTGGCCATGGTGGCGACAATCTCATTGACGGTGACCGGCGCGCCCGAAGCAAAATCCACCGTGGCCCGCGTGCCGGCGGCCTTGGTCAGCGCAAGAAAACCGTCAACCGCATCGTCCACATACATGAAGTCGATCAGGTTTTGACCGTTGCCGCGGATCACGAACTCCCGCTGCCCGTCACTGATGGCCGAGAGCCATTTCGTGGTGATCTTGCGGGGTGCCTCGTAAGGACCATAGGCGCCGAAGAATCGCACGTTGACGTAGCTGCCGATGCTCTGGCGCCGTTCAGCGAAGAAGCGCAGGTACTGCTCGGACGCCAGCTTCGAGATGGCATACGGCAACCGCGGCGACACCGGCGTAGCCGGCGTCACCGCTCCAGTCAGGCCGTCGTACACCGCGCCCGACGACACGTAGACGACATGATCCGACGGGCAGTGCTCGAGTGTGGTGACAAAGGCCGCGGTATTCGCATCAAGATCCCAGCGCGGCCGCTCCGCCGATGCCGCCGGGTCGCCATTCGCCGCCAGATACAGCATCGCGTCGGGCCGGCCGATGCGACCGGTCAGGGCCGACACCGCGCCGGTGTCGAGCAGATCACACCGCTCGACCCGGACGTTGGTCAGGCCGTGTGCCTTGACGAAGGCGTCGAGCCCCGGGGTGCGGTGGTGCACCGCCACGATCTCCCATTCGCGCGGCGCGCGCAGGAGCACGTTGTGGCCGATGAAGCCGGACGCGCCGGTGAGGAGGAGTTTCATGGGGGCTTGGGGGCTTGGGGCTTGGGGCTTGCCGAATAGCGAATAGCGAACCGCTACTTCTTGCCGCTGACGGCGTCGTAGTTGTCGCGATACCACGCAATTGCCTGCGCGACGCCCGCCTCGAGTGACACGGAGGGCTTGAAGCCCAGCAGCGACATCGCCTTTTCGATCGAAGGCACCCGCAGGTCAACTTCCGGCCCCGGGTGTGGCTTGAAGACGATCTCCGACTTCGAGTTGGTCAGGCGGATGATCAGGTTCGCCAGTTCGAAGTTGGTCGCGGTTCCCTGCGGGTTGCCGATGTTGAACGCCTGCCCGATCGCGGCTGGGTTCTCGGCGCAGCGCAGCACGCCATCGACGAAGTCCGAGACGAAGCACCACGAGCGGATCTGCGTGCCGTCGTTGTAAAGGGTAATCGGCAGGTTGCGCAGGGCCTGCAGCGTGATTCCGCGGATCGCGCCGTCACCGACTTGCCGGGGACCATAGACATTGAACGGCCGGATAATCGACAGTGGCAGTCCATCTTCGCGATAGTGGGCGTATGACAGGTGCTCCGAGGCCAACTTGCTGGCGGCATACACCCAGCGGCTTTCGCCAATCGGCCCAATCGGCGTGAAGTCGTCTTCCTTGCCTTTGTGGATGAAGGCGCCGTAGACCTCGCTGGTCGAGAACTCGACGAATCGCTCCACGCCAGTGGCCAGTGCCGCCTTGACCACCTGGTGAGTGCCCAGCAGGTTCACCTCCATCGTCCGTACGGCGCTGCGGTCAACCGTGTAGACGCCGGCGATGGCGGCGCAATGGATCACGATCTGGCAGCCGTCGATTGCCTGCCGCGTCGCCTCATAATCGAGCACGTCGCCCTTGATGAAGTGGAGGTGCTTGTGCTCCGAGAGGTGGGCAAACTGCAGCGCGTTGCGGTGCAGGTTGTCGTAGACCACGACCTCGTTGTCGTCGACGAGCAGCGACACGAGGTGTGAACCGATGAAACCGGCGCCGCCGGTGATGCAGATTCTCTTGTTCTTGATCGCCATGTAAGACGGACCTCTGGAGGCTAGTGCTTGCCGTTGGTGGTTCGCGCGCGGACGGACACGGACTTGCGTTTCGGAGCCGGCTCCTGGCGCAGCGGGAACAGCTTTTCGCGCGGCACTCCGACGTCGAGCAGTTCCTGGAGCTGGCGCCCTGAGCGGTCAAGGGTGGCCACGATGATCAGGTCGAATTCGACAGTGGCATGATCGCCAAGCGGCAGTACCGGCATGCCCAGGAACTCGTGCTGCCGATCGCCATCGAAGACTGCCACCGGCTCGAGACCCGATTCCTTGAGCGAAAGATAGGCGAGTTCCGCGGCCTCGCCGCTGCCACAAATCGCGACGCGCTTGCCGGCTTCGGCGCACGCCTGCAGGGCCGTGCGCAGGTGCTGACGCACTTCGCCGTAGAGGTGCAGCGAGTAGTCCATGAACTCGTAGGTCAAGCGTGCCTTCTCGGCGATCCCACGGGGCGTCACCAGGTAGGTGATGCGATTGGGCTGAACGTTGACCACCTTGATGAAGCCCTTGTGGACCATCCGCTTGAGGTAGACATTCGCGAGGCCGAGCGCGATTCCCAGCTTGCCCGCCAGACCGCGCTGCGTGACTCGACCGTCCTGGTGGACGGCTTCGAGCAGCCTTAGGTCGCGATGGGTTTCAACGTCCATTAACTTGCTACTTACGGCTTGGGGACTTGGGGACTTGGGGACTTGGGGGCTTGAGGGCCTGGGGCTTGAGGCTCCGGGCGCACGGTCAGGGCGCGCTCGGCGGCTGCCCAGTCGTCCAGGTCATCGATGCTGATCGATCGTTCGGGGGGCATGCAGTAGGCGACGACACGGTCGCCGTAGAGACTGGGGTTCAGGCCGCACAGCACGCCGGTCCGGCACGCGTAGATCGCGCCGTTCATTACCCACGCCTCGGGCAGCTCCTGTCGGCGGTTGATGCGCTGGCGGACGGGCGCGCCGGTCGCGAACAGCACGGCGAAGCCGTCGGCATCAACCCGCAACGTGCGGGACGGGTGGCTGTGAGCCGGCACCTCGCTGACGCTCACTACCGAGTCGGCACCAGACGATTCGAGCAACGCGATGGCACCCTCGAGGTCAGCTGCCGTGCGCAGGGGCGAGGTCGGCTGCAGCACCACGACCGCGTCGGGCTGGAAGTGACCCTGCTCGTGCATCCAGTCCGCAGCGTGTTGAATCACCGGCAGGTGCGGCGTGTCGTCGCGCGACAGCTCGGCGGGACGCATGAACGGCACTTCGCAACCCCACGCGCGTCCGGCGGCCGCGATGGCGTCGTCTTCGGTTGACAGAATCACGCGGTCCAGTGAGCGGCAGGCACGAGCGGCGTCAATCGTGTACGCCAGCAACGGCTTGCCGGCCAGCAACTTCAGGTTCTTGCCGGGAACGCCCTTGGATCCACCGCGGGCCGTGATGATGCCGAGAACTTTCAACGGGAGCGTGCTGACGGACCGAGCCTAGGCCCGGTCTCCCTCGCAGAACCGCTTCTGCGTGTAGAGTGGCGCGGTCGCCATCACCTCGACGACGGCGTCGCTGGCGTTGGGCTGGTGGTAGATGTTCGAGGCCGGGTAGGGACCGTGGGCAAGCTGGGCGGCAACCGCGGCGGCAATCTCCGTCGAGTCGTAGCCGACGTGCGTGACGTGCTCGGCCGACAGGCGCCCTTGCTGACGGCCACCAATGTTCACCACCGGCGTACCCAGGTACGAGCATTCCTTGATGCCGGCCGACGAATTACCGACCAGGCAGGCGGCGTTGGCGAGCAAGGCGACGAACCGGTCGGCCGGCACGTTGGTGATGAACCGCATCTTGGCGGTGAGCTCGGAGTGACGCTCGCGCATGTGGCGCAGGCTGTCGGCCATCTCTCCGGTCCCGGCGTCGGCGTTGGGCCAGAACCAGATGGCCGGAACGTCGAGCGCCGACACTGCTCGCAGCGTCGTTTCCAGGTGCAGGCGGTTGTCGGCTTCGGTGGTGACCGGATGCTGCACCACCATCAGAAAGGGCCGCTCGACATCAATCGAATAGCCGACACCAAAGCCGTTAATCTCGTCGCTGGTGATTGCGGTATCGACCGACGCCGCCAGTTCCACGTCGAGCGAGCCGGTGTTGAAGACGTAGGTGGGGTCTTCGCCCATCGCCAGTACCCGGCGCCGGGCATCGGCGTTGGTGACGAAGTGGAGGTGCGCCAGCTTGGTAATGGCGTGACGCACGCTTTCGTCGATGCTGCCCGTGACGTCACCGCCCTCGATATGGGCAATCGTGATGTTCAGGTACGCCGCGGCCATGGCGATGGCGAGCTGCTCGAAGCGGTCGCCGCAAATCACCACGACATCCGGAGCCGCGGTGTAGAACTCGTTGGTGAACTCCAACGCGGTCAGGCACGCGGTCTTGGCCATGGCGACGTGATTGCCGCCTTCGATCACGTTGAACAACGACGAAGCAATCTCGAAGCCGCCGGCCTGGATGTCGTCGGCGATATGCCGGCTGTATTTATCGAGCAGGATCGAGCCACCGAGCATCAGCTTGAGATCGATGCCCGGGTGAGCCTGCAGCTTACGCAGCAGCAACTGGCTGCGGCCGTAGTACGCACGGTTCGTGATCGGAAAGCAGATCTTGCGCTTGGTGGCGGTCACAGGCGCTCCGGGTTGTGGTTGATGACCACGGTCTTCCACTCGGTGTAGACGTCCAGTGATTCAGTGCCCGGCTCGCGGAAGCCGTTGCCCGAATTCTTGACACCGCCAAACGGCATGTGCGGTCCGGCGCCGAAGGTGGCGCCGTTGACCGACACCAGGCCGCCACGGTAGCGGCCGACAAATGCCTGGGCGCGGTGATGGCTTGCGGTGTGGATGGCGCCGGTCAGGCCATAGCTGGTGCCGTTCGCGAGGCCCACGGCCTCGTCAAAATCGCGGACCCGATAAAGACACGTGACCGGGCCGAAGAGTTCGTGCTGCGACACTGCGTCATCGGCAGCCGCGCCTTCGATCACGGTCGGCGCCAGGTAGTAGCCAGGCGCCAGCGCCGCCACGGCACCGCCGCCGGCCAGCACCGTTGCGCCACGCGACACCGCGCCGGCGACCTGGCCCAGCAGGCGATCGAGACTCGCGCGCGAGATCACCGGACCACACTGGTCGTCTGGCCCGGAGCCGACGCGAACCCGGGCGACCCGATCGAGCAGTGCCGTGCGGAAGGCGTCATAAACGCGATCGAACACGATCAGCCGGCTGCCCGATGCGCATCGCTGTCCGGCGTCGATGAAGGCCGAGGCCACGGCGAGATCGGCCGCCAGCTCGAGGTCCGCATCGTCGCACACCACCAAAGGGTTTTTGCCGCCCAGTTCGAGACAGACCTTGGCGAGTACTGCGCGATCGCAGACCATCTTCTGGATCAACTTGCCGGTCGCCGACGACCCGGTGAAACTGACCACGCCGACGCGATCGTCCTGCACGAGCGGGGCGCCGGCGTCTGGGCCGTAGCCCTGCACCGCCGCGTAGACACCGACCGGCAGGCCGGCATCCCTGAGCAGGCGGCCAAACGCCACCGCGGTGTAGGGTGTCAGCTCGTGCGACTTGACGACGACGGCGTTACCACAGAGCAGCGCCGGAAACGCTTTCCAGGCCACGCCCGCAAGCGGGCTGTTGAAGGGCATGATCGCGGCGCAGATGCCAATCGGCGAGCGCACCGTCTGCACCGTGCGATGGAGGATTGGGCTCGGCATGGTCTTGCCGTAGAACCGGCTGCCCTCACCCTCCATAAAGGTCGCGAGATCCCCGGACGATGCCACTTCGGCGACCGCGTTCTTCCAGGGCTTGCCGGTTTCCATCTGAATGATCGCGGCGAACTCCTGTTCCCGCTCACGCAGCAGTTGGGCCGCCCGGCCAAGAATGGCACCACGCTTCGGCGCCGGCACCGCGGCCCACGCTTCGGCCGCGCCTGCGGCGGCCGACAGCGCATGCGCAACTTCAGCGGCCCCACCGCGCGCGACCTGGGCCACGACCTGGTCATCGATCGGGCAACGCTTGTCGAACGACCCGCCACCAATCGACGGCACTTCGCCGTCGGCAATCCAGTGCGGAACGAATGAGGGATACGTCACGGTCACCGGGCTTGGGCCTTGCGACGTGAGGCGTCGGCGAGTACGACCGTGCGTGCGATCGAGGCAGCATCGAGGCCGTGATAGGCGAGCACCTCGAGGTTGGTGCCGCAGGCCGGAATTTCGGTCAGACCGATCGCAGTGACACCGGCCCGCACACCAGTCCGGGCCAGGGCGGCACCGACCAAGACCCCTTGGCCGAACTCCAGATAGTGGTTGTCGAGCGTGACGATCTCCGTGAAGCCGTCGAGTGTGTCGCGCACCCACCCATCATCAATGCGATTGAGCCACGGCAGATCGATGACCGCGGCCGAGATGCCCTGGGCGGCCAGTTCCTCGGCGGCGCGCCACGCGTTGGTCAGCAGAACCGGGCCATAGCCAATCAGCGCGACGTCGGTGCCAGCTTTCAGCGTGACCCCGCGGCCGACCTGCAGCACGTAGTCAGCCGGCATCACGTACGGAAGATCGAGCGGCACGTTCACGAAGCGCAGGTAGGTGCTGTCGGGGTTCTGCTCGACGGCCCAGCGAATGGCGAGCCTGGCTTCCCGCTCGCTGCATGGCTCGAACGCGACCAGGCCTGGCACCGCGCCGATGGCCGAAATGTCGCGCACGGACTGGTGCGAGTGGCCGGGACCGCCAGGCACCAGGCCGGCCAGTGTCGCGGTGTAGATGATCTTCTTCTTCTCGGTGGCGTTGTTGTAGATCTGCTCGTTGGCGCGCGTCGACAAGAAGCAGGCAAACGAGTGAACCACCGGCAACATGCCACGCAGGGCCATGCCGCCCGCCGCTGACACCATGTGCATCTCGGCGATCCCGCACTCGATGAAGCGTTCGGGCAACTCCGCCTTAAAAGCCTCGATGCCGCAATCCGACAACAGGTCGGCGTCCATCACGACGATCTCCGGGCGATGGCGCGCCATCTCGAGCAGCTCGTCGCCGTAGGCGAGGACGATCTTCTCGGGCCTGGTTGGCGAGACGCGCACCGGCAACGGCGCCGACGAGAGCACGGCCGGCGGCAGTCCCAGGCCAGCGAGCGTTTCGTTGACCCGGGCGATCATCTCCCGGGTGGCCGCGACGTAATCCTTCAGCGACGGGGCACCGGCGTGGAAGTGATAGGTCTGGTCGCCACACGCAAGGCCTTCCATGAACGACACGCCCTTGCCCTTGATGGTGTCGGCGATCAACACCTTGGGCTTGTCGGTGACAGTCGCGAAGTGGGCCAGCGTGTCGCGCAGCACCGCAAAATCGTGGCCGTCGCCGCGCCGCACTTCCCAGCCGAACGCGCGGAACTTCTCTTCGAGTGGCCCGAGGTCGCTGACCGCCGCCACCGCTGAATCCGACTGCAGCTTGTTGTGGTCAACGATCACCGTGATCTCGGCCAGCCCCTCGTTGGCCACCGGCTGCAACGACTCCCAAATCTGGCCTTCCTGCAGTTCGCCGTCGCCGGTCATCACCACGATGCGGCCGGCGCGGCCGGTGTAGCGATTGGCGCGCGCCATGCCGTAGGCCTTCGAGATGCCCATGCCGAGCGAGCCGGTGTTGGTGGCGATGAACGGGGTGCTCACGTCGGGATGACCGGGCAGGCCGTTGAGGCGGCGCAATTGCGGCAACAAATCGAAGCCAAGCTTCTCCGTGGCGATCAGCAACGAGTACAGCGCCGGTGCGTCGTGGCCCTTCGACGAGAAATAGACATCAGCGTCGTCGCTGTCGCCATTCGGGTCGTGCAGATACTCGGTCCACAACCACGTGATGATGTCGGTCGAGCTGAAGCTCGAGCCAATGTGCCCGGAGCCCGCCTGCATGATCATGAAGAGCGTGTTGATGCGACACAGGTCGGCCACCAGGCGCGCCCGCGCGAGGGGGTCGCCGACGCCCTCGCGCACCGCCCGAAAGACGTCGCGCGAGACGTACGACAGTGAGTCATCACCTACCAGCGCACGATCGGAAAAGTCTTTTTCACCCATGATGGAATCCTATTGGCTTGGGGGCTTGGGACATCAAGTCCTCAAGTCCCCAAGCCTTATCGAGCGGTCCAGCCGCCGTCGACGACGACGGTCGCCCCGGTCATGTAGGAGGAGGCTGGCGAGGCCAGGAACAGCACGGCGCCGTTGTAGTCGTCCTCTCGAGCCATGCGGCCAAGCGGCGTGCGGCGCTCGTACTCGCGGATGAATTCCGGGTGGTGCTCGGCCTCGCGCACACCCCCGGGGACGAGGGTGTTGGCGCGAATGCCCAGCGGCGCGCCGTACTCAGCCAGCCAGCGGGTGAAGTTCAGCACGCCCGACTTCGCCACGCTGTAGCCGACCGGCTTGAAGAAGGTCGCGCCGGCGGTCCGTTTGAACTCGTAGATCGCCTGGTCGGGCGACACCACGCCGTAGGTTGACGAGACGTTGATGATGCTGCCGGCGGTGTGCCCGGCGGCGCGGAACCTCCGGACAAACGCCTGAGAGGCGAACAACGTGCTCTTGAGGTGGGAGTCGATCATGGTGTCCCACGCCTCTTCGGGATAATCCTCGAACGGCCCATGTTCCACGCCGGCTGAGGCCGGCGATGATCCCATGCCGGCGTTATTGACCAGGATGGTGGCGGCGCCGAGCGCAGCGCTGATCCGTGTGAACGCCGCCTCGACGTCGGTCGCCCGGGTGAGATCGGTTAACTCGACGTGGATCGGCCGGCCACCGCCGGAGAGGGTAGTGAAGAGATCCGGAGCGCCGGCCATGTCGATGGCCGCGACCCGCGCGCCGGCCTCGGCCAGGGTCCGGACGTACTCGCGGCCAAGCCGCCCCATGGCCCCGGTGACCACCGCGACATGGCCCGACAAGCCAAACAGTTGCCGTAACAGCCGATCTTGGATGTCGTTATTTTGCAATGGGTTAGTCTGGTTATGGTCTGGGGAGACCCAGGTCGCGAAACAGGCCGCTGGCTTTCCCAGTCACAGGCTGGACAGCCAGGCGGGGGCCGCGTTCATGAACTGAACGAGTAATTATACACATCTCGTTCACGGAATGAACAAAAACTCCCGCGGCCGCGGGCACCTTGTTCACGTCGTGAACGCGAGGCTAGCGAATCGTGCGGTTGGCACCGGCATAGGTGCGCTTTTCGGCCACCACCCGCTCGATGATTTCGTCCAGCTGGACCTTCGGCTGGTAGCCGATCGCCTTGTGGATCTTGGTGAGATCGGGCACCCGTCGCGGCATGTCCTCGAAGCCCTCTTCATACGCCTGGTCGTACGGAATCGTCACGATCTCCGACGCGCTGCCGGTCGCCGCCTTGATGCGCTCGGCGAGGGCGCGAATGCTGACTTCCTCGGTGTTGCCAACGTTGAAGACCTGGCCGATCGCCGACGGCGTGACCATCAACTTGAGCAGCGCGCCGACCACGTCGCCAACGTAGGTGAAACTGCGCTGCTGCGTGCCGTCGCCGAACACCGTGATCGGCTCGTTCTGCAGTGCCTGCCGAACGAACGTCGGCACCACCATCCCGTACTGGCCGGTCTGGCGCGGTCCCACCGTGTTGAAGAAGCGCATCACGATCACCGGCTGCTTGGTCTCCTTCCAGTGCGCCAGGGCCAGGAATTCGTCGAGCGCCTTGCTGCAGGCATAGGCCCAGCGGTGCCGCGTCGTCGCGCCCATCACCAGGTCGGCATCCTCGCGAAACGGCACGTGCACGCTCTTGCCGTAGACCTCGGAGGTCGAGGCGATGAACACCAGTTTCTTTTTCTTGGCAGCGTGCCGCAGGATGACCTCGGTGCCGTGCACGTTGGTCTCGATGGTGTGCACCGGACGCTCGACGATCAGCTTCACGCCAACGGCAGCGGCCAGGTGGAAGATCACGTCGGCGCGATCGACCATCTCGGCCACCAGCGAATCGTTGAAGACGGTGTCGATGGTGTAATGGAAGTCGGGCCGGCCCTTGAGGTGGGCGATGTTGTCAATCGAGCCGGTGGAGAGGTCGTCGAGCACGAAGACCTCGTGGTTGTCTTCCAGCAACGCCTCCGCCAAATGCGAGCCAATGAAGCCCGCGCCACCAGTAATCAAAACGCGCATGTGTTTCGCTCTGTCCTCTCTCGGAGCCGAACCGGCCGGCCGTGCCTTGATCGTATCCGCATTTGCCCGGGTTGCCGAAACATTGTCCCCCGGCCTACCGTCCGGCCTCGGCATGGAGCGCGAGCAGGTAGCGTCCGTATTCACTGGCGGGACCAAACGCGGTCCCGAGCTGCGCCAGCTGCGCCGCGTCGATAAAGCCCTGGCGGAAGGCAATCTCCTCGGGACACGCAATCTTCAGACCCTGTCGGCGCTCGATCGTCTCGATGAACTGACTGGCCTCGAGCAGCGAGGCGTGGGTACCGGTATCGAGCCACGCATTGCCGCGGCCCATCACCTCGACAGCCAGGTTGCCCCGCTCCATGTAGACGCGGTTCAGATCGGTGATCTCCAACTCCCCTCGCGGCGACGGCTTCAGACCCTCGGCATATTCCGCCGCGCGGCCGTCGTAAAAATAGAGCCCGGTCACGGCAAAATTCGACTTCGGATGCGCCGGCTTCTCTTCAATAGAGGTGGCGCGTCCGGCAGCATCGAACGCCACGACGCCATAACGCTCAGGATCGCCCACATGGTAGGCAAACACGGTCGCGCCATCGTGACGGTTGGCGGCCGCTAATCGCCCAGGTAGTTCGTGACCATAGAACAGGTTGTCACCAAGAATCAGGACCGAGGGCGCCCCCGCAAGAAAGTCGCGGCCGATGATCAGGGCCTGCGCCAGGCCTCCCGGATTCGGCTGCACCGCGTACTGCAGGCGCAGCCCCCACTGGCTGCCGTCGCCAAGCAGTTGCTCGAACGTCGGCGTGTCGCGCGGCGTGGAAATCACGAGCATCTCGCGCACGCCCGCCAGCATCAGCGTGCTGAGCGGGTAGTAGATCATCGGCTTGTCGTAGATCGGGAGCAGCTGTTTCGAGACCGCTCGCGTGGCGGGATACAGGCGTGTTCCCGAACCCCCGGCGAGAATGATGCCGCGCCGTGCCGGTCCACTGTCCGATTGAGTCATCGCGATTCTTTCTGGCCCACTAGAGCCGGATGGTTAGGTCCCAATAGTTGCGCGGCGTCGAGGCCGGCAATGGCCGCGCGGCCCATCGCCAGTTGCGCTTCGACGGTGCTGCCGCCAATGTGCGGTGTGCCCAGGAACGTCGGCATGGCCAGCAGCGCGGGATTGGCGTCTGGCTCGACCTGGAACACGTCGCAGGCCGCGCCATCAAGGTGACCGCGCGCCAGCGCGTCGATCAGCGCCGGCTCGTCCACCAGTCCACCGCGAGCCGCGTTGATCAAGCACGCGCCACGCGGCATGCGCGCCAACTGCGGCGCGCCGATCATGCCACGGGTCGAATCATCAAGCGGCACGTGCAGCGTGACCACCGCCGACGCCGACAGCAGGTCATCGAGGCTGACCGCCTCGACCCCCTTCGCAGAATAGAAGTCCGGATAGCCGCGGATGTCGTGCGCCAGCACGCGGCAGCCAAATGGCGCCAGCAACGAGACGAAGTCCTGGCCGACGAACCCACAGCCAATGATGCCGACGGTGCGCCCCGTCAACTGACGGCCGACCAGCGGCCGGAACGTGCCGGCACGCAATGAAGCCGAGGATTCGGGCACCCGGTGCAGCAGCGCGATCGCAAACGCCAATGTCAACTCCGCCACCGATCGCCGATTGACGCCGCCGGTCCAGGCCAGCTTCACCCCGTGGCGCGACAGCGCCGGCAGATCGACGCCATCGAGGCCGACGCCGTACTTGCTCACGGTCCTCAACTCGGGCACTTGTCTCAGCACGCTCTCGTCGATTCGTTCGAGTCCGACGATGGCGCGGTCGTGGCCACGCAAGAGGGCAACCAGGGCATCGCCATCGAGCACCGCAGGCGATTCGCTGAACGTGACGTCGGCATACTGAGCGGCCAGCTCGGCACGTAACACCGGGTTACGCGAGAACGAGCGCGACGCCACGGCAATGCGGGTCACGTCGCCACCGGCCGGCTCAAGTGCCGGCTAATCGCATCCTGCCAGGTCGGCATCTCGAAGCCGGCGTCGGTGAGCTTCTGGTTGCTGAGCGCCGCAAACCGCGGGCGCGGAGCCAGAAACTTCACGTCATCCACCGACACCGGCTTGAGTACGGCATCGGAGCGACCCAACACGCGCGCGATTTCCCGGCCGAGGTCCAACCAAGTGGAGTGACCGCTGTTCACGCAGTGATACAAGCCAAACGGCGCTTCTGCCCGCAGCAGGTGAGCCGAGGCGGCTGTGACATCGGCAATGAAACTGGGCGAGGTGACGCGATCGAAAAACACCGGCGACTCGCAGCCGCCGCGCACCGCGGCGACGATGCGATCGACGCTGCTCTTGGCCAGGGTGCCGCCGAACAGGCTTTCGACGCGAATCACGTAGTGCTTGCGCCAATCGGCCACCATCCACTCGCCCACCAGTTTCGACTGCGCGTACACGCTCTGCGGCTCGGGCAGGTCGGTCTCGGCGTAGGGCTCGGTCGCCGTGCCCGCGTAGACAAAGTCGGTGCTGTAGTGAATCAGCGTGGCGTCGATGGCTTCGGCCGCCCGCGCCAGCGTGCGGGGGGCAAACGCATTGGCCGCGAATGCGTGCTGCTGGCGGTTCTGCGCGCCATCCACGTCGTTGTAGGCCGCACAGTTCACGATCGCCTGCGGTCCGACGCGCAGAACGAATTCGATCACCGCGCCATGCACGGTCAGGTCAACGTCCACCCGCGTGGCCGCGATCACCTCGTGCTCGGCCGCGAGATGAGTGACCATCGCCTGGCCCAGCTGACCGGCCGCGCCGACCACCAGCACCTTCATCGGCGCACGCGCTCCTTCACGGCCGCGCGTGTCTCGCGGTCGGTCTCGCGCTTGCGCATGGTCTCTCGCTTGTCGTAGTCCTGCTTGCCCTTCGCCAATGAAATGGCGACTTTGACCTTGCCGTTCTTGAAATAGAGTCGGGTCGGGATCAGTGTCAGCCCCTTCTCCACCGTCTTGCCGATCAGTTTGCGGATCTCGTAGCGGTGCAACAGCAGACGGCGCTTGCGGCGCGGATCGTGATCGACATAGCCGCGGTGGCTATACGGGTTGATGTGCACGTTGAACAGCCACACCTCGCCCTTGTCGACACGCGCGAACGCGTCGCGCAGGTTGGCCTGTCCCTCGCGAATGCCCTTCACTTCCGTGCCGAGCAAGGCAATTCCTGCCTCGAAGGTTTCGAGGATGTGATAGTCGTGATAGGCCTTGCGGTTGTCGGCAATCAGCGAATCCTGCTCGCTGGCAGCTTCTTTCGCGGCCTTCCGCTCGATCTTGGCTTTCATCGTCTTTTGGCCATCAGGGCTGCCAGCTTCACCGCTTCGATCATGCTGCCGGCATCGGCGACGCCCTGGCCGGCAATGTCGAATGCCGTCCCGTGGTCCACCGAAGTGCGAATGATCGGGAGGCCGATGGTAACGTTCACGGCCTGGCCGAAGGCCAGCAGTTTCACCGGGATTAATCCCTGATCGTGATAGCACGCGAGCACACAGTCAAACTCGCCGCGCGAGGCGCGCACGAACACCGTATCGGCCGGAAACGGCCCCTTGAGGTCGATGCCGGCAGCGCGTGCCGCCGCGACCGCGGGCGCGAGCACCGCATCATCTTCGGTGCCGAGCACGCCCGACTCGCCGGCATGCGGGTTGAGACCGGCCAGCGCCAGGCGCGGGTGCGCGATGCCGAAGGCGGTCAACGCCTCGGCCGTTAGCCGCACGGTGTCGGCCACCAGATCCGGAGTCAGCAACGCCGGAACCTCGCGCAACGGCACATGCACCGTGATCAATACCACCTTGAGTTGCGGCGAATGGAACAGCATGGCGACGCGACGGACGCCGCACAGCTCGGCCAGCAAATCGGTGTGGCCCTTCCAAGGCAGGCCGGCCTGGGCAAACGCCAGCTTATTGATCGGTGCCGTGGCGATGGCCGCAACATCGCCGCGCCTGGCTGCTGCCACTGCCTCGACGATGGTGTCGTAGGCGGCCTGGCCGGCCGCGGCAGAAACTTCGCCGCGACGAATCGCCGTGGCGGGCTGCGACGCGAAAATCAGCGGCTCGCACACGGCGCGGACGCCCGGGTCGGCGGCCGCCTTCTCGGCGATCTCGGGGCCGATGCCGGCCGGGTCCCCGGCGGTGATCGCAATGCGCGGCAGGCTCACAACTGGACCGCGAGCCATTCGGCGACGACCTTGGTGCCGGCATTCCGCTCAAGGGCAGCCAGTGCGCGGTCAACCGCGCCAAAGGCGGCGCGCGCCCGATCTCCGGCAAACGCGCGGGCGAGCGTCGACAGGTCGTCGGTCAGCAGCGGATTGGCCAGCACCCGCCGGTCGGCGCCTGAATTCAGCGCTTCGATGTCGCGCAGCATCGACGCAGTGAGCCGCAGGACGGCGGCCAGATCCGAGCGTTCTTCCTTCTTCGACAGCCCCGCGACAATGGCGGTCGCGGCCTGCAGCCGCGATTGCGTGTCGGCGCGGCCCGAGGCCTGCTGCAACAGGCGCATGGCCAGAGCGCGCAGGCTGCCAACGTCGAGGTCCGACAGCGCCAAGGCCTGGCCAATGCTGCCATCGGATAACGGCGCCGCCTCCTGCGCCTCCCGTTCGCTCTGCCCGTGATCGCGAACAAGGGCCAGTGCGACCTCCGACGCCGTCAGCGTCCCAAAGCGCAGGCGCATGCAGCGGGAGCGAACCGTCGGCAGCAGGGCGCCAGGCACGGCGGTGGTCAGAATAAAGACGGTGCCCGGCGGCGGCTCTTCAAGGTTCTTGAGCAGGGAATTCTGCGCAGCTGTCTCGAGCGTGTCGGCCTCGCGGATCAACACCACGCGCAGCTTGCCTTCGAACGGCCGATAGCCCGTGCGGCTCAACACGTCGCGGACGAGATCGATCTTGATCGACGCGCGCTCATCCGGCTCAAGCGCGATCACGTCCACGTGCACGCCGCGGGCAATGCGATCGCACGAGCGGCAACGCCCGCACGCGTCAAACGGCAGCCCGTCCGCATTGCGCATGGGCTCGAGGCAGTTGACCGCCTGGGCCGCGGCCACCGCGACACGCCACTTCCCGACGCCGGCGGGCCCGGCAAACAGCAGGGTCGGCGGCAGCGACTCGCGGTCGATGGCCCTCGAAATGAGGGCGGTGAGCCGCCGGTGGCCAATGACATCGCGCAGGGACATGGACCGCTTGATGATATCGCTTGTGGGCTGGCCATTGACCTACTGGCGTTCGCTGGCTACAATCGGATGTTTGCCGGGTGTCGGGCTTGCTCCAGTGATGGAGCGGCACGCTCAGCCAGAGGGGCCTGCCCCGCCGA
Organism: Acidobacteriota bacterium; assembly: GCA_031364805.1. GTDB lineage: Bacteria > Acidobacteriota > Vicinamibacteria > Vicinamibacterales > UBA2999 > 12-FULL-67-14b. The sequence continues at coordinate 40,881 of JANLWW010000078.1, forward strand.
AGCTCGCGAGGTAGGACCCGCGCGAGTAACGGGGGCCTGCCCTCCGTAGCTCGTCGGAATTTGCGCGAGCGAAGGAGGGCGGTTAGCTCAGTTGGTAGAGCACCGGCTTTACACGCCGGCTGTCACAGGTTCGAGCCCTGTACCGCCCACCAATCATCAAATACCTCATTTGGTGATCTCGCGAGAGTTGGCGGGTTGTCCTGTGATTGTTGGATTGAGTGGTTAGCGATCTGAATTTGTGGCGAAGTGATCGTCGGTGGGTGACAACACCGGCGCCAAATCACCAACTCACGAGATCACCAAATCACCAGATTCGCATTTCCCGTTCGGGGTGGTAGTTCAGTTGGTTAGAACGCCGGCCTGTCACGCCGGAGGCCGCGGGTTCGAGTCCCGTCCACCCCGCCACTCACTCGGTTTTCAACCTCAGTCGTGCCGCGGTGTCCGGTGCTCGGGCTCAATCAGCGCGGCGCGCCGCGCTAGACAGTGCGAATCCCGTCCACCCCGCCACTCATTCGGTTTCCAACCTCAGTCGTGCCGCGGTGTCCGGCCTCAGGCTCAATCAGCGCGGCTTCGCGCCGCACTAGACAGTGCGAGTCAACAACCTCGCAGCGAGCAGGGCCAGGCCTACCGCAAGACCCATCATCGTGTGGTGTTCACGGTTGCCGATCGCCCGCCGCCAGCTGAACTTGCGATCCATCGGCGCGGCCCGCTTTTCCGCGTAGGCGTCGTACGCATCCCCGAATTTCTCGCGCAGGTGTGCTTCTTCGCTCCGCATCGCCGCCGTCAGCGTCAACAGCAGGTAGCCGATCACGATCGCCGCCACGATCAGGTGGTGCGAGGCGATCGCGATGCCAGTGCCGATCAGCGTTGAGCCGAGATACAGCGGATGACGCGTGTATCGGTACGGCCCCGACCGCGTCACTTCCTTGCTCTTCTCCAGGTGTCCCGCGGCCCACAGGCGCAGGCACTCGCCCGCCACCATGATCGCCGCGCCCGCCAGCCACGAGTTGCGAGTCGGCGTCGCCAACCAGACCACGATCGTCGCGAACACGAAACCGAGAAAGACGCGCCAGCGCGCAAGCAGGCGCGTCATCAGCTCGGAGCCTGTCCGCCGGAGCCTTGGCGAAGGTGGACGAGCCGGCGCTCGGCCGCGGCCAGCACTTCGGGCACCGCGATCTCGTTGATACACGGCGCTCCACGCAGGCACTGGCGCTTGTGATGACAGACGCAGCCGCCGGCGCGGGAGATCACCTGGTCGTCCGGATTCCAGGGCCCATTCCGTTCGGGCCACGTTGGCCCATACAGCCCGACCAGAGGCGCACCCATGGCGGCTGCGATGTGCAACGGGCCGGTATCACCCGACACCACGAGCGCCGCATCGCGCATGATCACCGCGAGGTCGGCAATGGCCGTGGGCGGGGCCGGCGCGGCGGCGCCGTCAGAAGCCGCAACCACCTGGTCGGCCAGCGCCCGCTCGTCCGGGCCCCACGTAACCAGGGTCTGCAGACCAGTGCGCACCCGCAATTGTGCGGCAAGCGCGCCAAATCGCTCGGCGGGCCAGCGCTTGTTCGGCCAGGCTGCCCCTGGATTGAGGACGACGTAGCGACGCGGGCCGCCAATCGCCGCGATGGCCGCGGTCGCGGCCGCACCGGCGGTGGGATGAAGTGGCAACTCCACCGTCCCCTGCGGCACATTGAGCGCCTTCAGGATCGAAAGGTTCTTCTCAATGACATGAGGCGCATCGAGGGGCACCACGGTTTCACTGTAGAAGGCGGCCGCCAGCGGCTCGCGCAAGTGCGCGCGATCGAATCCAATCACGCGAGCCGCGCCCGATAGCCGAGCCCACAGCGCTGACTTGAGCAATCCTTGCAGATCGAGGGCGGCATCGTAGCGCTGAGCACGCAGGTGGCGGATGGCACCGCCGTAACCCAGCGGACCGCCGAACGTGACGGCGCCGGGTGCAACACCCGATTCCTTCGCGCGAACGACCACCCGCTGGTGCAGCCCTTCGGCCAGGGCGAGGACCGATGCGTACGCTTCGTCGACGATCCAGTCCACCCGCGCGGCCGGCCAGGCGCGGCGCAACGCCGCCAACACCGGCAGCGCGTGCACGATGTCGCCGAGCGCGCTCATGCGGACGATCAGGATGCGGGGCATGGAGGGCATGGGGGCCTGGGGGCTTGGGCCGTGGGGGGCATTAGTCGTCCGACGTTCGCAGCCGCGTCAGCAGGTTGGTGGTTGAGTGATCCTTGGGGTCGCCGACAATGGCGATGCGGCCGCCGTAGGCACGAACGGTGTCGCGCTCCGGCACGGTATCGACGGTGTAGTCAGTACCCTTGCAGTGCACCTCGGGGCGCAGTAACTCCAGGAGCGGCGTGACGGTCGGTTCAGAAAAAATCACCACGTAATCCACGGCGCGCAGGGCGGCGACCAGCTCGGCGCGGTCGGCTTCCGGCAGCACTGGCCGCGAAGGTCCCTTCAGTCCCTGGATGGATCGGTCGTCATTGACCGCGACAACCAGGCGATCCGCCTCTCGACAGGCCGCCTCGAGGTAACGGACGTGGCCGACATGAAGCAGGTCAAATCCGCCATTGGCGAATGCCACGGTCAAGCCGTTTTCGCGATCTAAGGCGACGCGCCTGACCAGGTCGGCGCGGCTCAGCACCTCACCCATGGGACACGGCACGGCGCAGTTCGGCGGCCGATACGGTGGCGGTGCCGCGCTTCATCACCACCAGGCCGCCGGCGAAGTTGGCGAGGCGGGCGGCCTCTTCGAAGGTTGCACCGGCAGCCAGCGCCAGTGTCATCGTCGCCATCACCGTATCGCCGGCCCCGGTCACGTCGGCGATCTGGTCGGAACCGAAAATCGGGATGTGGACGGTCGGCTTGGCCGCTTCAAACAGCGCCATGCCGCGGCTGCCGCGCGTGACGAGCACGGCGGCCATGCGCGTGCGCTTCAGCAAGGCGCGGCCGGCGCGCTCGAGCACCTGGGCCCGATCGTCGATCGTGACCCCGAGCACCTGCTCAACTTCCGATTCGTTCGGGGTGCACGCGGTGAGGCCGCGGTAGTTCGTCAGCGCATAGCGGGAATCGATCAAAAGGGGTGTCGTCTTTTTGAGCAAGCCTGCCAGTTCGTGGACGAACTTCGGCGTCACGAGGCCCGAGCCGTAGTCGGAGACCAGCACCGCATCGGCGCCTTTCACGACCTTGCGCGCGACGCGTTCAGCGGCCAGCCGGTCACGGACGGCAACCGGTTCGCTGGCGAAGCGATCGATGCGGACCACCTGTTGCTTGGCGGAATGAATTCCACCGGCCAGGATGCGGGTCTTGACGGGCGTACGATAGCCACCCGGTCGCACCAATCCCGAACGCGCGACCCCGCGTGGCAGCACCTTGAAGAGGCGGCGGCCCGGCTCATCCCGGCCGACCAGCGACACCAGCGTCACTGTCGCGCCGAGGCTGGCGACATTGTTCGCGGCGTTGCCGGCGCCGCCGGGCACGATCTCGGTCGCGTCGTACTCGAGAATCAGCACCGGCGCTTCTCGCGACACGCGCGCGACCCGGCCATAGACATACTCGTCGGCGATCAGGTCGCCAAAGACCACCAGCCGCTTGCCGCGGAATGAGGCGATCAGGGTTGAGAGGCGGTCGGTGGGCATCAGCAGGTCACTATTGCCAGAAGGCCGGCACTTCAGTGCTGGTCACTACTATTCGCCAGGATCACGGAGACGGCGTGCATGAGATTGTCGCACACCGCTTCAACCCTCTGACCCGGAGCGCGCTTCTGCTCGTGCTCGGCGCCCCACCCGGTGCGGACGAGGATGGATTTCGCTCCTGCGGCGTGGCCCAGATCGACGTCCAGCCACTTGTCGCCGACCACCCAGGATGCCTGCGGATCGATTCCGCGATCGCGCACAGCGTCTTCGATCATCCCGGGATTCGGCTTGCGGCATCGGCAGTCAACGCTCAGGCCCTCGACCGACCCGCGCGGATGGTGCGGGCAGTAATACAGCGCATCGAGATCGGCGCCACCCGCCTGCAACCGCCGCCGCATCTCGTCGTGGCAGATCTCGACGAACCCCGGCGCGATCAGTCCTTGCGCGATGCCCGACTGGTTGGTCACGATGACCAGCTCGTAGCCGGCGCGCTTGAGCAGCCGGAGCGCGTCGACGGTAAACGGGAACAACTCGAGGTCCTTTAGTTGGTGAAGGTACCCCACATCGACGTTGAGCGTGCCGTCACGGTCGAGGAAGATGGCTTTTTTCATGGCAGCGACTGCAGGACTGTTTCTGCGGTGATCCCGCGCATGCAGCGATGATCGATCGGGCATTCGCGCAGCATGCACGGACGGCAGAACACCGGATGGGTGAGAATGGTCGGGGCCGGCGCGTCGACACCAGCCGAGAGCGGCGACGTCCGCGTTTCGTTGGTGGCGCCGAACAGCGCGACGACGTGCGTGCCGACCGCGCCGGCCAGGTGCATGGCGCCCGAGTCGTTCGACACCACGGCCCTCGCCACCGCGAGAATTCCGGCCAGCGAGGCCAGGTCGCTCTTGCCGCTGAGATCGATCAACCGATTCAGTCGGGAACTCGGCTTGTCCGCCGAAGCCTTGGCGCAGGCGGAGAGCCGCCGCTCGATTTCCTTGCAGACGGCGCGGTCGGCGCTGGCGCCAACCATCACGACGCTCCACCCGCGCTGCTCGATCAACAGGTGCGCAAGCTCGGCAAACCGCTCGGGCAGCCACTGCTTGGCGCGACCGTAGGCGGCCCCGGGTGCGAACACGGCGAACGGCTCGTCGACATCGAGGCCGATCTCGCGCAGCAGATCACGCGCGCGCTCGGTGTTCGGTTTCACCTGCGCATGCAGCAGTCCGGGCGCCATCCCAAGCTCGCTCGTCAGGGCTTGGTAATACGCGCCCTGGTGGAGCGGTCTCTTCGGTTTGGGCACGGCGCGCGTGAGGAACCGCCCGCGCCAGTCGGCCGCATAGCCCCAGCGCTCAGCGATGCCTGACTTCGAAGCGATCAGTGCCGTCGCGAAGGAGTTGGGGAAGAGCAGCGCTGCGTCGAAGCCGCCGGTTGCCAGGACCGCAGCGTCCTGCTGCCAACCGGTAACTGCGCGCAGGCCTCCGCGCCCCGGTAGCCTGACGATTTCATCGACGCCTTCAACCATGGTGAACAGGGGGGCGACCGAGGCGCGCGCAGCCACCGCGAGGTGCGCCGAGGGATAGTGCCGTCGCACGTCAGCCAGCGCCGGCAACGCCATCACGGCGTCACCCAGCCAATTGGGCGAGATCACAACGATGCGGTCAGTCGCCATCCGTGCCTTCGCTCTTCGCGGTTCGCTCTTCGCTACTCGGCGTTCGCTCTTCGTGCTTCGCCTTCGGAAACATCCCCGGCGTTTCGGGAATCGGCGCGTCGCGCCAACGGCGATGCATCCAGAGCCACAGGTCGGGATGCCTGCGAACATGCATCTCGAGCACATCGGTACAGCGCTGCGTGAACTCACGAATCGCCTCTGGGCCATCGCCCTGGGGCGGCTCGACCGGCGCTTCGTAGATAAAGCGGTAGCGCCCGCCCGGCAAGGGCAGCGCAAACACGGGGATCACGGCGGCACCGGTTCTGAGCGCCAGCGCCGCCAGCGTCGAGGTGGTCGCCGCCGGGCGGCGAAAGAAGTTCACCCAGATCGCATCGGAGCTGTGCATGTGCTGATCGATCAGCAATGCCACGCCCTCGCCAGCGGCCAGCAGGCGCAGCACGCGGCGCACCGCCCCCTGCCGGTAGATCACCGAGTTGCCCGTGCCGGTGCGCATGCGTTCGAGCAGCCGGTTGAGCGGCGGATTGTCGAGCGCGCGTGCCAGCACGCCAATCGGCCGCAGCTTGGCGCCGTGCGCCATCGCCTGGAGCTCCCAGAACCCGAAGTGTCCCGTAAAGAACAACACCCCTTTTCCCTGGGCGTAGGCCAGCCGAACGCGTTCATCTCCCTCGTATTCCGCGCGCTCCAGCATCTGGTCGGGCGTCAGGGCGCTGAACGTCAGCAGCTTCAACAGCACCTGGCCGAAGTGCGCAAACGTCGCCCGCGCGATTGCCCGCCGCTCGTGCGCCGGCCGTTTTGGAAAACACTGCTCGAGATTGGCGAGCGCCACGCGGCGATGGGGCGCGTCGAGCGCATAAAACATCAACCCGAGCGCACTGCCCGACGCGCGCACCAGGGCGTCGGGGAGGCGGCGGGCAATGCCGCGCACCGTGACGACGGACCAATACTCCAGGGTTTCACGCATCAGAGAATCGCCCGCACCGATTCAAACAACGCTTCGGCTGGGTCAAAAGTCACCACGAGGGGTACGCGGTAAAGCGCAAAGGGCAGCTCGCCCATGGCCTCGAAGCGCACGGCGTCCTTGTCGGTCGTGAACACCACGTCGGCGCCGCTCTGCTTCAGAGCCCCGGCGATACGTTCGATCTCGGTGCTGGTGTAGCGATGATGATCGGCAAACGTTAACCGATCAGCCACCTGCCAACCAGCAACCCGCAGGGCCTCAACGAAACGTTCGGGATTGGCAATTGCGGCAACGGCAAACACGGCTCCGGATCGCGGGCGGCTCGCGGCGCCCGACTCTCGACTCCCGACCAGAACCGGTGCGGCCAGGGTGCGCTGAGCGCCACAGGCCTGTGAAATTCCGAGCGACCACGCCTCGGTCGCTGCGGCTCCCGCGGTCGCGTCCGATACGACCAGCACTTGCGCGCGTGCCGCGGCATCCATGGGCTCGCGCAGCCGTCCGATCGGGATCACCCTTCCTTGCGGAATCTCCCCCACCAACGTCACCAGTACATCGAGATCGCGCGCCAGCTGCAGATGTTGAAAGCCGTCGTCCAGGATGTGAACGGTGCAATCGAGCTGGCGTTCTGCCAACCGGCCGGCGAGATGACGGTCGGGCGACACGCAGACGGCGGCGCCCGGCACTTGTCGCGCGAGCATCAACGGCTCATCACCGGAGCGATCGATGCCGGCAAGCACGCGCGTGCCGTCCGACACCACGACCACGCCGTCGGCGGCATCGGCGCGGCCGTAGCCGCGGCTTAGAATGGCCGGGCGCTCGCCTTGGTCGACCAGCCACTGCGCAATCGCAGCCACTACTGGCGACTTGCCGGTGCCACCCATCGACAGGTTGCCGACGCTGATGACCGGCCGCGACAGATGCTGCCGCCGTTCGGGGTGTTGTTCCACCCATCGCCGGCGGACGCGCATTACTTGCCCGTAAAGGGAATCAAGCAAGGGGTCTAAAGGGCCGGACGTTGGCCGGATAGGAACGCACTTCCTGGGGGAGCAACGCTGCCAGTACCACGACGGTTTTTTCCTTGGCGCCGCGGTTGGCCTCGACCAGCGCGCGCGCGGCCGCACCGAGCCGGGCGCGCCGCACGGAGTCGCCCATCAGCGACACGAACGCCTCTTCAAGTTCACGCTCGTCTCGTACCTGCACACCGGCGCCGTTGATGACGAAGGCGTCGGCAATTTCGATAAAGTTCTCCATGTGTGGTCCGAACACGATCGGCTTGCCGAACACAGCGGGTTCGAGCACGTTATGGCCGCCGGTGGCGACGAGGCTGCCGCCGACGAACACCACGGTGGCAAGTTGGTAGACCGTCGCGAGTTCGCCAATGGTGTCGAGTATCACCACATCGACGCGCGGCTCGGCGTCAATGGCCAGGTCGCTGCGGCGAGCAACTTTCCATCCCTCGCCGCGGGCCAGTTGCTCGGCTTCGCCGAAGCGCTCGGGGTTGCGAGGGGCCAGCACCAGCAACGCGTTCGGCGCGTTCGCGCGCACCCGGCGGAACGCACGCAGCACGGCCGTTTCTTCGCCTTTCATGGTGCTGCCGGCAACCACTACCGGACGCGTCGGCGACAGCCGGAAGTAGCGAAGCACGCGGTCGCGGGCACGGGCCTGCAAAGCGGTTGACGGCAGGTCGAGCGAATCGAACTTCAGGCTGCCGGTCACCACGACGCGGGCCGGGTCAGCGCCGAGGGCAATGAAGCGACGCGCCGACTCTTCGCTCTGCACGCAGAAGCGATCGATGTGCTCGAGCACCCGCCGCATCATGGGGCGAACCATCTTGTAGCGCGGGAACGAGCGCGGCGATAGCCGGCCGTTCACGACGGCCGTCTTGATGCCGCGCGTACGGCACTCGCGCAGCAAGTTCGGCCAGATTTCAGTCTCCATCATGATGAAGAGCCGCGGCCTCACCAGTGCCAGCGTGCGCTTGACGAAAATGCCGAGATCGAACGGAAAGTAGAAGACCGCATCCACGTCCTGCACGCTGCGACGCGCCAGTTGCTGGCCCGCCAGCGTGGTCGTTGAGAGGAACATGCGCAGGCCGGGGTGGCGCCGCTTGAGGTCGCTGATGAGCGGCCGGGCCGTCAGCACTTCGCCGACCGAGACGGCGTGGATCCAAATCGAGGGGTCGGCGTCGAGGTTGAACGACACAGGCAGGTAGCCCATGCGTTGTCTCAGGCTGCCGACATATTTCTTGTAGCGCAGCGCCTGATAAACGAACCACGGGGAGGCGATTACGACAATCGCCAGCACGAGGACGCTGTAAAGGCTATACATTAAAGGACTTAGGCATCATTCTACCGGCATCCTTCGGGTTTGTCGAACCCGGTTGTACAATTCGTCGCTCATGGCTATCAAAGTAGGCATCAACGGATTCGGCCGCATTGGGCGAAACATCATGCGGGCGGCACTCGCCCACACCGACGTCGACATAGTCGCCGTCAACGACATTACCGACGCTGCCACGTTGGCGCACCTGCTGAAGTACGACTCGGTGCTCGGCAACCTCGCGGTTCCGGTGAGCGCAGAGGGTGACGTCATCACCGTGGGCAGCGACAAGTTCAAGGTGCTGGCCTCGAGAGATCCGGCGGCCCTGCCGTGGAAGGATCTCGGCGTCGACATCGTCCTTGAGTGCACGGGCAAGTTCACCAAGCGCGACGATGCCGCCAAACACCTCGCGGCTGGGGCGCGCAAAGTCATGATCACGGCACCCGCGACCGACCCCGACGTCACGGTGGTGCTCGGCGTCAACGACGGGGACTACGACGGGGCGAAGCACCACATCGTGTCGAATGCCTCGTGCACCACCAACTGCGTGGCGCCGCTCGCAAAGGTCCTGCACGAAACCTTCGGCCTTCGCAAGGGCTGGATGACCACGGTGCACGCCTACACCAACGATCAGAACCTGCTCGACCTGCCGCACAAGGACTTGCGCCGGGCACGCGCCGCGGCGCTGTCGATCATCCCGACTACCACTGGCGCGGCCAAGGCCGTCGGGGAAGTGCTGCCCGCACTCAAGGGCAAACTTGACGGCATTTCAATGCGCGTGCCGACGCCCAACGTGTCGGTGGTGGACCTGGTGGCGATTCTCGACAAGCAGGTTACCGCTGAAGAAGTAAACGCGGCCCTCAAGTCGGCCGCCGATGGCCCGCTCAAGGGCATCATGCAGTTTGTGACGGATCAACTCGTCTCGATCGACTTCCGTGGCAACCCGCACTCGACGATCATCGACGCCGCGTATACGAAAGTGCTCGACGGCGACTTCGTCAAGGTGATGGCGTGGTACGACAACGAGTGGGGCTATTCAAACCGCTGCGTTGACCTGCTGAAAAAGCTGTGAAGTATTCGATCCGGGACTTCGCCCTCGGCGGCAAGCGCGTATTCATCCGCGTCGATTTCAACGTACCGCTCAAGGGTGGAGCGATTACCGACGACACGCGGATCACATCGTCGCTACCTACCATCCAGCACGCCCTCGACCAGGGGGCCACGGTCGTTCTCGCGTCGCATCTGGGGCGGCCCAAGGGCCAACCGGCGCCCGAGTTCAGTTTGCAGCCGGTGGCATTGCGGCTTGCCGAGTTGTTGAAGCGACCGGTCACGTTTGCCAGCGACTGCATCGGCGATGCGGCCAAGGCGGCCGTCGAGCAGGCGCATGCTGACGGCGGGTCGCGGCTCGTGCTGCTCGAGAACCTGCGCTTCCACGCGGGAGAGGAGAGCAACGATCCGGGGTTTGCCAAGGCGCTCGCCTCGCTGGCCGACGTCTATATCAACGACGCGTTCGGGGCAGCCCATCGCGAGCACGCCTCGGTGTCGGGCATGCTGCCGTTCGTATCGCCGGCCGGCGCGGGGTTCCTGATGAACAAGGAACTTACCTATCTCGGCCTCGCGCTCGGCGATCCGGACCGCCCGTTCGTGGCCGTGATCGGCGGCGCCAAGGTGTCGGACAAGATCGACGTCATCGACAGCATGCTGAGCCGCGTCGACCGCCTATTGATCGGCGGTGCGATGGCATACACCTTCTTCAAGGCGTTGGGGATGCCGGTGGGCAGGTCGCTGGTCGAAGCCGACAAGCTCGATGAAGCGCTGACAATCATCGCGCACGCCAAGGCGCGCGGCGCCGTGCTGCAGTTGCCGGTCGATCACGTGGTCGCGGATAAGATCGATGCGGATGTGCCGAGCGAAGTCCTGCAGGTTGGCGACGCCGCGATTGGCGAGCGCATGGGCCTGGACATTGGCCCGGAGACCGTGCGCCTGTATGCCGGCCTGCTCGCTGACGCCAAGACGGTGGTGTGGAACGGACCCATGGGCGTGTTTGAATTGGCGCCGTTCGCGGCCGGCACCATGGCGATCGCCAATGCCGTGGCCAACGTCAGCGGCACCACGATCATTGGTGGCGGCGATTCGGTCGCGGCCATCAACGCCGCCGGCGTCGCCGGCAAGATGACGCATATTTCCACCGGTGGCGGCGCGTCGCTCGAGTTCCTCGGCGGTGCGGAATTGCCAGGCGTCGCGGCGCTGCCCGACAAGAAGTAACGGCTTGCGGCAGAGCGAACAGCGAACACCGCCCATGCGAACACCACTGATCGCCGGTAACTTCAAGATGTTCAAGACCGCGGCCGAGACGGTGGCGTACATCGCTGAACTTCGGGGGTTGATCAAGGATGTGCGCGGGGTCGACGTGGTGATCGCGCCGCCGTTCACGTCACTGCAGGCAGCGGCGAGCGCGGCGGACGGCAGCACGATTGGCGTGGGAGCGCAGAACATTCACTGGGAGCGTGATGGCGCGTTCACGGGTGAAGTGAGCGCCGGCATGGTACGCGAGGCCGGCGCGCGATTGGTGATCGTGGGCCACTCCGAACGCCGCACGCTGTTCGGCGAGACCAACAGCACGGTCAACAAGAAAATGAACGCGGTGCTCGCCGCGGGACTGACGCCGATTGTCTGCATTGGCGAGACGCTCGAGCAGCGTGATCGCAACGAGACCCTGGCCGTCCTTGATCGCCAGATCAAGGAAGGCCTCGATGGCGTCACCGGCGAGCAACTGGCCACCATGGTGCTGGCCTACGAGCCGGTGTGGGCGATTGGCACGGGCCGCAACGCCACCCCCGCCCAGGCCGGCGAGGCCCATTTCCACATCCGCCAGCGCCTGAAACAATGGTTTGGGCTCGAATCGTCCGACCGATGCCGCATCCTGTATGGCGGAAGTGTAAAGCCCGACAACATCGCCCGGCTCATCGCTGAGCCGGATGTCGATGGCGCCCTGGTCGGAGGGGCAAGCCTCGACCCGAAGAGCTTCCTTGCCATCATCACGGGCGCGGCCGTATAATCGGAAGTTCTTGCCATGGTGTATTACGTCATAGTCATTCTGTACGTCATTGTCTGCGCGCTGCTGATCCTCACGATCCTCCTGCAGCAGGGCAAAGGCGGCGATATTGCGAACGCGTTTGGCGGCGGCAGCAGCCAGGCAGTGTTCGGTGCGCGTTCGGGCGCGACGTTGCTGACGCGGGCCACCGCGGTGCTCGCGGCGCTCTTCGTCATTTTCGCGATAACCCTCACCGTGTTTGGCCAACGTGGGCCTGGATCGGTCGTGGGCGGCATCAACGGACCAGCGCCAGTGCCAACGCCGGCGGCTCCAGCAGCCACACCTGCGCCGGCCCCGGCCGCGCAGCCCGCGACGCCTCCGCCGGGTAACAGCACGCCGTAGTTTGTTCTATACTTCTCTCTGCCTGCGGGAGTGGCGGAATTGGCAGACGCACTAGCTTGAGGTGCTAGCGGGAGCAATCCCGTGGAGGTTCGAGTCCTCTCTTCCGCACCATCTGAAAGAAAGTCATACAGGGGCACCCCGCAAGGGGTGCCTTTTTACTTGGTGCCTCGACCAGGTGCGCGGCTCAGCCGATGGTAGGTATTCGCCGCCCTCCGGCCTTTCTAACTCCGCGCGGCGCATGTATTTGCTATAGAGTCAGCCCCTGCTGTGGGCCAAGAACACCTGGTCGACGCGCATCGCCCGCGCGCCGCGCCCCGATCGTGGCCCCCCGCTTTCATCGGGAGGACTCGCATGAAGTCAACGCTCTTCGGCACCGTCGGTGTGATCTTCGTGGCGGCCATCGTCGCGTCCGCGCAGAATCAAGGCGCGGGAGCGGGCCCGGGCCATGCCCTGAACGGCAAGCGGCTCTTCGAGACGGCGACCTTCGGCGGCAACGGCCGTACGTGTGAGACCTGTCACAGCCACAACACCGGCACCGTTTCGCCACAGGACGCGGCGAAGCGGCTCAAGCAGAATCCGAACGACCCGCTCTTCCTGCACGACGGCAGTGACGACGGCGCCGGCAATGGCGTGAGCCGCATGCTCACGGATGCGACCATCCTGATGACCATTCCGCTGCCCGCCAATGTCATTCTGGCCGACGACCCGGGCGCGACCTCCGTTGTACTGCGACGCGGCATTCCGACCACGCTGAACACTCCGGCACTCGATCCGGTGCTGATGCAGGACGGCCGGCAGCCCACGCTCGAGGCCCAGGCCGCCGGCGCGATCCTCGACCATGCGCAGGGCGTGGTGCCGTCGACCGCGGAGCTGCACGACATCGCAGCGTTTCAGTTGACCAACGCGTTCTTCAGCTCGCCGGAGATGCGACGGTTCGCGCTCGGAGGCGCCGCGCCCGGACTGCCACCAGGACGCACCGCCTCCGAGATCCGTGGCCGGCGCTTCTTCGAGGATGTACCGCCGGACCCCAGCGCCGGCTTCAAGCCGGGGCTGTGTTCACACTGCCACAGCGGCCCCCTGCTCAATCAGACCAACCAGTTCGCATCGGCATTCATCGGCCTGCCGATTCCCGCCGGCCAGCGCTTCATCAGCGTCGGAGTTTCCGAGTTCAACGCCGCGCAGAATCCCGTGAGGGAGTTCATCTTTGATTCGGGCACGCCCCAAGAGTTCAGCCTGTTCAGCCCCGATCCGGGGCGGGCGCTGATAACCGGCATCGGCAATCCCGCGCTCGACCCGACGCTCGAGCACGTGAACGCGTTCAAGATCTCGCCGCTGCGCGGCATCCGGCATACGGCGCCGTACTTCCACGACAACTCCTCGCGGACACTCGCGGACACCGCCGCGCACTACGCGCTGTTCTTCCGCGTGGTGACCGGGGGCTTGATCAACCTGACCCCGCAGGACGAGCAGGACATGGTGGCCTACATGAAGCTGCTCGACTGAGGCGACCACGGGACGTATCTGACACGAGGGGCTGCCATCGACTGGCCAGCCCCTCGCGTCGCGTTCATTGCCGCGCCCGTTGCGCGGTCACGTGCGATGCCTACTTCGGCATCAGCACCGTGTCGATCACGTGGATGACGCCGTTCGACGCCGCGATGTCCGTGGCGGTCACGGTGGCGTTGTTGACCTTGACGCCCGCGGTCGTGTCGATGGCGATCGTGCCGCCCTGAACCGTGGTGGCTTCCTTCAACGCGACCACATCGGCCGCCATGACCTTGCCGGCCACCACGTGATAGGTCAGCACCTTGGTCAGCGCGGCGGTGTCGTTCAGCAGGGCAGCGAGATCGGCCGCCGGCACCTTGGCGAAGGCGTCATCGGTCGGCGCGAACACGGTGAACGGGCCGGCGCCCTTGAGCGTCTCGATCAGGCCGGCGGCGGTCAGGGCCGTGGCAAGCGTGCTGAACTGGCCAGCGGCGACGGCGGTCTCGACGATGTCTTGGGTGGAAACAGCGGTGATAACAGCAGTAGTCAAGTGCGTCTCTTTTCGTTGTGCGAACACAACCATTAAGTAGGAGTGGATCTCAGGCGACGCCGAACGGCGCGCGCTTCATTGGTTACGACGCGCGATGCGAAGCGTACGGTTCAGGACGTTGGCGCGCCGAACGGGTCCACTCCCTTGAAGCTCCACGGCCACGCACCCAGGTAACCGCCGTCACGCGCCAGCGCGAGGTAGTCATCCGGCCAGTACGCCGGCGGCAGGTGATCGTCTGGATGCTGTCGCGGGCTGGCGGGATGCTCGCCAATCAGTAACGGCTTGCTCAACCCAAAGCTCGCCGCGGTTCGGCCGAACACCAACACATCGCGATCCTGATACCGGACATCCGGATACGAGTGCACCTGGATGAAGTCGAGGCCGTACGCGGGATGGTCCCACTCGGCGGCAAAGCGGACGCGGCCGCCACCGACGGTCACCAGCACCTTCGATCGCGCATGGATCCGCGCAGCGGTCGCACCCACGAACGCGCGCAACTCCTCGAGCGTCAGTGGTTCGTGGCCGGGAGCGGGCTCCAGCTCCGCGGTCACCCAGTCGGGTTCGTTGATGATGTCGAACGAGTGAATCGCCTGCCCCAGTTCGGCGCGCGAGCCAGCCGTGCCGTAAGCGTCCAGGAGCGGCTCGACAATCGCCGCCGCGAACTCGGCGCGGCCACGCGCGGTCGCGACCAACGCCTTGCGGGCTGGGTCATGCATCCACGCGTAGTCGATCAGCACGAGGCACAGGCGGACGCCGGCCTCGCGTGCGCACAGCAGCGCGGCATCCATATCGCGAAAGAACTCTGCATCGAAGCCGGCGAGATGGCCATCACTCCGCCACTGCAGGCCGCCGCGGCCGTCGGTGAGCACGAACCAGCGCACCACCTCGATGCCCATCGCGGCCATGGCCTCGAGATCGGCGCGCACGTCCTCGACATGAGTCGAGACGCCGGAGTGGCTGTTCCAGATATTGCGCCCGAAGTCACAGCCGTAATTGGCCCTGCCGCGGACGAGGGACCAGGGATAGTTGATGCCGGCAATGATCTCGGCGCAAGCCGCGTCGCGGGCGTGCATCACGCCATGCTAGCCCAATGGCCATGCGGTCGTGGACCTCCGACCTGACAAACCGCGTCTCTACTGGACGGTCATGGCCTGTGCGTAACTCTTTCCTTGTGAACTATGTGCTTTACCAGGCCGGCTGGTTCGCCTGCGTGCTCGGCGCAGCCTGGCAGCGCCCATGGGCGGGCTTCGTTGTGGGATTGCTCCTGCTGGCCGCACATTTCGCGCTTTCTTCCCGGCCGGCTCGGGATCTCAAGCTCGTCGTGGTGGCCGTCGTCGCCGGCCTGATCGTTGAGCTGATGCTGATCGCGACCGGCACGTACAAGTTCACCTCCGGGACCGTAGTCGCATCGCTCCCTCCGCCATGGCTGCTCCTCATGTGGGCGCAGTTTGCGACGACGTTTCCATTCAGCTTGAAGCCGATCGTCATGAAGCCGGTCACGGCGGCGCTGTTTGGCGCGATCGGAGGCCCGCTCGCGTTTGTCGCTGGTCAAGGTCTAGGGGCCGTGACCTTGCTGCCGCCCGTCTCGCTCAGCCTGCTCCGGCTCGCCGTGGGCTGGGGCATCGCGATGACGGTTCTTTCGGCAGTGGCCCGTGCCGAGATGCGAGGCGAAGACTCGTTGCCGAGTCCCGATATCGGGATGTCTCGTCCATGAACGGACGACCATCGGGCATCGGTACAGCGAAAATGCGAGTAACTAGTCGCGGGTACAGCTCTTGCTGAACCGTCTGCGCATGCAAAACCTGCTCGCTGACGTCCGCGCCGCCATTCGCCAATGGGTGCGGCGGCCGGCCCTTCCACTGGCCGTGGTGGCCACGCTGACCGCCGGTCTCGGAATCGCCATCGGTGTCTTCGCCATTGCCTGGACGGTGGTGTGGCGTCCGCTCGAGGTGCCCGAACCGGAACGACTGGTGTGGATTGAGTCGCAGTCTGCCAATCAAGCCGACAGCTCATCGCCTGGCGCCACCCTGGCTTGGCAGGCCGACGCCCGGACCCTCGACGGCATCGGAGCATCGCGACTGGTCGCCGGCGTGCTTGCCGATACCAATGGCGCGGATCGCTTGCCTGGAGCCCTGGTCACCGAGTCGATGTTCGGCCTGCTGGGTGTGCGGCCACTGCCAGGCCGCGCGTTCACAGCCGCCGAAGACGCGCCGGGTGCCGCGCGGGTGCTGTTGATTTCCCACCGTGTCTGGCAGGCGCGCTACGGTGGTGCCTCATCGATCATTGGCCGCGGCGTGTCGCTCGATGGCCACCCGGCCACCATCATCGGCGTGCTCCCACCGGTGGCCGACAGCTTGTTGCCCGGCGCTGATTGGTGGGCGGCGCTTGCGCTGTCTCCCTCGGAGCGCGCCAACATCGGCCCGCGTTATCTCGACCTGATTGGCCGGCTCTCCGCCGATGCCTCGGTCGATGCCGCGCGAGAGGAACTGGCAATCATCGGGACGCGCCTCGGGCTCAAGGCCGACGACGGTTCGCCGCTCGGCGTGCGGGTCACGCTGCTCGCCGACCACCTCGTTCAGCGCTATCGCGGCGGGCTCATGCTGCTGCTGGCCGGTGTGCTCGCGCTGGTGTTGATCACCTGCGCGAATGTCGCCACCTTGTTGCTGACGCGCGCGCAGGATCGCGGGCCCGAGCTCGCGCTGCGCGCCTCGCTGGGCGCGAGTCCACGGCGCATTGCCGGGCAACTGATGATCGAAACGGCCATGCTCGCCGGCGCCGCAACCATCGCCGGCCTGGTCGCGGGAATGTGGGTGATCGATGTGCTGCGAAACCTGTTGCCGGCTGACATGCCCAGGCTGGCCAGCGCGCAGATCGACGGCGCCGCGGCGGCGTTCGCCCTTGGTGCGGGCGTCACGGTCACGATGGTCGCCGGGATGCTGCCGGCCGTGCGCGGGGCACGGGTAGACCTGCAAACGATCCTGCGATCGGCTGCCGCTGGATCCGGAAACGAGCGTGGCCGGCGCGTGTTCGTCATCGCCCAGGTCGCCCTCGCCGTGGTGCTCGCGTGCGCCGGTGCATTGCTGGTGCGCAGCGCAGCAGCTCTCGAGCGGGCGCCGCGCGGGTACGACACATCGGGCGTGTTCATGGCAAGCGTTACCCTGCCGACTGCGACTTATCGCACGCCGGCGGACATCACGCGTGCAATCGATGGCATCGCGCAAGGCGCCGCCGCCATTCCCGGTGTCACCGCCGCGGCAGCCGCCTCGCAGTTGCCGTTCGCGGGCGGCAGTGCGGGGTCTGACCTCGACCTCGCCGACAACACGTTCAGCCAGGGAGTGGATCGTCAGGTTCGGGTGCGGCTGGTCGGTCCCGGCTACTTGAGTGCGCTCGCCGTCCGGCTGAGAGAAGGCCGCGAGATGACAGCTGGCGATGGCGTCACGGCGCCGCGCGTGGTGGTCGTCAACGAAACGCTCGCTCGCCGCCTCACGCCGTCGGGGTCACCAGTCGGTCTGGACGTGAAGTTTGGCGTCCCGGTCTTCAACGGCGCTGATGGCAAGCAGGTGTGGCGGGTCGTGGGCGTTGCCGCCGACACCTGGGACCGCGGGCCGCGGGTTGCGGTCGAACCCGAGGTGTTGATCCCCCTCGCGCAGACTCCGTCAGAAGTGTTCTTCTGGATCAGCCGCGAACTGCAACTGGCGGTGCGGACGCAAGGCGACGCCGACACGCTGGGACCTGCGGTTCGCCGGGTCGTCGCGGCGGCGGCCCCTGGCGTGCCACTCGGCCAGATGGGCACGCTGGAGGCGCGCGTCGGCGAGGCGTTCGCGCGCGAACGGCTGATGGCCAGTTTGCTGAGCGGACTGGGGTTGGCCGGCTTGACGCTTGCCCTCATGGGGTTGTTCACGACAATTCACCACGCAGTGCATCGTCGCCGCCGCGACATCGCCATTCGTCTGGCGGTCGGCGCGACCGGTGAAGGCGTGGTGGCCGAACTGGTCAGGGACGGTGCGCAGCTGGCCACCCTTGGCGTGATCGCCGGCGGTCTCGCGAGTGTCGCCACCGGCGGATTGCTGACGTCATTGCTCTTCGGCGTGGCGCCGGGCGACCCAGCGACCCTCGGCGCGGTGGCTGCGTTCGTGATTGGTCTTGCCGTGATCGCCGCCTGGCTGCCGGCGCGGCGTGCCGCCCGCATCGACCCGGCCGAGGCGCTTCGTTCATAATCGCTGGCGATGACCATCGCCCTGCGCCTGGCTCTCGTGCTCGCCGCTTTCCTGTTGGGGGCGGCGTGCGGGCAGGATGAGTCGCCACGCGCCAATCCGGCGCCCGCTGCGGGGGTGACGCCACAGCGGCAACTCATCGAGGAGGCCAAGCCCGAAGCGCCGCCGCCTTCCGAGGCGGCTGCCGGGCTCAGGGTGCCGGCGAAGGGCGATCTCGATGCGGTCGCGTCACGCGGACGCGTCCGCATACTCGTCGCGCCGAGCCGCACCTACTATGCGGTTGATAACAACCTGCAACGCGGCGCCACCTACGACACTGGCGTGGCGTTCGCTCGTTTCGTCAATGCCCAACGTGGCGCGGGCGCAGCGCCGCTCGCCGTGGTCTTCATTGCCACCCCGGAAGACGCGCTGGTCGCCGACCTGCTCGCGGGCCGCGGTGACATTGCGGCCAATCTCCGCCAGACCTTCGAGCGCGACGAACAAGTCGCGTTCGCGACGCCCACGCGCGGCGGCATTCGCGAGTTGATTGTCACCGCCACCGGCCAGCGGCCAGTGGTCAGCCTCGAAGACCTCGGTGGCCGTGTGGTCTACGTGCGCAAGAGCAGCGACCATCACGCCAGCCTCGTGCGGCTGAACGAGCAGTTGAAGAAAATCAATCGCCCACCGGGCCGCATTGCCTTTGCCGATGAGAAGTTGACCGACGAAGACCTGCTCGATCGTGTCAACGAGGGCACGTTTCCAGCGACGCTGGCCGACGACTACATCTTTGACGCGCGGCAGCGTGAGCTGACCGGCGTCGCCGCGAACAAGGATGTGGCAGTCAGCCAGGACGGCGTCATCGCCTGGGTCACGCGCAAGGATGCGCCACGGCTGCTGGCGGCCATCAACGCGTTCTTTGCCTCGCACAGGCCCAAGCCGTAGATTCGGGATCATGCGAATTCTGGTTGCCGAAGACGACACCGTCATTGCCGAGTTCGTGGCCCAGGGGCTGCGCGAAGCTGGCTTTGTCGTCGAGATCGCCGCGACCGGCTCCGCAGGCCTGCAGAAGGCGGTCGGCGGCGGCTACGATGCGGCCGTGATCGACGTAATGCTGCCGGGCCTGGACGGCCTGTCGCTGATCGAGGAACTGCGCGCCAGGAAGGTGCAGACACCGGTCCTGATTCTGAGTGCGCGCCACACCGTGGACGACCGCGTGAAAGGCCTGCAAGCCGGTGGCGACGATTACCTGACCAAGCCGTTTGCTTTTGCGGAGCTGCTGGCGCGTGTCCAGGCATTGCTGCGCCGCGCCGGTGGGGCGCCCGAGCCGACCGGCCTGGTGGCCGGCGACCTGTCGCTTGATCTGCTGTCGAGGAAGGTGGCGCGCGCCGGCCAGCCTCTCGACCTGCGTCCGCGCGAGTTCGCGTTGCTCGAGTACCTGATGCGCCATCCGGGGCGGGTGCTCTCGAAGACCATGATCCTGTCGCACGTGTGGGGCTATTCGTTCGACCCTGGAACCAACGTCGTCGACGTGCTGGTGTCGCGCCTGCGCGACAAGGTGGACGAAGGGTTCGCGTCGAAGATGATTCATACCGTGCGCGGTGCCGGCTATGTCCTCAAGCTGGATTGATCGCATCAGCCAGGCGCTCGGCCTGCGACTGGCCGCGTGGTACCTCGGCACGTTCCTGGCCAGCACGTTCGTCATTGTCGGGCTCACCTACGGCCTGCTGGCGTCGTCGCTTGAGACACGTGATCACGACATTATTCAGTCCACGCTTCGCGAATACGCGACCCGCTACCAGGCGGGCGGCCTGCCGGCATTGGCGCGTGCCATCGAGCTCGAACAGCGGTCTGGGCAGCGAGAGCCGCTGTTCGTTCGCCTGGTTGGACCGTTCCAGGATGTGCTGCTCTACTCGTTACCGGAAACCTGGGGCGCCTTCGATCTCGCGGAGTTGCCGGGCGGCCCCAACGACATCTGGGGCCAGGTGCGCGCGCGCGATCGCAACGCGGTACTGGAAGTCGCGACGCTGCCGCTCGGCGGCGGCGCCGTCCTGCAGGTCGGCAAGACCAGCGAAACGCGCGACCAGTTGCTCTCCAACTTCAGGCGGGTGCTGCTGCTGGGCGCAGCCGCGGCTGTCGCGATTGGCATCGTCGGCGGCCTATTCCTCACGCGGTCGACGCTGAAGCCGCTTCGCGATCTGCGCGATGCGGTGCAGCGGATTTTGCGCACCGGCCAGACCGACGACCGCGTGCCGGTCTACGGCACGGACGAGGCGGTGGATGAGTTGAGCGGCTTGTTCAACGCGATGCTCGCGCGGATCACGACGCTGATCCACGGCATGCGAAACGCACTCGATCACGTCGCCCACGATCTGCGCACGCCGATGACCCGCCTGCGCGTCACCGCCGAATCGGCGCTGGCCACCAACGATCCGGTCCGCCACCGCGAAGCACTTTCCGATTGCCTCGAAGAATCGGACCGCGTGCTGGCGATGCTGACGACGCTGATGGACATCTCAGAAGCCGAGACCGGCACCATGAAACTGAACGTCTCGCCGGTGGACCTCGCCACGCTCACCGCGGAGGTCGCCGCCGTGTATGAAGACACCGCTGAAGACGCCGGCGTCGTTCTCGCCACCAACGTGCCCGCCAGCCTCACCGTGAACGCGGATCGCGATCGGTTGCGGCAGGCGCTCGCCAATCTGGTCGATAACGCAATCAAGTACACGCCGCGAGGCGGTCGCGTCGATGTCGACGCCCGGCAGCAGCCCGGGGCGGTGTTCATTCGCGTGCGTGACACGGGAGCCGGGATCCCCGAACATGAGATCCCGCGAATCTGGGATCGGTTGTATCGCGGCGATCAGAGCCGCACGACTCGGGGCCTCGGGTTAGGACTGAGCCTCGTGCGAGCGTCGGTCGAGGCTCAGGGAGGAATTGTCGAGTTGGAAAGTGCGCCCGGTCGCGGCTCGACCTTTACCATCCGCCTGCCGCAACCGGGCTGAGCGCGCTGCGCAGGACCCCTGCGGGCGATGGGCTAACATGGCGGCATGCCCCAATTAACCGTAGAAGGTTTCGCACCCGTGAATGTCGAGGATGGCAAGCGGCTGGTTCTTGCGATCGAGCAGGATGCCGGCGTCGACGTCCTTCACGCCTGCGGCGGCAACGCACGCTGCACGACGTGCCGGGTCGAATTCGTGAACGGCGAGCCCCAGCGGATGACGACGGCCGAAAAGACCCGGCTTCAGGAGCGGGGCCTGACCGGGATGCGATTGTCGTGTCAGATCGTCTGCGACCATGACATGACGCTGCGCGCGATTAGCCGCCTGGCCGGCAGCGGCCGGCCCGATCCAGGTAAGACACCGGAGCCGACCATTCAGCCACCTCCGGAATGGATCGCATGAAAGAATGCTCAAACCTTACACCGATGTAATCCGCCAGTAACGCTCCTGCAAGGCCCTCCGACGTCTTACTAGACATGAAGAAGAAGGAGGAGGGTTCCATGACCCGATCGCAGTTGAGAGCTGGAGCTGTTGTGCTGGCCCTAAGCGCCGCCAGTCTGGGCGCTTGGGCCGGCTTGCCGGCCAGTCCAGTCGCCGAAGCCGCCATTGCCGCGCCCGCAGCCGCTGCGCCGCAGGCTGGCCAGGGCCGCAACGTCACACAGGGGTTTGCCGACGTCGTTTCGAAGGTGACGCCTGCCGTGGTGACGATTCGTACGGAGCGCAGCGCGTCGCCACAACTGACGCAGTCGCCGCAATTGCCGGAAGGGTTTCCATTCGGTGACCTGTTCGGCCAACGCGCGCCGCGCGGAGGACGACAGGTGCCGCCGCAACTGCAGCGCGGGCTCGGTTCGGGTGTGATTGTCAGCAATGACGGCTACATCCTGACCAACAATCACGTCGTCGAACAGTCGGCCCGCATCCAGGTCGAGTTGCCTGATCGACGGGTGCTCGATGCGAAGTTGATTGGCGCCGACGCGCCGAGTGACCTCGCGGTGATCAAGATCGACGCCACCGACCTGCCGGTGGTTGCGATTGGCGACTCCACGGCCGTGCGCGTCGGCGATCTCGTGCTGGCGGTCGGCAACCCGTTGGGCGTTGGTCAAACGGTGACCATGGGCATTGTCAGCGCGAAGGGCCGGGCCACTGGCCTTGGCGACGGCAGCTACGAGGACTTCCTGCAGACCGATGCGTCCATTAACCAGGGCAACTCGGGCGGGGCGCTGGTCAACACGGCCGGTGAGCTGGTGGGAATCAACTCGCAGATCCTCTCGCCATCTGGAGGCAACATCGGGATCGGCTTCGCGGTGCCGTCGAACATGGCGAAGAACGTGATGGATCAGCTCGTCAGCAACGGGCGCGTCCAACGCGGCCGCCTGGGCGTTACCGTTCAAGGTGTCACTGGTGACCTGGCAGCGGGTCTTGGACTCGAAAAGGCCGAGGGCGCGCTGGTAAGTGATGTCACTGCGGGCGGCGCCGCGGCGCGAGCGGGCCTGAAGCGCGGCGACGTGATCCTGGGCTACCAGGGACGCGCGGTGGTCGATACCAACGCGTTTCGCAACGAGATTGCCGCCACTAAGCCAGGCAGCACGGTGACGCTGCAGGTGTTGCGTGAGGGCAAGTCGAGTGAAGTGAAGGCCACGCTCGAGGAGATGGTGGCGACCAGGGAGGCCGCCGATCGATCTGAGCGCGCCGGCCGGGCTGGGCCCGGCAAGTTCGGCATGACCATCGAGCCGCTCACGCCGCAGATCGCGGATCAGCTCGAACTCGATCGCACTGCCGAGGGCGTCGTGATCAGCAGCGTCGATCCCTCGGGTGCGGCGGCATCGGCCGGATTGCGGGAAGGCGACGTGATTCAGCAGGTCAACGGGCGGGCCGTCCGCTCGACGGAGCAAGTGAGGGCAGGATTGGACGCGGCGTCGGATAAGCCGGTCGTCTTGCTGATCGCCAGGGGCGGCGGCTCAATCTTCGTGCCGCTTCGCTCTCCCCGCGGCTAACATGGTCGGATGCGCCTCGACAAGCGCCTCAAAGAGGCGCATCCCGATCTCTCCTGGCGTCAGATTCGCGAGGCGATTGCCAAGGGGCAGGTAACCGTCGCCGGCGCAATTGAGCGCGACGGGGCTTTCGAGTCGCGGCCTGATGCGGCCATCGAGATGAACCGCAATCGCCCGGCCCAGTCGCGGGCGCGCGCCACCTTCGACATCCTGTATGAAGACGAGCAGATCATCGTGCTTAACAAGCCGGCCGGCCTGCTCTCCATTCCCTCCAGTCCCGACGCCGGCAGTTCGGAAGACACCGTGCTCAAGCGCGTGCGCGAGTACATGGCTTTCAAGCTTGGACACAAGTCGTACGTCGGCATGCTGCATCGCCTCGATCGCGACACCTCGGGCTCGCTCGCGGTGGCGCTGTCGAAAGACGCCCATGCTGCCGGGCGCGAAATGTTCAAGCGGCACGCGTTCGAGCGCCACTATCTCGCCATCGTGCAGGGCATTCCGAACCCGTCCCAGGGCACCATCGAAGCCAAGATCTCAACCGGCTATCGCAGCGGACGGCGCAAGCTCGTGGATGACGATGAGGAAGGGTTGGAGTCGGCGACCGATTACCGGGTCAAGGAGCGCCTGAAGAATGCGGCGCTGCTCGAATTGCGCCTGCACACCGGCCGGCAACACCAAATTCGCCTGCACCTCGAACAACTAGGGCATCCGCTGCTCGGCGAGCGTGTTTATGCCGAGGGCGACGCGCGGCGATCGAAGGTGGGCACGGCGAAAGTGGATGCGAAACGCAACATGCTGCACGCGTGGACGCTGGCATTCCCCCATCCGCTGACGGCGGAACCGATCGCTGTCGAAGCGCCGCTGCCCGAAGACTTCGAGGCCGTGCTGAAGAAACTGCGACCGAGATCCTAAGCCAACAGCAGCCGAGCTAAACTGCACCGATGCTCCGGTCCCGTCTGCTGGCTTGTGCCCTGCTCCTCCTGGTCTCCTCCTCTCCGGTCTTCGCGCAAGCCATCATCTCGTCGCCTGACGGCCGCAAGCAGGTCGGCGCGGTGCAGACCACGACGCCGATGGTTGTTGATGGCACGCTCGACGAGGCGGTCTGGACGCTCGCCGCGCCGGCCACCGACTTCATCCAGGCCGATCCGCTCGAGGGGCAGCCGGCCAGCGAAGACACCGACGTCCGCCTGGCCTACGACGCCGACTATCTCTACATCGGCGTGCTCTGCCGCGACAGCGCACCCACCGGCATCGTCGTCAACGAGATCCGTAAGGACTTCACGGGTCGCGACCAGGACACCTTCGAGGTGATGCTCGACACGTTCGGCGATCACCGGAACGGGTTCGTTTTTGCGACCAACGCGCGAGGCGCGAAGGCCGATACGCAGGTCAGCAACGAAGGCCGTGACGTGAACCCCAACTGGGATGCCGTGTGGTGGGTCGCCGCGCGCACCAATGCGGATGGCTGGACGGCGGAGTTCCGAATCCCGTTCAAGACCCTGCGCTTCGAAGCTGGCGATGGTCATACCTGGGGCGTCAACTTCGCCCGCCGCGTGCGGCGCAAGAACGAAGTGAGCTACTGGTCTCCGGTCTCGCGCGCCTACAGCATCTATCGCGCCTCGGCCGCCGGCACACTGACCGGGCTGCCGTCGCTGCGCTCTGGCCGCAACATCCGCATCAAGCCGTTCCTGGTGGGTGGCGCCGTGCGCGCCGTGGGCGAGCCCGAATTCGGCGGCGACTTTAGCGGTGGCGTCGACTTCAAGGCCGGCATCACCCCATCGCTCACCCTCGACGCCACCCTCAACCCTGACTTCGCGCAGGCCGAAGCCGACGAACAGCAGGTCAACCTCACGCAGTTCAGCTTGTTCTTCCCGGAGAAGCGCGAGTTCTTCCTCGAGAACGCCGGCATCTTCTACTTCGGCGATATCCCGCGAAATCAGCGGCAGACCAGCCGCTTCCGTCCGCCGGAGGAAGACCTGCTGCTCTTCTTCAGCCGCCGCATTGGCCTCAACAACAACGGCGAGCAGCAGCCGCTGTACGGCGGCGTGCGCCTCACGGGCCGCGCCGGCGCATTTGGGATCGGCCTGATGACGATGCAGAGCCAGGAGGACAGCGGGCGTCCGGGCAACAACTACACCGTGGCGCGCCTGCGCCGGGACATCTTCAAGAACTCCGACATCGGCGCCATCGTGTTGTCGCGCCAGCCGTCTGGCGACAGCCGAGACTTCAACCGAGTGGGCGGCCTCGACGCGAATTTCCGGTTCTTCAAGGGCCTCAGCATCAACGGCTTCGTCTCGCGATCCGACACGCCGGGCGTGACGGGCAACCAGAACGCAGCCAAGGTGTCGATTGGCTGGGAAGACAGCCAGCGGCGCCTGCAGACGTCGATCATGACCATCGGCGAGGGCTTCAAGGACGACCTCGGATTCGTGCGGCGCTCTGGGGTGACGCGGCAGTTCTATGATGGCGCGTTGTTCTGGCAGCCGGAGTCGCTGCGCCAGCGCGGCATCCGCCAGTTGCAGCCGCACGCGCGCACGTGGATCTACCACAACCCCGACGGGGAACTGGTCTCGCAAACCGTGCACATCGCCAACCAGACGACCTGGAACAACGGTTCGTACTTCGAGTACGCGTTCGAACCACGCACTGAAGCCCTCAACCGGCCCTTCGCGATTGCACCGGGCGTGTCGATTCCGGTGGGACGCTACGACTGGATCCAGCACCTGCTCCTCTACGAAGGCGACCACAGCCGCGCGTTTTCCGGATCGATCCGGGCGACCTTGGGCGAATTCTGGAGTGGCAGCCAGAAGACCTACCAACTCAGCCTGCTCTACCGTCCCACGCACAAGGTGGTGTTCGACCTCGGTGTGCAGGTCAGCGATATCGACCTCGAGTTGCCGGATGCGTCGTTCACGACGACGCTGATTAACTTCCGGAGCGGATATTCGTTCAGCTCGAGCATGTTCCTCGATACGCTGGTGCAGTACCGCAATGACGTGAAGCAGTTTTCCGCCAACCTTCGCTTCAACCTGATCCACCGCCCGCTCAGCGACTTCTTCATCGTCTACAACGAGTCGCAGTTCACCGACACCACGCAGACCGCTGGACGCGGAGTGGTCGTCAAATACACCCAGATGTTTTCGTTCTGATTCTGGTCGGGAAGGCACCGCTGGTCGGGAGGCACTCCTTGACGGGATAGCGGATCGGCAACATGATGCCCGCTATGAAACCGTTGTCGATCGCAATCCTTCTCGCGGGCGTGGCCTTGAGTGCTTGCGCATCCGCTCCGGCGCCGGCGCCGCCCGCGCCCTTCTCCGTGGTCGAAGCGACCATTCCCGACATGCAGAAGGCGATGCAGGAGGGACGAGTCACGTCCCGCCAAATCGTCGAGCAATACCTGGTGCGGATCGGGCTCTACAACGACAAACTCCACGCCGTGGTCACGGTGAATCCCAAGGCATTGCTGGAAGCCGACCGGCTCGACCAGGAACGCAAGTCAGGCAAGGTGCGCGGTCCGCTCCATGGAATCCCGATCGCCCTCAAGGACAACATTCACACCACCGACATCCGCACCACCGGCGGCGCGATCGCGTTCGAGAACTTGATGCCGTCCTACGACGCCACGCTGACGAAGAACCTGCGGGACGCCGGCGCGGTGATTATCGCGAAGACGACGCTCAGCGAACTTGCCAACTTCGTGACCAATGGCATGCCCGGCAACTACAACGCCGTGGTCGGGTACGCGATGAATCCATACGACCCCCGCCGCGACCCGCGGCCGGCGACCGGCGACGGACGCCCGGTGCTCAACACCGGCGGCTCGAGCTCCGGCGGCGGCACGGCCGCCAATTTGTGGGCCGCGAACGTCGGCACAGAGACATCGGGATCGATCTTGAGCCCGTCCAACCAGAACATGCTTGCCGGCATCAAGCCCACCGTTGGTCGTATCAGCCGTTACGGGGTGATTCCGATCACCGCCGATCAGGACACGGCTGGGCCGATGGCCAAGTCGGTGACCGACGCGGCAATCCTGTTTGGCGCGCTCGAAAGCGCGGCGCCTGATGCCAACGACGCCGCGACGACGACGTGCCAGGCGCCGCTGAACCGTGACTACACGCCGTTCCTCAAGCGCGAGGGATTGCAGGGCGCGCGCATCGGGATCCCGCGGGCGAACTTTTACGACCGCATCACGCCTCCGGGCGAGAAGAGCCCGCGCGGCGGCTTGAACGAGGCGCAGGCCAAGTCGATGGCCGAGGCGATCGAGGTCCTCAAGAAGGAAGGCGCGACGATCGTGGATGCCGACATCCCCAGCGTGGTCGACCAGGATCCGAAGAACAACTTCCTGCTCTGGGGAGGCGCGTGCGACAACGGCCCGCGCGATCCGAATTGCTCGTCGGTGTTGTGGTACGGCATGAAGCGCGACTTCAACGCGTGGCTGGCGTCACTCGGCCCAGGCGCGCCGGTGAAGACACTTGCTGAACTGCGCGCGTTCAACACCGCGCATGGCAATCGCAACGCGATCAAGTATGCGCAGACGAACCTCGATAACTCGGACCTGCTCGACCTCGAAAGAGATCGCGCGAAGTGGCGGGCCGATCGCGACAAGGACATCCGCCTGGCCGCGACCCACGGCATTGACGAAGTGATGAAGGCTCAGAAGCTCGATGCGCTGCTGTTCCCGGGCGCCAGCGGCGCCGGGATCGCGGCGAAGCCCGGCTACCCTACCGTCATCGTGCCGTTCGGCTTGTTCGTGCCGCAGCCGCCCCCGGCCGCCCCCCCCGCACGGCCCACGATTAGCGGCGCTGCTACTCCCTCGCCAGCGCCTTATCCCGACGGCTTCGCACTCGCGCCCGCACCGTATGGCGTGAGCTTTACCGGCATGGCCTGCAGCGAGCCACGGCTGATCGAACTGGCCTTCGCGTTCGAGCAGGCGTCAAAGCGCCGCGTGCCACCCGCGATCGCTCCGTAACCGGGCCAGGCGCCTATGCTTGAACCAGACGAACAGCCGCTCGAGCGCACCGCTTCTGAGGGTTTCGGCGGCAGTTCCCTTGATGGCGGACCGCCGCTCGCGCCGATTGCGATCGGCGGCGCGCTGATTGTGGCCCTTCTCGGCAGCGGCGCGTGGTGGATGTGGCGCCAACCGCCGGCTACCAACACCACGCCACCTGCGGTGACCGCAACCGAAGTGCCCATCACGACGCCGTCGGCTCCCGTGGCGTTGCCGCCACTTGATGACATGGACGCCTTCCTGCGCCCCCTGCTGACTGCGCTCTCCAACCGGCCCGAGCTAACGCGATGGCTCGCGACCGACGATCTAGTGCGGCAACTCGCGGCCGCGATCGGTCAGGCTTCGCAAGGCGACAACCCGTCGAGCGGCTTCAAGGAACTCGCGCCTCGCTCGCCCATGACGATCGCGCGCCGCAACAATCGCCGCAGCATCGATCCCACCAGCTACCGGAGGTACGACGGTCTGGTGACCACCGTGACGTCGATCGATGCGTCGGCGGTGGCGCGCATCTACAAGACCATCCGTCCACGGCTGAACGAGGCGTACCAGAACATGGGCCACCCCGGCGGCAGTGTCGATGCCGCCGTGAAGCAGGCGCTGGACCTCCTGGTCAGCACGCCGGTCGTCAAGGGGCCGGTGATGTTAGTGGAAGGATCAGGCGCGCGGTGGGCATACGAGGACGTGGATCTGGAGTCGCTCTCACCGACGCAAAAGCAATTAGTGCGCATGGGTCCAGCGCACACGGATGCGGTGCTGGTCTGGTTGCGGGCCTTGCAGGCGGGACTTGCGCCTTGAGGATTTTGGGAGGCAAGCCCCCTAATGTGACATCGCGTAAACCAGCACGTTGATCCCGAACGCGTAGCCCTTGCTCGACATCTCGTAGAAGTACTGAGGGTTTGAGGCTTCTTCTTCCCACGAGTCGCCAATGTCGGTGTTGTGCGTCATCAGCACGAGAATGCGCCCGTGGGCGTCGGTGATGGCGCGCGCGTGCGGCACGGCGCTTTCTTGCCCGCGCTCAGACGTGCCGCCGCCGCTGTTGAACCAGTGGCCGATCGAGGCAATCTGCGGCACGCCCGTCATGATGAACTGCGCGCGAAACAACGGATGGTCGGGCGGCAAATCAGTGATGGGAAACTGAGCCGGCGGCAGCGCCTTGGCCAGTTGCTCGGCCCACACCTGCCATGCGTACTCGCCCCAGAAGTCGTCGGCCCAGAGGAAGCCGCCCTTCTCGACATAGCTGCGGAGCGCAACGGCCTCGGCCTCGTCCAGGTAGGCAGCGCCCACCTCGGTCATCATCACAAACGGGCACTGAAAGAGGGCCTCGTCGGTGAGGCGAACGACCGCGTGCCGCGGTTGCTGCGGACCGTCGAACGTCACTGTCGTCTTGGTGAGCTCTGACAAACGGATCGACATGTTGATGTCGGCGCGCGGATAATCCACGGCCCAGTTGCCGCCGTCGCCGCCACGGTTCTGCCGGAACGCTACGCGGCAGAACTGGAACTTGCCATCGAAATCATCCGCCGTGGCGAACTCGAGGTTGAAGCCCCGGCCACCGCCGCGGCGCTGGGCTTCGCCGCTGCCGCCAAGGGCCAGCAGGATCAGGAGGATGAAAGCGACCCGTCGCACCCGGCTATTCT
The DNA here is from genome assembly GCA_031364805.1 of Acidobacteriota bacterium. GTDB lineage: Bacteria > Acidobacteriota > Vicinamibacteria > Vicinamibacterales > UBA2999 > 12-FULL-67-14b. The sequence goes on from JANLWW010000078.1 coordinate 70,770, forward strand.
CGCTCAAGACAAGGTAAGCTTTCCGGCATGCAACGAATTCTCCTGGGTCTGGGCGCCATTGCCCTGTTGACCATTTCGCTCACGGCGCAGCAACCTGCTGCCACGCCAGCGCCGGCCGCCGCGGATCCGATCCGGTCGCTGGTCAGCCGGCTTGATCTCGAAAAATACAAGGCCACCGTCAAGGGCCTCACGCAGTTTGGCGATCGCCGCCAGGGTACCGAGCGCAACCGCAAGGCCGTGGACTGGATCGAAGCGCAGCTCAAGAGCTACGGCTGCACCAACACCGAGCGGGTCAAGTACACCTTCACGACGACGCCGCGGAACCCGACCGCCGGAGCGCAGCCGCCACGGCCGGCCGCCGATCCTAACGTGATTCCCACCGCGCAGGGCGGCGGACGACCGCGCGGCGTCCGCGCCCGTACCGGCGTCAACAACGATCCGCTCAAGCAGCCGGACGAGAAGCTCCGCGCGCTGAACACCGAGCCCGCCACCGATGGCCCGCGCGAACAGGTCTTCTGCACCAAGATCGGCGCGACCCGGCCGGACGAGATGTACATCGTCGGCGCGCACATGGACGGCCACGGCTGGGGCGAGGCCGCCAATGACAACGGTTCGGGCACCGCACTGGTGATGGAGTTGGCGCGCATCTTCAGCTCGCCCGATGTGGTTACCGATCGGTCGATCCGCTTCGCCTTGTGGAACAACGAAGAAACCGGGCTCAACGGCGCCTATGCCTACGTCGAGCAGCGCAAGGCGCTGCAGGGCAAGGAAGATCCGCCGGGTTCAGGCCGCTACCCGGAACCCAAGTGGCTCGGCATGATCCAGCACGACATGATGATGTTCGACCACGGCATGCCGCGCGCCGACGGCACGCTCAGCCCCGAGCAGCGGCCGGAAGCCGACGTCAACATCGAGTTCCAGGTCAGCTCGAAGTTCGTCGCCGGCGCGAAAGAACTGGCGTGGGCGCTGCACGCGGCGAACCAGAAGTACGCTACCGACTACCCGTCGAACGTCGGCGCTCACATGACCAACACCGACTCCACGGCGTTCATGGACCTGGTGCCGTCGATCAGCCTGCGCGAGAACGAACGCGGCATCCACACCGGCAACGGCTGGAACCCGCACTGGCATCAGCCGACCGACGTCTTCGCGACGTTCTCGGATAAGGATTTCAGGTTGGGGTTGAACGCGGCGCAGACCACATTGTCGGGTGTCGCGCAGTTGACCAACGCGCGATTGAAATAGCGAATCGCGAACGGCGAATCGCGAAAAACGAAGGCCGGGGGTTAACCCCGGCCTTCGTCGTTGTCGGAAGTGTCTGAGTCCTCGGTCGGCTCGTCGACCAGGTCGTCGAGCCATGGATTGGGCTGCGGACCGGGGACGATGCCCGCAATGTCCGGATCCACTCCAGTTGGGTCGTTCGGGCCAACCTGGCTGCGCCGCTGCTTGGTTTCCTCGCGGCGAACGACCTTCTGCTTTTGTTTTTCGACACGCGCGCGTTCGCGCTCGCGTTTGCCTCTGCCGAGGGGTCCTCGTGTAGCCATTTAGCGTGGGACCTGCCGGCTTACCAGCGGGGCTCGCGCCGTCCGCCGCCACCACCGCCGCCGCCGCTACCGCCGCGGTTGCCACCGAAGCCGCCGCCACCGCGGCCGCCGCCGCCACCACCGAAGCCACCACCGCCGCCGCCGCGGGCTTCCTTGGGACGCGCTTCGTTCACAGTGAGTGTCCGGCCGCCCAGCTGCGATTCGTGCAGCTCGGTGATGGCCTTCTGGGCGCCTTCATCGGTGCCCATCTCGACGAACCCGAAACCGCGGGCGCGTCCAGTGGCCATGTCGCGCATCACCGTGACCGATTCCACGGGGCCGACTTTTTCGAACAACTCCTGAAGATCCTGCTCCGCCGCGGTGTAGGGAAGATTCCCCACGTACAACTTCCGACCCATCGTCTTCTCCTCGTCTCGCTACGCGAGAACGCTTGCCACAGCCCTCTCGGACTGCCGGCCGCTGGCAGTGACCCGCGGTCCAAAACTGACCCGTCGGGGCGGCACGTTGCTGAAGGCTGTCGTCAAACCGGGGACAAGTGAGGACAGAACCAATGGCCCTGAAACACGGAAGGCCGCCCTGGGCGGCCTTCCCCTACAGCACCAATCAGTCTACCAGAAATCCCCCAGCGCCCAGCCCGGCCGGGCGTAAGGCGTAACTAACGGTTGGGCTAGGGGAATCGCATCGTTGATAATGCAGCCTTCAGTGTTTGGGCCCCCCACGCTCCAGGCGGCGACGCTCTTCGCTTCGACCGGATTGTCGATCTGGGCGGCGGTCATCTCCCGAACCCGGCGCGGCGTCGCCGGCGGACCGCCGTTCGGCTGGATGATGATGGCCATCGCGCTGTGGAGCTTCACCAGCGCATTGCACACCATCGTCAGCGAAACCGACACGCGCATCTTGATCGGCAAGCTGCAGTACCTCGGCATTGCGCCAATCGGCGTGCTCTGGCTGCTTTTTCTGAGTTATTACGGCCGGGCTGAGTGGCCGGCGAACCGGGTGTTGCGAGCCGCGATCTGGATCGTGCCCGTCGTCACGTTGGTATTGGCGGCGACCGACGACCCGTCCCACGCGTACTGGCGCGCGATCCCGGAAGTGGCGACGCCGTTCGCCACGCGCCTGATTTACACCGGCGCGCCCTGGTACTGGTTTCACGCGGCCTACAGCTACGTGCTGATGGCGATCGGCACCTGGTTCCTGGTGCGCGGCTTGCGGCGCTTCCCACCGCCGTATCGCCGGCAATCGGTACTGATGATCGCGGGCGCCGCCGTGCCGTGGGTCTGCAGCATCCTGTACCTCTCGCGCGTGCTACCGGCCAACGGCCTTGACCTGACGCCAATCGGATTCACGCTATCTGGGGCATGTTTCGCCGGGGCGCTCTACAGCTATCGTCTGTTCGCCCTGGTGCCGGTGGCCTACGACACGGTGTTCAACAGCATGGACGATGGCGTGTTGGTGCTCGACGCGCAGCGGCGCCTCGTCGACATTAACGCTGCGGCGGAGCGCTACACCGGATGCACGTCAGCCAGCCTGGGCCGGCCGGTTGATGAAGTGGTGTCGTGGTGGACCCAGGCAGTGGCCGACGACCGGCCGCTCGGCGAGGGTCATCCGGCACTGGTCAAAGTCGAACCGGGTCCGCGCTATTTCGAGGTGAAGGTCACCGCGGTGCGCGACACCAAGCGCCGGTTCGTCGGCTGGCTGGTCATCGTCCGCGACGTCTCGAGCCGGCGCCGCAACGAGGCAGAGCGCTATGCCTTCGAGCGGCGCGTCCAGGAACAGCAGAAGTCCGAGAGTCTGATGGTGCTGGCGGGCGGCGTCGCGCACGACTTCAACAACCTGCTGACCGGCATCCTGGGCAACGCCGAACTATTAGCCATGCAGGCGCCCGCGGAGTCGGGGCAGCGGCGCGCGGCCGAGGCCATCGTGATCGGCTCGCAGCGCGCCGCGGACCTGGTGTCGAAGATGCTCGCCTACGCCGGCGGCGGCCGCGTGGTCGCGGAACGGGTCGACCTCGACGCCCTCGTCCGCGAGATGGTGGAGTTGCTAGAAGCCTCAGTGGCCCGCCAGTGCACGCTGATCTACAAGAGCCCGGGGCCGTTGCCGCTGGTGGAAACCGATCCGACGCAGATCCGACAGGTCGTGCTCAATCTCATCATCAATGCGACAGAGGCCGTGGACGAAGATGGCGTGGTCACGGTCGAAACCGGCGAAGAACTACTCGAGCGCGGACTGTTGAAGCACATGACGTTCGGCAATGATGCCGAACCCGGCCGGTACGTGTTCATCGATGTGGTGGACAACGGCTCCGGCATGACCGATCACACGCTGGCGCGCATGTTCGACCCGTTCTTCTCGACCAAGGACCAGGGGCGCGGGCTCGGCATGGCGGCGGTGCGCGGCATTGTCCGCAGCCATCGGGCGGCGCTGCGCGTGACTTCGGCCGAGGGTCAGGGCACGCGATTCAGGGTCTGGTTCCCGTTGACCTTGTCGATCCACTCGACCAGGCCGGCGAACGACCTGACGCGAGGGCAATCGACGTCGTCGTAGAGATCGGCCATGTCAAACAGCACCGCGTCGCGCAGGCCGGCGCGGCGCGCGCCCATTACATCCACGTGATAGAGGTCGCCCACGTGCACCGTGCGCGTGGCATCCGCACCGGCCTGTTCGAGTGCGAGCTGGAACAAGCGCGGGTCAGGTTTCTCGACACCCCATTCGTGAGAATCGAGCACGTGATCAAACCAGCGGGTCAGCTGCAGGCGATCGAACAGGTGGCGCAGGCGCCCGTTGGCGTTCGAGACCACGACCAACCGCAACCCGCGCGCGCGTAGTGCAGCCAGCGCCGGTTCGACGTCGGGCTCGACGTGCTCCCAGAGGTTCTGGCTCTTGTGATACTCCCGCAGTTCGACGAGCGCCGCGTCGGTGCCGGCGTTTTGTTCGACGCCGGCGTGCTGCAGTACCAGGTTGAAGTAAAGCCAGCCGCGCGATCGGTCGTCGGTGGAGCCGATGACCGATGCCTTATCGAGTTCGTGGGTGGCCCGCTGCTCGGCCACTGAGAGGGCCAACGGCGTCACCTGTGCGCCATGCCGGACCAGGGCACCGGCCACCCGCGTCCACGAGGGGTGGCACAACACGCCGCCAGCGTCGAGGAAGAGGGTGTCGATCATCTGCCGCCGCCGATAATTATGCGGTTGACGTCACCCTTGACCGACGACAGATCGAGCGGCGGTTGCTCGCTCGACGGCGGCAGCCAGTGATGGTATTCGACGAGTGGGCGGTCGTCGGTAAGGATCGGGCCGGGACCGACGAGTGCGCGCATCTCGTCGGGGCCGGCAGTGTAGAGGGCGCACAGTTCAGCAAAGCTGGTAAGCCCGACCACCCTCAGGGCCTCGCGGGTCGGCGGGTGCTCCCGCATCCGATCGATGGTGCCCGGAGCGATCTGCAGCGGCTCAGCCGTGCCGACCATGAACTCGCCGTCGTTCCACAGGGTCGCGTGCGGGAACACCTCGAGAAACGTGCGCATGATCAACTTGTATTCAATCGAGGGCCGCTTGCCGATCCACTGCAGGACTACGCCCTTGGCCTTGAGCGCGCGGCGCACCAGCGAGAAATACTCGCGTGAGTAGACGTGACCGGCGCCGGCGTGACCTGGCTGGATGATATCGGCGGTGATCACGTCGAAGCGGCGATCGGTGAACATCAGGAAGCTGCGTCCGTCATCGATGCGCACGTTGACGTTGGCCTGGTTCAGCAGATCGTAGTTGACGTGGGCGAAGAATGGCGCGGCGCGGACCACGCTCTCGGACAGCTCAACCACCTGCACCCGGGAGCCGGCGTGCTGGCTCACGGCGCCGGGAGTCGCCCCGCCTCCCATGCCGACCACCAGCACATCGAGCGGCGCGCCGTGCAGCACCATGGGCAGGTGGCCGAGCATGCGGTGCAACTTGACCATCGCCGGCTGATCGTTCGCCTGGTGCAGGCCGTCGAGGTAGAGCACGTGCTGCAACCGGGTGGCCCGAACGCTGACGGCGGTCTGCGCGCCCTCGTCACGCCAGAACTCAGGCAGCACGTTGCCGTAGCGGCGATCGATGGCCACCTCGAAGGGATCGCCAATGCCCCGCGCCATCGGGACAAAGGCCGCAACTATCAACGCCACGGCCACGGCGTACGGCCAGCTGCGGGCAGTCAGCGCCAACAGCGCGGCGCTCGCCAGGTAGCAGGCCGCCAGTACGATCAGGGCGTTCATGGCGCCGAGCCACGGCAGCAGCACGAAGCCCGCTCCCAACGAACCGGCAATCGCACCGATCACGTTGAGCGCGTACACCCGGCCGATGCGATCGCCCACGCCGATCGCGCCAGACGCCGTCGGCGTGGATCGCGACGCCGCCCCCAACGCCAGCGCAAACCCGATGCCCATGGTGATCGACGGCGCCAGAATCGCGATGCCCACCGCACGCCACAGCGACATGGTGTCCCAGCCATGCTCGACCGTCCAAATCAGGGCACTCATCGATCCCAACGTGGCCAGCCCGGTGGCGGCCTGGACGAGGGTAAGCCAGAACAAGAGATCGCCGCGACGGCGCAGCAGTGGCGCGGCGACCAGCCCGCCGAGGGCAATTCCTGCGAGCACAGTGGCCAGCATGGCGGTGAAGGCCTGCGCGGTGGCAGAGACAAACTGCAGCATCACCCGGAACCACAGCACTTCCAGCCCGAGCGATGAGAAACCAGAAATGGCGACCACCCAGTAGACGGCAGGGAACAGGCGCGACGGCGAATCGGTCGTGACGATCTCGGCGCCCTCGCTCACCGTTGCGGCGGTGGCGGTTCGACTGATCCAGATGGCGACCGCACCAACGAGCACGTTGGTCGCCGCTGCGGCCAGGAAGGCGCGCTGGATTCCGATCGCCGGAATCAGGAAGTAGCCCGTCGCCAGCGTGCCGACCATGGCACCCGCGGTGTTGACGGCGTAGAGCACGCCAATGGTCGAGGCCGTCGAACCGTACGCCGCCTGGCGCGCGGTGAACGAGGCTACCGCGGCACTGAGCAGGGGCAGCGTGGTGCCCATCAAGGTGGTCGGCACGGCCAGAATCGCGAACGAGCACACCAGCCGCGCGGCCGTCAGCCATTCCAGTGACTCAGGCGCAGCGCGATGAACCTGCTGATACAACGTCGACGCGCCGTCGAGCAGCCACGGCGACGCCAGTCCGGTGACGCCGACCAGAATCTCGGCGACACCAAACGCCTGCAGCGCCGGCACGCGATTGCGCAGGACACGGCCAGCGAGCAGACTGCCGATGGCTAACCCGGCCATGAACGCTGCCAGCACGGTGCTGGCAGCGTAAACCGTGACGCCAAACACCAGCGACAGCCGCCGCAGCCACAGCACCTGGTACACCAGGCCCGCGATTCCGGAAAAAAAGAAGAGGGCAAAGACCGCCCGCCAGTCGCGCATTCGAACAGTGATTCTATCCTGTCCCGCTATAATCACTTTCTGCCCATGTCCGACGCCAGCCGGCCACGACGTTCGCACCTCGACACGATCTTCGGACCGCTCGAGACGCGCGTGCTAGACGTCCTGTGGTCGCGCCCGTCGGCTGCGTGTGTTCGCGACCTCCAGCCGGAGTTTCCAGGGGTCGCGTACACCACCTTGATGACGACGCTCGATCGATTGTTCCGGAAAGGCGTGTTGTACCGGGACAAGAGTGGACGCGCGTTCTTTTATCGGCCGAACTGCTCGCGTGACGAATTGCGATCACGTCTGGCTGGTTCGACCTTCGCGACCATGCTGCCAGGCGACGTCTCCTCGGTGCGGCCCATCCTGTCGATGTTCGTCGACGCGGTTGGCGATCGCGACCGCGCCTTGCTCGACGACCTGGAAGCGTTGATTCGGGCGCGCCGGGACGAACTGGCCACGAAGGAGACGAAGTGAGCCGCACCCTGCTCTGCGCATCGGTAGCGCTCGCCAGCTATGCCGTGATCAGCAGCGTCGCCTCGCTGTTGGTGATGGCCCTGTGGCACACCGGTATCCTGGGTCGCGCCCGCTGGTCGCCGGCGCTTCGTGCGCGGCGCCTGATCATGCTGCGTGCCGCTCCGGTCGTTGGGGCAGTGGTCCTCGTGACGCTGCTGGTCATGCCAGCCTTCTCGGCGTTCGAGCCGGTTCACGCTTTCGAGGCGGTCGGCCCGGTGGTCTGGATGCTGGCGCTGCTTGGCGCCGCGCTGATCGCGAGCGGAGCAGCCCACGCTGTGGTCTCAGCCATCGCAACCCGCCGCATCGAACGCCAGTGGCTGCAGGCGGCTCGGCCGCTGGACTTCGATCCGCCCGCTGGCGTGCCTGCCTTCGCCGTGGACTCGTGCACACCGGTGGTGGCGTTGGTCGGCGTGTTCGCGCCCAAGCTGATCGCCGCGCGAACCGTGATCGAGGCCTGTGACCGCAACGAACTCGCGAACATTGTCGCCCACGAGCGCGGCCACCTTCATGCCCGCGACAACCTGAAGCGATGGCTGATGGCTTGTGCGCCAGACCTGCTGCGCCTTACCCCGGTACATCGATCGATCGCGGTTGCGTGGGACGATGCGGCGGAAGATGCCGCCGACGATGCGGCGACCGCGGGTCACGAAGTGGCGCGGGTGGATCTGGCCGCGCTGCTGGTCAAGGTCGCGCGCCTCTCGGCAGGCTCCGGCTGGTCGGCCGCGACCGTCAGTCCATTCATTGAAGCCGACCGCCTCGATCGCCGCGTTCGCCGGCTGCTCTCTGCCACGCGCAACGCTGATTCACCCCGCTCGGTAGTGCTGTTGCCCCTGTTGACGACCGGCGTTGCCGCGGCAATGATCGCGGCGGTGAACAGTCCCACCGCGCTCAAGAACGTGCACGGCGTAGTCGAAGCCGTCATCGCGTTCGGCCGCTAGGCACCCTAGGCACCTTATTTCTGTCTACGACCACTGGTAGTAACACGGCCGCGTCCCGTATTGTCGGGGTTCATGCCGACGCGAATCCTGGTCCTCCTTGCCGTACTGGTCTTCCCTACCTCAGCCTTCGCGCTCAAGGGTCGCGTCGTCGATCAGCAGGGCCGCGTCGTGGTTGACGCCACCATCTCGATTCTCGGTAAGCCCGGGGAGGCCGTGACCGACCGGGATGGCCGGTTCGAGTGGCAGCCCGACCCCACGCCGCCGTTTGAGGTGCTCGTGATTGATCGGGCCGGCATCTACTCACGGCCGGTATTGATTGAGCGAGTCGAGCCCGGACAAGAAGTGCTGATCACGATCGCGCCGATCCTCAGCGAATCGGTGACCGTGTCGGGATCCGCACCGAGCATTGAGGCGACCCCAGGCGCCGGCACCACCAGCATCAGCGGACGTGACGTCGCGGTGCGCCAGCCGGCCAACCTGATGCAGGCAATCGAGAACGTCGCCGGCGTCAACCAGGTGTCCGAAGGACAGGCCGCCGTGCCGGCGATTCGCGGACTCGCGCGTGGCCGCACGCTGATCCTGATCGACGGCGCCCGGGTCAGCTCCGAGCGCCGGGTCGGCCCCAGCGCAACCTTCCTCGATCCGTCGCTGGTGGAAGGCGTCGACGTGGCTCGCGGGCCCGGGTCGGTCGCCTACGGCTCGGATGCGTTTGGCGGCGTAATCTCGGTACGCACCCGGCGGGTCGCGCCACACTCTCCCTGGGCGGCGCAGTTGTCTGGCACGCTGGGCGCCGGCGTGCCAGAACGCCGCGGGTCGGTGGAAATCTCGAAGGGTCTGGACGAAGGCGGGTTCCTGATCGCCGCGCACACGCGTGCGGGCGACGACTGGAATAGCCCGAGCGGCGAGGTCTTCAACTCGGGTTACTCCGACCACGGCTTCCTGATTCGTGGCGAGCATAAGGCGGGTGCCGGCGAGCTGAGCCTGGGCTGGCAAAGCGACTTTGGCCGCGAAATCGAGCGGCCTCGCAACAACTCGCGCACCGTCCGGTTCTTCTACCCGACCGAAGACTCACACCGTTTCACGGCAGGCTACGAGGCGCGGCTGGTCGGCGGCCTCCAGCGCGTTGGCGTCACCGGCTTCGTTGGCAGCCACACGCAGGTAACCGATCAGGATCGGTTCGCCACCGCCACGGCAGGCCGAACGATTGAACGCGCCGACGTGTCGGCCAAGGATTTCCACGTGCGCGCGTTCGGCGAACGCCTGCTCGGCCACTCGCGGCTCGAGGTCGGCCTCGACGTGAACGGCCGCTTCGACCTCAATGCCCTGGACGACCTCATCACCTACAACCTGGCCGGCGAGGTCGTCAGCACGCGGCCCAACACGTCGATCGACTCGGCCCGGCGTAGCGACTCGGGCGCGTACGTCTCGATCGATTCCGCGGTGGCGCCGCGGCTGGTGCTGGGCGGCGGTGTCCGTGGCGACTACGTCACGAGCAAGAACGAGGGCGGCTTCTTCGGCGATCGCTCGACCGCCAACGGCTCGCTTTCCGGCTTTGCCTCGGCGACGCTGGGCAGCTTCAAGGGCTTCAGCCTGACCGCGCAGGTCGCGCGCGGCTTCCGCGATCCAGTGCTGTCGGATCGCTACTACCGCGGGCCGACCGGGCGCGGCTTCATCACCGGCAATCCCGATCTCGACCCCGAGACCAGCATCCAGGGCGACCTCGCGCTGCGTTACGTAGCGCCGCGATTTCGGCTGGCGACGTTCTATTACGAGTACCGCATCCACGACCTGATCGAGCGCTACTCAACAGCCACCGATTTCTTCTTCTTCCGCAATCGTGGCACCGCGCGCATTCGCGGCTTCGAGGTGGAAGGACAGGCCGACCTGGGCGCCGGCTTCTCGCTGGAGTTGGCCACGCAGCTGGCCGAGGGCCGCGCCCTCGACGACCAGGCGTATCTCGACGACATGTCGCCCATCAACCTGTCGGCCGTCGTACGCAAGCAGTTTGGGGAGCGCACTTTCGGGCAGGTGCGGGCCGCTTACTTCTCGGACCACGACCACTACGGTCCCACCGAGCGCGCGGTTCCCGGTTACACGCTGCTTGACGCCGCGGCGGGCTTCAAGATGGCCCGGCCGCTCGAACTGAGAATCCAGGCTCGCAACCTGCTCGACCAGCAGTATTACGCGAGCCGGGACGTGCGCACGGTGTTCGCGCCCGGCCGTTCGGCATCACTGGTCGCCACGGTGAAATTCTGATCCTGTTCATCGAGTGAACACGGGACGCGGCTTAGACCGTGACGACCTTTTCGACGATGAAGATGTTGTTCTCGGTCTCCTGGATGGTGACTTCGACGGTGTAACGCACGCTCCGACCGGGATACTGCTTCTGGATCAGCGCCAGGACTCCGTCGAACACATAGTGCGCGACGTTCTCGACACTCGGCCCCTTGCCCTTCAGCATGACCACGCCCTCGGGCTCGAACCGGCCCGCGTCCAGGAACGTCGTGTCCTGTTCGGTAATCAGCATCTTGTGGTCCAGGAACCGCATCACGTCCTTGAGGTGGCCGAAGTCGATCGACATGTCCAGTTCGTCACGCGGAAACTCGTCGGCCGACACCGCCACCTTGCCTTGCCAAGTGTGTCCGTGGACGAACTTGCACTTGCCCGGATAACCGAGCTGGCGATGGCCGGTATGGAACTTGGCCGTGACGATGATTTTTTCCATTGCTGATTCAATTATAGACTTCCGGCATGCGTGGGGCCTGCGCCGGGGTGCTGGTGATAATCGCGGTGGCGGCGCTCTCGGCGCGCCCGGAGGCACAACCCTCGCTAGACGAGGTGCTCGATCGCGCGGCGGCGTATGTGGCCAGTTACCATGCCCGCCTTGCCGGCATCGTATCGGAAGAGCACTATCGCCAGAACGTGCTCGGCACCCAGCGCCGCGGCGGACCGCAACTGCGGGAGTTCCGCGAGCTGAAGTCAGACCTGCTGCTGGTCAAGACCGGCAAGGGCGACTCGTGGCTGCAGTTCCGCGACGTCTTCGAAGTGAACCGAAAGCCGATTCGCGATCGTGATGAGCGCCTCTACAAGCTGTTCGTCGGCGCCTCCGCCGACGCGGCCGGGCAGGCCGCGGCCATCCAGTCAGAAAGCTCGCGCTACAACATCGGACCGATCATGCGCACGATCAACATGCCGATGCTGGCGTTGATCCTGTTCGATCGCCTGAACCAACCGCGATTCACGTACGAGAGGGGCAAGGCCGGGAACGTCAAGCGGTTTGAGCAGCTGGCTGCCGAAGACGACGTCTGGCTGATCGAGTACCGCGAGACGCAACCAGGAACGGTGGTGCGCGGAGCCGCAGACAAGGACATCCCCTCGCATGGACGAGCGTGGATTGACAGCCGAACTGGCCGATTCCTGCGGACCGAGCTGATCAGTGAGGACACCGAGGTGCGGGCGCTGATCGACGTGTCGTACCGGGCCGAGGCCGGGCTCGATCTGCTGGTGCCAGGCGAAATGCGCGAGACCTACGAGTTGCGGCGGACCTCGGCGCGCATCGACGGTCGTGCCACCTACGGCCGCTTCCGCCAGTTCACGGTCACGACTTCGGAGAAGCCAAAGGGCTGATCTCGATTGAGCTATTCGTAGCGAAGCGCATTCATCGGATCGATCTTCGAGGCGCGCAGCGCCGGAATGAACCCTGCGCCCATGGCCACCAGGGCGAGCGCGATCGTCGAAACACCAACCACCAGGGGATCATAGCCTGTCATCTCGAACAGCAGCGACTGCGCCAGCCGGCCGACACCAATCGCGATCGCCAGGCCGATGACGCCGCCGACCAGCGCCATCACCACCACCTGTTTCATTACCATCCCGCGGACACGACCGCCGTCGGCGCCAAGTGCCATGCGGAGGCCAAACTCGCGCGTGCGCTGGGCTACGCTGTAGGCGAGCACACCATACAGACCGACGGCCGCCAACAGGGTGGCAAGCAGCGCAAAGCCGAGCGACAGCGTGCTAATCAAGCGATCCATCGCAACGTTCTCGCGGATCTGCATGTCCATGGTCTTGGCGTCGACCACCGGCAGGTTGGGATCGAGCTTTCTCATCAGGGCGGGTATGGTCGGCAGCAGTTGCTCCGGCGGCACGGCCGTACGCAGGTAAAAATAGGCGGACCCGAGCCGCTCCTCCTGGCGATAGGGCAGGTAGTACTGCGCCGGCACCACCCGCTTGACGTCGCTGTACTTCGCATCCCGGACGATGCCGACGATCTCGATCTCGAGCTTGGTCTCGGGTCCGCCACCCACGCCGATCCGCTTGCCGATGCCGCGGTCGCCCAGGTTGAACTTCTTCAGGAACGCTTGATTGACGATTGCGACTTTCGGCGCCCCGGTGGCGTCGGCGCGGGTGAACTCGCGGCCGGCCATGAGCGAAATGCCCATGGTCTTGAAGTAGCCGGGGCTGATGCCGTTGAACGCCCCCGAGGTATCGGTGTCGGGTCCCGCCGCGAAGCCCTCCACCGCGAGACTGTTGTTCCAATTGTCGCCGGCGAGAATCGGCACCATGGCGGCGACCGCACTGGTGACACTCGGCAGCGCCGCCAATTCATCTTCCAGCCGCTCAAACAGTGCCCGGCTACGCTCGGTCGTGTAGGAGTTCAGTTCGGGGGCGATGGCGAACACCACGACATGATCGGTCTTCAGCCCGAGATCGACTCGGCTGATGTTGAACAGGCTCTTGGCAAACAGGCCCGCGGGAATCAGCAGGGCCAGCGACATGGCGATTTGCACGGTGGCCAGGGTGGTGCGGAAGCGGCGCGCCGCCTTCGCCCCACCCGGTTGGCCGGCCTGGTTCTTCAGGGTGACAGCGAGGTCGGGGCGCGTGCTGTGCAAGGCCGGGAACAATCCGAACGCCAGGCCGGTACCGAGTGCCGTAAGGCCGGCAAACAGCAGCATCTCCGAGTCCAGCTTGAAGGCCACCAGCGCGGCGCCGTCCGGGGGCACGATCGCGCCCACGAGGTCGAGCGTCCACTTGGCCACGAGCAGCCCACCGGCCGCGCCCATCGCCGCCAGCAACACCGACTCTCCCAGGAGTTGGGTGATCAGCTGACGACGGGTGGCGCCAATCGCCAGGCGCACGGCCATTTCGGCGGCCCGGCCTGCCCCGCGCGCGAGTAAGAGGTTCGCGATATTGGCGCACGCGATCAGCAGCACCGTGCCGGTGACGGCGAACAGGATAATGAGCGGGGCGCGGGCCTCGGCGTGCAGGCTGCTTTGCCCGCGTTGTCCCGGCTCCATCGTCATCGCCTTCTGCTTGAACCGCGCCATGGTCTGCTCGCTCATGCCTTTCTGGAGCGGCGCCTCGACGTCGTTGATGATGGCCCGGTAGGGACCGTTGATGGCCACCTGCGCCTGATCGGCCGAGACGCCGGGCTTGAGCCGCGCGAACACGTACACCCAGTAACTACGGCGGTTCTCGAATCCGGAGAAGCCGGGCTGCATCACGGCGCGCATCGTGAGGGGAACAAAGACGTCGGGCTCGGAACCGAGGGTGGTGCCCTTGAACCCGGCCGGGGCGACGCCGACGACGGTGAGAGCCTGACCGTTGACGATCAACGTCTCATTCAGGATCGCGGGATTCAACTGGAACCGCGTCCGCCAGTAGTCGTGACTGAGCACGACCAGATGGTGCGCGCCGACCGTCTTGTCGTCGTCTGGAGTAAAAAGGCGGCCGAGCGCGGGATTGAGCCCGAGCACCGGAAAGTAGCTGCCCGACACCAGCAGGCCTTCAGCCGAGAGTGTTGTTCCCTGGTAGCCAACACTGGCGCCAAGTTGCCGATGCGCGGCGATGCCGGTAAAGCTGGCTTGGACGCGTTCCAGATCGCGGAACATCGGGTAGCTGAACACCACCTCGCAAGGGCCGGCGTTGCTGCACTGGTTCGACCCGGGCTTGGGCCCTGGAGCGCCGAGGTTGACCAGCTGTTCGGGATTCGGCACCGGCAGGGGCCGCAGCAGCATCTGGTCGAACAGCGAGAAGATGGCCGAATTGGCGCCAATCCCGAGTGCCAGCGACAAAATGGCGACCGCCGTGACAAAGGGCGTCTTGAACAGGGTGCGCAGGGCCAGGCGGAAATTAGGCATGACAGCGGATTGGACGGATTTCGGAGACCGAAGGTTTGGGCGATTATAGGGCTCGCGTCTCACGGTCCTTCGTGGGGCTCGCCGCTTACGCGGCTCGTGGGGGGAGACTCAGTTACAGTGGCGTTGATGCCGAAACGATACTGGCTGATGAAGTGTGAACCGGTCGCCTACACGATCGACGACCTCAAGCGAGATGGCAAGACCGGCTGGGAGGGCGTGCGCAATTACCAGGCGCGCAACTTCATGCGCGACGACATGCAGGTGGGCGACGGCGTATTGTTCTACGCGTCGAACGCGGAGCCGTCAGGCGTGACCGGATTGGCGATGATCGCTCGCGCCGGCTATCCGGATCCGTTTGCCCTACGAAAAGGCCACGACTACTACGATCCCAAGCACACCGCCGAAAATCCGATTTGGTTCAGCGTGGAGATCGCCTTCGTTGAACGCTTCAAGGAGGTGGTGCCGCTAACCACGCTGCGGCAGGTCACGGCCCTGCAGAAGATGATGGTGAATCAGAAAGGCAGCCGGCTATCGGTGCAGCCGGTCACGAAGAGGGAGTTTCAGATCGTGTGCCGCCTGGGCCGTTAGCGCGTCAGCGACCGCTCGGCCTTCCCCGAGTAGTTGATGAACACGGTCTTCAACTCGGTAAAGAAGTTCAGTCCTTCCTCAGCCATCTCACGCTCTCCGACACCGGTCGATTTCGTGCCACCGAACGGCAACTGCGCTTCCCCGCCCACGGTCGGCTCGTTGACGTGGACCATTCCCGTTTCCACATCGTCCACGAACTTCATCACCGAGGAAATGTTCTCGGTGAAGATCGAGGTCGTCAAGCCGTACTCGACACCATTGGCAAAGCGAAGCGCCTCGTCGAGTGACGAGGCGGTGGCCACCGACAGCACCGGTCCGAAAATCTCTTCCTTGAAGATGCGCATCGTCGGCGCGACGCCGTCGAAGATGGTCGGCTCAATGAAGTAGCCATGGCTCAATGCCTCGGGCCGCGAGCCACCGGTCAGCATTCGGGCGCCTTCGCCCTGCCCTACTTTGATGTAATCCATCACCGTCTGCCACTGGCGATCGCCGACCGACGGTCCCATGTCGGACGAGTCATCCAGCCCGGGGCCGAGCTTCATCTTCTTCGCGGACGCCACCAGTCGATCGACCAGCGCCTGCTTGATGTCGGCGTGCGCGATCACACGCGAGGTCGCGGTGCAGCGCTGCCCGGTCGAACCGAAGGCGCCGCCATGGATCGCGGCCGCGGCCTTGTCGAGATCGGCGTCGGGCATGACGATCACGGCGTTCTTGCCGCCCATCTCGCAAGTCACCTTCGCGCCCCGCTGGGCCGCCTTGACGTAAAGGGCGCCACCGACGCGATTTGAGCCGGTGAACGAGATCGCGCGCAGTTCGGGCGCGGCGACCATGGCTTCTCCGACCACCGGCCCGGTGCCGACCAGCATGTTGAAGACGCCGGGTGGCAAGCCCGCTTCTTCGTAGATTTCCGCCAGCAGGGCCGACGTGGCAGGCGTGAGCTCCGATGGTTTGAAGACGACACAGTTGCCGGCGACGATAGCGGGGGCGCTCTTCCACACAGGAATCGCCCACGGAAAATTCCAGGGCGCGATCAGGCCGACCACGCCGAGTGGCTGGCGGATGGTGTAGGTAAACGTGTCGCGCGACTCCGACGGCAGGGTCTTGCCGTGCATCCGGAAGCCTTCGCCCGCGTAGTACTCGAGCAGCGAGATCCCTTTCAGCACTTCGCCGCGAGCTTCCTTCAGAATCTTGCCTTCCTCGCGCGTCAGCATGCGGGCGATCTCATCGACGCGGCGTCGCGAGATATCAGCCGCGCGCCACAACACGCGACCGCGTTCCGGACCCGGCGTCTTCTTCCACGCCGGCCACGCTGCCACCGCCGCGTCGATCGCGAGCCGCACATCAGCGACCGACGCCAATGGGTACTCCGCGATCACATCGCTGAGATCAGCGGGGTTGATGTTCTGGGTGACTTCGCTGGCGGAAGGGCGATGCCACTTGCCGTTGATGTACGAGCCGGTGTTCATGACGCTCCGATCCTACTGTTAAACCACGAAGTCCACGAATACCGTCACACGCCGGCGAGCTCTCGTGTGAGTTGTGCCGCCGGCACCGCCCTGCAGCCGGTGGCGTTCTGTCCGCACCAGAGCGGCGAGAAATCGCCGGAGTGCGCTGCTTCGGCCTTGGCGCGGAGCGGCAGTATCGCCGAGGTCGCCAGCGGAAAGCGCGGCACCTCGCTTGAAAGGGGGCCCAGCTCACGCATCAGGCGATTGAGAATGCTGCGGGCAGGTCGCCCGGTGAACACGTTGGTCAGCGCGGTATGACCGGCATCAGGACCCGCAAGAGCCGCGCGATGCACCACGCTCGTCGTGGCTTCCGGGCATAGCAGGTAGCTGGTGCCCACCTGGACGGCGGAGGCGCCCAGCCGTAGGGCCGCCGCAACGCCGGCCGCATCCGCGATGCCTCCCGCTGCGATCACGGGGATGCCGACGCGCTTCACAATCTGCGGTAGCAGCGCCATCGTCCCCACTTGCGTCGTCAGGTCTTCCGACAAGAAGAAGCCGCGATGACCACCTGCTTCATTGCCCTGCGCGATGATCGCGTCGGCACCGTGTGCTTCCAGCCACACCGCTTCGTCGACGGTAGTCGCCGACGACAGCACGACCGCTCCGATCGCCCGCACGCGGGCAATGAGATCGGGCGACGGCAAGCCAAAGTGGAAGCTGACCATGGCAGGCCGAAATTCCTCCATGAGAACTGCGGCCGCGGCGTCGAACGGCATGCGGCCAGGGCTGGCGGCGATGGTGTCGGGGTCGATGTCAAACTCGCGGTAATACGGGTCGAGCGCCGTTTTCCACTTTGCTTCACGCTCGGGATCCGGCGGCAGCTGAACGTGACAGAAAAAGTTGACGTTGAATGGCTTGGCGGTTGCCGCCTTGATCTCCGCCAGGGCGCCCCTAATGGCCTCGAGCCCGAGCGTCGCGCACAGCAGCGAACCGAGACCACCGGCATTCGAGACAGCGACCGCAAGAGCGCTGCCTTGGGAGCCGGCCATCGGCGCCTGGATGATTGGCAGGTCCATTCCAAGCCGAAGGGCGAACGGGTTCATGATCGGCGGTTTCGCATCAGCGCCAGGTAGGTGATCGCGCTCAGCGCGAAGGTCACGAACCAGGCGTAAGTGTAGAGGGTGTCGAAGACATTCGGGACGGGCACGACACCTCCGGGCGTGGTCGCCGCCCGAATGAATCCCGGCACCACCGGGAGAATGGCGAGGGTCAACGCAATCATCGCCTTCGGGTTGACGCCGTTGGTGTACGAGTAGCGGCCGCGCATGGCGAACAGGTCCGGGAGCGACAGCTCCTGCTTTCGAAGAATCCAGTAGTCGGCAATCAACACGCCGCCGATCGCCCCCATCAGACTCGAGTAGCCGATCAGCCAGGTGAAGATGTAGGCCGATGCATCGGCGTAGAGTTTCCACGGCATCATCACAATGCCCAGCACGGCCGTGATCAGTCCACCGGTGACATAGCTGATTCGCCTGGGCGCGAGGCTGGAAAAGTCGTTGGCCGGCGACACCACGTTCGCCCCCATGTTGGTGGTGATTTGCGCCGCAAGGATCACGAGCGCGCCGAAGATGACCACCGCGGGACTGCCAATCCGTGCGATCAGGACGACCGGGTCCCACACCGCTTCGCCAAAGATCACGATGGTCGCGCTGGTCACCGCCACGCCAAGAAATGCGAACGCCGTCATGGTTGCGGGCAGGCCCAGTGCCTGGCCGAGGGCCTGCGAGCGTTGGCTCTTCGCGTAGCGGGTGAAGTCGGGAATGTTCAGGCTGAGCGTCGCCCAGTAGCCGACGTTGGCGGTGAGCGCGGCGGGGAACAACGTCCAGAACGGCGTGCTGCCCTGCTGTAACTTTGGCGACTCCGACAGGATGCGGACCAGTCCTCCGCCGTTTGCGACCGCCCACCATAGCAACAACAGCCCGCCACCAAGCAGCAGGGGCGCCGACCACGCTTCGAGCAGCTTAATGCCTTCCAGGCCGCGGACGATGATCGCCACCTGCACCAGCCAGAACACGCCAAACGAAATCCAGATGCTGCCGGGCACGTCCGCCCAGCCCGGCCACGCCGCGGTCAGCAGCGCTTCAAGCGCCAGCGCACCAATCCAGGTCTGGATGCCGAACCACCCGCACGCGACGATCGCGCGCAACACCGCGGGCACATTTGCGCCCTTTACGCCGAAAGCCGCGCGGCACAACACCGGAAACGACACGCCGTACTTGGTGCCGGCATGCGCATTCAGGATCATCGGGATGAGCACGATCGCGTTGCCGAGCAGGATGGTGACGAGCGCCTGCCACCAGTTCATGCCTTGCTGCATCAGTCCCGAAGCAAGCGTGTAAGTGGTGATCACCACGCTCATGCCGATCCAGAGCGCGGCAATGTGATAGGTCGACCAGGTGCGGCTCGCCAGCGACGTCGGCGCGAGGTCGTGGTTCCAGAGGGGGCTGTCGGACACGTCTTCTGACAGCTCCACAAACTCCCCGTGCCAGGAGGGCGGCACTTTAGTGCCGCCCATTAATCCGCGTACCCCTCGGCCTCGTGCCCGCCGTGGTAATCCTTGCCGTCGGGACGCCTAATCTTCGAATGCGCCACCACGTTGCTGCGACGCAGACCGCGGAAGTCCTCGAGCGATGCGTACCCGCGCTTCTCCATGAACTGCTGCATGCCCTCGATCAATGCCTTGACTACGCTCGGACCAATCGCGCGGTCCAGCATGGCGGCCGTGCAGACCTGGACGGTGCCGCAGCCGAGAAGAAAGTAATTCAGGGCGTGCGCGAACTCGGCGATGCCACCAATGCCCGAGAACGCCCGGTCTGGAAACGCGTTGCTGAGCGACGCCATCTTCGCCAGTGACTGTGGCAGAATCGCCGGCCCGCCCAGCCCGCCGCTCGAGACCAGGCCGTCGACGTTCATCTCGAAGTCCATCGTCTCGGGATCGATCAGCGGCAACGACGGGAACGTGTTCGACGACACGATCGCATCGGCACCGCCGCGCAACGCCGCGCTCGCCTCTTCGACGATGTCGGTGGTGGAAGGGGTGAGCTTGCACCAGACCGGAACCTTGGCAACTTCCTTCACCACTTCGGTGACGATCGACACCTGCTCCTGGTCCTTGCCGATGTTCGAGCCCATGTCCTTGCGGTCCATATGGGGGCACGACAGGTTCAGCTCGAACGCATCGGCACCCGCGTCCTGGCAGCCTTTAGCCAACGTCTGCCAGTGGGCGAGTTCGGTGTCGCTGCCCGAGCCCGCCATGATCGAGGCGATCAGGATGCGATCGGGATAAGCCTTCTTGATGCCTTCGATCTTGGGGATCCACCAGTCGAGTGGCTTGTCCGAGATCAGCTCCCAGTTCCACGACGAGTGCAATGCCGTATCGGGCCTCTTCTGCATCGACAGCCGGCCGTCGAGCGTCGAGCGCAGGAACTTGGTCTTCGGCCCGGCGACGTTGGTGACCGGGTGCAGGCCAATGGTCTTGGTGACCACGCCGCCCCAGCCCGCCTCGAACGCGCGCATGATGTTGGTGTCCGACTCGGTTGGCGGCGCCGACGAGAGCAGGAACGGGTTGGTGAACTTCAGCCCGGTGAACGTGACTGAGATGTCCGGCTTCATCCGGGGATTATGGGTGCAAGGGTGCCGGGGTGCAAGGGTGCTGGGGCGCCCGTGGCATGATGGGAAATGAGGAGAATCGCATGAACGGGAACCCTGCATCGTGAGCGAGATGACTGACCGAGACCAGGCCAGCCTGCTGCACGCGTTCGCTGAAGCGTGGAACCGTCACGACGTTGATGCGCTGATGTCGATGATGACGAGCGACTGCGTCTTTGAGGCTTCGGGCGGCAACGCCGTGAACGGCGAAAGCCACGACGGGCAGCCCGCAGTACGGGCTGCCTACGCAGCAGTGTTCGAGCAGTATCCGGACGCGCACTGGGGCAACGCTCGACACTTCGTGATGGGCGATCGTGGAGTGTCGGAGTGGACGTTCACCGGAACCCTCAAGGACGGCAAGCGAGTCGAGGTCGCCGGCTGCGATTTGTTCACGTTCCGGAACGACCAGATTGCGATCAAGAACTCATTCCGAAAGAATCGACCGGCGCTTGGCTGAGACCCGCTTCTCTCCACTAAAGTCTGGGAACCCCAACGGAAGGGGCCGTGGCGATCGCTCGAGGCGGTCGAGTTCGCCACGCTCGTGTGGGTGGAATGGTTCAACAACCGGCGACTACTGGGGCCGATCGGCGATGTGCCGCCCGCGGAGTTCGAAGCGAGCCTCGCCGCTTCTACGTCCAGCTGAACGGGATCGTCTGCCCTGTAGAGGCCGCTAATACGGCGTATCGTCTCACGAGCACCTACGATCCGCGGATTGTGCAGTTTGGGTTAAAGTTCAGCTTCTAGCTTGTCGCAGCCCGCGCCTCATGAATCATGATCACCGAACTGCTGCTCCAGTGGGGCCAGGGCGACAATGCCGCCCTCGACCGGCTGATCCCGCTGGTCCACCGCGAGCTGCACCAAATCGCGAAGCGCCACATGGCGCACGAACGCGCCGATCACAGCCTGCAGGCGACCGCGCTCGTCAACGAAACCTTCCTTCGCCTCGTCGATGCACAAACCGTGACGTGGCGCGACCGTGCTCACTTCCTTGCGGTATGCGCTCGCGTGATGCGACGCATCCTGGTTGACCACGCGCGCGCCCGCTATGCGCAGAAGCGCGGCGGGCTCGTCACGAAAGTGACGCTCGACGATGACGCCGTCGTCAGCAACGAACCGCGCCAGGACTTCGTGGCGCTCGATGACGCGCTCGAGGCGCTGGCCAAATTCGACGAGCGCAAGAGCCGCGTCGTCGAGCTGCGGTTCTTCGGCGGACTGACGGTCGAAGAAACCGCCGCTGTGGTCAAGGTTTCGCCCGAGACGGTGATGCGCGACTGGCTGTTCGCCAAAGCGTGGCTGCAACGCGAGATGCTCGGCGATCGAGAGCGCGCTTAGGGTTCGACGCCGCTGATCAACTCAAAGTGAGAGGCGACCGGGTTCGCTGCATCCAGCCGTGACGAAGAGAGCGACGGCAACAAACAACCGCGCAGTGTGGCGATTCATTTCAGTCCCCTGGCGGGGGCAGCCGACACAGCGGCCGGCGCAGTCACATTCCAGCGTGACGTCGCGCTTTTGAGTTCCTCGAGAAGTCCCACGTCGAACCCGGACTTCAGGGCTACCGAGCCGTGACCATCATGCAGTCGCTCCGCAATTCCGCCGTGGGAGCCTCGGCGTTGTCGACCAGCCGGAACATCACGTCGTTGGTCGTGCCCGCGACAATCATCAAGGCGCGAAACTCGAAATCGACGGCGCCGTCACCTTTCGAGGATGTCGTAATAGTCACCAGTGGACCCGTCGCGGGAAGGGGCATGGTCTGCCAATTCGTGGTGGGCGGGTCGCTCGGCGACCACGGCGAGAGCCCCAGGGCACGCTGGCAAATCCCATCCGAGCCCAACGCGCGGCCGCCAACTCCATCCTGCGCTCGCTGGAACAGATATGTGGCGTTTGGTCTCAACCCCACGAGCCTGACGCTGACGTCGGCCGCCAGCGTCCCCTCCGGAATCGCCTTGGGCGTGATGCTCATGCCGGCGAATCCCGATTCACCTTGCACAATCATGAACGTCGATCGGTACGTTCCAGGCGGCGGCTCGAGCCTGGTGGGCGATGTCGGGGAGGAGCACGCACCGACGGGCAGCATGCCGAGGATGAGGATGACCAACAGGAGAATCGAACCGAGTAACCGTACTGGCGTGGCGCATACGGGCGGGCGCTCCATCTGGCGAGTCAGCATAGTGTCTCCTTGTTCAAGCCGGGCGCGGATGCGGAGGGTAGTCATGCCTTCTGTTCACGGGAGCGGGCGCCTGGAAGAAAGCCGACGCTCGTCGAGAACTCCCTTATCTAAGAAAGCGGAAACGGCCGGTCACAACTGGCATGGCCCTCAGCGGGACTACAATTGCGCCCAACAAGGGCCATGGCATCTGAACGCTGGAAGCGAATCGAGGAGCTCTATCACGCGGCGAGCGCGCTCTCGTCGAATGAGCGCTCGGCGTTTCTGCTCAACGCTGGAGAAAACGAGGCGGTGCGACGCGAGGTCGAATCGCTGCTGAACGGTGCGGCGACCGACGGCGGATTACTCGACGGGCCGGCGTTTGTCGCGCCCGCACAGATCGTTTCCGACCTTGGGGGCACGGCCATGGTCGGCCGTACGCTGGGCGGGTACCAATTGCAGGCATTGCTCGGTGCCGGGGGCATGGGCGAGGTCTACTGTGCCCGCGACGAAAAGCTGGGACGCGACGTGGCGATCAAGGTTCTGCCACCTGGCTTCACGAGCGATGGGGACCGCCTCGCACGCTTCGAGCGCGAGGCGCGGATGCTCGCTGCGCTGAACCACCCGAATATCTGTGCGATCTACGGTTTCGAAAAAGCCGACGGCGTCCAATTCCTCGTGCTCGAGCTCGTTGAGGGCGACACCCTCGCCGAGCGGCTGCGATCGCGAAAGGGGGGCCTGGCTCTGGGTGAGGCGCTGGCGATCGCGCGTCAGATCGCCGACGCGCTCGAGGTCGCACACGACAAGGGCATCATTCATCGCGACCTGAAGCCGTCGAACCTCAAGGTCACGACCGCCGGTGTCGTCAAGGTGCTGGACTTTGGCCTCGCTAAGGCGATCGAGCCGGACGGGACGACGACTGGCCTCACCGAGATTTCAAGCGAAGGCAGCAACCGGCATCGGCCGCTGATCGGCACCGCGGCATACATGAGCCCGGAACAGGCGCGTGGCCTCGCCGTCGACAAGCGCACCGACATCTGGGCGTTCGGCTGTGTGCTTTACGAAATGCTGACCGGCCGCACCGCGTTCGCGGGTGAGACGGTGTCGGACTCGATCGCCAGGATTCTCGAGCGTGAGCCGGATTGGCCGGCGCTGCCGGCCTCGACACCCGAGCCGATACGGCGGCTGTTGCTGCATTGTCTCGCCAAGGATCCGAAGAAACGTCTGCGGGACATCGGCGACTCGCGGATCGAACTTGATGCCGGCGGGGTGTTGCCAGAGATACACGCTGGCGCCGGCGGCCGCAGACGGCCGGCCTACTGGCAGACATGGGTGGCAGGGGCGGCGCTGGTGGTGGTGATCGCCGCGCTCGAACTCCGCAGGCCGGCGGTGACGGCAGAGAATCCGCTGGCGCACGCGCGCTTCACGCCGCTGACCAATTGGGACGGCGCCGAAGAAGGCGCCGAGATTTCACCCGACGGAAAGTTCGTTGCCTTCCTCGCCGATGCTGAAGGCGAGTTCGACATCTGGCTCACGCAGGTGGGCGGCGGCGACTTCTCCAACCTGACGCGGGACATGCCGGCCTTGCAGCCAAGCGGATCGATCGTCCGAAAACTCGGCTTCTCGGGGAACGGCTCGCAGATCTGGTTTAACCCCGGCGAGCGCAAGCTGTTATTGCAGATGCCGCTGACCGGCGGTCCATCGCGCCCGTTTCTGCCACCCGACTCCAATACTCCGGCGTGGTCACCCGACGGCAGCAAGCTCGTTTATTTCCAGAAGCCCCCGGACGGTGACGATCCGATGTATATCGCCGATGGCACCGGCGCAAATCCACGCGAGGTTCCGTTGCCGCGAAGCGGATTGCACCGCAACAACCCGGTGTGGTCCGCGGACGACTGGATCTATTTCGTGAGTGGGTCGGAACCGCAAAGCGAGATGAACGTGGATCTCTGGCGCGCCCGCCCCGGCGGAGGCGATCCGGAACGACTCACGAACCAGCACGCCGCCGTGAATTATCCGGCTCAGATCGACGCGCGGACGTTGCTCTACGTCGCTCGCGAGGAAGACGGATCGGGCCCATGGTTATGGGCGCTCGATGTCGAGCGCAAGACCACCACGCGCGTCGCGCCCGGTGTCGATCAATACACGTCGGTCGCCGCCAGCCGTGACGGACGACGCCTCGTTGCCACCGTTGCCAACCCGAGTTCGACGTTGTGGCGCGTGCCGCTGATCGATCGCATCGCAGACAACGGTGCCGTGGAGCCTTACGCGTTGCCTGTGCCCGCCGGCCAGGCGTTCTCGCCTCGCTTCAGCGGCGCGTCGTTGTTTTATTTGTCGGCGCGCGGGACGGGGGACGGGCTGTGGAGGGTCGAGAACGGACGAGGCGCGCAAGTCTGGAGGAACGTCGACGCCGCATTGTCCGAGCCCGCTGCGGTGTCGCCCGACGGACGGCGGCTCGCGCTCGTCGTCACGCAAAACGGCAGGCGCACTTTATGGATCATGTCGCCCGACGGATCCAATCGGCGCACGCTGGCTGAATCGGTCGAGATCGAAGGCGCTGCCGGGCAGGGCGCGGTCGACTGGTCACCTGACAACCGCTGGATCATCGCCGGCGGCCGCGATGCGCAGGGTTCGGCGCTGTTCAAGATCCCGGTCAATGGCGGCGCGCCTGAGCGGATTGTCGAGGGTCCCGCGTTCAATCCGGTGTGGTCGCCGGACGGCAACCTGATCGTGTACGCCCGCCGCTCGTCCGTCGGCCAGGTGCAGGTGGTTGGAACGCGGCCGGACGGAACAGGCGTCGAGCTGCCACCCGTGATGGTCCGGCCGGGTGGATACCGTTTCTTACCCAGCGGCAAGGGCCTGGTGTATCTGCCGGGCATTCACGCACCGAATTTCTGGCTACTGGATTTCGAGAGCGGGCAGCAGCGTCAGCTCACCAGCCTGGCGAATGAGGGTGGGTTGCGGACGTTCGATGTCACGGCAGACGGGAAGTTCATCGTGTTCGATCGGCTGCGGCAGAACACCAATCTCGTGCTGATCGAGTTGCCGAAACAATAGGTGCCGGGGTGCGTACGGTGCCCGCCCAGGAAGACCGCGGCCTTGACGTGCTGGTCGATCGCATTGACCAGAATCCCGAGCGGCCGCTGCGGATCAGAAAATCGACCGAGGAGCGGGCTGGTCGGCGCAGGGGCTGAGAACCGGCGTTCCGTTAACAGTAGAGGCCGCTAATAGAGCTTATCGTCCACGGAAGACATGCAGAAGGCGATGGTCGTGTTCAAGAGGGTGCTCGCCTGATCTCCTGAATCTCCCCGAGTATTCCCCCGCCGCTCGCAGGTCTTCACGCCTGGGCGCGCCTACCATGGCGCGTCAGTAAACAGCGGCGCCTCGTGAACAGGCCGCGCATCAGGGGGGTTCCGTGAAAGAGAAAATTATCGTCGTCGGTCTGGTGTTCGGTTTGTCCATGGGCGCCCTGGCGCCGAGCGTGGCGGCGCAGCAGCTCGGGGCCGCCACGATTCTGGTCCTCGACGAACGCAACGGCGTGAACTACAACGAAGACACGGCCGACGTCTCGAAGTTCGCGACCAGTGCCGCCATCGTCCCCGTGTCGCTCATGCCGAGCTGGACCAACGGCACCGGGTTCCTCGACATCTACGCCATCAACGGCCAGACCGTCAAAGGACTCCACTCCTACCGCTTCACCAAGTTTGGCCTCTCGACCGCCACCCTCACGCCGGGTGCGGCGATCGCGGATGTGGCCCGGCTGAGCCTGATCAACCACGTGTGGGAAATTCAGGACGCCAACGGCGTCGCGATGGGCACGATCATGGGCCAGGGGTTTGCCAACGGGCCGGCGCCGCCGGGATCTCCCGCCGCGCAGCTGTCGTCGAACATCAGCATTGTCGGGGGGACCGGTGCCTATGTCGGCGTGCGGGGGACCATCGGCGGCACCGCCCTGCCAACCGGCCTTCCGGCCGTTGCCCAGCGGCAGGCATCGGTGGTCGAAGACCCCGCGTATCGTCGCGTCAATGGCGGCGGCTTGGCCCGCTGGGTGATGACGATTTATCCCGGCAACGCCCCGCAGGTGGTTTCGATCTCGCACGCCGACACCAGCGCGGTCTCGAACTCGCGACCCGCGGTTGCCGGGGAACTCCTGACGCTGGTGGCGAGCGGCCTCGGGCCGACGCGTCCGGCCGTCGAGCCCGGACAGGCCTTTCCCGCGTCGCCGCAGATGCAGGTGAATGCGCCGGTCGCCGTTCTCGTGAACGGACAGTTGGCGCCGGTCACGCAGGCGATTGGGTATCCCGGTACCGTCGACCGATACCTGCTCTACTTCAATGTGCCCTCGGGCATCACCGGACTCGCCAGCGTCCAACTGACGGCCGCGTTTCTGGCCGGTCCCGGGGTGTACGTCCCGGTCCAGTAACCGGCGTGACAGGCCTACCGGTCGGGCTCGGCTGTCGGCAGCGTGACCGTTGGCGCGACATTGGGCGAGAAGTGAAAGGTGAGCACGGCCTCGCCGAGCTGAATGCGATCGGCCTCGCGCAACGCGCTCGGCTCGACCAGCCGCTGGTCGCCGAGCAACGTCCCGTTGGTGCTGCCAAGATCTTCGATGGTGGCGTCCCGTCCAGTGACGACAATGCGGGCGTGGCGGCGCGAGATGTTCGGCAGGTCGAGGCACACCGTGCACCCGGCGTCGCGGCCGATCAGGTTCTCGCCGTCGTGCAGCGGCACGAGTACCGACCCGGCCATGACCCAGGCCCCCGCACGAGCGGCAGGGGCCGTCACTGGCTGCAGTGGCGCCGCAAAGGCGTAGCCGACGCGATGGACGGTGCGGATCAGGGCGCCGTGGCCCTCGTCTGCAAGGGCGCGGCGTACTTCCTTGATCAGCCCGAGCAGCGAGGCGTCGGAGACGAAGCTGTCGGGCCACAAGTGACGGTGCAGTTCGTCTTTCTGGACGACGCGCGGCGCCTCGGCGACGAGAAGCGACAGCAGGTCGAAGGCTTTCGGCGTCAGGTGCACCGGCAGCGTGTCGCAGGTCAGCTGATGCGTGGCGCGGTCAAAGGTGTAGCGGCCGAAGCGGATGGCGGGGGGCGTCTGGTTGGTCGGCATGGCTGGTCAGGAATTGGCTACCGGATGGGGACCTGCGTCTTCAACTCCTCGAACCAGTTGAGCACCACCTGGAACACCGCCGGAATCGGCGCCGCCGCCAGCGCCGACTCGGGCGCAATCAGGCCGATGAACGTGCCGGCTGCCGTCACGTCGTAGGATCTCGGCAGCGACGGCCCCGGGAGCATCATTGGGAACGGGATCGCCACGGGATTACCCACGCTGAATCCGGGCTGCGTCTTCACGCGCACGGCGTTGAATTGCCCGGGTCCACTCCACAGCAGCTCGCTGCCGGCGCCCGACCACTGGGGATACATGCTGTTGGCCGACACCTCGTACTTGGCGCCGGTCGCCGGGAATGGCTGCACCTGGATGCGGCGGCCCCCTTCCGTCGACGCGTACGCAACCCATCGTCCATCGCGTGAAAACACGGCATTGGTCGGCTCGGTCGACTGCACTGCGCCGAACGGTGCCACCTTGCGGTCGGCGAGCGACAGCACCCACAGCGAAGTGTTCGGGCCGTTCGTGGCACTGAACAGGAGGTGGGCGCCGTCAGGCGACCACGACTCTGGCGCGTGCGAGGTGCCCGCCGCCGGCGTGGTGAGTCGTTCGGCGGCGGCGCTGCCGTCGGCAGGCTGCCACAAGAGGCCCTCGTCGCCGTCGCGATCCGACTGATAGGCGATCCGCTTGGAATCCGCGGACCAGAGGGGACGCTCGTTGTGTCCGCCGGAACTCAGTCGTCGAATCGCGGCGCCGCCGGATAGTTCGTAGATCCAGATGTCGCTAACCTTGCCGTCATCGATGCCCACGGCCAGGCTCGCGCCGTCGGGAGACACGCGCGGCACGGCATAGCCCGCTGCCGGCAGCTTGAGCCGCTCGACCCGC
Organism: Acidobacteriota bacterium; assembly: GCA_031364805.1. Lineage (GTDB taxonomy): Bacteria > Acidobacteriota > Vicinamibacteria > Vicinamibacterales > UBA2999 > 12-FULL-67-14b. The sequence goes on from JANLWW010000078.1 coordinate 99,229, forward strand.
CCCGTTCGATCGGCGAAGGCGAGTTCCACCCGATTGCTCGCCGGCCCGACCCGGCCGGGCAGATAGACGAGCGATCCAGTATCCGAGACACTGAATTGCATCGAGCCCGAGAGCGAGCCGCTGGCGCGCACGCCTTCCACGACCGCGACCGGTCCGCCGGCCAGCGTCAGGCTCTTGTGATCGAAGGCCACCGCCAACAGGACGCCTCCGAGGCCGTAGACGAGATGGCCACTGGCGAGGTAACGGCCATCGGTGCCGCCATTGATGAGCGTCTTTCGTTCGCCCGACTTGAGCGACTGGACCACGATCTGGGCGTTGTCCCAGCGGCTGGCGCCGGTGCCCGTGGCGAGGGTGAAGAGCACGTGATCACCATCGGGCAGCAACTGCGGACCGTGTGCCTGTTCCCGTCCCTTTACGTCGATGACGACGGCTGGCGTGCCACCGTCGGCCGAGACCCGCAGCACCCCTCGCGCGCCCTGCTCCTGCGCGAACAGGATCGAGCCGTCGAATGCCCAGCTCAGCCCGAACACCGCGCCGGCGGGACAGATCGTGACCGGCGCGCCGCCGGTCAGGGCCAGGCGCTTCAGCACCGCCTCGGCTCGTGAGCTGAACACGATCGAGGTGCCGTCGGGTGAAAACGCCGGGTGTTCGGCGCCGGTGTTGGTGCCGGGGATTTCCCTGGCGGTGGCCGCCGAGATTGGCCGGATGTACAAGCGGCCGTCGGCGACATAGACGATCTGTGTTCCGTCTGGCGACATCGCGACAAACTGATGCCCTGCCCGGGAGAATCGCTGCCCCTCGGGCAGGGGAAACGACAGGTGCGCCACCATCGGCGTCGCAGTCGGCGCGAATCGCCACACCGCGGCACCACCGACGACCAGCGCGACGAGCGCCATCGCCGCGGCACCAGCCACCAGCCGCCACGTGGGGAGCGCGGGCGCGGCTGGCGGCACAACCGCCGCCGTGTCGCCGGACGCCGGCTGCTCGCTCAGCAGAAACTGCGCCACCGCGATGTCGGCGATCCGGTCCTTGCGATCCTTCTTCAGGCACCGCTCGAGCAGCGTGCGCAGGCGTGCCGGCGTGTCAGGCGGCAACGCGCTCCACTCTGGTTCGCTGCGCGTGACCGCGGTCAAGGTGTCGAGGACATCCTCGCCGGGGAAGGCGGTGCGGCCGGAGAGCATCTCGTAGAGCACGCAGCCAAACGACCACACGTCACTGCGCTTGTCGGCGGTGCGGCCCTTCGCCTGCTCGGGACTCATGTAGGCGGCCGTCCCGAGAATCATGCCGGCCTGCGTCATGGCGGGAGGGCTGGCCATGGTCGGCGAGTTCGCGAGGAGCCCCGATCCCTGATCCCCGATCCCCGACCCCTGATCCATCGCCTTGGCCAGGCCGAAATCGAGCACCTTGACCTGATCGTTCGCCGTGAGTGCGATGTTGGCCGGCTTCAGGTCGCGATGGATGATGCCCTTCTCGTGAGCGGCTCCAAGGGCGTCGGCGATCTGTCGGGCGATCTGGATGGCTTCGTCGATCGGGATCGCACCGCGCGTGAGCCGATCGGCCAACGTGCCGCCTTCGACCAGTTCGAGAACGAGGAACTGGGTCGCGCCGGACTCCTCGAGACCATGGATGGTCGCGATCGCGGGGTGATTGAGGGCCGCGAGCATCTGGGCTTCGCGGCCGAAGCGCGCCGTGCGCTCAGGGTCGCTCGCGAAGCTCGTGGGGAGGACCTTGATGGCGACATCTCGTCCCAGCTTCAGATCGCGGGCGCGATATACCTCTCCCATCCCGCCGGCGCCGATCGCGGCCGTCACTTCGTAGTTGCCGAGGCGTGCGCCGGGGGGGAGGCTCAAGGGAAGTCGGTCGAATCATACAGCGACGAGCCTGGCGATGCTCGGCTACGATAGGCGCCATGAAACTCCGTGCCGTCCGTCGATTCAGCGTCATCCTGATCGCGCTCGCGCTGACCGCGGGCGCCCTGCCCCCAGGCAAGCCCGAAGACGTCGGCCTGTCCTCCGAGCGCCTGCAGCGGATCAATCACGTCGTGCAGCGCTACATCGACGCAGGCCAGATCACTGGCGCCATTACCGTGGTGTCGCGCAAAGGGCAGGTCGCGCATTTCGAGGCGCAGGGCCAGATGGATCTGGAGGGCAAGGTCCCGATGCGCAAGGACGCCCTGTTCCGAATCGCGTCGATGTCAAAGCCGATCACCGGCGTCGCCATCTTGATGTTGATGGAAGAAGGCAAGCTGCGGCTCGGCGATCCCGTGTCGCGGTTCATTCCCGAATTTAAGAACGCGAAGGTCGCAATCGCCAAGCCTTCGGCGGGGACGGCTGCGGCGACGGCCACGGCCGGCCAGCCCAGGCCAGAACCGGAGATTTACACCGTGCCGGCGGAACACGACATCACCATTCGCGATCTCATGACCCACACGTCAGGACTGGAGAGCGGTGGCGCCGGCACCCGGCCCGGCGCGCGGATGTCGCCGCGCAGCTCGGCCAGCAACCTCGCCGCGTATGTGCCGACCCTCGGCGCGGTGCCGCTCGACTTTCAGCCGGGCACCGAGTGGCGCTACAGCGCGCTGGCCGGCATCGAAACCCTCGGGCGCATTGTCGAAATCGCGTCGGGACTGACGTTCGATCAGTTCCTGAAGCAGCGCATCTTCGATCCGCTCGAGATGAAGGACACCGTGTTCTACCCAACCGAGGATCGCCTGCCTCGCGTGGTCACGCTGTACGACGAGCGTGACGGCAAGCTGGTGCGCATCGAGACGCCGGGCTGGCTGGCCACCAAGACGCTGTTCTCCGGGGGCGGCGGGCTCTGGTCGAGTGCGGACGACTACATCCGGTTCGGGCAGATGCTCGTGAACGGCGGCGTGTTGAACGGCAAGCGCCTCTTGAGTCCGCGCACGATCGACTTGATGGCGTCGAACCACGTCGGCAATCTCTATTCCGGCATCGGCCGCGGCACCAAAGGCATGGGCTTTGGTCTCACCGTGGATGTGGTGTTGGACCAGGTGGCCGCCGGCCGCCGCGTGTCGAGCGGCACGTTTGGATGGGGCGGCGCATTCGGGACGTACTTCTGGGTGGACCGGAAGGAGCAGCTCGTCGGTTTACTGATGGTTCAGGAACCGGTGAACCAGTTGCGCATGGATCTCGAGAATGCAGTGATGCAAGCGATCGTTGAGTAGACGTCATAGCGGCTGGCCGTTGTCTTTGTAGGGGGAACAGTTCAATGAGCAACGACCTATCCAGGAGCTTCAACGACTTCGACCGTGGCGTACTGTCGCGCCGGCAAATGTTACAGGCGCTCGGCATCGCGGCGCTCGTGCAACCGGCCTCGGCGTTTGCGCAAGGCCAGTGCGGCGGCGCGAAGAAGGGGACGCCCGAGTGCGATCCGACTCCGGCCAAGGCGCCCTTTGCCCCGACTGGCTGGAAGACGGTAATGCTCGATCACCTGTCCTGCCAGGTTGCCGACTACTCGAAGGAAGCCGCCTACTACGCCGCGCTCATGAACTGGAAGATTCGGAGCGACGATGGCAAACAGGCGCTGCTCGATGTCGGTGACTGGGGCGGCGTGATCTTTCGCGGCGGCTACCAGGCACCGCCACCACCGCCCGCCGCGGCAGCGCCACCGGCCGGCGCGCCGGGACGCGGCGGCCCGCGCGTGCCGCGCACCGGCGCGTATGACGGATTCTGCTGGGGCATCGACAAGTGGGATACGAAGAAGGTCGAGGCCGAGCTGAAGGCGCGCGGCCTCTCGCCCGTGGCCGACCATCATGGCGACGTCCAGAGTTTCCATGTCAAGGACCCCGGCGGCTTCGATCTGCAGATCAGCAACGCCACGCCGAAGAATCGCCGCCAGGGCCCGGCCGCCGGCAAGACTACCGCACCCGCGCCGTTCGCCGCCACGGCGTGGCAGACGGTGTGGCTGGATCACATCTCTTTCGAGGTGTCGAACTACAAGGAAGTCGTCGCCTTCTATGCCGCGTTGCTGGGCTGGACGCCCGGAGAGGATGAAGGCAGCCAGAGCCAGTGCCGGATCGGCGATCTCGGCGACATCATCATCCGCCGCGGCAACATCCAGCCCGGCGCACCGCCACGACCGACGTCGATTGGCCACATCTCGTTCGGCCTCGCAGGGTTCGAGCCGGATGCGGTGAAGGCGGAACTGGAGAAGCGGGGCTTGACCGCCCGCGAAGACACCGGCGGCCGCGGCGACATTCACACCGCGCCGTACAAGAGCTATCACACGACGACGCCGAACGGGCTTGACCTGCAGATTAGCGCGACGACCAAGGCGACGCGCGACGCGGCTTAAAACCTCACTGAACGTTGGCGTCGAACACTTCGGTGATCACACGCCCGGCGCGTTTCACCTGAACGAAGATCCGATACTCGCCCGGTTGCGGGAAGCCGTACGGAAACGTGACAGTAGCCGGCGCGAACGGCTTGCCCTGAGCCTGTCGACGGGATGGCTCGTGCTGCGCGTGCGAGGGGTTCGATGGCATGGCAATAGCCATGGCCGCCATCGGCGCCGAGCCCGACGGATGCACGTGCGCGAAGACCTGGCGGTCGCGGCGCACGAAGATGGCGTGACCCGGCATTCCCATGTAGAGCTCGAGATCGCGTGCCGGCTGGCCGTCCTGATCCTCCACGCGGAAGGTGAACATCGTCAGACGCTTGGGCACGAGCGGCGCGTTGTCGCGTAGCCAGACGATCCTGCCACCGGGTGTCCCGGCATTGGCCGGGCCGGCAGACCAGGCGCTGTCGTCTCCGGCAAGCGGCACGCCGGTAATGGCCTGAGTGGTGAGTTGCGCCGTCGCGGTCTCGGAGACACCGGTCGCGTGCACGAGATCGGCGAACAGTTCGTACTGGCCGGGCGGCATGTCCGGCAACTGGTGCTCAAAGGCGCCTGTCTGGATCTCGTCGGGATGCAGGTGCCACAAACGATCGAGCCCGGGTGAGAGGACGAACAAATGCATCAGGCGGCCATGGTCAAGAACGAAGTCGTCCAGCCGCCGGCTTCCGATCCAGCCCGGATCGCGAAGATCGAGCCTCAGGCGCGCGTCGGCCGTCACCGACGGGTTGGCGACCAGTGGTTTGTAGACGTACTGCGCGTAGCTCGAGGCTTCCACCGTCCACCACATGTTGCCCAGGAACACGACGCCGCCGACCACCACGGCCGCCACGGCACCGGCGAGACGGCCGCGCCAGAGCGCGCGACGGTCGACGGTTTCTCCGGGGCCAAGCCTCGCTTCGCGGGCGAGCGCCGAGACAATGCCGACGAAGCCGGCCGCAAGCAGCAGCATCAGCCCGAACAGCGCGACGCGCAGTCCTCCACTCATCTCGAGCGTTGACTGCGGCAGCGTCGGCACCGGCACCGACAACCTGCCGTCACCGTGGTCGCCGGCGACGGTGACCCGCACTTGCCAGGCGCCTGCACTCATTAACCAGAGATGTCCTGTGAACAGGCGCGCGTCCTCGGCTGACCGCACGGCGCGATCGGCAACCGGCGCGAACTGCGCCCCGGCGCCCGTGAGTGGCAGCGGGACAATGCGCACGTCACGGACATCGTCGCTGGTCGTCAAGACCTCAACATCGGCGACGCCGGGTATGGCGTACGGCGGGCGAATGGTCACCAGCAGTCGATACGGCCCGGCCATCCCTTCGAGGAAAATGTCGGGGCTGCCGATGTGCGCGCTGACGGGCCACTGTGATGCGGCGGCGAGCAGCACCGCCAAGCCAAGGCGCAGGCGGCACGAACTCATCGCCGCACCTTGCGCATGGCGCGGCCGCCGTGCAATCCAATCCACATCATGAAGCACGACACCACAGCGGCGATCAGCATGAGGCGCCAGAACTGCGCGGGATCTGGTTCGCGATAGAAGAACTCGAAACGCGCCAGTGGCGAGCGCGGTGGCGTGGCGAAGTCGAGGTAGCCGCCACCGAACACCCAGTTCCGCGCCGCCGGCGTCAGCATGAAGTTTGCGAACGGCCACTGCACCGCAACGAACACTGCAAAGAACGTGAGTCCGCCCACGACGGCGCGACTCAGTGGGCGCCATCCCCCGGTGCGCTGAAGCAGCAGGTCGAGGGCGATGGCCGGCACGATCAACAGCAACGGGAACTCCCACGGAATGAAGTGAGTGATCTCCCGGTAGACCGGGCCAAGCTTTGGCTCAGCGGGAAACAGCGGCAACAGCCACAGGAACGCCACCGCGAAGGCGCTGTAAACGCTGGTGACGATGGTGCTCGCCCACCGCCGTTGCGAGGCAATCGACAGCGCGGCGAGAATTGCCGGCGTCCCGATCAGGACAACCAGGTAGAAACGCGCGTTGTGCTGATCCGAGCGACTGATCGACTCCAGCTTGATCAGCAGCGATTCACAGAGGACGGTGCCGCCGACGTAGAGAAACAGCCGCTCGAGCGATGGTCGCGCGCGTTCATGGGCGCGGTTCATGAACGCCAGCATCAGCATCACGGTGCCGAGCTCGATGCCGAAGAACCCCGCGGCCAGCACCATGTGAGGCGGGCTGATGATGCGCACGTCAAGGCCGTAAGCGTTGTGCCACCAGTCGTCGAACGGCGCCGACGCCAGCATGGCGACGCCACCCCACGCCGAGATGAATGCGCCGAGCGGTCCCGACAGACCCCAGATGCGGACGCTGACGTCCTTCAGCGCCGGGTTGCGGCCGAAGGTGGTGGAGAAGATCAGGTAGCCGGAGCTGATGCCCGCGAGAATGCCGCAGGCGTAGATCGCCATGTGCGGTGCGGACCAGAACGTGTCGCGGCCGATCGAGCGGTGCCACGAAATGTCCCAGTAACCGCCGACGAACGCGGAGGTCACGGCAAGCGCAGCGCACCAGAGGTACCAGGGAATGCCAACCATGGGCAGAGCCTACCACCGGACCGTCGACGGCATGCACCCTGCCACCCGGCACGGTAAGATGTGCGGCGAGATCCCGAACATGAGCATTTTGATCAAGAACGGCACCATCGTCACCGCCTCGGATCAGTACGTCGGCGACGTCTTTATTGAAGGCGAGAAAATCACCACGATCGGGACGGCGCTGACCATGCCGGCGGTCCGGGTGATCGACGCCAGGGGCAAGTACGTCCTGCCCGGCGGCATCGACGTGCACACCCACATGGACATGCCGTTCGGCGGCACGACTTCAGCGGACGACTTCGAGTCGGGCACTATCGCCGCCGCGTTCGGCGGCACCACGACCATTGTCGACTTCGCCATTCAATACCGCGGCGAGACGCTGCATCACGCGTTCGAGACCTGGTCGAAGAAGGCTGAAGGCAAGGCCGCCATCGATTATGGTTTCCACATGATCATCACGGAGCTGTCCGATCAGGTGGAAGAAGAGATGGACGCAATGGTTCGCCAAGGGGTCAGCTCGTTCAAGTTGTTCATGGCGTATCCCGGCGTGTTCATGCTGGATGACGCGAGTATTTTCCGCGCCATGCTGCGCACCGGCAAGAACGGCGGCACCATCTGCATGCACGCCGAGAACGGCGGCGTGATCGACGTGCTGGTGAAGAAGGCGCTCGCGGAAGGCAAGACGGCGCCGAAGTATCACGCGCTGACCCGGCCACCGCGGGCCGAAGGCGAGGCGGCGCATCGCGCCATCGCGCTCGCCGAAATCGCCGACGTGCCCGTCTACATCGTCCACCTGTCGTCGGCGGAAGCGCTCGAGCAAGTGACTGAGGCGCGCGATCGCGGCCTGCCGGCGTTTGCGGAAACCTGCCCGCAGTATCTGTTCTTGTCCGAGGACAACTACGACGAGCCAGATTTCGGCGGGTCGAAGTACGTGATGAGCCCGCCGCTGCGGAAAAAAGAAACACAGGATCGCCTATGGCGGGGCCTCGCATTCAACGATTTGCAGGCGATCGCCACCGACCACTGCCCGTTCTGCATGAAGGAAAAGCACCTCGGCGATGGCGACTTCTCGAAGATCCCGAACGGCGCTCCGGGCGTGGAAACGCGCATGAGCCTGGTCTACGACGGCGGCGTGCGCACCGGCCGCATCTCGATGAACCGCTTCGTCGAACTGACGTCGACATCACCGGCGAAAATCTTCGGCATGTTCCCGAAGAAAGGCACCATCGCGCCCGGCTCCGACGCCGATCTCGTCATCTTCGATCCCGGAAAGACGACGACTCTCTCGGCGAAGACGCATCACATGAAGGTGGACTATAACCCCTACGAAGGACGGCAGGTCACGGGCGTGACCGACACCGTCTTGTCGCGCGGCAAGGTGATCATCGACGCCGGCAAGTTCACGGGCAAGGCGGGTGCCGGCTCGTTCCTGAAACGCAGGTCACGGACGTAAACCACAGAGGGCACGGCTGTGCGTCCTCGGTGTGCTCTGTGGCAAACGTCTTACTGGAGCACCACCGCGGTGCCGCTGACGGTGACCATCAGCATGCTGGCGTTGCCGCCCACTGTCTCGTAGTCGATGTCGACGCCAACCACGGCGTTGGCGCCCATCTCGGCCGCGGCAATCTTGAGCTCTTCCATCGCCAGGTCGCGCGCGCGGCGCAGTTCGCGCTCGTAGGTCGCCGAGCGGCCGCCGACAATGTCGCGGATGCCGGCGAACAGGTCCTTGAAGATGTTCGCGCCCATGATGGCTTCGCCGGTGACGATGCCGCGGTAGCTGGTGATCTTCTTGCCCTCGATGTTCGGCGTGGTCGTGACAATCACTGAGTTGGACATGGTCAGTTGCGGCTCCTCCCTCAACAGACGGAAACCTGCCTGTTGCTGTTCCACATTTTGAAAAACCGATGAATCACTCGGGGGCATTCCAGCCGCCAATCGCCGACACCAGTCGGGCGGCTTCCGAGGGGCCCCAACTGCCGGGGGTGTACTCGATTGGCACCGGTGGCGGCTGCGCGATCAGGGGATCGACAATCGCCCAAGCGGCCTCGACCACGTCTTGCCGGGCGAACAAGCTGGCATCGCCGCGCATCGCGTCGCCGAGCAACCGCTGATAAGGATCCTTGTCCGCGGCGGCATCCTGGCGCACGGCGGAAAGCTCGATCGGCAGCCCGACCAGAGCGTCGCCGGGCTTTTTGATCCGCGCGCCAATGGCAATGGCGACATCTGGACCGAGGCGAAATCGCACGTAGTTGCCGATCGCGGCCGGCGCCTCGTTGAAAACAACGGGTGGCGCCTGCCGCAGTTCCACCATCACTTCGGTGCGTGTCCGGCTCAGCGCCTTGCCGGCGCGCACGAAGAAGGGCACGCCTTCCCAGCGCCACGAGTCGAGATACAGCCGTAGGGCGGCGTAGGTGGGCACCCGTGAGTCGGGCGCCACGCCGTGCTCGTCGCGATAGCCGCGGAACTGGCCGAGGACAAGGTCTTCCGGACTCATCGGCCGGATGTTGCGCAGCACCTTGGCCTGTTCGTCATGAACCGCTGCGGCACCGAGACCTGACGGCGCTTCCATCGCCAGGTAGCTGAGCACCTGGAACAGATGGTTCTGGATCACGTCGCGGATGACGCCGGTCTCTTCGTAGAACTTGCCACGGCCATCAACACCGAACGACTCTGCCATGGTGATCTGGACGTTCTCGACGTAGTGACGATTCCACAACGGCTCGAGCCAGGCGTTCGCGAACCGGAAGTACAGCAGGTTCTGCACCGCCTCCTTGCCCAGGAAATGGTCGATCCGGAAGATGCGTTCCTCTGGAATTACCGTGTGCAGGGTCTGGTTCAGCGACCGCGCCGATGCCAGGTCGCGGCCGAACGGCTTTTCAACGATGATCCGCGCGTTGGCCACGCAGTCCGCGGCGGCGAGGTTCTTGGCCACCACCGGGAACATGCTGGGCGGAATCGCCAGGTAGTGGGCGGGCCGCTGACTGTCGCCCAGTTCCTTCTTCAGGGCCACAAAGGTGGCTGCCTCGTTGTAGTCGCCATCGACATAACGAAGCCGCGAGACCAGCAGGTCGAACGCGGTGTCGTCGAGATCGCCATGCGCCTCGATGCTGGCTCGTGCGCGCTCCACCAGCTGTTCGAGCGTCCACCCCGAACGGGCCACACCAACCACGAGCGCGTCGAGCTTTCCGCGCTTGGCCATGCCGTGCAGCGCTGGATAGATCTTCTTGAATGCCAGATCGCCCGAGGCGCCGAACAGGACCAGGGCGTCGCTGGCCCCGTCGCTGGCCGCATCATTGACGCTCACGATTTCTTTTCCGCGTGGCCGCCAAAACCTGCACGCATCGCCGACAGCACCTTGTTCTGGAAGACGTCCTGATCGCGCGAGGCGAACCGTTCGAACAGCGCGGCGGTCAGCACGAACGCCGGCACGCCCTCGTCATTGGCGGCCTGCAGTGCCCAGCGGCCTTCTCCCGAGTCGGACACTCTGCCGGCAAACTTGTCGAGGGCCGGGTCCCTGGCCAGCGCGGCCGCTGTGAGATCGAGCAACCACGAGGTGACGACGCTACCACGCCGCCAGACATCGGTGATCTCGGCGAGATTGAAGTCGTACTGAAAATGCTCGGGATGGCGCAGCGGGGTCGTCTCCGCGTCGTGCTCGGCCTGCGTCGAGCCGGCATTGGCGTGGCGAAGAATATTGAGGCCTTCGGCAAACGCGGCCATCAGGCCGTACTCGATGCCGTTGTGGATCATCTTGACGAAGTGGCCGGCGCCCGAGGGTCCGCAGTGCAGGTATCCAGACGAGGCGGTGCTCGGCGCGGACTCCCTGCCGGGAGTGGGTTCGACAGTGCCGGGGCCGGGCGAGAGCGTTCGAAACATCGGATCAAGCCGCTGAACCGCCGCCGTCTCGCCGCCAATCATCAGGCAGTAGCCGCGTTCGAGTCCCCACACGCCGCCCGACGTGCCCATGTCGATGAAGTGTATGCCGTCGGTCGCCAGTGCGCCGGCCCTGGCAATGTCGTCCTGGTAGTGGGAGTTACCGCCATCGATCACCGTATCGCCGGCCGCGAGCAAAGGCCGCAGCTCATTGAGGGCTTTCTCGACGACACCGGCGGGCACCATCAGGCAAATCGCCCGGGGTGGCTGGCACTGCGCCACGAGTGCCTCGAGCGAGGCGACACCGGTGGCCCCTTCTGACACCGCGGCTGCGACGGCATCCGGCGACCGGTCGTAGGCCACGACCTGATGGCCGCCACGCATGAGCCGGCGCGTCATGTTCGCGCCCATGCGCCCAAGCCCGATCATTCCGATCTGCATGACTTGAGAATACTGCGCTAATCGCCTCAGCGTGCGTGCCTGGGATAGGAAGGAGCGGTTAGCTCAGCGGTTGATGCGATAGCATTCGGGCGTGATTAACGAGACAGGTCCGAGCGGGCTGGCGCTGGTGTTGAGCGGCGGCGGGGCGCGCGCGGCGTATCAGGTCGGCGTGCTGCGCGCGCTGGCCCGCGAGTGTCCAGGCGTCGTGCCCGACATTCTCACCGGCGTCTCGGCCGGCGGCATCAACGCCGCGTTCCTCGCGGCCCGCCAGGCGCCATTCGACGAGAAGGTCGAGCAGCTGGCACAAATGTGGGCCGGGCTGCGCATCGACAACGTCTTTCGCGTCGACCTGCGCGACCTGGCGTCACGCACGCTGCGGTGGGGCGGCCGGCTGATGTCAGGCGGTCAGTCGCCGTTGCCGGCCAAGAGCTTCGTCGACACCGTGCCCCTGCGCGAAATGCTCGAGCGAGAGCTGCAGGCCGACGGCGGTTTGCTGAATGGGATCCCGAACAGCCTCAACCAAGGCTGGCTGCGCTCGTTCGCGCTCACGGCCTCGAGTTACACGACCGGCCAGTCGATCACCTGGGTGCAGACCCGCGAAGATGAACTGATTCCCACCTGGGAACGGCCGCAGCGCCGCAGCGAGATCTGCGCGATTCGCGTCGACCACGTGATGGCTTCGGCGGCGTTGCCGTTCTTCTTTCCCGCGGTCGAAGTCGATGGTGGATGGTACGGCGATGGCGGCATCCGCCTGACCGCGCCACTCTCGCCGGCGATTCATCTCGGCGCCAAGCGCATTCTCGCGGTTTCGACCCGTTACGCCAGTACCAGCAAGGAAGCCGACCGCCCGCAGATTGTCGGTTATCCACCGCCGGCGCAAGTGGCGGGCGTCTTGTTCAACGCCATCTTCCTGGATCAATTGGACGGCGACGCGATGCAGTTACGCCAGCTCAACCAGTTGATCGAAGGCCAGCCAGAGGAGAAACGCAGCGGCCTGCGGCACATCGACCTGTTCGTTGTCCGTCCCTCGCAGGATCTTGGCCGACTCGCGAACGCGTATGAGGCCGACCTGCCGAAAGCGTTCCGCTTCCTGACGCGCGGCCTGGGCACGCGCGAGACGCGGTCAAACGACATGCTCAGCCTGGTGATGTTCCAGCCCGACTACGTGCAGAACTTGATCGAGATGGGAGAGAACGACGCGCGCGCCCGGCTACCGGACCTGAAGGCGTTTCTCGCGTAAAGTGAACCTGCTTCACTTTTACGGTTTTCGTAACAGTGCGTAAAAGTGAAGCAGGTTCACTTTATTCCCCGCGCAGAGCCGAGATCGGATCGATGCGCAGGGCACGAATGGCCGGCACCAGGCTCGCGACCAGCGCCGTCGCAATCATGATGCCTGCCGTCACGGCAAACGACACCACGTCGAGCGGCTGCACCGAGTAAAGCTGCGTTTCGACGAAGCGTCCCAGACTCCCCGCTGCGAGCCCGCCGGCCAGCACGCCGACCAGCGCAAGCATCAGGGAGTGCCCAACGACCAGACCCAACAGCTGCCCGCGACCGGCGCCAAGGGCCGCGCGCACGCCGATTTCGCGCGTCCGCTGGCCCACCCAGTAGGCCAGCAGTCCGTAGATGCCGATGGCCGCGAGCGTGAGCGCCGTGGCCGCGAACACGCCGGTAAGCCAGGTGAGGAACCGGCTCGCGGCAAGCTGCTGGCCGACCAGGTCTTTCAACTCGATCACGCCGAACACCGCCATGCCGGGATCGCGGCGGCCGAGCGCATCGGTAGCGGCGCGCGTGAGTCCGCTTGGGTCGCCGTCGCTGCGCAGCAACACCGCAAAGCCTCGCGAGCGCCCGTTGAAGGGCATGAAAATGTCGGGGTCGCGTGTGGGATTCTGCGGAATCCCCCGCAGGTTGGCGTCGCGCAGGACGCCGACAATGGTCAGCCACGGCGTCTCGCTGGCCAGATCGCCCTGCTTGATCCGGCGGCCCACCGCGCTCTCGTTGGGCCAGAAGCGCTTGGCCAGGGCGTCGGTCACCATCACGTTGCGCGAATCGACACCGAGGTCGGTCGGCTCGAAGGCGCGGCCGTCCAGCAGGTGCAGGCCCAACGTCTCCACATAGCCAGGCGTGACGCGCTGCGCGAAGGCGCGCGGACGATTGGTCGCGTCGACGGGACCCATACCTTCGGCCGAATAGAAAATGGCGTTCGCACCGGCCAGCGGCACCGCCGACGAGAGGCTCGCACTGGTCACGCCGGGCAAGGCACGCAAATCGTCGAGCAGCGCCAAGGCCTGCACGCCGGCGGTACCGCGCTGCGGCGCCCCAGCTTGCGCGCCCGCCACCACCGGTAGCTGGACACGCAGGCTGAGCACACCGTCGGGTTCGAAGCCGGGATCGAAGCGCGCGAGCGCGGCGAAGCTCCGGCTAAAGAGCGCCGCGCCGACCAACAGCGTCACAGTCACGGCAATCTGTCCGGCCACAATCACCTGCAGCGTGCGCCCGCCGCCACCACCACGTGACTCGACCGCGCCCTCGCGCAGATCCTGCGCGAGCGAACGGGCCCGCATGTTGCGCAGCGGCGACAGGCCGATCACCACGGTGATCAGGACGCTGAGCGACAACACGAATCCCAGTGTCCGCCAGTCCATGCCGGGCGCAGCGAAACTCGGCAACTGCACGGGACTGAGCGCCAACAGCGCGTCACCGGCCCACAATGCGAGCAAGCTGCCGGCCGTGCCGCCAATCGCGACGACGCAGGCGCTTTCGGCAAGCATCAGCCGCACCAGGCGCCATTCGTCGGCGCCAATCGCCCTCCGCAGCGAGAACTCGCGGCGGCGCGATTCGGTGCGAGCCAGCAGAAGGCTGGCCACGCTCGCGCAGGCAATGACGAGGACGAAGCTGACGGCGCCAAACAACAGCGAGATGGCGGGACGAAGCTGCCCGAACACTTCATCAGCGAGCAGCGCCACTTCAACGCCACGCTTGTCGTTGCTGGCGGGATAGGCCTGCGCCAACTGCCGCGCGACGTTGCTGAGATCTGCCTGGGCCGCCGCGGCCGACACGCCCCGCGCCAGGCGCGCAAGCGCCGGGAATCCACGGGTGCCGCGGTCCGAGCGATCAGCGGGCGACGCGCTGGCGATCATCGACACCCACACCTCGCTCGTATCCGATCGTCCTCGGAACTGCCCGGGCGCGACGCCGACGATGGTGAAGGCCTGGGTGTCGAGTTGCAGGGAACGGCCAATCACATCGGGGTTGCGGCCGAACCCACGCTCCCATAACCGCTCGCTGATCACCGCAGCAAGCGCCGCATTGCCGTCATCATCCGGCGCGGCGAGGACGCGGCCGAGCACCGGCTCGACGCCGAGAATCCTGAAGTAGTCGCCAACCACCAGTTCGCCTGACAGCCGCTCAGGCGCGGCGCTGCCGTAACGAATGAAGGTGTCCTGCGACCACGCCGACATCAAGTCGAACGACTGGCTCTTGTCCTTCCAATCGAGGTAGTCAGGAATTGAAGTGCCCCGTCGCTCCACGGCCTGTCGTTCGACGTTGCCCCACAGTTCGACGAGGCGCTCCGATTGCGGGTACGGCAGCGGACGCAGCGCCACCGCATTCAACAGCCCGAACATCGTCGTCGTGGCGCCAATTCCGAGCGCGAGCGCCAGCACCGCTCCTACGGTCGTGGTGGGATTCTTCCAGATGGCGCGCCAGGCAAAGCGGAGATCCGACGTCATGGCGGTCACCTACAGCAAGGGCTGTACCCGCGAGATCAGGGCTGATTTCGGTGATCTGGTGACGAACTCGTCCCCGCGCCGGAATCGAGCTGTTCGATTCTGAACAAGCCAACCTTTTCACGCGGGTACGCCACGTTGTATCGGCTGGAAGAGAGCACGTTGATCAAAGGCCGTTGGGTGGAAAAGGCCGGGCAACGCCGGCGGCGGTACTACCGCATTACGGAGAGTGGCCGGAAGATCCTGGCCACGCAACGCGAGGATTGGAACCGCTTTATCGCCGCCCTGACAGAGGTGGCCGGCCTCACACCTGCCACCGGTTAATACCGATTAGAAACAGACATGTGTCGTCTCATGTCAATCCACGCGCCGAGGTGCGGCGCCATGGTGAAGGACCTGCGGACTGGTGAGCGCGGCAGTTCGCGGAGCGCCCGTACGATCTACTCCGTGCTGGTCGCCGGCGAGGTGGCCGTGGCGTGCGCGTTGCTGGTGGCGTCGCCTCTGCTCGTGCGCACGGTCGGCGGCATGATGGACACACCAACCGGGGTCGACGTCAATGACGTGGTCGTGACCAGTGTGCAGTTGTCGGGCCGCGACTACGCCGACTGGCGCAAGGTCGGGCGCGTGCACGGCGCCATCCTCGACAACATCCGCCGGCAGCCGGGCGTGATCGCCGCCGGCGGCAGTAACTTCAGGCCCTTCGAAGTGGGCTGGCGCGGCGCCTTCGGCATTGACGGCGAGCCGGCGCCGGCACGGCCGGAAGATGCCCATCAGGTGCAGTATCACAGCGTCAGCGACGGCGGACTGGTCCAAAGCCGTTACCGGGTGGCGGGCACAGCACCGGCGTGAGGCCGCCGGGCTAAATCACTTCTTCGATGGCTCGAAGCGGTAGACCAGGTAGCTGATCGGCGCGTCGAGTTCGCTGAAGCTGTGCGGCGTGCCGGCCGGGATGATGATGATGTCGCCCGGCTTGACCTTCTTGCTCTCGCCGCCAAGGCGCGTGCCGGTCTGGCTCATGCCGGCATTCACCCGCGTCAGGTCGGTCGGCTTCGGCGTGCCCAGCGAGCCACCGGTCACGATGGTTCCCGAGCCAGACAGAATGTAATACGTCTCGGTAACGTCGTTGTGGATCAGCGCGCTCACTTCCGGCTTGCTGCGGTACAGCATCGCCACCGCAGCCTTACCGCCGGGCACGTCGGTCGCCTTGATCGGCGTGTCGACGGCGTTCTTGGCGATCGACTCCTTCAGGACAGCGTCGTGCTCTTCCTTGCTGATGAAGACTACGGGGATAGGAGCCTGAGGCGCCTGTTCGGCGGCCAACACGTCGAGCGAGAGGGTCATGGCGAGAGCGGCAAGGGTCAGCATGGCCGCACTCTACCGTACCGGGCAGCGTATGCTAATATGCTTTTATGCGCACCACCGTCGAACTGCCGCCGGAGCTGATGCGCGCCGCCAAGGCGCGCGCGGCCGAGCAAGGCGAATCGTTCAAGGATTGGTTCGCCAGTGCGGTCGCGGCAGCCCTCGGTCGCGGACGGGCACCAGCCGTCGGGCGCCGGGTGGCGCTGCCGCTGATCATCTCCACCAAGCCCGGCAAGGTGCGCCTCACCAACGCCGACCTCGCCGAACTTGAAGCCGCCGCTGACGTCGAGAAGCACCGACACTCGTCGCGATGAACTTGCTCGACGTTAACGTGTGGGTCGCGGCGGCGTGGTCGGGACACGCCGATCATGCCAAGGTGGCCGCGTGGTTTGGCGCGCCGACCGAGCCGATGGCGTTTTGCCGCGTCACCCAGATGGTCCTGCTCCGCCACTTGTCGAATCCCACGGTCCTCGGCGCCGACGCGGTGACGCGAAAGGCGGCCTGGTCCCTGTTCGATCAGCTCACCACCGACCCCCACGTGACGTTTCTCGACGAGCCGATGGGGCTCGCGGTGGCGTGGCGAACGCTGTCGTCGCGAGCCGACCAGAGCCATAAGCTCTGGACCGACGACTACCTGGCGGCGTTCGCACAGGTGGCCGGCCTGACACTGGTGACGCTGGAGCGCAGCTTCGTCAGGCGGTATCCGTCGGTGCGGGTCGAGGCGCTCTGACGGTGCGCAAGGCCGTGGCCGCGATCGAGGCCCGCCTGAAGCCGTTGGGCACCGCGGCGCGAGCCGCAGGCTCGAAGGCCTATCTCAAGAGCAGGCTCCGTTTCCTGGGCAACGACACCGCCACTCTTCGGCACCAGGCGCGCGCATGGCGCATCGAAAATGCCGATTGGGATGTGGACGCATTGTGCCGGTTGGCCGAGGCGCTCTGGCAGCGCCAGGTCTTCGAGCTGCGCAGCTTCGCCCTGATCTTGTTGGTGAAGCAGGCGGCCGCGTTCGAACCTCGTCACCTGCCCTTTCTCGAGCGGCTGCTCCGCGAATCGCACACCTGGGCGCTGGTAGACGAAATCGCCCCGCGGCTGGTCGGTCCGCTGCTCATCCGTCATCCGCGGCAGGTGGGACGCGTGCTCGATGGCTGGGCGAACGACCCTGACTTCTGGATTCGTCGTGCCGCCATCCTCGCGCTCCTGCTGCCGATGCGGCGCGGCGATGGCGACTGGAAGCGCTTCATGCGTTACGCCGATCCGTTGCTTGAGGACCGCGAGTTCTTCATCCGCAAGGCGATCGGCTGGGTCCTGCGCGAAGCGGTGAAGACCCAACCTGCTCGAGTGGTGGCGTTCGTGACGCCTCGCGCCAGGCGACTGTCGGGAGTGACCTGGCGCGAAGCGACGCGAAAGCTGCCGGCAAGCGAACGCCGGCGGCTTGATACGCTGCGGACGGCGCATGTCCAGTTAGGTCTACAATCCCGGCGTGCGCATCACGCTGGCCGTCAGCCTCGCCCTTCTGCTCTTCCACTCGAGCGCTAACGCTCAAACCAAGCCGGCATCGAGCGCCTGGTTTGGCCTGACGCTGCCCGGCGCCGCGACCACCGGACCGGCCGTTCAGGTCGGGTCGCGGCCACCGCGGCCCGTGGCGCTGCCGCCTGGCGAGGGTGCCGCGCCCGAGTTCACCGCCGCGACGCTCAAGTCCGACGTGCAGACGATCGTCGCATTCGCTCGTGACAGTCGGGCGCGTGGCGAGGTCGGCAACGGACAAATGTGGGGCCGCATCGCTGGGTTCCCCTCTAGTGACAAGACAGTCGAGTGGGCTGCCGGCGAGTTTCGCAAGGCGGGCATCAAGGACGTACGCATCCAGCCGATTACCCAGGACGCGCGATCCGCGTTGTGGTTGCCGTTGTCGTGGCAGGTCAAGCTGCTCGCGGATCCGGCGTTTGGTCCTGGCTCCACCGACATCGTGCTCGAATCGGCGCTGCCGGTCGGCCCCTCTGATATCCCTGGCGGCACGCTCACTGCTCCGCTCGTCTACGTCGGCTCGGCAAGCCCCGCCGTGCTGGACCACATCGACGTCAAGGGCAAGATTGCGGTGCAGCTGATCGTGCCCCAAGGCCACATGCTGTTCGAGCGCGGCGCGGTCGACTCGCGGTCGGAGGCGCTGATGAAACGCGGCGCCGTCGGTGTCTTCAACATCGTCCGGCTGCCCGGCAACGAGTTGTCGCGCGACTTCAGCGATTGCGGCAATCCGTGCGTCAACATCGGCGGACGCGATGGCTGGTTCCTGGAGGCGCTGCTCGATCGCGCCATGCAGGCCGGCGTGCAAGACAAGGTGCGCGTGCAGATCGACCTCAAGACCGAGACGTTTCGCGGGCTGAAGGCGACCAACGCCGTGGCGGTGATTCCCGGCAAGAGCGCCGAGACCATTGTCCTGAACGCGCACGTGGATGGCTGGTTCGACGGCGCGGGCGACAACGCCGACGGGCTCGCGGTGCTCGTGGCCTTGGCCCGGCACTACGGCAGGCCCGCCAACACGCCGGCGCGCACGCTCGTATTCGTGGCGAGCGCGGGCCACCATACCCCGGGCATCAACGGCCCGCGCAGCTTCGTGACCACGAATCCCGAATTGGCGAAGCAGGCGGTGATGCTCGTCAACATCGAGCACGTCGC
>JANLWW010000116.1:0-2343 GCA_031364805.1 Acidobacteriota bacterium
CCGGTGAAGGACGACATCGCGACCAACGCCACCGGCGGAAAGCTGGCGTTCGTGCTCGGGCCCGACGAAACCAAGGTCGAGTTGATCGAGAACACGGCGGTGCCGGGCATCGTGATGCACCACATCCACTGGGCGGCGCCCTGAGTGGAGCGATTCGGCCGGCAGGTGATTGCGCCGTACCGGAGTTCACGCTCCAGAATTCATGGCGCGGCGTTGCCCATCGCTGGCCGTCTTACTTAGCCAGCAGGGCCAGTAGTGCCCATCCCGTGGTGGAGGTCCGCTGGGCGTAGCTCGCCTGCCCTGCCGGCCGCGTCGTCTCGGGCCAGCTGCCGTCGGGCCGCTGCTGTGACTCGACGAACGCCTTGCCTTTGGCAATCGCTTCCAGCAACTCTTCCGGCCGATACGTCGAGCGCGCGGTGCGTGGCTCCACGTTGAGCGCGCTGAGCGCGAGCACGGCGATCGCGGTGTCGAACACCTGCGGCGGCGCCGTCGCATAAGGCCCCCAACCGCCGTTGGCGGCCTGTCCTGTACGAACAATGCTGAGCGCTGTTCGGCGCAGGCCGTCGGCCATCACATCGCCCGTAAGATCGAGGGCCAGCAGCATCGATGACGCATCAGACACGTTCTCGACCGTCTGCCCGCGCAGCCAGCGGTCGGCCTGGACGATGGTGAAGTTGTCGGGTTGCATGCCTGACGCGATCAGCGCCGTGCGTGCCGACCAGGTGGCGAGGATGGTGCCGAAGGAGCCGTCGGCGGCTTGATCGGCGACCAGCAGTTTCGCGGCCGCCTCCAGGTCGGTGCTGGCCGCCTTGCCGTTCCGTTCGGCGACCGCCAGCGCACTGGCGAACTGCACGCGCGCCAGGCGTTTGTCGTCGGCGCCGCTCGGCGCGTTGTTCTGATCCCAGGCCGCCGGGTTCTTCAGGAAGTTCAGCGTGTCGTCCAGCGACGTGCCGACGTCATACCCGCGCGCGCCCGCTTCGAGCAGCGCTCGTGCGGCATCGCCGTCGCGGACCTTCGGCAATTCAGTTCTCAGGAACGCGACACCCTTGGCGACGACTGAAGAGAGAGAGGCGGGCGAAGCTTGGGACCACATCGCTCTCTAGCCTATCAAGAGGTGCCGCCGGAACACGATTACCAGAGACCGGCCTTGCCGGTCACGGAGGCGATCAGCTTGGCCGGGTCGTAACCAATGCCCTGCTTGAACACCGTCTCGACCTTGCGGATGTCGGAGATCGTGACGGCTGGGTTGCCGCCGATCACAACCAAGTCCGCTTGCTTGCCGACGGCGAGGCTGCCAACCTTCGCATCTCGTCGCATGTACTTCGCGCCGTTCAGCGTCGAAATCGAGATCGCCTCGAGCGGCGTAAAGCCGGCGTCGACCAGCAACTCCACCTGCCGCTGATTGGCGAAGCCGGGGATGACGCCGCCTCCACCGGTGGGATCCGTGCCAGCAATCAACAGGCCGCCGGCCTTCGCGAAGGCGCGCTCAAGCGCCATCCCCTTGGGGAACAGCGTGGTGTAGATCGAGTCCTTGTTCTGCGCCGTGCGCGCGTAGGTCTGCTCGAACTGCTCGCGCAGTTGCGGCGTCAGCACTTCAATCCCGGGCGGCTTTGGCCGGCCAGGCGTAAAGGTTTCGAAGACGGTCAGCGTGGACGTGAGCGCCACCTTCTTGTCGATTAGCGTCTTCACCAGCGCCTTGAACGGCGCACCGTTCTCGTCGAGCGCCGCGATGGTCTTCTGGCCGACGGTCTGACCGGGGCAGACATCCGGCTTCTTGTCGGTCACGAAGTCGGTGGCCGCAAAGAAGCCGTGCTCGAGATTGTCGATGCCGAGGCCGGCGGCTTCGGCATAGGTGACTGAGCAGAGGTGGCCGGTGACCTTGATGCCGCGCCGGTGCGCCTCGTTCACCGCGGCCGCCAGTTCGCCGCGCGTGATCTGCATGTAGGTCTTGAGCGAAGTCGCGCCCTCGTCTGTCCAGTATTGAACCTGCCGGCGCGCGTCCTCCGGCCCCTTCAGCGTGCGCATCTGGATGAAGGTGTTCGGCCCGTTCAGGTACGGCGCGGTGGCGTCGATCGCGGGACCCGGTTTCTGGCCCGACTCGACGAGCCGCATCATGTTCAAATCCATGAAGCCGTTGACGTTGCCGCCGGTGCGCATCGTCGTCACGCCGCCTGATAAATAGAGGCGTGAAAAGCTTTCTCCGAGCTGCCCGTAGACGCCGGGCCCGTTCGGGTAATAGAGGTGCTCGTGCACCATCACCAGGCCGGGGATGACGCTCTTGCCGGTGAGATCGATCGTGTGCGCGCCGGCCGGCACACTCGCGCTCGCAGACGGGCCAATCGC
>JANLWW010000124.1:0-23785 GCA_031364805.1 Acidobacteriota bacterium
GGCCATCGGCGCCATCACGCACCGGCTGTGTCGCTTGATCTGGAAGATCCTGCACGAACGCGTGCGGTACGAGGAACGTGGACCGAGTGTCAGCGTGGAGGCAAAGAAGGTGCGCGCGCGGAAGATGATCCGCGAACTGCGCAGTCTGGGCTACTGCGTCGAACTTCTGCCTACTCCACCAAGCGGCCCGGCATGATCGGGAGATTTTCGACCCTGGCTGCTCACTGCCGCATAAGGCCGTCTCCTGCGACACCTTCATCTGATCTGTTAAACGCTCGTAGGCGACCATTTCTTTCGGCGTCCAAGGCTGAGAGGACCGACATGGCCGCATCATACTCAATCGAATTGATAAAAATTGAGCGCGCCTTGATGGCGCGTTCAAGACGCCATCGGCCTCCAGTTCCTACCCTGCTCGCATCAAGCAGCGCACCCGTCACGTGCGCGGGAGGATGCGATGTGGGAACGTCTCGCCATGGCTGGTTGTGCGGCACTCATTGGGGTGTCGATGCCCGTTGTCGCGGCTGCGCAGCCGCCCGGTCAGACGCCATCGACGATCGTCTGCCTCGTCCTCTCGCCGAAGCTGGGCCTCGAACCACTTGTCGCCGAGCGACTCGTGTTGGAGGTGCAGACCATCTGGACGGTTCTTGGCGCGGATATCCGTTCCGCTGAAGTCCCCGACGACAGCTGCGCCCGGATCGTCGTCGTGAAGGCCGATCGCGAAGCGCTTCCCGAGGACCTGTCGCATGAGGACGCGATCGGATGGGTGCCCTTCGCCGCCGGGCATGCTCGCCAGCTGCTGTTTCTGCGGGTGAGCCGCGCCCGGCTGATGGTCGCCGGGGTCATCACCGGCGTCAATCCCGCGGGGCTGACGAACCTGATGCTCGCCAAGCTCCTGGGACGCACGGTCGCGCACGAACTCGGGCACGTATTGCTCAACAGCTCGAGCCACGCCGGTTCCGGGTTGATGCGCGCGCGCTACCGCGCCAATGACGTCTTGCGGGTCCACTCGTCGGCCTACACGCTGAACGCGGCCGAGCGCGCACGTCTGTTTACGCGCATGGCGAGCGGATCACTCGTCGCGGTGCGATAGTCCGATTACAATCATGAACCAGCTCCGTGGTCACCTACCGGTTCGGACCGTTCCGGCTGCTCCCTGACGCTCGTCGCCTCGAGCGCGACGGGTCGCCGATTGCGCTCACACCGAAGGCTTTCGATTTGCTGCTCGCGTTGGTCATGCATCGCGACCGCGCCTTGTCGAAGGACGAACTCCTGTCGCTGGTATGGCCGGGATCGATCGTCGAAGAGGCCAATCTCGCCCAGCAGGTGCTGTTGCTCAGGCGCGCCCTCGGCGACGCGGATGACAGCATCGCCACCATTCCTCGCTTCGGCTATCGCTTCACGACCGACGTCGAGGAAGAACCGGCCAACGGACGCTCGTCGTTCGCGACCAGTCCTCACTGTCTCGTGTGGGATGGGCGGGAGTACCCCCTTCGCGAAGGCCTCACCGTGATCGGCCGCGGGGATGACGCCGATTTGCAGATTCCACTGCCGTCGTTGTCGCGCCGGCACGCCCGGGTGTTAGTGCGCGGTCTCGATGCGACCATCGAGGACCTGGGCAGCCGGCACGGCACGTGGCGTGGGGCGCTGGCAGTGAGGGAGCCGACGCGGCTCGCGAGCGGCGACGAGATCCGACTAGGCACGGCGTCGCTGGTCTACTGCTTCGTCCTGCCGAACGGCACGACGCGAGGTTGATTCGCGGGCATGGTGTCGCGGTCCATTGCGCCCCAGCCCCGGCACTCCCAAGCACGGTGACTCCCTCGTAGCCGGTCGCAGGCACCGTCAGGAGAACTACGATGGACGGTTGTATAGTTCGAATGCCTGTCTCATGACAATTGGCTCCGGTACCAGACTCGGCGCGTATGAACTGACTGATTTCCTGGGCGCCGGGGGCATGGGCGAGGTGTTCCGCGCCCGCGACACACGCCTGGGCCGCGACGTGGCGATCAAGGTGATCGGCGGCGATGGGACGAGCGACCCCGACCAGCGTCACCGGTTTCAGCGCGAGGCGCGTGCCATCGCGGCAATTAGCCATCCGCACATCTGCACCATCCACGATGTCGGCTCCGAGGACGGCGTCGACTATCTGGTGCTGGAGCTGGTCCAGGGCGAATCTCTGGCATCACGCCTGCGACGGGGGCCCCTGTCATTGGATGATGCGCTCGCACGCGGGATCGAGATCGCGCAGGCTCTCGACTGCGCCCATCGAGCCGGCATTGTTCATCGCGACCTCAAGCCTGGCAACGTGATGCTGACCCCGACCGGCGCCAAGGTGCTGGACTTCGGTCTCGCGCGCATCACGCGCGGCGAGACTGATACACCGCCGGGCCCGGCCGAGACAAACACGGTGTCGCTGACGCAGGCAGGCGTGGTGCTGGGCACGTTGCCGTACATGGCGCCGGAGCAGATCGAGGGGCGTGTCGCCGACGCCCGGACAGACGTGTTCGCATTCGGGGCAACGCTCTACGAGATGTTGACCGGAAAACGGGCCTTTGAAGCGGGAAGCACGCCCGGTTTGATCGCTGCGATCGTGCAGGGCGAAACGCCCTCCCTCTCGGCGATGCAGCCGACCATCCCTCTCGCGCTTGACCGCATCATTCGCACCTGTCTCGAAAAGGCTCCGGAAGCGCGCTTCTCAACCCTGAATGACGTAGCGATCAATCTACGGTGGGCACGTGAGTCCGCGCGGAACATGCCAGCGACAGGGGCCAGTGCCGCCGGGACGCCGCGGTTTCGCACACTCTTTGCGGCACTCACCCTCGTTGCATTGGCGGCGGCGGGCACCGCCTGGACGACGGGGTGGTCGATGGCATCAGATCCCGCCACTGCCGAACTTCATCTAGAAATCTCAACTCCCCGGACGCTCGCCCCGCACGAGTTTGCGTTGTCGCCAGATGGACAGAGCATCGTGGCCAGTGTTGCAGGCAATGGAGCGGGTTACTTGTGGGTTCGCCAACTCAACACGACTGCGTCACGAGAGATCGAAGGCGGCTCATTTCCCTTCTGGTCGCCGGACAGTCGTTCCATCGGGTACTTTGGCGGGGGGGACTTGAAGCGAGTGGACCTCATCGATGGCAAGATCCAGACCTTGGCTGCTGTGGAGATAGGCCGTGGCGGCAGTTGGAGCAGCGACGGCACGATCCTGTTTGCGTCGCCGGACGGCCCGATCATGCGAGTTTCAGCGACAGGAGGTGAGGCACGAGCCGCGACGCGCATCGCAGCCGGACAGACGGCCCACAGATTCCCTCAATTCCTGTCGGATAACCAACATTTCTTATACTACGCCGTCGGTAATGCAGATCAGCAAGGCCTCTACCTGACGTCGCTTGACGGTGTTGGCACGCGGATCGCTGATGCGGACTCGGCTGCTGCGGTGCTCTCAAACGACAGGATTATCTTCAACACTCAGGGTGTGATCGCCGTGCACCAACTCGATCTGAAGCGCGGTGCCCTCGTAGGTCAACCCCAAACCCTGATCGAGTCGGCGCCGATCAATCCGTACCTCGCGCTTGGTGTCTCAGTGGCGGCAAGCGGAGCCATCGCGTATCGAGCGTGGGTCGATCAGCGCCAGTTGCGATGGTTCAGCCGCGACGGCACTCCGCTGGAACCCGTGGGAGAGCCCAGCCGTGATGGCAGTCGGCGAGCTCGATTGTCGGCGGACGGCAAGAGACTCGCGCTCGATCGAGTCGTG
Organism: Acidobacteriota bacterium; assembly: GCA_031364805.1. Taxonomy (GTDB): domain Bacteria; phylum Acidobacteriota; class Vicinamibacteria; order Vicinamibacterales; family UBA2999; genus 12-FULL-67-14b. The sequence goes on from JANLWW010000124.1 coordinate 3,749, forward strand.
CTTGGTAATCGAGACGTCTACATTCGAGACCTCTTCAACGGAGCAACGTCACGCTTCACAACAGACCGCTCGCTGGATGGTTTCCCCGTGTGGTCGCCGAATGGAAGCGAGATCGCATTCCAGTCCGATCGTAACGGCTCGTTCGACATCTTGGTGAAGTCGACCGCAGGAACCGGACCTGAGAAAGAACTGTTGCGAGCGCCGGGCAATCAGTGGCCACTTGACTGGTCGCGTGATGGTCGATGGCTGCTCTACGCCGACGCGGCCAATGCCGGCGATCTCTGGGCGATGCCGATGGTGGGGCAGGATCGCACCCCCGTTCCAATCGCGCGGTCGACGTTCGCTGAAAGGGATGCCGCGTTGTCGCCCGACGGTCGTTGGGTCGCATACCCAAGCAACGAGTCCGGAACCAACCAGATCGTGGTGCAGTCGTTTCCGCAGGCGAGGGAAAAGTGGTCGGTGTCGGTTAACGGCGGTCTCGGACCCGTATGGAGCGCAAACGGCAGGGAGTTGTTCTTCGTCGCGCCGGATGGCAAGTTGATGGTCGTGCCCGTTCCGGCGACGTCGGAGGCCTTCAAATACGGTGCAGCGTCCGCATTGTTTCAAACGAGAATCGTGAATACCGGCAGCGCAATAAACGGCGCCGAGTTCGCACTATCGGCGGATGGTCGCATTTTGGTGAACGAAGCCGTAGACGACATGCCCGCGCCGATTACGGTGATCCTGAACTGGAAGGCGGACGTGAAATGACGAGCCGCCGCCGGCATGGGTGCGGTCTACCGAGCGTCCGATACCACGCTGCGGCGTGAAGTCGCCGTCAAAGTCCTGCACGATAAGTTCGTCGCCGATCCGGACCGGCTGCGCCGCTTCGAACGCGAAGCGCTCGCGACCGCGGCGCTGAATCACCCCCACATCATCGCGGTCTACGACGTCGGCACCCACGATGGAACCGCCTACGTCGTTTCGGAGTTGCTCGAGGGCCGGACGCTCCAGGGTATTCTCGCGACGGGTCCGCTCCCGTCCGCGAGCGCAGGAAGCCGCGGCGTCGCCGTTCTACCTGATGGCGGCTTACGCCTAACAGATCGCGCTTGGCCTCGCCGCCGCGCACGAGAAGGGCATCGTCCATCGGGATCTCAAGCCGGCGCGCCACGAGCAGCCGGTGTCGGCACGCTTCCGATCGGTCTCGCCGGTTTCACGACTTACGACCGGGGGCGGCTTCATCGTCATTCGCGATGTCGCCGAGCGCCCGGCGCCGACGCCGATTGTCGTCACGCTGAGGTGAGCGCGGACACGTGCCGCGCGAGAATTCCCACCGAAGGAAATTGGCTAGCGTGTAAGCTTTCACCCAAACTTGCGTTCTTATAAGTAGGAACGGGTGTGCCTTGGGGTTGAGTGGCTGGGTGTTAGTGACGGCATTCGCAACTGGCTGCTGACGGCGGCGGCGTGATTTCCCGACCGACTCGGAACGAACGCTGTCCGAAATTTGTATACAAATATCGGACAGACTTCAGGCGACCAGCACCCGCGCCCGACCCGCCGTCCGAGCGCGCGGTTTCACGACGATCTCAACGTCACTACCGAGCAGGACGAGTAACCGTACGAGCCGATCGAGTGAGAACCCAGCGAGACGGCCTCGGACCAACGCCGACACCTTCGGCTGATCGAGGTTCAGCAATTCAGCTGCCGCGGCCTGCGTCAATCGGCGCTTAGCGATTACCTCGGCGATCTTCCGCGCGAGTTCCGCCTTTGCGAGCGCTTCCGCCGGACGCGGGTGCCCGAGATCCTCGAACACGTTGCCGCTCCCGACGATGTAGTCCTTCCGCGCCATCGGTCTACTCCTTCTTCCTGCTGATTTCGGTGGCCTGCTTCAGGCGCTGTTTGATCAAATCGAGATCTGCCTTCGGCGTTGCAATGCCGCTCTTCGATTTCTTCTGAAACGCGTGCAGCACGAACACACGGTCGGCGAACCGGACGGTATACACCGAACGGAACGTGTCCCCTCGGTGATCCGAGACGACTTCCAGCACGCCCGACCCCAGCCCTTCAGCGGCTTGGACGACACGTGCTTCTGGCCGCACTGGGCCAGGTAGACCGCATAGCCCATCTCGTCCTGCACGGCGACCGGGAACTCCTTGAGCTCGCGAAGCGAGTTGCCGAGCCAGATCACGGGCTTTAAAGACGGCGCCGGCATCTTCTGACCAGCATGCCATATTTGGCATGGGCTACGCGAATGCCAGCCGCTCGCCAAATGTGATGTTGGGTCAGCAGGGGAGGGGGCCGGCGATGGGTGTAAGGTTTCGCCCAAAACTTGCGTTCAGACAAGTAGGGACGGGTATGCCTTACGGAAGGGTTTGGCTGGGAGGCAGGGATTCGAATTCGGAGAGACGTGTTTTTCTAAGTTGGTGATGGCGCGCGACTTCTGGTTCTAAGCGCTTCAGTCACGGCGCTTACGTCGCTCCAAATCGTTCACTGCCTTCCACCCGAATGCTCGCGATTCCACCCGCGTCGTGGAGACATTTTGGAGACGGTTCTGCGAGGGAGAGTGCCATAGCGGCCCACCCACCGCTTCTCGGCTCTCGGTGTTAGAGTCAGTGCATGGAAGTGTTCCCAGGCATCTCGATGGATCCGGATGTGCGTTTCGGCAAACCCTGCCTCAGCGGAACCCGCATCGATGTCGCGACAGTCGTTGGGGCCTTGGCCGCCGGAGAGTCCACGGAAATCGTTGCGAACGAATACTCACTGACACCCGCGCAGATCCGCTCTGCGCTCGCCTATGCGGCACATGTCGCGGCTCACCTCCCACCGGCGGTGCGTCAGGCCTCGTGAAGATCCTGCTCGACGAAAACTTCCCACTGGGACTCGTCCGCGCCCTTCAAGCCGATGGCTTGGACGTTGATCACATCATCACGTTGGGGATTCGAGGGGCCTCCGATGCGCGGATCCGCGAACGGCTGTCTGATGCGAAGCTGATCTTCCTGACACAAGACGACGACTTTCTGTCCGGGGAGCCGGTTGCGGCATTAATCGTCGTGTCGCGGGTGCGACAGTCGCGGAAGCTCGCCGATCGAATTCGGGTCTGGAGAATCGCTGTTCAGGCGCTCCTCAAGATCGAGCCAACCACTCGACTCTTCGAGCTCACTGACGACGGCGCGCTGGCGCCCTGGTCTGTGGTGCCATTCAATCGCTAGTGGGCATCATCGACTACACGGAGATCTCCATCGCGTTCGGCGTCATCATCGAGCAGAACAGCGTAGATCTTGTTGCGCTCCAGCGAAGCCTCGTATCCGTCGTTGCGAACACAGACCGCAAACCTGCCCTGCGTCGCGACGGTCTTGCGTCTAGTCGAGGTACCGCTTGCGCTTGAGCTCTTTGTTGCCGATGCCATGCGCTTCATCCCAATGGATTTCCGCCGGTCGAATCTTGCCGTTCCGCAACTTGCCTTGACGTCGTCAAGACCCTTTCGCACGCCTTCCGCCGCCTCCTGGTAGTCCTGGCGCTCCCAGTGTAGGAAGTCGCCCGGGCATCATCGAGTGCATCGGCGGGGTTTTGCCCACGCCCGCGGGCGTACTCCTGGCGTTGCGCCAGTCGTTCAGCTTTGACCGGTAACGTCTCCATTCACTGAAGGTGGACATTCAATCTGGGAATGTCAATGCAAGCGCGTGCTTGCGACTCCTCAATAGCATCTTGCTTCGTTCCGCCGCTAGCCGAGAAAGATACCTGTCGGATCGGAGGCGACGGCAGCTAAGACGTCGCGAAAATGCGGCACGTCCTGGAATCCGTCATAGGCGTGCCAGCGCCCGTTCCGATCGCGCCACCGTAGCGACCACGCACCAAGTCGTTGGTTGTAGACGAACTTGGCGAATTCGTGTTCCGTAAAACGCGTAGGGTCGCGAAAGTACGGTCGGCGCTCTATGAGGATGACGGAGTTGCCTTTGAACCGATAAACGTTCGTCAGGTCCGCCCTGACATGCATTGGGATGCGGTCGCAGAACTTGTCGAGCGCTCGCTCGACGCGTGCTAGTTCGAGCTCAGGAATCGGCATTTGCTGTGGTGGCGACGTTAAGCAACGATAACTCGCACCCGACTGTTTGATCTGGAACGCGGCTTCACGACGAATCTCCACGTCGCTGCCAAGTCGGACGAGAAACCGCAGCAGTCGGTCGACCGAGAAGCCGACGAGCCGGCCGCGCACGAGGGCAGATACCTTCGGCTGATCAACGTTCAAGCTCCGCCGCCGCGGTCTGCGTTAAACGTCGCTTGGCGATCAGTTCCGCGATCTTGCGGGCGAGTACTGCCTTGGCAAGCGCCTCGCCGGAACGCGGGCGGCCGAGATCCACGAACACGTTGCCGGTCCCCAAGGTCCAGTCTTTTTGCGGCATCGATTCAATCGTTCCTCTGGCTCAGCCCATCCCGATTTCATGATGCTATATCTGGCATGAACACCGATGGCAACATCTGTTCTCCGCGACTGACTGCACGGACTCCGAGTTAACGACGCCGAAATGGGGGTTGGATGTGGAGATATTCTGGAGACGGTGAAACGGCGGTCACGGCAATCAAAGTCCGCACACCAATTAAGGCGACGAGAGGCAGGGATTCTCGAAGGAAACTCGCCGGACGTAAGTTGTTGCTCTCGAAGAACTGTGGCTGGGTATCTGGGACGATGTTCGCAACTGGCTCTTGTCTGCGGCGTAAGGACGCGCTCAGTTCTTCACTTCGGGATTCCATTCAATAGCAATGTGATCGGTGGGACAGCAGTGTCCAGTTCAGTGTTGATGAGGAAGCGCCCGTCGGCGGCGACATCGTACTGTCGCCCCTGAAGCGCGTCGATGCCGCCGCCAACAATTCGCGTGGGAAAAAGCAACACCGGCGCGCCCGCGCTGAGCGTCGAGCCACTGACGGTGATGGCCGCCGCCATCATCGCGCCCTTCTGGTTGAGGTAATACACTTCTTTGCCATCAGGTCGCCATACGGGATTGATGCCGCCTTCCGTCGACACCTGCCATTGGCTTCCCGACGGCTGGCTCGCAGAGCCGGGTGGAACAAACGGCCGCACATAGACCTCAGGCCGGCCCGATTCGTCCGACTGGTATGCCATCCAACGCGCGTCGGGTGAGAAGGTGCCTTGGGCCTCGCGGAAGGGCGTCCTCAAGAAGACTGACGGTGTCCGCTCGCCGACCATTGGCAGAACCCAGAGGTCGCCACTCGTCTGCGAATCGTTGTTCCGATAGAGAAGAAATCGACCGTCCGCCGACCAGCTCATCGGGTTCTTGATCTGATCGGAAGCGACGAGCAGTTCCTCTGCAGCTGCGCCATCGGCGCGCTTCACGTAAAGGTCAGCCAGTCCGGTCCGGGCCGAACGGAACGCGATTCGCGTGCCGTCAGGGGACCAGATAGGACGCTGGTCCGACGCCGCATCGAACGTGAGTCGAGTCATGCGCGCGCCGTCGAGCAGCCACACGTCGGTGTTGCCCTGCACCGTCCTCCACACGACCACTCGACGCCCGTCTGGGGATATTCGTGGCTCGTTGAGACCGGTGTTCGGATCACCGACAGTTCCCCTGGGCGTGCCCGACCGATCGACCCAGATCAGTTGTCGTTGATCCTTGGTCGTTCGGTAAGCCACCAGCCCGGTTGCCGCCACGGTGACCGCGCTGATTCCGTCTGAAGCGCCCTCGGAGCCAACTCCGTCAGCGATCGTGACCGGCTCGCCTAGGAGCACCGCCTTCTCGGTGTCTAGCCGCTGAGCCACCAGTGTCTGGGTTCCCTGCCGGACCCACAGCAGCCAGCCTGAGGCCAGGTAGACGCCGGAGCTGGCGGCGGGCGTCAACAGCGTGGCCACGTCGCCATCGAGCGTGCCGATGTAGATCGCATCCCCAGCGAAAAGCAGAAACCGGCGGCCGTCAGGCAGAAAGTACGGTGCGAAGTGGCCCCGCTGCTGGGGACCAAGCGCTGTCACTGCGGTCACCGCGCCGCCGTTGGCGGACACGCGCATCAAGCCGGTCGTCTGGCTAGGGGCGAACACGATTACGCCGTCAGTGTTCCACGTCCCGCCGAGACCCACTCGGACGGGCGCGAGCGTCTGCGCAGCGCCGCCGAGGTCGAACCGCTTCAGGTTGCTATCGGTGAAGAACCCCACTGAACGGCTGTCTGGCGACCAGAAGGGATACGACGCGCCCTCAGTGCCCGCCAGCGGCTGCACCGTCGTCGTCCCCAGTGAGCGCAGCCACAACCGGGATCCACCCTCACCGTGTGCCACGAAGACGATCTGTCGGCCGTCGGGCGAGAGCGCAAATGACTTGGGCCGATCGGTGGGGGGCGTGACGATGTCGAGGCGGGTTTCGACAGGCGCGGGTGGAGGCGCGTCGAGCCGATACCGCAGCGCGGGGATCGCGAGCACAGCAAGTGCCACCGCCGTCAGCCCGAGCAGCGTGAGGGTGATCCACTGACGATTGCCTGGCGGCGTCTTCGCCGCTGGCTCCGACGTCGACGAGGCGTCCTCCAGCGCGAAGCGCGCGTCGCCGATATCGCGAAGCCGCTTCGCCCGATCCTTCTGAAAACAGCGTCGCAACAAGGCCCGGATGCTTGCAGGCGTTGCTTGCGGCAGCGCGGACCAGTTGGGCTCGCGCTCCAGAACTGCGGCGATGCAGTCCGATGTCGTGCCGCCGCCGAAGGCCCGTCGGCCTGTCAACAACTCGAACAGTACACAGCCAAGCGCCCACACGTCGGTGCGCTTGTCGACATCCTCACCGCGCACCTGCTCCGGACTCATATATGCCGGCGTGCCGAGGACGGTCCCGGGCCCGGTGACCATCGAGGTGAGGGCGTCGGCCGATTGATCTCGATCGAGCGCCTTCGCGAGACCGAAGTCGAGCACCTTGACCGTGCCGGTCGGCGTGACCTTGATGTTCGCCGGCTTCAGATCGCGATGAATGATGCCCTTGTCGTGAGCCGCCTGGAGCGCGCCTGCGACCTGTGCGCCGATGAGCAAGGCGTCGGCGATCGGTAGCGGCCCACGGGCCACTCGCTCGGCCAGCGTCTGGCCATCAATGAGTTCGAGCACGAGGGCGGCGGCGGCTCTTCCGTCCGCGTCGAACGCGCTCGTCGTCTCGACACCGTAGATCGCGCCGATGTTGGGATGATTCAGCGCCGCGAGGGCCTTCGCTTCACGAATCAGGCGGTCGCGGGCCGAGCTATCGAGTGCCAATTCCGCCGACAGGATCTTGATCGCGACGCGGCGGCCAAGCAGGGAGTCGCGCGCTTCGTAGACCTCTCCCATGCCTCCGGCGCCCAGCGGGCCTACGATGTCATAAGCACCGATCCGATCGCCGGCGCGCAACCCGCGAAGGAGCGATGACACGGCCGACGCGTCGAGCGCCTCGAGGGGTGAGCCTTCGACAATGCTCCCGGCGTCCGCGTGTGCGGCCAGCAGCGACGACACTTCAGCGTGAAGCACTGAATCGCCGCCGCAAGCCTCGCGCACAAACGCCGCGCGAAGCGGCGCATCGAGTTCGAGCGCGCGGCTGAAGAGCTCGCGAACTCGAGACCAATTGGCAGCATCGCTCATGTGGGTTCACTCGATGGCTGCTGTAGCCGACGACGCAGCCATGCCTTCGCCAGCTGCCAGTCGCGCGTGACCGTCTGTCGCGAAACGGCCAGTGCCTCCGCGACTGCTTGCTCCGACATCCCACCGAAGTACCGCATTTCGACGATTTGTCCCTGTCGGGTGTCGATCGTCATTAACTCGACCAGCGCCTGATCCAGAGCGAGCAGTTCACAAGATCGTGGTTCGACGCGCTGCATGCCCTCGTCGAGCGCCACCTGCAGGGCGGCGCCAGGGCGCTTGGCGGCGCGGTGGCGACGCGCGTGATCGACGAGGATGCGGCGCATGGTCTGCGCCGCCACGCCGTAGAACTGGGAGCGATTCTGCTGGGGCACGTGCACCTGCCCAACGAGGCGCAGATACGCTTCGTGCACGAGCGCTGTGGGTTGCAGGGTGTGATCGCGACGTTCGCGTCGCAGGTAACCGGCGGCCTGGCGCCGGAGTTCTCGATGCACGAGCGGGAACAGCGCGTCGCGCGCCTCCAGATCGCCGCCGCCCCACGCCTTCAACAGATCGGTGACGCTGTTCAAGTTTCAGCTCGGATGCCCATCGGACCGACAGATCCAGCGCGAATCATAACGGATTATCGAAGCGTTAATCGCCCTTCAGCGATCCCTTCGTTCCGATGCATCGTGTCGCATTTTCCGCGGCGCTTGCGCGTTAACGGTCGAGGGGTTCCGACCACCGGAACCGGACACCGGGAGGCGCATCGTGCTGAACGCATGGTTGCTGGCGGCGGGAGTGTCACTGTCGGTCGGAGGCATCGGTAACGAGCAAACCGGGGCCCGCATGGCGCATCTGCGGCCCTTGGATGTATTGGCGGGAACCGCGATTGAGGTCGGCCTTGGCCGGTCGCCCGCGTTTGCCGCGCTCGTGCAGATCATCGAAGGGTCGGAGTTCGTCGTGTATGTCGAGTCTTCGCGGAAGTTGCGAGACGGAATGGAAGGCTGCCTGGTTCACGGTGGCGCCGGACCGCGCCATCTGCGAGTGGTCCTGAAGACCGGGCTTTCGGTGGATGAGAGGATCCAGGTGCTCGCGCACGAACTGCAGCATGTGCGCGAAGTCATTGAGGCCGGGATTCTCAATGACGCCGTCGCGATGAATGCATTGTTCTCGAGCATCGGCTACAACAAACGTCAGCAAGGCGGCAGGCAGCAAGAGTACGAAACGGAAGCCGCACAAAGGATCTCCGCGATGGTCGCGCGCGATCTGCGCGCGAACCGCCACCTGTCAACTGAAGCCCGCGATCGCGTTCGGTAGGGTGGCAGAACCTCGTCTGCCGCAACCGGAGTCAGTGCCGCGTTCGTGGACGTGACGGCCTTTGTACCGGCCAAGTCTGTCTGGGATTCGAACCGTAGCGCGCGCCGGTAACTCAAACCGTTCTCTACGGTTAGCCCGATTCAAAGCTGTCAATGCGGCCGGACCCACCAAGGAGTTGCAGTCGAGTCTAGAACTCGCAACTCGTAGACGGCTTTGGCGTTACGGCGAATGTCGTTCGATTCATTTGAATAGCTGGGTCTCTGGGACGGTCTTCGCAACTGGTTGGTAACGGCAGCATGACCAGCGGCTCACCGAACGGGCACTGCAAACAGGTCACTCTCAAAGCGGATGACAGCGGCACCGTCGTAAAGCACGACACCTTCGGCGAAACGACTGCCAGCGGCATCCCGTAGCTTCCGCAATCCCCGAAGATCCGACTCTCCCACTGATGCGGCCGCTTTCACTTCGACACCAGCGATGGCCCCATGCCCCGCTCCATCACAATGTCGACCTCGAAGTCGTCACGATCTCGGAAGTGAAAGAACTCGATCGGTAATGGACGCCAGCTGGCCTGTCGTCGCAGTTCTTGCAAGACGAAGCGAGGCCGCGTCCCAGCGAGCTCGCACTGGGCCAGTGGATGAAGGCGGCTGAATGCTAGTTCAACGGTCGGCTGTTCGCTAGTTTTGACACGACCCGTTGTTACTGCTCCGCGCGGAGTAGACGGAGCGTTTTGAGCGCCACGTCCCGGTCGTGCCGTTCGTCGCGCGCTCGGTATACGGTGGCCATTCCGCCAGCGCCCAGTGCGGCGAGCAGGGTGTATCGGCCGGCCAGGGCGGCGACGAGGTGGGGCGGCGGATCGTCCGCAGTAATGGCCATCGGCGTGTCGAGCAGTCGCCTTTCAGCCCGCCAGCGGCGTCGACACGCCCAGCTTGAAGCCGTCGAGGTCCCTGAACTGGAACATCCGCACGCCCCAGGAGCGGTCCGCCGGCTCGTCGATCAGCGTCCCGCCGGCCGCCTTGATCCGCTCTGCCGCCGCGTCGACGTCCGCCGCGCCGGCGACATTGAACTGCAGATAGAAGCCCTGCCCCTTGACCCGGTCCCACCCCAGCTTGCCGTCGTCCTGGTTCAGGACGATGCGGCAGTCGCCGGCGCCGACCACCGCAGCCACCACCTTGCCCTCGTGCTCGTAGTTCTGCAGCACTGCGAAGCCGATGGCGTCGCGGTAGAAGCGAATCGACGCCTCCAGGCCCTTGCAGGTGATAGAGCAGCTGAGGGTCGTGGCGTTGATCGCGGTGGTATCGGACATGGTCGTCGCTCCAGGGAAAGGCTGCGGTGGCGGTGGTGAATCCTACCTCAGCGGCGCGCGCGTTTCGAGCTGGTAGTTGGCGAAGGTCTTTTCGCCCACCTGGATCGCCTGCTCCATCACCTTGCCGCCCCTGGCCACCGCCTTGCCATCGGGTGCAACTCGGCCTACTTGGCCGCGGGCGGCGGATCGGATATCGGTGCGTCCACAACGACCTTCCACGTGCCGCCCTCCTGCTTCTTCCAGACGACGACGTAGTTACCCTGCTCGGTCGACGGCTTCTTCTTCGCGTCGCTGAGCGTCATCGTGTAGGTGCCGGTGTCGTACGCGAGATCACCTGAGCGGGCCACCTCGATCTTCTTCGCGGCGAACTGCAGCGCGAAGTTCGGATCCTGCATCATCCCACGGAGCGCCTCGCGGATTGCGGTGCGGCCGCTGATGTCCGGCTGTCCAGCGAACATGACGGTGGCGTCTTCGGCATACATCGCCGCGAATCTCTCCGCGTCCTTGGCCTGCGCGGCCGCGGACCAGTCCTTCACGAGGCCCTGAATCGTCGCCTCATCGGCGGCCCGTGTATCAGGCGGCGGCGTCTCGCGCTGCGGGGGCGGGGCCGACGGCTGAGAGCACCCCGACAGCGATGCGAGCACCAACATTCCAAGTACGAGTCGACCGTGCATAGGGACTCCTTGCGAGACGACGATTCGTCAGGCGTAGGCTGAAGGGGAGTGCGTGGCCCATCCACGCAACCCGGCTGTCGTGCGACGCCGCGCAGTATATACCGTCGGAAATGGGGGACAAACGCGAGCGCGCCTCGGACCAGCGCCGACGCCTTCGGCTGAGCGATCTTCAGCACTTCAGCGGCAGCAGCCTGAGCAGGGAGTGCCGGGACGATTCCCGCAACTGGCTACCAACGGTGAGGGTGCGCCCTCCTCTGTTGCCCAGACAGCCTTGCCACCATCGCATCCACGGTGCGCCGCACCTCCGGTGTCCCGCCTGGCCTCTCGACCGAGGTGGCCGTTGGAACTCCATTGCCTTCAGATCCCTGAGACTTCATCGCTGAACGGTAGTTCGACTAGGATCGGCGCCGATGATCCTCAAGATGACGACGCGCGCCAGGATGACCGGCAGCTCCTTACTCTGCGCTCTGGCGCTCGCCGCGGGAGCCGGCTTCGCCGTCACGGCCTCCCAGCCTGCCGGTCCGTACGACGTCGTCCTGGCCGGCGGCCGGGTGATGGATCCGGCATCGGGGCTCGATGCGGTGCGCCATGTCGGTATCCGCGGCGGCTCGATCGCTGCGGTCAGCGCGGCGCCGCTCACAGGCACGGCGACCCTTGACGTCACCGGTCTCATTGTCGCGCCGGGCTTCATCGATCCGCACGCCCACTGGCAGACGATGGACGGCAATCGCTACCAGGCGCGGGACGGCGTGACGACGGCGCTCGAGCTCGAGAGCGGCGCCATGCCAATCGACGACTGGTATTCGTCGCGCGAGGGCCGCGCGCTCATCAACTACGGCGCGACGGTCGGACACATCTACGCGCGGGTGTCGGTGATGCACGAGAAAGGATCGTGGCAGGAGATCAACGCGACCCGCCAATCCACCGCCGATCCGCGTCCCGACTGGTCGTTTCGAAAAGCGTCGAACCCGGAGATCGACGCGATGATCGCGCGTCTCGAGCGCGGCCTCGCCGCCGGTGCCCTTGGCATCGGGATGGGCCCCGCCTACACGCCCGGCGCCAGCCGCGACGAGCTGCTGCGGGTGTTCGAACTGGCCGCCCGGCACAAGGCGCTGGCCTTCATCCACATGCGATCGGCGGGTGAGGTCGAGCCAGGCGGCAGCATCGACGGGTTGCAGGAAGTGCTGGCCAACGTTGCCGCCACCGGGGCGGCAGTGCACATCGTGCACATCGGCAGCATGGGATTGCGGCAGACGCCGAGGCTGCTCGCGATGATCGACGGCGCGCGTGCCCGCGGCCTGGACGTCACCACCGAGGTGTATCCGTACACCGCCGCGTCGACGTACCTGCAGTCCGCATTATTCGAACCCGGCTGGCAGGAGCGGTTCGCGGTCGGCTTCGGCGACGTGCAGTGGCCGCCGACGGGCGAGCGATTGACGGCGGAGAGTTTCACCCGTTATCGCAAGCAGGGCGGGCTGGTCGTCATTCACATGATTCCGGAAGCGTCGGTACGAGCGGCGTTGTCGCACCCGCACGTGATGGTCGGCAGCGACGGGGTGCCGCTGACCAGCGGCGGCGGCCACCCGCGCGGCGTCGGCACCTACGCCCGCCTCCTTGGCCACTACGTGCGTGAGGAGAAGGTGATCGATCTGATGACCGCGCTGCGCAAGATCACGGTGATGGTGGCGGAGCGTCTCGACCCGTACGTGCCGGCGATGCGTCGCAAGGGACGCCTCGCGGCAGGGATGGATGCCGACATCACGGTGTTCGATCCGGCGCGTGTGATCGATCGCGCGACCTACGAGCGTCCGGCTCAGTACTCTGAAGGGATTCGCCATGTGCTCGTCGGCGGGACCTTCGTCGTCCGCGACGAGGCGCTGGTCGACGGCGTGGCGCCGGGCCGTGCGATTCGCTCGCGGTAGTGACGGCTGGCAGTACCGCGCAAGGCGCTGGACATCCCGTTCTCTGGCCCTCTTGCCGCCCGCCGCCAGGCCATGGCGACGTGTTGACAACGTGTATACATCCAGTTATCGTCATGGCATCGGCACTTGAAGCGCCGAGCCACCAGGAGTCCATCATGGCAACCGCGACCGCACGAACCCGGGTCATCAATCTGCGCACGGACGAGGCGCGTCGCTCGCTGATCGATCGCGCCGCCGAGGCCCTGGGGAAGGACCGGACGGAGTTCATGCTGGACGCCGCCACCCGCGAGGCCGAGGCCGTCCTGCTGGATCGCCGGCTGTTCCACCTGGACGACGCGGCCTTCCGACGATTTGCCAAGGCGCTCGATGCTTCGCCGGCGGACAACCCGCGTCTGCGGAAGCTGCTCGCGAAGCGCGCGCCCTGGGAGCGATGAGCGGTCCGGTCGGTTCGCCGCAGCATCTCACCAGCGACCACGACGTCTCGGCCTTCGACTGCGCCGTCCCTGAACTGAACGACTGGCTGAAACGGCGAGCCTTACAGAACGAGGGGAGCCGCGCATCGCGGACGTTCGTGGTCACCAGTGATGGACGTGTGGTCGGCTACTACGCGCTGGCCACCGGCGCCATCGCTCACGCCACCACCGGCAGAGTGCGGCGCAACATGCCGGAGCCGATCCCCGTCATGGTCCTCGTTCGGCTGGCCGTCGATCGGGCGCATCAAGGGATCGGCCTCGGTTCCGCGCTCCTCCGGGATGCACTCTTGCGAACGCTCGCCGTGGCGGAAACCGTGGGCATCCGCGCGATCCTGCTGCACGCCATTTCAGAGGAGGCGAAACGCTTCTACGTTCACCACGGCTTTGCGGAGTCGCCCGTCGATACGATGACGATGATGATCACCCTGGCGGATGTTGAGAAGGCCATAGGGACCAGCCGGGACCAGTTGTAAGGTTTGACCGAGAACTGGCGTTCTACGGAGTGAGAGGTCTCTCCACCGGAAGAGATTGGCTGGGAGGCAGGGATTCGAACCCCGATAAGCAGAGTCAGAGTCTGCTGTCCTACCGTTGAACGACCTCCCAGTAGGGTGTAGGAACCTCCGATTATAGGTGACGTCTCCGGCGGCGGGCAAGCGGAGAGACCCCCGGGCCCCTCAATCTCCCCATCTTTATCGCTTTTCGCCTCGCACCGACCAGTAGCCACGGCTAGAACCGCAGTAGCTTGTTGACCTTCACGACCAACCCTCGGTTCTGCAGCAGGTAAGGGCTCACGAGGTCCGAGGTGTCGTGGGCATCGGAGTAGACGACGAACAGTTCGCTGCCGGGCTGATATTCCCAGCGGAAGCGCAGGTTGGCGGCCAGCGACTTGTTGGTTGACGAATGCTGCACGAGCGCCGCGACGAACATCCGCGGTGTCATCGTGAACGTCGCGCGCGCGCCCGCGACACGGACCGTTTCACGGACGCCGAGGCGCTCCAACCAGTTCAGCGAGATGTTGGGTTCGACGCCCAGCTGATTGGTGATGCCAAGCCTCGCGTTCACCGATGCCGTCTGGCGGCTCCCGTCATAAAACTGCCCCACGTCCACCGCCAGCACGCCGGATAACCTGTGCTGCTGGCCTGGACTCCACGACCCGCGGACATGCTGAAACGAGTAACGTCCCGCCGGAACGGAGATCCCAGGCGCCGGCACAAACGTCCGTTGCAGCAACTCAGACTCGCTGAAGTAGGTCAGGCCAAACGAGTCGCTATTCTGCAGTTCCATTCGCGCCGACGCGGTGACTCCCCGTGACTCGAGTTGATCCTGGTTGTTGGTGATGTAGTCGATCGTGGTCTCGTAGAAGTACTGCCGGATCTTCGAGTTGCGCTTGGGCCGAGGGCTGAAGCGCAGCGATCCGTAGTTGCTCCGGAACTGCGTTCGTCGCAGAAACCCCACTTCAGGATTGAAGTTATCGCCGACCACGGTCCGGTCAACCTGGATGCCGTAGCGGTCGGCAGCGTAGTTGAAGTTGGCGCGATAGCTGGCGGCATCGCGAGCCAGGCCCTCGGTGCGAGACTGCGCGAAATACCCGCCGAGGCTGGTATTTTGGGACAACGCAAAGTTGGCGTCGAGACCAAACACCTGGCTACTGCCCGGGCCAACCCTCGAGACCGACCGCTGCGTGAAGAGCGCGCCGATCGAACTGCGCGTCAGCACATCCCGCCGCACGCGGAGCACCGTGAAGTTGGTAGGCGCGACCGCCGGCGACGACAGCCGATCGGTCCCAATATTCAGAGCGCCGATGCTGTAGCGGCCGACTCGTCCCGCCAGTCGCGCGCCAAGCCCAATGGGAACGGCGCTGCTGCCTTGCAGGCCAATGCGGCGGCTGTAAAAGATCGTCGGCGCGTCACCACCGCCGCCGGCGCCGAAACCGCCCACGCCTCCAAAAGCGAAGATGCCCTGGCCCTCGAGAAAGAACTCGCGCTTCTCCGGAAACTGCAAGTTGAAGCGCGTCAGGTTGACCTGCGCTTCGTCGACTTCAACCTGCGCGAAATCGGTGTTGTAGGTGAAGTCGGCGGTCAGGCTCTTGGTGACCCCGTACTTGACGTCGAGACCCAGGTCGCGACTGACATCGTTGCGAAGCTGAGGCGTGACCAGCGTGTCAGTAGTCAGCCGCGAAACCGCGTACGGCTTGATCTCGAGGTTCTTACCGGAGGTCGGCACCTCGAGGCCCACCAGCGTCGCGGCGGCCGACGCGCGGAAGAAGCCGCCGACCCCCCATTCGGGTCTGATCGGCGCGATGTAGGCGTACTCGTTTCGACCACGGATGGTTCGCCGCAGGTTAATCCCCCAGGTCTGCTCGCGGCCTGGTTGATAGCGCAGTGACTTGAACGGAATCGCGATCTCGGCGACCCATCCTTCAGGCGATCGCGTCACCTTCGCGTTCCAGATCGTGTTCCAGTCGGCGTTATTGGTCCGCTCGTTCGCCGTCGCCCCGTCGAACATGCCGCCGACCGGCGAGATGTAAAACAGGTAGCCGTTGCGGCGGTCATGGAAGGTGTCAAGGAACACGCCGAAGTTGTCGTTCTGCCGCAGGTTGGTGCTGTCACGGCGCATGTCGTTGGCGACGATCTGACGGGGATCGGCCATCAGGCAGCGGCACGCGACATAGAAATTGTCGTCGTCGTAGAACACCCACGCGGTGGTAGATTCTGAGACGGCAGCGCCGACTTGCGGCTCCTGCTGGACAAACTCGGTGATGGCGGGGACTTGTGTGTAGACGGCCTCGTCCAGACGGCCGTCGATGGTCATTGGCGAGGTGATTCTCGTTGCCCGCACGGTGACGCCGCGATCGTTGCGTGCGATGACGGCGGGCGCGATCGGTAACGGCCGGCCATCGCTCATCACCGGCGGTCCGCCGGCGTCAATCGACTGCGCCTCGACTTGCCCGCCGAACAACCCGAACAGGACCGCCGCAAACACGACTTTCAAACTTCCCGACATGCACCCGCATGCTACTACGGCGCCATCGCTTTGCAGATTAAGGGGTTAACGCTGTGGACCAATTCCATATGAACATCGCAATATGAAACAGCCATGACGACGTTCTCCCATGCCTCACGGGAGCGCCTGACCGAACACGATCTTCGACGATTTGCAGGGGAGACCCTGTTCGATCGCATCGGCCGAGCCGTGTGCCGCGCCGGATGCCTGCCGCGCAAGGAACTCTACGAAGCCTGGGAGGTCGCTCGTCGCGCGCGTCGGCTTTTTCGCGGCGGCCGCGTCGTTGACCTGGGCGCGGGGCATGGCCTGCTCAGCCAGATTCTGATAATTCTCGACGACACCTCGCCAGAGGCAGTTGCGGTGGACACCCGGTTACCTGCGTCCTGTGCCAGGGTGCACGAGGCCTTGCTCGACTCATGGCCTCGCATTCGCGACCGAATCAGGTTCGAGGAGCAATCTCTCGACGCCATCGAACTCCATGCTGATGATGTGGTCGTCTCGAGCCATGCCTGCGGCGCCTTGACCGACGTGGTGCTCGACCGAGCCGCGGCCGTTCGCGCGCGTGTGGCCGTGCTCCCCTGTTGTCACAACCTGCTCGCCAACGACGCCGGCTCATTGTCGGGCTGGGTCGATGGCCCGCTGGCCATCGACATCCTGCGCGCCGTGCGCCTGGGGCAGCAGGGCTACAAGGTGTGGACGCAAACCATCCCGGCCGAGATCACCGCGAAGAACAGGCTGCTGCTGGCAACACCGAAAGCTGGCATTGTTGGCACCGTGGGCACCCACGCCTAGGCACTCAGGCACCCTACGCACCGTTCCGCACCCCGTTCCCGCTGGTCACGTTCTTGCACCAGCAGCGGGCATGTCGAACCTTGCCAAAGACCTCATGACCGCCGATCCGCAGTGCTGCACTGCGGACACACCCCTTAACGACGTCGCCAAGCTGATGGTCGAGTGCGACTGCGGCGAAATTCCCGTCGTCGATAGCGACCAGAAGCTCATCGGCGTGGTCACCGACCGCGACATCGTCTGCCGCATTGTCGCCAAGGGTACCAATACGGCCACCGCGACCGCGAAGGACGCCATGACGCAGCCGGTGATTTCGGTCACGGAGGACGCATCGCTCGAAGACGTGGTCGCGAAGATGGAAGAGCACCAGATTCGCCGCGTTCCAGTGGTTGACGCCAGTGGTTGCTGCTGCGGCATCATCTCGCAGGCCGACGTGGCCATGGTCGCCCAGGAAAGTGAAGTGGGCGAGATGGTCCGCGAGGTCTCGCGCGACGTCGTCGCGAACTAGGTGGAGTCAGATCGGTGTCAAATCGGTCTGAATCTGTGGCCTAGTTGACCGCGGTCGGGCTTGCGACATACTCTCCGGCCCTCACCGGCAGCACATGTCTGCCAAGAGGGTCCAGATGGTGTTTCGCAGCCCGTATCCGCCAATCGATATTCCCCGACTCGCCCTGCACGACTTCGTCCTATCGGGCGCGGCTGCGCGCGGTGATGCCCCGGCCCTGATTGAAGGAGCCACCGGGCGTGTGCTCACCTACGTCCAATTAGTCGATCAGACCCGACGCTTCGCCGCCGGCTTGTCTCGTGGCGGCATCCGCCAGGGTCACGTCGTCGCGATCTGGTCACCCAACTCGCCCGAATACGCCGTGGTCTTCCACGCGGTGTCTCGCCTCGGCGCCATCTTGACGACGGTCAACCCGACCTACACGGTTGCCGAGGTCGCTCATCAGCTGAAGGATGCTGACGCGCGAATGATTGTGACGACCAGCGCGCTGCTCGACAAGGCGCGCGAGGCGATCGCGACGTTGGGCGTGCCGGTTGACGTGATTACTATCGACGAAGCCGACGGGGTCGCGTCGCTAGCCTCGACCATGGTTGACGCTGATCCACCAGCCGTCACGATCGACCCCGATCACGACATCGTCGTCCTCCCGTACTCGTCGGGGACGACGGGTTTGCAGAAGGGCGTGATGTTGACCCATCGCAACATCGTGGCGAATCTGCTGCAAATCGACGCGATGGAGTCGTCTGAGATCCGGGCACTGCTCGGTGTGCTGCCGTTCTTCCACATCTACGGCATGGTCGTGATCATGAACCACGGGCTGCTGCGGGGCGCGGCGGTGGTCACGCTCCCCCGGTTCGATCTGGAAACGGTGCTGCGCATTCTGCAGAACTACCCGATTGGCATCGCGCACGTCGTGCCGCCGGTGGTGATCGCGTTTGCCAAGCACCCGATGGTTGATAACTTCAAGCTGTCGAACGTGCACACGCTGTTTTCGGGCGCCGCGCCGCTGGGCAGCGAGATCACCACTGCCGTCGAGGTGCGCCTGTCCCTCAAGGTTCGTCAGGGGTACGGCATGACCGAACTGAGCCCGGTCACCCACTACACACCGTTTGGTGGCGGCCGCGCCGGCAAGGCCGGCATGCTCGCGCCCTCCACCGAAATGCGCATTGTCGATCCGGTAACCGGCGCCGATCTTGGCGAAGGAGAGGCCGGCGAGGTGTGGATTCGCGGACCGCAGGTGATGAAGGGCTACCTGAACAACCACGAATCCACTGCGCGGACCATCGATGCCGATGGCTGGCTGCACACCGGCGACATTGGCGCGATCGATGCCGAGGGCTACCTCGAGATTGTCGATCGGCTGAAAGAGTTGATCAAGGTAAAGGCGTTCCAGGTTGCGCCCGCGGAACTGGAAGCGCTGTTGCTCAAGCACCCGAAAATTGCCGACGCCGCCGTGTTTGGGGTGCCGGACGATGACTGTGGCGAGGTGCCGAAGGCGGTGATCGTGGTGCGCGAGCCGCTGACCAGCGAAGAGGTGATGGCCTTCGTGGCAGGCCAGGTCGCGCACTACAAGCGGCTGCGTTACGTGGTCTTTGCCGACACCATCCCGAAGTCGCCGTCGGGCAAGATCCTGCGGCGACTGCTCAGGTCCTGAGAAACAGCGCGGCCTTCTCGCCGATCATGATCGAGGCCGCGTTGGTGGGGGCGTTGACCACTTCCGGCATGATCGACGCATCCGCGACCCGCAGTCCCTGCACACCACGGACGCGCAGCGTGGGATCGACGACCGCGGCGGCATCGCTGGTGGGTCCCATCTTGCACGTGCAAGCGCCGTGATAAATCGTGTCCGAGTCGCGGCGGACGAAGGTGGCAAGATCGGCGTCGCTCTTCATGGCCGGCCCGGGCAGGATCTCGTCGGCGATCAGCGGCTGATAGGCATCGGCCTCGCTGAACCAGCGCGCCAGCTTCACGCCGCGCACCAACGCCTCGACGTCGGCCTGCTCCTGCAGGTAGTTGGCGCGAATGATCGGCGCGGCCAGCGGGTCGGCGGATCGCAGGCGAATCTCACCGTGTGACTTTGGCTGCACCAGCGACACCGTGATGGTGACGAACTTGTCTGGTGTCTCGACGCCGCGGCCGACGTAGAACTGCAAGTCGGGCGCGTTGCCCCAGGCGTCCTGGCTCGAGCGCGTAAACAGGCCCGCAGTGACGGTTGAACCCGGCAGTTCGGTCTTGCCGTTCCATCGGACCGACAGCTTCAGGTGATCCTGGAAGTTCTTTCCCACCCCCGGCAGGTCAGCGACGACTGGAATGCCGAGCGCCTTCAATTGATCCGCCGGGCCAATGCCCGACAGCAGCAGCAACTTGGGCGAGTCGATGACGCCGCTGCTGACGATCACCTCGCGGGTCGCCCGCGCTTGTCCAGGCGTGCAGTCGCGCAAGTACTCGACGCCGACGACCCGGCCGCCTTCAATGATTAACTTCGTTGCTTGTGACTGCGAG
>JANLWW010000072.1:0-70817 GCA_031364805.1 Acidobacteriota bacterium
CGCAAATCGCGAAAACGCTGGAAGCGAGCTTCGTCGCCGTCGACGGTGGTGGCACGCGCGCCGAAATCGACGTGGCCGTACCACTTGCCGGTGGTTTCGCTGCGGGCGATCTCGACCGGGTCGGTCGGCGCCGCAATCGAGGGTGGGTCCTGCGCCTGCGCGGCTGTCGCAGAAACGATCAGCAGGGCGGCGACGATGATGGATGTCTTGTGCATGATCGCCCCGTTATTGCCTGAGGAACGTCGATCCGGCCGGATGGTTCGAGCCGTGGATCGCGGAATGACACGTGACGCAACTTCGACTGAAAAGGCGATTGCTGCTCTGCAGGACCTTGCCGTCGTAGATCGTCGACGGGTGGCGCGTATGGTTATGACAACGCTGGCAGAGGAAGGGCAGCTTCGCGACCAGCATGCGATCGTTATTCGAACCGTGCGGATCGTGGCAGGTCGCGCAGCTCTCGCCGCTGACTCCGGCATGCTCGAACAGGAACGGTCCGCGCTTCTCGGTATGGCACGTGGCGCACGATTCGTTGATCGAGTTGCCTGCCTTGAGCAGCCGCACGTTGGTTGAGCCATGCGGGTTGTGGCACGACGAGCACTCCATCTTGCCCTCGCGCACTGGCATATGTCCCGAGCGATCGAGCTTGGCCACCTTGTCACGATGGCATGACATGCACTGTTGCTGCTGGTTCGCGGTCTTGAGCTGCGCCTTCGCCGACTTCGGCTTGTGCACGCTGTGACAAGTGACGCACGACACGTTGCGGGCCTCGTGCTGGCTGCCTTGCCACAAGGCGTGCGTGCCGCGGTTGTGGCAGGTGGCGCAGGTTTCAGTCACCGCCTTGGCCGACAGCTTGTCGAACTGCTTCGGTTTGATCTTCTCGGGATCGCTGGCATGCGCCTCGCCGGGCCCGTGGCAGCTCTCGCAACCCTGGGCGGCCGCCGGCGTGCGGGGGTCTGTCGACTGGCCGTGCTTCGACGCCTTGATCGACATGTCGTAGCCCGTGTGACAGGTGGCGCACGCCTCGTCGCCGATATAGCCGGCTTGCGGTGGCGGCGGGGCAGTCTGCGGCGCTTGCTCCGCTGCCTCTACCGCGGGCGGCGTTGCCTCTGCCGCAGGCGCTGCTGCCGGTATCGGTGCCGGCGCCGAGGCGCCCGCTGCCGCGAGCAGCGTGCCTGAGAACAGCAGCGCGGCTGCGATGTTCATGAACGCAATTGGTCGCATTCTCACGTCAGCCTCTTCCTCGGCGGGACTGAAGTCCCGCCCTCCCTACTGCTTGTCATTTCATCTCGTGACACGAATCGCAGGCTTGCGCGATGGTCTTGCCGCCGGCGGCCTTGTGGTTCTCGTCGTGGCAGCGGAAGCACCCCTGCGACGCCATGTGGCCGATGTTGTTGGGATAGGTGCCCCAACCGACCTTCATGGCCGGGAAGACATTCGTGGCGTACAGTCCCTGCACGGCCTCGATGGTGCGGAACATGGCCTTCGGCGCCTCGCCCGCGGAAGGGTGGTAAACCTCGCGCAGCTTCGCCGCGATCCCGGAAAGGGCGACGTCCTTTGACGGATAGACGGTCTTGAGGGCCGCGACCGACTCGCGGCGGACGAACGGCAGGCTGCGCGGAATCTCGCCGCGCGCGATCGCGTTGTCGACGGCACGTTCAGCCGTCGGCTCGAAGGTGTGCGCCGGCCGGTTGTGGCAGTCCAGGCAATCCATCACGCGGTATTCGCCCTTGGCCAGGTCGTCGGGCGTCGTGCCGTCGACAGTGAACTCGGTGACCTTGCCGGCGCGATCGGTCAGCTTGACCCATGGAATGACCTGCCGCTGCGGATCCGTGCTGATGTATTCGATCCGGTTGTCGAGGTTCATGTGCCAATGGATGCCGCGGCCGATGCCCTCCTCGGTATCGCCACCCCCGACGTGCACCTGCAGCGTCGTCACGGTCTCGGAGTTCTTCTCGTCGTCCGCGTACTCGCGAATTTGCTTCAGCTTGTCGCCGTGATTCTTCTCGGGCCAGTGGCAGGTGGCGCAGGTCTCGCGCGCCGCCCGCATGTTGTGAACGGGTGCGGGCACCGGCGTGGGCACGTTGTTGGTGAAGAGCTGCCACAACTGGCGGGTGCCGGCGATCTTCGATGCGACCAGTGCCTCGCTGCCGGGGCCGACGTGGCACGACACGCACGACACCTTCGCATGCGCGCTGACTTTGTAGGCCGCGTACTCCGGCTCCATGGTGGTGTGGCAGGTGGTGCCGCAGAACTCGGCCGATTCCATGTGGTGCACCGCGCCATATGCTGCGAGCGAGACGATCAGGACGTTCACGATGGTCAGCATGCTGACAACGAAGACCACCGTGCGAGTCCGTGGCAATCGCAGATCGATGACCGGCCAGTCTTCCGCGCCGTGCCCGGCCGCGAGACGGCGGCGTCGTTGCCACACGCCGACGGGAATCAACAGCAACCCAAGCAGGAACACCGCCGGAACCGCAACAAAGAGCAACAGCCCGAAGTACGGGTTCCGGATCTGGCCCCCCAGATCGAGTGCCAACAAGACCAGGAATACGACCGCGGTCGCCGTCGCAAGAGCCACGCCGATTAGGCTGATCGGATTCCTGGCGGCTGAGGGCAGGTCGAGACGCATGTTCGTGGTGTCGGCTACTTCTTCTTCGAGACCAGGAACGCCACCAGGGCGTCGAGATCTTCCTTCGGCAACTTCGGGTAGGCGCGCATCACCGGCTTGCGCGTGGCGCTGGTCTTCTTGGTCATCTCGACCGGGTCAACAATCCACAAACGAATTTCTTCGGCCGTCAGCTTGGTGCCGACACCATCCAGCGGACCCTTGGCCTGCCCCTTGCCATCCAGGGAATGACACATGGAGCATTTCTGGGCTGCATATACTGCCGCACCCTTCTCCATTGGAGCGGCCGCTGCCGCCTGCGCGGATGCAGACCCCACGCCGCCAACGAACAGGACCACTGCCACGAGTCCGCCCAACCGAATCAACCGAGCCATGCTGTCTGCCTCCATGAAAGATACGTACCCGAACAATCTGCCCTCAATTGCGGTTGGGTCGCTGTCCCTTATTGCACAACCAACTGCAAAGACTCGGCCGTAGGATGCGGAACCAACATACGAGCGTTTCGGTAAGGACCAATGGGGAATAATCCGCGTCGCAGCGACATAATCCCCACCGGCGTCACCGCGATCGCCGTGGCCTGCGCGGTCGCCATTGCCGCGCACCTCCTGCTTCGCTTTGCCGCCGGCGTCAGCCCGGCCATCGCCAACCTGCCACTCCTGGGCGCCATGCTCCTCGGTGGCGCGCCGCTGATCTACGACCTCGGCCGGAAGTTCCTGCGGCGCGAGTTCGGGTCAGACCTGCTGGGCGGCATCTCGATCGTCACCTCGCTTTGGCTCGGGGAGTATCTCGCCGGCGCGATCATCGTGCTGATGCTGGCCGGTGGCGCCGCCCTGGAGAGCTATGCGCTGCGCAGCGCATCGTCGGTGCTCGACGCGCTCGCCCGCCGCGTGCCGCTCGTCGCGCATCGCCGGCAGGGCGCGACCACCACCGACGTCTCACTCGATGCCATCGCGGTTGGCGACCACCTCGTCATCCATCCCCACGAGATCTGCCCCGTCGACGGCGAAGTGCTCGAGGGCCACGGCGTGATGGACGAGTCGTACCTCACCGGCGAGCCGTTTGAAATCACCAAGACCTGCGGCTCGAGCGTCATCTCCGGCGCGATCAACGGCAATGCGGTGCTGGTGATCCGCACGACGCGGCGCGCCGCCGACTCCCGTTACGCGCGGATCATGGACGTGATGCGCGACTCCGAGGCGACGCGGCCTCAGCTTCGCCGCCTGGGCGACACGCTGGGGGCCATCTACACGCCGATTGCCCTCGCGGTGGCGCTCGCTGCCTGGGCCGCCACCGGCGAGGCCACGCGCTTTCTCGCCGTACTCGTGATCGCCACCCCGTGCCCATTGCTGATCGCCATTCCCGTCGCCATCGTCGGTTCGATCTCGCTCTGTGCTCGCCGCGCCATCATCGTCAAGAGCCCGGTCGTGCTCGAGCAGGTCGCGGCCTGCCGCACGGCGATCTTCGACAAGACCGGAACGCTCACCTTCGGTGAGCCGACGGTGACCGAGGTGGTGATGGCCGAAGGATTCGCCCGGGCCGACGTGTTGGCCACCGCCGCCAGCCTGGAGCGCTATTCGAAGCATCCGCTGGCGCGCGCGGTGCTCGCCCTCGCCGGCGCCGAGCAACTGGTGCTCGCCGAAGCATCGGCGGTGACCGAGCCACCCGGCCAAGGCTTGCGCGGCGCCGTGCGGGGCCGGCAGGTGGCGGTGACCAGCCGCAAGATGATGCTGGCGATAGACCCTGCGGCTGCCGTCCAGTTTCCGGCTGTCGCCGGCGGCCTCGAATGCCTGGTCGCGATCGATCAGCGCTATGCCGCCACCCTCCGGTTTCGTGATGCCCCCAGGCCCGACAGCCGATCGTTCGTCCAGCACCTGGGCCCGAAGCACCAGTTCCGCCGAACGATGATCGTCTCAGGCGATCGCGAGTCGGAGGTGGAATACCTGGCGCGCGAGGTCGGCGTGACCGAAGTGCACGCGGGCCAGACGCCGGAACAGAAGCTGGCGCTGGTGCGAGCGGAAACGGCGCTCGCGCCGACGCTTTACGTCGGCGACGGCATCAACGACGCCCCGGCGATGATGGCGGCCACGGTCGGGATGGCGATCGGCGAGCACAGCGATGTGACCGCCGAGGCTGCCGGCGTCGTGGCCCTCGAAAACTCCCTCGGGAAGGTGGACGAGTTCATTCACATCTCCCGGCGCATGCGGGTGATCGCACTGCAGAGCGCGGTGGGTGGCATGGCGGTGAGCATGGTGGGCATGGGCTTCGCGGCGGCCGGCTACCTGACACCGGTCGGTGGCGCCATCCTTCAGGAAGCGATCGATATGCTCGCGGTGCTGAATGCGCTGCGAGCCGCGTTCCCGCCTGCCACCATGCATGACTTCTAGTACGGGCCGACCGGCAGACGGTTTGCAAAGTTCTGTCCTGGTCGCCACCTGGCCCCACTCCCGAAGGACTCGTTCATGATTCCGCATTCGCAAAAAGAGTCGCACCGTACCGATCGCATCGGCTGGCTTCGCGCCGCCGTGCTCGGAGCCAACGACGGCATCATCTCGACCGCCAGCCTGATGCTCGGCGTGGCCGCCGCCTCCTCCAGCCCGCGCGACATCGTCGTCGCCGGCGTCGCCGGCCTCATGGCGGGCGCGGTGTCGATGGCGGCGGGCGAGTACGTGTCGGTGAGCTCGCAAGGGGATTCGGAGAAGGCGGAGCTGGCGCTCGAGCGGCAGGAACTGGCCGATGACCCGGCCTTCGAGCAGCGCGAGCTGGCCGCAATTTACGTGAAGCGGGGACTGGACCAGCCGCTCGCGGATCAGGTGGCGGCCCGGTTGACGGCAGTGGATGCACTTGGCGCGCACGCGCGCGACGAGCTCGGTCTGAGCGCAACGCTGAGCGCCAGGCCCGTTCAGGCCGGGCTGGCGTCGGCGGCCAGTTTCGCGGTGGGCGCGGCGTTGCCGCTCGTGGTCGCGGTGGTGGCGCCGGCCGCCCAGTCGCAGGCGCTGATCGCCGGTGCTTCGCTCGTGCTGTTGTTCCTGCTTGGCGCGTTAGCCGCGAAGGTTGGCGGCGCGCCTCCTGCTCGGGCGGCCATGCGCGTGACGTTCTGGGGCGCACTGGCCATGGGCCTCACGGCCCTGGTCGGATCGATGTTCGGGATGACGGTGTAGAGTAGCCGGCCGCCGAGGCGGCCGGCCCGACCGACTAGCGGAGCGCGGCGCCGCCGCGGGGCAGCAACTGCATCATCTTGGTGACGCCTTCATCGACCTGTTTTTGAAGCCGATCCTGGTTGTCGATGACGCCGGTCATGGTGTCTTGAGCCCAGCCGCGCCACACCACTTTCTTCGTCCTGGCATCGACGACGTCGATCACGAGCGTGCCCTGCTCGAAGTCCACTACCTGCGGCTCGCAGTTGCCGTAGCAGTAGCCGTACTGCTGGTCGGCCCGGTAGACGTCAAGGCGCTGGTTCACGCTCGCGTGATAGTGAATCAGCAGGTCGGCGCCACCATCAGTGAGACGGTCGAAGCCCTTGGCCGCCATCTTCTTCTCGACTGCCCCTTGCAGGTAGTCGTTAAAAAAGGGGTTGTTGTCGAGCCGCGGATCGCCGACCGGGAGGTTGTCGGGAGGCCCCCAGTCGTAGCTGACGTAATCGGTGAAGTCAGTGCCGCGCTCGATGTGCGAGCTAACGTTCATTGCGGCACAGCCGGTCAGCACAGCGAGGGCCGCGGCAAGAGTGGCGGCGGTGACGATACGCATGACAATCTCCTCGGCGGGTCAGTACCCGCCATTTGCGCGCGTATAGCGGCCGGTCTCGTCCCGCTGCAGGAATCCTTCGCGGACGAGATCGTCGAGTGCGTGCAGACACGTGTCGCGGTCGAGCGCCCATAGGCGCATGGCCTGTTCGGGCTTCAAGCGCATACCGGGCATTTCCCGGTATTCGCCTCGAATGCGGAGCTCAAGCTTGCTCATCGGGGTGCGATGGAACACATACACCGTGCAAGGCTCGCCGATCTGAACCGACATGACCGCCTCCTCCCGTTCGTTTCAGTGCCTGGCCGTGGCGACGCGGCCCACTGCGTCGCGCAGCACTGCCACAATGACGTCGCCGTCAACATCACGAAGCACCAGGTCATTGCCAATCAACCGGTACTCGATTCGGCGGGGCAGGGGCGGTAGCGCCCGCGCCAGCAACGCCGGGAACTCGTGCAGCTCGGTGGCCGGGAACGGTTCAAGGACCGCCGGGTGATGGGCGAGCGGCAGCTCGAGTCCAACACCGGTCATGTGGGTCGCATGCACCTGTTCGTCCAGCGCTCTGGTAATGACCTGGCGAACGACCGTCGCCACCGGCAGCGTAAAGATGCGCGGCATTGGCGCCGTCTGCGCACCGGGAATCACGCCGAAGCCGTAGGGCTGTTCCGCGACCTCCGCGACGTTCTGCTGGAATGCGCGAAGAATGCGTTCCTGCTCCTGCGTCGTTTGCGCCGCCGCGTTGCCGTGGGCCAGCAAGAATCCCAACAAGCCGATGGCGAGGGTTCTCATAGATTCGCGCTCCCCGAAATGGTCACCCCGGATAGAGCATCGTCCGTGCCAGCCGGTTGCGGCCCGATTCAGCCGAAAGTCGGCCACCGGCAGCGAAAACTCCCGCAGGGATGGGGACTATTCCTCGTGCGAGCCGGGTGCTGCGGGACCGCGATCGGGTCTCGCGGCCTGGGTGTTCGAACTCCGCTCGTGCCGATGCTCGCTCGCCGATGTCCGGGTGTCGGCAACAAGTTTGCACATTCCGCGGCAGACACCTATCCAGGAGAGTCGCGATGAGAGTCTACGAAGTGATGAGCAAGGCCGTCGAAACCGTCAAGCCGAAGGTGGCCGCGTCGGAAGCGAAGACTCGCATGCGGCAGAAGAAGATTCATCACCTCGTGGTGACCGACGGCGCCAGCCTGCAAGGTATTGTCTCCGACCGCGATCTCGGCGGGCCGAAGCTGGCCAGGGTGCTGGGCAAGTCGACGGTGCGCGACCTGATGACCAGCCCGGTGCTGACGGTGACCACGCGCACGCCGGTGCGGCGGGCCGCCAGCCTGATGAAAGGCCGATCAATCGGCTCGCTCGTCGTCACTGCGGCCAACGGCAAAGTGGCCGGCATTGTCACCGTGTCAGACCTGCTCGAGCTGCTCGCGCGCAAGCCCGAACACAAGTCGAACCGCGAGCTGCAGAAGGCCCGTCACCAGAAGGACTGGCTCGACGAGGAATAGTGATGGCCAGGCTCGCCACAGTCCCTCGCCCCCAGCGACGCGCGTTGGCGGTAGATCCGGAACCGCGCGAACATCGCAGACGAACGCGTGACGCTCGGCAATTGGCTCAACGCAACGCGAAGGTGCGCGCCGGGCATCGGCGGTTCCGCACGGGACTGTGGCCTTATTTCTGGCGCAGCGACATGCCGACGCTGCTGACGGCGCCGGTGATCTACTCGATCGTCGTGCCGTTCGCGCTGCTCGATGCCTGGGTCACCCTGTACCAAGCGGTCTGCTTTCGCGCCTGGCGCATCGCCCGGGTGCGGCGGCCGGCGTACTTCGCGATCGATCGGGGCCAGCTTGCCTACCTCAACGGCATCGAGAAGCTGAACTGCCTGTTCTGCAGTTACACCAATGGCCTGGTGGCCTACGTTCGCGAGGTTGCCGCCCGCACCGAACAGTATTGGTGCCCCATTCGTCACGCCCGGCGCGTGCGCGGGACCCACGATCGCTACGAGCCGTTCGCCACATACGGCGATCCAGAGGCCTACCTGCACACGCTGCCGCGGCTCAGGAAAGCGCTGAGAAGATAGCGGAGCTACACTGTTGGGGCATGAGCGAGCCCGGACGGACCCCTACGCCCGACTCACCCGGCCGCATTGCCGAAGCGCGCTGGCGCGCCGTCATCGACGCCGCCGTCGACGGCATCATCGTGATCGATTCGCGCGGCCGTATCGAGGTGTTCAACGCCGCCGCGCAGCGCATGTTCGGTTACAGCGAACCCGAAGTGATCGCGCAAAACGTCAAGCTCCTGATGCCCGAGCCGGACCACTCGCACCACGACGGCTACCTCGCGCACCACCTGCAGACGGGCGAGCGCAAGATCATCGGCATTGGCCGGGAGGTCACCGGCAAGCGCAAGGACGGCCAGACTTTTCCGCTGCACCTGTCGGTGGGCGAGATGAAGATTGACGGCGAGGCACACTTCACCGGAATCCTGCACGACCTGTCGAGCCGCGTAGAACTCGAAGATCGCTTGCATGAAGCCACCGCCATGGCCCGGCTGGGGGAAATGGCCGCGGTGATTGCCCATGAGGTGAGAAATCCACTCGCGGCGGTCCGCGGCGCCATCCAGGTGATCGGGTCGCGCATGAAGGGCGACGCCGGTGATGCCGCCATCATCAAGGAAATCATCGCCAGGATCGACGGGTTGAACACCCTGATCCAGGACCTGCTGGTGTTTGCCCGCCCGCCCAAGCCGAAGACAGTACCTACCGATCTGCGCGCGCTGCTGTCATCGGTCGTCAACCTGCTGAAGTCGGACCCCGCCTTTGGCCAGCTCGAGGTGACGATCGCCGGTCACACCCCTGCCGTGCCGGCAGATCCGTCGCTGATGATGATCGTGTTTCAGAACCTGCTGATCAACTCGGCGCAGGCCATGCACGGCCGCGGGGCGATCGAGGTGAGGCTTCAGGCGACCGACGCCTGGCACCGGGTCGAGGTGGCCGACCGTGGCCCCGGCATTCCAGTCGAGATCCGCGCCGCGCTCTTTCGTCCGTTCAAGACCACCAAGGCGCGCGGCACCGGCCTTGGCATGGCCACGGCCAAGCGCCTGGTCGAATTGCATGACGGCCGCATCAGCGTGAACTGTCCGCCAGAGGGAGGCACGATCGTTACGGTGGAGTTACCGTCTTCTCCAGCTTGAACTTCTCGATGCGGTAGCGAATCTGGTCGCGATTGAGGCCCAGGAGTGTGGCCGCCTTGGTCTGGTTCCATCCACTGCGCTCGAGGGCCTGCACGACCAGCGAGTGCTCGAGTTCTTCCAGGTTGATGCCGCTGGCCGGCAGTCCCATGCCCGTCGACAACTCGGCGTCAGACGTGTTCAGCATGGGGAAGTGCGACTCCTCCAGCTCGTTCCCCTCGGTCAGCAGCATGGCGCGTTCGACTGCATTGCGCAGCTCGCGCACGTTGCCGGGCCAGGGGTACGCTTGCAGCGCCTTGAGTGCGCCGGGGGTGACACCCTGAATCTTCTTCCGGAACTCGGTGCTGAAAATGTCGATGTAGTGCCGCAGCAGGCGCGGCACGTCATCGCGCCGGTCGCGCAGCGGCGGCAGCGGCACGGCCATCACATTGAGCCGGTAGAACAGGTCTTCGCGGAAGCGTCCCTTCTTGACCTCTTCCTGCAGTGAGAGGTTGGTCGCCGCGATCACGCGCACGTCAACCTTGACGTCGGCGACGCCGCCGACTCGCTTGAACGACTTCTCTTCGAGGAAGCGCAGCAGCTTGGCCTGCAGCAGCGGCACCATTTCGCCGATCTCGTCGAGAAACACCGTGCCGCCATCCGCCGACTCCAGCAGGCCGCGCTTCTGCCGATCCGCACCGGTGAACGCGCCCCGCTCATGCCCGAATAACTCGCTTTCGAGCAGTGTTTCCGGCAGCGCCGAACAGGTAATGTTCATGAAGGGCTTCGCGGCACGGCTGCTGCTGTAATGGATCACCTTGGCGGCGAGGTCCTTGCCGGTACCGCTCTCGCCGGTCAGCAGCACGGTCGACGCCGGGCTGACGCCGATCTTCTTCAACATGGTACGCACGGCAACGATCGGCGCACTATCGCCGACGATGCTGTCGGGACCGTACGGCTGCGCCTGGCGCGCCCGCAGCGTGCGGACTTCGCGGCGCAGCTGCGTCGTCTCGAGTGCCTTTTCGACCAGCACCACCACTTCGTCCAGGTCGAAGGGTTTGTTGGCGTAGTGGAAGGCGCCCATCTTCATCGCCTCGACCGCCGTTTGTATTCCGGGCTGCCCGGTCAGCATGATCACGAGGGTGTCGGGGTCCGACTCCTTAATCTGCTTGAGCACCGACAGGCCGCTGCCGTCAGGCAGGCCGATGTCGAGCAGCACCAGGTCGACGCCCTCGCGGTGCTGCGACAGCGCTTCAGCGGCCGTGCTCGCCTCGAGCGTGCGGTAGCCCTCGTCGTTCAGGCGGCTGGCGAGCGACCAGCGAATCAGTTGCTCGTCATCAACGATCAGGATGGTGGCGTTTGGCATCTAGGGATTCGGACCGCTCCGGCGGGACAGGAGCTTGGTGAGCTCTTCGAGCTCGAATGGTTTAACGAGTATGGCGTTGGCGCCAATGGCGGTCGCCTCGGCCATGATCTCGGGCGTGCCGAATGCGGTCATCAGCAGCACGAATGCGCCGGACAACAACTGACGAACCTGTCGCAACAGCGTCAAATCGTTCATGTCCGGCAGCCGCAGGTCGAGCACGACGACGTCGAAGGGAGTGGCGGCATTCTTGATGCGGTCGATTGCGCTCGCGGCATCGCTGGCTTGCACTACTGCGATGCCCATTGTCGTCAGTGTCTCGGCGACCGACCAGCGAATCAGGGCTTCATCGTCGACCACCAGCGCTGAAACCTGCCGCTCGGCCGGGTCGGTGCGAGGGGCAAGATCGGTCATGGGTGCCGGCGGTTCAGGAAAACGCTTCAGTATGTCCTACCCGGCGGCCCATCACAAGGTTGGCCAACTCGGCGAGTTCGAAAGGCTTGTAAAGCACACCGCGCAAGCCCAGGTGCCGTGCTTCCGCGATGATCTCCGGGGTCCCGAAGGCCGTCATCAACACGACCTGCGTGTCGGGCACCAGTTGTCGGATGGTGGCCAGCAGCGACAGGTCCTTCATGTCGGGCAGTCGCAGATCCAGCACGATCACATCGAACGCGAGGGTGGTGGAAGTGACGAGCTGCAGGGCGGCCGCGGCGCAACTGGCCTGCTCGACATCAAGGCCGAGCGCCGCGAGGCTTTCGGTCACCGACCAGCGGATTAGCGGTTCATCATCAACGACCAGCACGTGGAGTGGGTGTTTTTTCACGGCGGTCCTCAGAATCTCCCGGCCGCCACGATCGGTTGCGGGCACTTGGGCCCGAAACCTCCATCGGCGGCGCAGGTGACTCGCTTCATGCCTGTCACATATCAAGAATCACGCCACGCCTGACGGTGGCATGCATCGTGCTGATTCCCGAGTGTCGGCCCTTCCGCCGGCAATGTGAGGACTCCCATGGTTGTGCTGAAGAACATTCTCGTCGCCACCGACTTCGGCGAGCCATCGGCCGTCGCGATGGCCTACGGCCGCGATATGTGCCGTTCGTACAATGCGACACTGCACGTCTTGCACGTGGTTGAAGACGTGATGATGCGATACGCTCCTGAAGTGGGCTTTGCTGTCCCCGAGCTACAGAAGGATCTGGAAAAAGCAGCGACGCGCGACCTCACGGCCCTGATTACGGATGATGACCGGAGCACATTGAAGGTGGTGCCGGTAGTTCAAACCAGCCTCAACGTGGCGAACGGCATTGTTGAGTACGCCGGGAAGCACGCCATTGATCTGATCATCGTCGGTACGCACGGACGGGGCGCCGTGAAGCAGTTCCTGCTCGGCGGTGCCGCTGAGCGCGTGGTGCGCACGGCGCCTTGCCCGGTGCTGGCGGTACGCACGAAAGAAAGGGACTTCATCGCTCCTGACGCGATGGTCTTGGCCGCGAAGGCCTAGGCAACGCGGATCCGCACGTCAATCGCGGACACGCCGCCGGGCAAGACCTTGATCGGATTGAGATCCAGTTCCTGGATCTCAGGGCAAAGGCCGACGAGTGCGGAGATGCGAAGGATGGCCTCCCGGAACGCCGCTTCGTCGGCCGGCTCGGCGCCACGGAACCCGCGCAACAGCCGGACTCCCTTCAGGGACTCCACCATCTCTCGCGCATCCCGATCGGTCACCGGATGCAGCCGGCATGACGAGTCGGCGAGTAGATCGACCAGCACCCCGCCACTGCCGCACACGACGACGTGGCCGAACGTGGCATCGTTGATGGCGCCGACCATCATCTCGGCGCCGCCATGGACCATGGGCTGCACCAACAGTCCGTCCATGCGGTCGCCAAGCGCCTTGGTAAGCTCGCAGGCCGCCAAGCGCACTGCACCTTTCGTCTCGAGGTTCAGGCGCAACGCTCGGTGTTCGGTCTTGTGTAGCAACGCCGCCCCGATCGCCTTGAGGGCCACCGGCAAGCCCAGCTTCATGGCCGCTTCAACGGCATCATCGACCGAGGTGGCGACGTGCGATCGCGGCGTGGCGATCCCGGCCGCGGACAGCAGGGCATTGGCTTCGACTGGTGTCAGCCATCCGCCGCCTCGTCCCAACGCTGCCTCGACTACGGCGCGCGCCAGCCCTGGATGAAAGTTAGGAAATGACGGAATCTCCCCGAGCGGCTGTCGGCGCCATTCGCCATACGCTGCCACGCGGGCAAGGGCAATGGCAGCTGGTTCCGGGAAGGCGTAGCACGGCACCGCAGCCAGCGACTCTGGTGCGGCGTGGCTGCGCATGAAAACCCCAGCCACGGGTTTGCCCGGACCCTGTGCGGCGGCCCCGGCGATTGCGTTGGCCACCTCGTCTGCGCTCGTGATCATGGGCGGAATGAAGATCGCAATCACGCTGTCGACCTCGGAGTCGGCAAGCAGCAGTTGCAGCGCACGCCGGTAGTGGTCGGGTTCAGCTGACGCCAGCATGTCAACCGGGTTGTTGACCGCCGCTGCGGCAGGCAGGAACGTTCTCAGCCCCGATTTGGTCTCTGCACTGAGTCCCGCGGCCACCAGTCCGTTTGCGAGGCAAGCGTCGGTAGCGAGAATACCGGGTCCGCCAGCGTTGGTAAGTATCGCGACGCGGCGACCCTGCGGCAAGGGCTGCCGCGCGAGCAAGGTGGCGACATCGAAGAGCTCGGTGACTGTGTCGGTGCGGATCACACCGGCCTGATGGAATAGTGCGTCGACGAAGTCATCAGACGAGGCCAGGGCGCCGGTGTGGGACGCGGCGGCGCGAGCGCCCGCCGGCGAGCGACCAGACTTCAGGGCGACGATCGGCTTGGTGCGGCTGATGCGACGCGCCAGGTGGCTGAACTTTGACGGGTTGCCGAAGCTTTCGAGGTAGAGAAGGATCACCGCGGTGCGTGGATCCTTCTCCCAGTACTGCAGCAGGTCATTGCCGGAGACATCGGCCTTGTTGCCAACCGAGACAAAGCTCGAGATACCGATGTTCAACTGGCGGGCGTAGTCGAGTATGGCCAGGCCCAGTGCGCCGCTCTGGGTCGACATCGCCACGCTGCCCGGCGGCGGGTAGACCGGCGAAAACGTCGCGTTCAGCGCGTAGCGTGCGTCAGTATTGAGCAGCCCCATGCAGTTGGGACCGATCAGGCGGCTGCCCGCGCCTCGAATCTTGCGCACTAGCTCGCGTTCGATCGCACGGCCCTCGTCACTGCTCTCGCCGAAACCCGCGCTGATAATGCAGATAGCGGGAACCTTCCCGGCCAGGCAATCGTCCACGGCGACCGGCACCTGCGCGGCTGGCACGACGATGATGGCCAGGTCCACCATGGTGGGAATTTCGGCGACTCGCGGATACGTCTTCAGACCCTGAATGAATGCCGCGGTCGGGTGGACGGGCACGACCGATCCAGTGAAGCCTGTGGCGATGAGGTTGTGGAGAATCTCCGAGCCAATTTTTTTGCGCTCGCGGCTGGCGCCGATGACGGCCACGCAGTCCGGTTCAAAGAAGGGGGTCAGGTCGGCCAAGGAGTCCTCGGCCTTGGCCCTGCACAGACCGGGCCAGCGAGGAAAAATCCTCAGGCCGCTGGAAATGTCGCGCCGCGGACGGGGCAAACACCCTCGCCACCACGCAATCGGCACATCACGCCATGGCATGGAGGTTGCCCTTGAAGCCGACGAACGGTCATCCAGAAAGGGACCAGGCCATGACGCCCGACTTCAAGAGCATTCTCGTTCCCGTTGACTTCAGCTCGAACTCCGCACGCGCGCTCGAGTATGCGCATGCCCTCGCCACCCGCTTCGGCGCGTCGCTGCACGTGATCCACGTCTGCGAGGTGCCGGCCTTGACGACCGGCTCGATGGACGCTTACGCCATCGCCTACTCGAATTGGAGCCAGCAGCTCGGCGACGAGGCGGAACGCGCGCTCGTGAAGCTGGTGCCGAAACTCTCCGGTGTGGCCGTGACCACCGAAGTGCTGTTCGGCAACCCCCCGCGCGCCATCGTCACTGCGGCCACCGGTCGCAAGGCTGACCTGATCGTCATGGGCACCCACGGCCACGGGCCCTTGATGCATGCCTTGATGGGCAACGTCGCCGAGCGCGTCGTGCGCACGGCGTCATGCCCGGTCCTGACCGTTCGCGAGCCGCTGGAAGCTGTGGCCGATCGCTTGACCGAGCGCGGCGTCGTGGCGGCGGCCATCCTGGCTGCGTGCCTCCTCGCGCCGATCGCCGCCACGCCGGCATCGGCCCAGGAGCCTGTGGCTCAAACTCAGGCCGAAATGCGCCAGCGTGTCACCGGTGGCGAAGTATTCCGCACTTACTGCGCAACCTGTCACGGCCCGACCGGCCGCGGCGACGGACCGCTCGCGAGCTCGATGCGCCGCAAGCCGGCCGACCTGACCGAGATCGCAAAACGCAATGGCGGCGAGTACCCGTCAGAGATCGTGTTCCACACCATCGACGGCAAGACGCCGGTGCGCGGACATGGCGGGCCCGACATGCCGGTGTGGGGCGACGCGTTCCTGCGATCGCGCGATGGCGGCGATGCCGCCTCGGTGAAGGGGCGCATCGACTCGCTCGTTGACTTCATCCGCACGCTGCAGGTGAAGGCGGTTCACTGAAGGGCGATGGCTGGGTGGCTGACGCGATCACTTGGACGGTCATGTTGCCCAGCCGATCGAACCGGCGCGCTTCGGCGCGGATCGGCCACCAGTCGTAAAGGAACACCTCGAGTGGCCGCCACATTGCGACCCAGCCACCGATCAGCAGGCTCTCCCTGACAATGCCCCCAAAACGTACGCCGTCCATCAGGTTGGCGGCGATGTCGCCGATCACAATTGAGGCGGCCAGCGCCGCCATGCCAATCAACAGACTGGTGCGGCCCACTTGAAACAGCTGACGCAGGCGGCGCCGCGTCACCACCGCGCGCTGCGAGAAGAACTCCCTCACCGCCTCGCGCAGGACGTCGACCTCGGCCGCAGGCGGGGCCTGGCCGTCGACGTGGACCACCAGGCACAGCGGTAACTCCGCGTGCAACTCGCTCGCCCAGCCGGCAATGAACTCCTCGGCGCGGGGATCGAGGTCGCGCTCGCGAAACGGGGTGGGGTCGAGCGAATTGAATAGTTGCTTCAGCTCCCCGACATGCACCTCGATACGCGCGTGGCTGTTCGCCAGGTCCGGCGGGTCAGGTCTGCTCGGCACGTGGCACCACGAGGCAGGATACCCCGGCGCGCGAATTCCCGCAGCGCTTCACGGACTCTTTCGCACCGACGGGCGCACGGCAGCGAGTCGAGCGGGATGTGCGGCCTCGGCAGTGGAACGCGTTTGGCATTGGCCACGACAGAGGATTGCCATGGCTACCAGTTATCACAATCGCGCCGCACCTGGTTGCGATTCCGACCATCGACGCCGAGATCTGCTGATGCCGCGCGTCCTGCTGTGCGCGCTGATAGTCCTGGCGTTGTCGCCAGCGCACCCAGCGACTGCACCGGACACCGAGTCGCGCACCGTGCTTACCGGGGCAGAGTTCGAGTATGTTGTCCGCCCCGGTGACACCCTGGGCATGGTCTCGGCGCGGTTCGGCGCCGGCATCGCTGCGCTCGTTGACCTTAATCACCTCCGCCGCCGGGACGCGCTGGTGCCCGGAACGGTGTTGCGAGTTGACAATCGTCACTTGGCGGTCATCGACAGCCCCCTGCGGTTGGCCATCAACATTGCGCAACGCATGCTGTTCCTCGTTGACGGCGCCGCGGTGTGGGGGCTTCCGATTGCGGTCGGCCTGCGAAGCTGGCCGACGCCCGTCGGCAGCTTCACCGTAATCGACAAGGAAGAGAACCCGACCTGGGACGTGCCATTGTCGATCCAGGAGGAAATGCGCGCGCAGGGCAAGCCGGTGATCACGTCGATGCCGCCATCGCCGCAGAACCCGCTGGGTGCGCATTGGATTCGGCTGTCGCTCAGCAGCATCGGCATTCACGGCACCATTGCCCCGAGCAGCATCTACAACTACGCGAGCCATGGTTGCCTGCGGATGCACCCCGACGATGTGGCGGCACTGTTTGTGCGGGTGCCAATCGGCGCCACCGGCGCCATCGTCTACCGGCCGGTTACCATCGCGCGGGTCGACGGCCGTGTCTTTCTCGAAGCCCACCCCGACGTTTACAAGCGAGCGCCGATCCGCGTGGCAGCGGTCGAGGAGACCGCCCGTCGCGAGGGTTATGACGGGCTGGTGGATTGGCCGGCAGCGCGGCGCGTCCTCGAGCTGCATCGCGGCATCGCTGTAGACGTGACCAGAGAGGACTAGTCCGCCACGGAACCCAGCCTAGCGGCCTTCTCCGAGGCTTTCTTGAGCGGCCGCAGCATCGCCAGCCGGATTAACTCCACGCCGGGTGCGACGTACGACCAATAGCGGAGGAAGCGTTTCCGGGTCTCGCGGTCGGTAGTGGCGACGCGCGTTTCGGTGTGAAAGATCGATTCGTGGTCACCGGCCGGATCCGCCCGCAAGGTCCACGCGATCTTCACGTAGCCGGGCTCGCGGAATGCCGTGAATTCACCAGCCGAAATCGACCGGAACGTTGGCGCAGCGTCCCAGGGTTGCGTCACGGCGCCGAGCACGATCTCCAGGCCGGCCCGTTCCGCGAGCACCACCCAGCCGATTGACTGCATTTGCGGGATCAGGCCGGGAGGAAGCCGCCGCTCGTCGGGCCGCGCGCCAAGCGCGAACGCGCGTGTCTTGAAGATGGCGCGGACCAGCGGCGACTTGAGCAGCTCGAGGCTACGGGCAGTCGCCAACACCACTTCCGCGGGCGCGCCGATCCTTATGCGATGGTGCTCGACCACCTCGGGCGCCGGGATAAAGCGATCAAGCAACCGGCTGGCGTCGGCCGCCGGCCGTGCGGCCGTGCCGTAGTGCGCGCGGTGATACGCGACCAGGCCGGCATAGCCGAGCGCCGCGAGACCGGTGCCAAGCGCCAGCCCGCCGCCGACGTTCTTGAGTGCGAGACGCGTCGTCATGATCGTTGCCCTTCTTCTGCCAGCGCCTTGATCTGCAGCATCATGCGGCGCTCCATGATGAAGTGCGGCAGTTCGAACGTCATCACGTCGAGCGTGGCCGCCCACACCGGCGTGCGCGCGTCGCCGACTCGCGTGCGGATGATGAAACGCGTTGAATCGCGGCCGGCCGGCAGCACGACGAACGAGCCCCACTGCTGCAACACCAGCGCCCGGCCGGGCTGTAAGTCATTGACCGTCCAGCCCAGGTCGCGGCCGAGCATGCCGCCCAAATAGTTCGGCTGGGTGGCGCGCACGCGATCACCCACTTGGCGGTGTTGCCATTCGGGGCGAATCTCTTTCACATTGCGGATGTCAACCCCAAACGCGCGCTCCAGCCAGTCGTAGCTGTAGAAGCCGGCGCGGTCCTGTCCCAGTTGCACCAACCACGGCCACACAGCTTCGGGCGGCGCGTTGACCGTGACGGCATGCTGACTTTCGAACGCCGGATTACGGTCCGGCGCATCCCCGGGCAGCGCGATCGCGTGCTCTTCTGCACTGGTGCCCCACGCCCGATGCAGCGGCCACAACACCGCCGCACTCGTGACGTACGCCAGGAATGCGGTTGCCGCCGCAACCCCCATGGCGCGATGACCACGGCCGTGTGCCCGGGCGCGCGGCGCCGGCAGGTACCGGCACGCGCCGGTCAGTCCCACCAGCAACAGCACGACATCGACGATGGCGCCCCACCAGAGGTCGCCATGCCCCATCACCCATAGCGCCACCAGGGAATAGCCCGAGGCGATTACGAGCAGCGGCCTGATGGCGGCGGTGAACGGGCGCACGCCCAGCACGCCAATGCCGGCGATGGTAAAGCCGAGGATCGCCACACCGTACAAGACGACCGGCATGAAGTCCCTGCCGAGCATCTCCGGATTAACCCACCCGCGCATCGGCAGCACCGTGTGCGCAAGACCGTGAGCGATCACGAACAAGGCGAACGCCGGCCGCAAGCCGGATCTCACGTAGGTCATCCTGCACCTCCTGAAGGCGTCGTCCAGTGGTAAAGCGAAATGCATGCCGCGCGAACGCCGTCGGCCACCACCGCAATCAGCCGCCGAGAGCGCGGGAATTCCCCCCGGAACGAGCGATATTTTTCCCAGTTCGCCTCGACTGGACGGCTCGCCGCCGACGGATTTGGCCGCGTGCTGCGGCACAGCCCTTGCGTTGCTAGTGGTCGTGATCAGTCCCATGATCCTTTGCGCTGTAGACCTGGGCCCGCTCACGGGGCGCGTGTTGTTTCACGCGTACGGGCTGTCGAAGGTGCTCGGCGCCGGCCTGCGCGTTCTGCATGTCAGCGCGGACCATGGGGACGACCTGAGGAATCGGGTGGTGGCCGAATGCGAGCGCGCGGCGCCGTATGAAGCCGCGATCGACGGCGAATCAGTGATCGTCGCGACCGGCCGCGTCTCGGAAGCCATCCAACGAGAAGCGCTTCGTTGTGGCGCCACCTTGATCGTCGTTGGCTCGCGCGGGCACGGTGGCCTGGTGCGGCTGCTGCTCGGCTCGACCAGCGAGGCATTGCTGAGCGCGGCCCGCACACCGGTGCTGCTGGTGCCGCCGACCGAGTTCGACATCATCAGCCTGGCCGATCGACCAGCGCTCACCTGCGGCCCGGTCGTGGTCGCCGTCGACTTGGCCGCGCCTTGTGACCACCAGCTGCAGCTGGCCAGCCGACTGGCCCAGCTGGCCGCGCAGCCGCTGATCCTGATGACCGTGGCCCGCAGCAAGATCTCCGATCACCACGCGGCGGCCCAGCTGCGCGAGCGTGGACACCACCTGGAGCCCATCAGGCCCAATTCGCTCATCGTCAGGCGCGGCGACGTGACCGAGGAGATCTCCCGCTGCGCCGTGTCGGAGGGGTCGGGGCTCGTGGTCATGGGATTGCACGAGGCGCCGCGCGGCCGTCCCGGAGTCATTGCGACGGCGCTGCTCAAGACCGGCCGGGCGTTCGTGCTGGCCGTGCCCGGCTGCTGACCGGGATGGGAGGAAGACCATGAAGATCATCACCCTGGTGGTTGCCATGCTGGCCGCGACCCTCACTCAGCCGCTGAACGACAGCGACGGCCTCGTGGCCTTCGCGCGGGCGGCCGACAACTACGCCTTCATGCACCGGCGG
This sequence comes from Acidobacteriota bacterium, assembly GCA_031364805.1. Lineage (GTDB taxonomy): Bacteria > Acidobacteriota > Vicinamibacteria > Vicinamibacterales > UBA2999 > 12-FULL-67-14b. The sequence goes on from JANLWW010000072.1 coordinate 20,101, forward strand.
CTCGAACGCCGGTTACCGGTGGTGGAAGTCAACGCGAATCCCGAGACCATCCGCCGTGCCATCGACGCCATGGCGACCGCGGTCCGCGCGGCCCGGCCCGACGCCCGGCAGGGCGAGATGTTCAACCCGCTTGTGCTGGTCGCGATTCGCACGCGCATTGCGCGAGCGCTCAGGGCCCACGGAATGACGGCTGCCGATGTGCGTGCGGCTGAACTGGCTGAGGGCGTGGACTCGAGCGCCGTGACCCTGAAGGTGAACGGCGCCTTCCCGTGGTTGATCGGCACGGCCATGGTCCCCTGCGTGATTGAGGCCCTGCCGCCGCTGCCGCCCGAACTGCAGTATCGAATTGTTGGCCGCGACCTGGTGTTGCTCGACGTGCATGCCGGGCTGGTCGTTGACATCCTGCCACTGGCGCTTGGCGACCCGACGCCGCAGACATTTGATTACCGGCGCGACTGAGATCGCGCCGGTACAATCCGCCAGATGCGAGCGGACTTGTGTCGATTGATCTGCATCATCGGTGTCATCTGCGGCCCTGATGCATCGGCGTCGGCCCAGTCTGCATTCGATATCAAGGCGATCGACCCCGAGACGTTCCGCGCGATTGCCGTCAAGATCGCCGACGGCCAGCAGCCGTCGATCGATGGCAAGCTCACCGATCAGGCCTGGTCGCTGGCGCCGGTGCAGGGCAACTTCGTGCAGCGCGAACCCGACTACGGACAGGCCTCGTCCGAGAAGACCGAGTTTCGCGTACTCTACGACGACAAGACGCTGTTCCTCGGCGTCTGGGTGTGGGACAGCGATGCCGCCGGCATTCTCGCCAGCGAGATGAAGCGCGACGCCGGCCTTAACAAGGGCGATCAGATCAAGATCACCATCGACACCTTCCACGATCATCGCAACGCGTTCTACTTCAGCACCAACCCGGTCGGCGCCTACAAGGATGCCAACACCGTCGAGAACGGCCGCACCATCAACTACGACTGGAACGCGGTGTGGGACAACAAGACGTCGGTGGACGACCAGGGCTGGTACATCGAGATGGCCATCCCGCTCAGCCAGTTGCGCTTCCGCACCGCGATCGGCGAGTCGGTGTGGGGCATCAACCTGTGCCGCATCCTGTTCCGCAAGAACGAGGAGTCCTACTGGGTTCCATTCCCGCGCGAATGGGGCGCCTCGGGGTTCGCGCGCGTGTCGAACGCCGGCGTGTTGGGCGGCCTCAAGGACTTGAAGTCGCGCCGGCGGATGGAGTTCGTGCCCTTCCTGCTGCCGACCGCATCGCGCGACTACGTGGCTCGCAGTGAAGGAAAGACCGACGCCAAATACGGCGGCGACTTCAAGATCGGGCTGACCAACGACCTGATCGCCGACTTCACCTACCACACCGATTTCGCCCAGGTCGAGGCCGACCAGGAAGTGGTGAACCTGACCCGCTTCAGCTTGTTCTTTCCTGAGAAGCGCCAGTTCTTCACCGAAGGCGCCGGCATCTTCGATTTCGGCAAGGCCGTGTCGGGCCTTGGTGGCGAGGCGGCCGCCAACGATCCGGGTCTGCTCGCGTTGTTCTATAGCCGGCGCATCGGCCTGGTGGACGGCCAGCAGGTGCCGCTGATCGGTGGTGGCCGTGTCACCGGCCGCGTTGGGCAGTACGCGGTGGGCGTCTTGAACATCACCACCCAGGAAGAAACCATCGGCGCGCGCCAGATCGAGAACGCCAACTACACCGCCATTCGGATCAAGCGGAACGTGCTGGCCAAGTCGAGTGTCGGCGCGCTCGTGCTCAACAGCGCCAATGGCATCTCCGACTACAACCGCGCGCTCGGCGTTGACGCCGGTTTGGTGCTCGGCCGGTACGTCACCTTGACCAGCCTGTTGGCGAAAACCTTCTCGCCACAGAACCCAGATTCCACCTTCGCCGGCGTGGTCGATTTCCTGTGGAAGAACGATCAGTTCAACTACGGTGCGCAGTACCAGGACATTGGCGAGCACTTCAATGCGGAGATGGGTTACATACCGCGCCTCGACATTCGCGCCGGCAGGCTGAAGGGCGGTTGGACACCAAGGCCGAAGTGGAAGGGCGTGCGGCAGGTGGTCGTCAACGGCTCCACCGACTATTTCGAGAATCACGACGGACGTGTTGAGTCGCGGACCAGCGAGGTCGAGGCCCACATGCAGCGGCAGGACACGTCGAGCATCCGCCTGTCGGCGACGCGCGAGTACGACAACCTGAGCGCGCCATTCACCACGGCCGGCACCACGCTGGCGGTGGGCACCTATTCGTGGACCACCGCAGCGGCCAGCTACTCATCCAATCGCACGAAACGCGTCTACGGCACCCTCGGCGCCGATGCCGGCGGCTACTACAACGGCGGCCGCCAGGCGCTGCGCGCCAACGTGAGCATCCAGCTCGGCAAGACACTGCTGTTCGAGCCGAACTACACGCACAACCGCGTGCAATTGCCAGGGCGCACCGACTACTCGAGCAACGTCGTTAATTTCCGCGTCAGCCACTCGTTCTCGCCGGACTTCTACCTGAAGGGGTTCGTCCAGTACAACGACGACCGCAAGACGGCGAGCTTTAACTTCGTGTGGTGGTATCACTACAAGCCCGGCAGCGACCTCTACGTCGTTTACAACCAGGGATGGGACGTGGACTTGCCGCTCAGCTCGCGCGCCGTGCCCGGTCTGTCGTCGCCCGTGCGTAGCCGCTCGCTGGCGGTGAAGCTGACCTACTGGGTGGCTCGGTAAAAAATACTCAGCTGCCACAGAGGACCCAGAGTTCACAGAGGTGACCTTTCGAAATGCGATGTGGCCCGTCCGCAGCGCGTTCGCATTTGAAAAGAGATTCTCTGTGTCCTCTCTGGCAGCAAGGTGCGGCTACTCAACGGGCCCGGCCAGGCGCGATACTCTGCCGGCAGACCCGCTCGGATGGTCGAAAACAGTCCCAGCGGCTGCGGGAAAATCCCCATCCCCAACGACGACTAATGCCAGATTCACAGCTCAAATGCCTGGTGACGGGCCGCATTGACGGCTGGCTTAGATATTGCTAATAAGGTCTCGAGGCTCTCATGTTTTCGACCTCCGCCCCCTTGTCGGGTCGAGCCCATCCCGCGCAGCGGATGACAGTTCCGCCGGCGATGAAACGCGCCGACGCGGTAACGTGCTCATCTGGTCTCAGCGCCCCCCCTGGCTTTGTTCTTCCCGATCACGCCCTGGAGCTGGCCCTGGAGGAGGCACAACTCGGCTATTGCGTGTTGGACGTTCGGACGAGACGGACCATCCGCAATCTGAGGCACGACCAAGTCTTCGGGTATCCGGTCATGCTGCCGGAGCCGACCTGCGACGTGTTCCTGAACCATGTCGATCATCCGGGGGAACGGTCGGCGATGGCGGCGGCCTTCTCGACGACCGAAGGCAACGCGCATCGCGTGTTTGAATGTCGCATTACGCGCGCAGACGGCCGGCCCGCATGGATTTCAGGGCGCGTGCGGGTGGTGTGTGGTGACGACGGCGCGCCGTCCTGGCTGATCGGGGTCGTCGAGGACGCGACAGCGCGAAATCAACGCGAGACGACTCTCCTTGATGCCACTCGCGAAAAAGAACAGTTGTTGGCGACGGTCGCGCATGAGCTCCGGCAGCCGCTCGGTCCAGTCGTGGCGGCGCTGGAGGTGCTGCGTCGTCACATTAATCCTGCCGCCGACGAGCGCGCGCTCGGTGTGATCGACCGTCAGGCGAATGTAATGAAGCGGCTCATCGATGACCTGCTCGACGCGTCCCGCTTGACGAATCGGAAGATGGAGTTGCGAAAGCAGCGGATCGACGCACGACGAGTGGTGATGGATGCCGCCGAGAGCATTCGGCCGCTGATGGATCAGCAGCGTCACCGATTCGGCGTCAATCTGCCTTCGGACCCCGCATGGCTTTCGGCGGACGTGGATCGGATGCAGCAAGTACTCTCCAACTTGCTGCGCAACGCCGCGCTCTATACAGAGGTTGGAGGAGACACTTCAATCACGCTCGCGGTACTTTCGGCGACCCTCACGATCACGGTCAAAGACAGCGGCAAGGGTATCGCCGCCGAAATGCTTCCGCACATATTCACGACGTTCGGACCAGCGGTCGAAGGAAACCATGGCGGGCTCGGGATTGGGCTGAACCTCGCGCGAGGGCTAGTCGCTCTGCACGGCGGGACGCTTACCGCGCATAGCGCGGGTGTGAATCAGGGTTCCGAGTTCGTCGTCACGCTGCACCGCGACGACTGAACATTGGCGCCGGCAAGCTGATGGGCCACGCGCGGGTTTCGAAATGCGATGTGGCCCGTCCGCAGCGCGATCGCATTGAAAAAAAATTCTCTGTGTCCTCTGGGCTCTGTGGCAATCAGGTGCGCGACCTAACGGGCACGATCAGGCGCGGCGCCGGGCTCGCAGCATTTCAATCGCGATCGGCAGCACCGACACCAGCACGATGCCAATCGCGACGAGCGAGAAGTTGTCCTTCACCACCGGCACGTTGCCAAAGGCGTAGCCGGCGCCCATGCAGACACCCACCCAGATCAGCGCGCCGAGTACATTCCACAGCACGAAAGTCGACGCGGTCATCGATGCCGCGCCGGCGACAAACGGCACGAAGGTTCTGACAATGGGGACGAACCGTCCCGAGGCCACGGCCATGCCGCCGTGCTTCTCGAAGAAGGCGTGCGCTTTGTCGAGGTGATCACGATTGAGCAGCTTGTGCAGGAAGCCCTGGTAGTCGTCGGCGGAAAAGACCCGCGGGCCTGCGTAGCGGCCCACCGAATAGTTCACCGCATCGCCAGAGATGGCTGCGGCCACCAGCAGAAATGCGGTCAGCCAGGGGTCAAGCGCGCCCGCCGCGGCCATGGCGCCGGCGGTGAACAACAGCGAGTCGCCCGGCAGGAACGGCCAGATGATCAAGCCGGTTTCGATAAAGATGATGGCGAACAGCATGGCGTAGACCCACATGCCGTACTGCGCGACGAACTCTGCGAGGTGGACGTCGAGGTGCAGAAACAAATCGATAACGTATTCCATGCGTTTGTATAGAGTATTCCGAAATGCGCCTGCTACTCATTGCTCTGAGCCTGTACCTCGTGGCCTGCCCTGAGCGAGCGGTGGCGGTCGAGACCGCCAGCGAGAGCCGATGGGTCGTGCAAGACGGTCCCCCCAAGGATCCCAAAGCCACCCGAGCCGCCGACTTGGTTGAGCTCGTCAGGCTTGACCCCACCATCAAGCTCGATATCCGCTACGCCGGCGCCAATAACTTTCTCGGCAAGCCGGTCTACAAGGAAGCGCGCGCGTTTCTGCAGCGTCCGGCTGCCGAAGCGCTGCTGGCTGCCCACCGCGAGCTCGCCAGGGATGGCTATGGCCTGATGATCCACGACGGCTACCGGCCGTGGGCCATCACCAAGTTGTTCTGGGACATGACCAGCGGATTTCAGCGCGAGTTCGTCGCCGACCCGAAGACCGGCTCGAAGCACAACCGCGGCTGCGCGGTGGACCTGACGATGTATGACCTGGGGACTGGGCAGGTGGTAGAGATGCCAGGCGGGTACGACGAGATGACCCGCCGATCGTATCCGGACTATCCCGGCGGCCCTCCGGAAGCGCGGGCCAAGCGCGACCTGCTGCGCCGGGCAATGGAACGACACGACTTCACGGTTGAGTCGAACGAGTGGTGGCACTTCAACTACCGCGATTGGCAGCTCTACCCAATTCTCGATATTGCGTTCACTGAGATCCGTTGAGGTCCCCAAGCCCACAAGCCCTATCGCGGTGTCCCCGTCGTTACGCCCCACACGTACTTCGTGAACCAATCCAGGTTCTGCTGCATGGCTCCACGATTCGCCTTCGGCTTGGTGAGGCCATGGCCGAAGCCCTTGAAGATCGACAACTGCACAGGCACGTTCTGGTCGCGCAGTCCCTGGTACAGCTGGAACGCGTTGGGAATCGGCACCCGCGCATCATCTTCGCCGTGCTGGATCAGCGTCGGTGTGCGCGCCTGCTTGATGTAGGTCATCGGTGAGGTGTCGGCGTAGATTTTCGGGTCGTCCCACGGTGTCGCCTTCAGGTATTGACGCGTGAAGGGATGGATGTCGGTGTTGACGTAGTACGTCATCCAGTCGGAAATGCCGGCGCCGACGGATAGCGCCTTGAAGCGATCCGAATGACGGGTGGTGAGAAACGCCGAGATGTAGCCGCCCTGGCTCCAGCCCATGCTGCCGACGCGGTCCTTGTCAACCAGTCCCTGCTGCACCAGCGCGTCAATGCCGGACAGCACGTCCCACGCGTCGCCGATGCCGAGGTTGCGGACGTTGAGCGAGCGGAACTTCTCGCCGTAGCCGGCGCTGCCGCGGTAATTGGGCTCGAGCACAAGTGCGCCCTTGGCCAAGTACGCATCAAGCGGGTAGTAGCCGACCTGGCCATAGGGCACTGGTCGCGACACGCCGGTCGGACCACCGTGGATGACGACCAGCAGGGGATAGCGGCGTCCCGGCTGGAAGTCCGCCGGCTTGTGCAGCACGCCCTCAATCTCCGCTCCGTCCTGGCTCTTCCAGCGCATCGTCTCGCGCGCGTGTTTCGGCCACGATGCAACCTGCGAGCCGGTGTCGCTGATTTTTTTTGCCGTCATGGTTTGCACCGGCGCCACGTAGACGTCGGGAAATTCGGTGGGACTGGAGCCGATGAAAGCGACCATGGTGCCATCGGGCGTGAGCGAAAACGATCCGCCAATCCACTGATCGCGCACTGCGTGGCGAGTGGTCTTCTTGGTGGCCGGATCGAGGTGGAACAGGTACGACCACGTTCGCTGCGACGCGGAGAAGAAAATGCCGGCGCGAGTCCACGCCACCAGGCCCGGCGATTCATCGAACGCATCCGTGAGGCTGCGGATGTCGTTCTTGCCCGGAGTGACGATGGCGATGCCGCTGTTCTGGAAGAAGTGGAACGGCTTGCTCATGGCCGACGCGAAGGCGATCTGCGAGCCGTCGGGCGACCACTGGGGGTTCGAGTCTGGCCCGGCTTGCGTCACCACTGACTCGCGCGCCGCCGTCGCGACCGTGACCACCGAAATGTCTGCGGAGCCACCGTCGGCCGGGTCGCTCGTGGTGCGGTGGTCGAACGCAAGCTTGGTGCCGTCGGGGGACCAGTCGAAGCTACCGACGACAAACGCGCCTTTCGTCAGCGGCTTAACGGCCCTGGTCGTGAGGTCGAGCACGTAGAGATGCGTGTAACGCTGGTCTTCGTCCTCGATCCGAATGTCGCCCCACTGCTTATCGCGCTCCTTGATCGCATCGGTGACCGCATCGGTCATCGTGATCGCCAGCTGGCCGCCCTTGGGCGACCACGCGAATGCCGTGACCCCTTCATCGCCGCTGGTGAGCCGTTCTGCTTCGCCACCGGCGACGGCAATGCGATAGATCTGGCGCTTGCCATCGCGGTCGGAAATGAACGCGAGCCACGCGCCGTCTGGCGACCAGGCCGGTTGCAGGCTCGAGCGCTTGGCGTTGGTGAGCTGATGCGTCGCTCCGGTGGCCACCTCACCGAGCCAGAGTTCAGTTTCGTAGGCGTTCTCGTCCCAGTTGGTTTCCCGGATCGTGTATGCCACACGGCGGCCATCTGGCGAAATTGCCGGCGCGCCGACCCGCTTAAGGTTGAGCAGGTCGTCGATCGACGGTGCCGGCGCCTGCGCCGCCAGACTCGCGGCACTCCCAAGACACAGGCCCAGGAAACCCGAAACCATCAAGAATGTGCGCATATGTGCCCCCTCAGGTGCCGAGGTCCCGGCTCCGCGGGCAGTATACTTTTGTAGTCGAGTGTTGTGCTCGAGCCTTGTGTTTGAACCAACGTGATTCAGGAGTTCCAATGCGTAACGTGATTTCGATGGTGGTGGGCGCCGCGTTCGTCGCGGCCCTGTCGATGCCGGCGTTTGCCGCCGACATGACCGTGAAGGGCGAAGTCGTGGACATTGCCTGCGCGACCGACAAGAAGGAAGCCGGCAAGGGCGATGCCCATGCTGCGTGCGCCATGTCATGTGCCAAGAAGGGCCAGCCCGTAGGCCTGCTGACAGCCGACGCCATTTACACGGTAACCGGCGACTACGCGGCCAACAAGAACGCGAAGCTGCTCGACTTCGTCGCCAAGAAGGTCATCATGACCGGCGAAGTGACCGAGAAGGACGGCGTCAAGTCGATCAACGTCAAGTCGATCAAGCTGGCAAACTAGCCACCAGTTTCAACGTTCAGCTCCGGGGAACGGGCTCACTTCGAAAGCAGTGAGCCCGTTTTCTCTTTGGTGGAGTCTAAGAACGACAACAACGCTGACCCGGCCGGGCTCACGCGATTGGCAAAAGGAGAGACACCCATGCCTCGCGATTTATTCGGCGACGTCACGCGTCCGTCCATATCCGTCGGCAGCCACAAGTGGTACACGCTGCCCGTCTCGCTACTCTCGCACTCACTGATTGTCGCGCTCGTCGTGGCCTTGCCGATTCTGGCACCGACGATTCTGCCGCTGATCGCCCAGGACATGGGCGGCATCGTCATGATCATCACTCCCAAGCCGCCGCCACTGCCGACGCTGAGACCCGCATCGGCTCAGCCCGTTGTCAACCCGAATGCCGCGCCGATTGAGACGCCGGACGCGATCACAAGAGAGACGGGCCTCGAAGCTGGATTCGAAGACGCTGTGAGCTCATCGATAGTCGACGGCGCGATCGCCGGACAGATTACCCACGGGATTGTCGAGCCGCCGTCGTCGCCACCGCCGCCTGTCCAGCAGCCCTTGCAGGTTGGCGGCGCCATTCGCACGCCGGTCAAGGTGCGGGATGTGCCTCCCGTATATCCGCCGATCGCACAAGCGGCGCGCGTCCAGGGCATTGTGATCTTGGAGGCGACCATCGGCGCCGACGGCCGTGTCGTCAACGCCCGCGTGTTGCGTTCAGTGGCGTTGCTCGATCAGGCCGCGCTCGAGGCGGTGCGGCGATGGGAGTTCACGCCGACGCTGCTCAACGGCGTGCCGGTGCCGATCGTAATGACGGTGACGGTGTCGTTCGTGCTGAGGTGAGAGGCGCCGGTATCTGTTGACCATCACTCGGCTGACCATTGGTTCCACCATGTTGGGCGCGCTCTTCTTTCTTCAAACGCCCGTGTCGGGCCGGCAGCAGCCGCTGCGGCCCCCATTAACCCTCGCGCTGACTGGTGACTCGATCATCCTGTTGGCGGTGGCCGCTCCGAGCGCCCGCTGCGCATCGGCAATGGTGGCCGGCGCGAAGCGAGAGGTTCGTGACACCTTGCGGCGCCGTGCGTCCACGCATCTGTATGTGGTCGTGCTCGCCATGACCTTCGTGTAGTTACAGGTGTTGCATGACGTGAATACACCAGCGAGGGCAGAAAAAAGCCCCGGTGCGCGAATGCGCCCGGGGCCTCCTGAACTTCGAATTCCCGACTTCGAGACTTGCTAGATCGCCTTCAGCAGAGCCGCGACCTTGTTCGTGGCTTCCCACGTCAGGTCCTTGTCGCTCTTGCCGAAGTGACCGTAGTTGGTGGTCTTCGAGAAAATCGGACGGCGCAGGTTCAGTTGGTCGATGATCGCGGCCGGCTGGAAGTTGAACACCCGATTGATGGCGCGGATGATCTTCGCATCGTCCACCGTGGCGGTGCCGAAGGTCTCGACGTGCACGCTGACCGGATCGGGATGGCCGATGGCGTAGGCGAACTGCACTTCGCAACGCGCCGCAAGCTTCGCGGCAACCACGTTCTTGGCAACCCAGCGTGCCATGTACGCCGCGCTGCGGTCCACCTTGGTTGCATCCTTGCCAGAGAACGCACCACCGCCGTGACGGCCCATGCCGCCGTAGCTGTCGACGATGATCTTTCGGCCGGTAAGGCCGGTGTCACCCTGTGGTCCGCCGACGACGAAGCGGCCGGTCGGGTTGATCAGGAACTCGGTCTTGTCGGTCAGCAGGCGCTTGGGCAGCACCCTCTTGATCACTTCCTCGATGCAGAACTTCTCGATGTCCTTGTGCTCGGCATCGGCGGCGTGCTGCGTCGAAATGACGCCGTTGGAAATCGCGACCGGCTTGTCGTTCTCATAGACCACCGAGACCTGCGACTTGGCGTCGGGACGCAGCCACGGGCACTTGCCGGCCTTGCGAATCCTGGTGAGCTCACGGCCGAGGCGGTGCGCGAACATGATCGGCGCCGGCATCAGCTCGGGCGTCTCGTCGCTGGCGTAGCCGAACATCAGTCCCTGGTCGCCGGCGCCCTGCTGCGCGGTCTTCTTGCCCTTCACCTTGCGGGCATCGACGCCCTGCGCGATGTCGGCCGACTGCTGCGTGATCAGCACGTTCACGAACACCTTGTCGGCATGAAACACGTCGTCGTCGTTGACGTAGCCGATCTCGCGGATGCTGTCGCGCGCGATCTTGACGAAGTCGAGCCTGGCCTTGGTGGTGATCTCACCGCCGACGATGACGACGTTTGATTTAACGTAGGTCTCGCAGGCGACGCGGCTGAACTTGTCCTGCGTGAGGCACGCATCAAGCACCGCGTCTGAAATCGTGTCGGCGACCTTGTCCGGATGGCCTTCGCCAACCGACTCCGACGAGAAGATGTATCGATTGCCCATTCAAACTCCCAATAAAAAAGCCCGCGACGTCGCGGGCCTGGCTCGCGACTTAGATAGAAACCACGTCATTGCTTGCGCAAGACGAGGTGCGGCCCATCAAGTCGAGGAAATCGCCGCACTAACGACCGTTCAGTATGGCCCCTGCAGCGCGGCGGTGTCAAACGAACTGCGCCGCTCCGGTCGGTCTTGGGGTCTTGGGGTCTTGGGGCCTTGGGGTCTTGAGGCAGTTTTCTCAACACGCCGGGCTTGGACGGTAGCTGATTCTGCCTGCGTCAAGCCGTCAACAGCATCTCGCTGGCGCGAATGCGCCCACAAACCTGAGAATCGTGCGTGGCACTGGGCCTGCAAACGGTCGTCCCATGGCCCGCGATCATCGCAAGCTCCATGCGTTCAAGATTGCCGACGAACTCGCCTTGTCGGTTTACAGGGTGACCGCCGCATTGCCGTCCAGCGAGCGCTTTGGTCTTTCTCCGCTTCCTGGATATTGCCTTCGGATCGGCACGGGAGGTCACTTACCTCATCGGACTCGCGCAGAGGTTAGGGATGGTCGATCCGGCCGCAGCGGCGAGCGTCGAACAACTTGGAGGTAGGGCCGCCGCCGCGTTGGCCGCCCTAAGTGCCTCGATCCGCGGGCTAGCCTTAGTGCCCTAAGCCCCCAAGCCCTAAGCCCTAAGCCCCCAAGCCCCCAAGCCCCCAAGACCTATTTCTTGTGACTGTCGATATAGGAGAGCGCGAACTTTTCAAGCGGCTCGCCGCGCAACCCAATCAGCTTGGCCTCTTCGGTCGCCTTGTCAACCGCCCAACCGTCCTGGAGGACGCGCTTCACCATCCACATCGAGCCGACACGGCTGGCCGAGCCGCAGTGGATGTAGACCGGCTGATTGGCCTTGTTGGCAATGGTCGCCAGGAACTGATCGACGGCTTTCGGGTCGGGCTGCTGGCCGTTGAACGGGATGTGAACGTAGTTGAGGCCCACCGACTTGGCGTGGGCGGCATTCGCCTCGATGTTGGCGTTGGCCTCGGTCGCCAGCCGCAGGTTGATGACGGTCTTGAAGCCGTCCTTCGCCAGGCCGTCGAGGGCCGACGTTTCGGTGGCGCCGCCACAGGCGACGACCGCATCAACCTTGGTGAAATTGACGATGCCGGCCCGCTCCTGCTTCGTCTGAGCCAACACAGATACGGAAAGAACCAGGGCCGCCGATAACACAGAGAACACAGATTTCATGAGCAACGAACGCATAATCAGCCTCCAGCCCCATCATATGACGGGACGCTAGCGCGCCAAGGCGTTGGCGAGCGCGATGCCGAGCCGTTCGGCAACCGGCGGATCGAAGTTCGACAACACGATCACCACCCACTCGCCGCGCGCTTCGAGCACGGCGTTGATGCCCGGCGCCCCGCCGGCAATGCCCAGTCCGGGCTCGGCCCCCGGGAAGCGCCCCGCCTGGACCGCCTTTGAATAAGTCAACAAATCGAGCGCCGTGGAGTAGCCGCCGCCGGCCGCGCTGCCGGTGACGCCGTGCATGGCCACGTTGCTGCGGAGCGGGCCATCGCCCTCCCGGCGCGTGTAGCCGAGCGCGATGTCGTCGGCCGGGCGATCGCTGCGCGGATAGCCCGTGCTTGTCATCTCGGCCAACGTGAAGATGTAGTCAGCTACGTATTTCTCGTAGGGCATGCCCGACACCTTCGCGACGATCGCGCCGAGCGCGATGTAGCAGCCGTTGCAGTACTGATTGCGCTCGCCCGGCGCGAAATTGGGCGGCCGGCTGCTGACGAAGGTGAAGTAATCCGCATTCGAGGCGAAGCGATCCTTCGCCGCATTGTTGAACTCGGGCCCGAAGAAGTCGGCGAGGCCGGCACGATGCGCGAGCAGCTGCTCCACGGTTGCGGCGCGGCTGGCGGATTGCAGGTAGTCGGGGAAGAACTTGCCGAGCGTGTCGGTGAGCGAGAGCTTCCCTTCGCGCACCAACTGGCGGATCGCCGCCTGTGTGAACTCCTTGTTGATCGACCCGATGTTGAAGCGCGTGTGAATGGTGTTCGGGATCTTCCTCTCACGATTGGCCAGGCCGAAGGCCCCGGTAAACACCGGCACCCCGTTGCGCGCGACCAGCGCCACGCCCGAGAACACCTCGGCGGCGGCCAGTTTCCTGAAGTAGCCATCAAGACGCCGGTCGATCTCGTCGTTCGTGAGCGTAGCATCGACGAGCGGTGGGGGTAGGGTATCGGCGCCTGGGCCGCCTCGCTCACCGGCCTCGACGCCGAAGCTGGTGATGCGCGGCGGCGAACTGTTGTCGATGCCGAGAATGAAGACGCCGTTGCCACTGGCACCCTTGACGTTCAACTGCAGCGGCGCGTCAGGTCCCTCGCGGTTTACCCGCTCGATGGTGATCGTGCCGAAGTCCTTCGCGAGCATCGCGTACATCTGTGCTCGTTGCTGGGGCGTGGTCTTCTCCGCCAGCGCCGGCGCAAAGCGCGCCCGCACGAACGCCTCCCAGGTGTCCGCGCTGCCGCTGTTCATGGCTTGGGTGAAGGCGTCGAACAGCGCCCGGATTTCAGCAGGCGGTCCGGTTCGCACCTGGCCGGCGAAGGCCTGGCCGGCCACCATAGTGAAGACGAGAAGCAGCGAGCGCAACGCGTGGCGTAACACCATGTCCAAGTTCTAACCCGGACTGGTGACCCCAGAAGGTTAAGAGTTTGTAAGACTTATCCGGCTTATTCCTTCTGCACCGTCACCGTGACTGGCGCCTGCATCCGTACCGTTACGGTCGTGCCGGCTGCGAGCGTCGCCGGGTTGCGGTCGTTGCTCATGGCCGCGGCGGTGCCGGCGCCCGCGCCGACCGCGCCGCCAATGGCGGCACCCTTGCCGCCGCCGAGAATCGCGCCGAGAATCGCGCCACCAATGGCCGCGCCGCCTACCTTGGCCGCGCTTTCACCGCCAGCCGACTGGCCCTCGCGGACGACCGGGTCGGTTTTGAGGACGAGTTGGGATCCGTCGGCGAGCACGATGGTGTGGAAGCGGATGGCGAGGCGCGACTTGCCCTTCATGCGCCCGCCCTTGTCAACTTCGGTCACTGACCCGCGCACGGTCGAACCGGCAGGAATCGCAATGCGGTTGTCGACCCGGACATCGCGCGTCACGCGCGCATCGACCCTGTCTTCGACGCGTGCCAGCTCGCTCGACACGGTGCGTTCGATCTGCAGGCCGAGCACGGCATCTGACGGGACGGTGACCTCAACAAATTCCGGCGCCGGTGGCGGTGCGGGCGCGGGCGGCTCCGGATCGCGGTACTCGGGGACCGACGGTTGAACAGTGGCGCGTGGCTCCCACATGGTACCGCCCGAAGGCACAGGGCGCGACTCATCGCGCGGCGCCGATGCTGACGTGACCGCTACCGGCGGCGGTTCGGCGGCAGGTGTCCGGCGAGCGGGCGCCGGCGAGACCGGACGCGAAGACCCGGCGCGGCTCGAAGTGGCCGGGGCCTGGGAAACAGTTTGCATGCGGCGCGCCGGCGCGCTGGGCGACTCTGGGCGCGACACTTCAGGGGCGATCACGCCTTCCGATTCGGTTACTGCTGCGCCGGGCGCGACCGGTCCAGCGGGTGCTGTAGGGGCATCGAGCACGGCACTGGATGCGCCAGAAGCACTCGATGTGTCCGGGACAGCCGTCTGGTTTTGCCGGACCGCGAGGTACGACCCGCCGGCCGCCGCCGCCAGGCACCCAATCGATAATCCCGCAACCACCAGCTTGTTGAACTCCATTGCCATAACTCCCCGGCCTGAACGAAGTCGCAGGCCTGCCCTCAATTCAGCAAGGGCCGTGCCGGGCGAAATTCAGTCGGAAACCCGCATTCTACGCCTGTTTTCGATGGATCCCAACGGCAGGAGTGTCCTCATCCGGGGAAGGTGTCCCCTCAATACTAAATGCACGATGAAGAACCTGATTGCCGGTGTCATCGTCGCCGCGCGTCCTCCGCCTCGGGCTAGAATCGAGGCGAGGTTCACTGACATGACTCGGATCGTTCGTCGCTTCGCATTCGTCGCCGTCGCCCTGATCGCGCTCGCCGCCGGCCTCCAGGCCGCCGAGACCACCTACGGCGCCGGCGTCAAACTGGCCGTGGCCACACCCATCAAGGACCTGTATGCCTCGCCCGAGAAGTTCGTGGGCAAGACCATCCGCGTTGACGGCGTAGTGACGTCGGTCTGCACCGAAATGGGCTGCTGGCTGGCGATTGGTGCCGCCGACAATCAGGATCAGGCCGTGCGCTTCCAAGCTGAGCATGACGGCAAGATCGTGTTTCCGATCACGCTCAAGGGCAAGGCCGCCAGCGCCGAAGGCGTCTTCGTGAAGATCGACGCCAACAACAAGGAAGCTAACGAAGCGGCGGGCGAGCATGCGGCGCACCAGCCCAACGCGGCCGATTTCGGCAAGAAGTATCAGTTCCAGGTCACGGGAGCCGTCGCTCAGTAGGACGGCTCCACCCTTCGCCACAGACCGCCCCCTACAGTAAGATTCGCGGGTTGATGATCAACCTGATTCGCGCCACTGTCGGGGCCGGCTTGTGGCTCGCGCTCGCAGCCGGTTCGGCGCCCGCGCAAACGCGCCCGCTCGTCGTCGGTTCGAGCGCCACCTACCCGCCATTCGCGTACGAAACCCCTGCCAAGGAGATCGTCGGCTTCGACGTTGACATCATCAAGGCCATCGCGCAGAAGACGGGCCTGACGCTCAAGATCATCAACACGCCGTTCACCGGCGTGTTTGCGTCTCTCAACAACGGCGACCTCGACCTCATCATCTCGGGTGTCACCATTAACGATCGCCGCAAGCAGTCGTACGACTTCACCGCGCCTTACTTCGAGGCGCGCCAGTTAATTGCCGTGCACAAGAGCAGCACAGCGAAGAGCCTGAAGGACCTCGCCGGCAAGAAGGTGGCTGTCGTCACCGGCAGCACGGGAGACGATGTGGCGTCGCGAGCGTTCGGGAAGACCAGCGCCAACATCCGGCGGCTTGATACCACCCCGCTGATCATCGCGGAGCTTGCGGGCTACGGCGTCGATGCCGCCATCGGCGACAACGGCGTGATTGCCTACCGCGTGGCCGAGCAAAAGGATCTCAAGACCGTCAACGACCCCGCCTTTCCCCAGGAATACTTCGGCATCGTCGTCAAGCACGGCAACACCGCGTTGCGCAACACGCTCAACACCGGGCTCGCCGCGATCCAGGCCGACGGAAGCTACGTCACGATCTACAGAAAGTGGTTCAAGGCCGAACCGCCCGTGCTGCCGAAGCAGTAGCCGCCCGGGTTGCCGCTCATGGAGCCGGTCCTCTGGTTCGGATGGTTTCGCGCCGACATCATCGCGGAGTATTCCGAGCTGTTTTGGCGCGGCCTCTGGATGACGGTGGGCGTCACCATCGTCTGCATTCTCCAGGGTTCACTGCTGGGCCTGCTGGTCGGCATGGCGCGGCTCGCCGACGCGCGTCACGCGCCGGCCAGACAAATATGCCGCTTTCTGATCCGCTGGCCCGCCACGATCTACGTGAGCTTCTTTCGCGGCACCCCGCTCTTCGTGCAGATTCTGCTGATGCACTTTGCCGTGCTGCCGCTGCTGATCAACCCGGTGGACGGGTTGCTCGTGACCGGCGAGGCCGCGCGCGCGATCAAGCAGGACTACGGCGCGCTGGTGTCTGGTGTGCTGGCGCTGACGCTGAATGCAGGCGCCTACATCTCCGAAATATTCAGGGCCGGCATTCAGTCCATCGATCGTGGCCAGACCGAGGCAGCGAGGTCACTCGGGCTTTCGTACCGCGAGACCATGTATCACGTGGTGTTGCCGCAGGCCTTTCGGCGAATGCTACCGCCCCTGGGCAATAACGCAATCGCGCTGCTGAAAGACTCGTCGTTGGTATCGGCCGTGGGTCTCGCGGAGCTGGCCTACGCGGCGAGGACGGTGGCGGGCGCCTACTCCCGCTACTGGGAGCCCTATCTCACCATTGCCGTTATGTATTGGACGCTGACCCTGGGCCTCGCCTACATGGTGCGGCGCCTCGAGCACAGGTATGGACGAGGCGATACGCGTTGAAGCGCTGACCAAGCGCTTTGGCTCGCTGGAGGTTCTGCGCGGCATTGACTGCGCGGTCGGCGAGTCGGAGGTGGTGTGCGTGATCGGCCCGTCGGGGTCCGGCAAGAGCACGCTGCTGCGCTGCCTCAACGGCCTTGAACAGGCTACGAGTGGACGCGTGGTGGTGCACGGCGTGTCGGTTCACGATCCTGCCACCAATCTCAATGCGCTGCGCACCGAGATCGGCATGGTCTTCCAGCGCTTCAACCTGTTTCCCCACAGGACCGTGGTGCAGAACATCACGCTGGCGCCGGCGGCACTGCGCAGTCTCAATCCGGCGCAAGCGCGCGATCGCGCGGACGCGTTGCTGCACAAGGTGGGTGTCTTCGACAAGCGCGACGCCTATCCCAACCAATTGTCCGGCGGACAACAGCAGCGCGTCGCCATTGCCCGCGCGCTCGCCATGCAGCCGCGCATCATGTTGTTCGATGAACCCACCTCGTCGCTCGATCCCGAGATGGTGGACGAGGTGCTGACGGTGATGCAGACGCTGGCCGACGACGGCATGACGATGGTGGTGGTGACGCACGAAATGGGCTTCGCGCGCCGGGTGGCGGATCGCGTCCTCTTCATGGACGAGGGCCGCATCGTCGAAGAGGGCGCGCCCGATATTCTGTTCGAGCGGCCGACGACCGAGCGCACGCAGCGGTTCCTCGCCAAGGTGCTGCACCCCTGACGACGGTTGCGTGGCGCCTGGTCGAGCTTCTCCTCCAGCACCTTCCGTGACGGACTCCCGCTCGTCCTATACTTACGCGGTTGACTCCTGGCACCCGCCAGGCATCGTTCGCCGCGATCCGGCGATGCCGTAGCGGAACTCCCCCAGCGCGACGAACACGGCCGGTCCACTGGGACGTTGCTTTGTGGTGCACCTGGCAAGTCACCACCCCACGTTTCACGAAGTTGTATCCTCACTCAAGCGTTCTCGCGTGCCCAAGCCCATCTTCTCCATCGTCTCCCCATCGGCCGCGGCAAGGTTGGACGCCGCCCGGGGACGTCTGACCGGCATCGAGCCGCCGATTCTCATCGTTGCCGCCAGTCGCGGCGCTGCCGACGAGTTCGCCTTCAGCCTCGCGGCGGAACGTGGCGCCACCTTCGGCGTGGCCCGGGTCAGCCTCACCGAACTGGTCGCGAAGCTAGCCGTGCCCGCTCTGGCGCGCCGGGGCCTGACGCCGAGTGCTCCCCTCAGTGACGAGGCCGTGGCCGCGCGCGTGGCCGACGACCTGCTGGCCCGCGACCAACTGGAATACTTCACGCCGGTTGGGCTCATGCCCGGCTTCCCGCGCGCGCTGAGCCGGACACTGAGCGAGTTACGAATGGCCGGGGTCGAGCCAGATCGGCTCACCGGCCACCCGGGCAACAACGATCTGTCCGAGTTGCTGGAACGCGCGGTCGAGGAACGGGAGAAAGCCGGCGCGGTCGACTACGCGACGATGCTGGAGACGGCCGCCGCTCAGTTGATCGCGCACCCGGAGTTACTCGCCGACACGACCGTGCTTCTGCTCGACGTTGCTATCCAATCGAAGGCCGAAGCCGTGTTCGTCAAGGCGGTGATATCCGTCGCGATGGCCGCGGTCGTGACGGTGCCGACCGGCGACCGACGAACGCTCGAAGAACTCAACCTCGACTCAGCCGGTCTCGTCTCTGATGGCGACGATGCGCTGCATCGGTTGCAACGGCACCTGTTTACGGAGCAACCGCCGACCGCCGGCACGAACGACTCGTCCGTGGTGCTGTTTTCGGCGCCCGGCGAAGGGCGCGAGGCCATCGAGATCGCGCGTCGCCTGCTGCAAGAGGCAGCGGCGGGTACTGCCTTCGACCAGATGGCGGTCCTGCTGCGCGCGCCGCAAACCTACTTAAGTGTTCTCGAGCACGCACTCGATCGCGCCGGTATCCCGGCATGGTTCCATCGCGGCACCCGGCGTCCCGATCCGGCCGGCCGCGCCCTGCTGGCGCTGCTGGCCTGCGCTGATGAGGGCCTGTCGGCACGCCGCTTTGCCGAATATGTCTCGCTGGGACAGGTGCCGCTCAACGACGCCGGCAATGCCGACCAGTGGTCGCCGCCGGCGGACGAGGTCGTGGAGGCGCTGTTGCCCCTGGAGGATCGAGCGGAGGACACCCAGCCGGAAGACGAGGCGCGGGCACAAGTCCGCCGCCGTGAATCGGCCAACGACCTGGCCGGCACCCTCCGCGCGCCCTGGCGGTGGGAAGACCTGATCGTCGAAGCCGCGGTGATCGGCAAGTTCGAACGCTGGCAGCGCCGCCTGAAGGGCCTTCAGCACGAATACGCTCGGCGCATCCGCGAGGCAAGTTCGGAGGACCCCGAAGCGTCCCGCGTCCGAGGTCTCATTCGCGATCGCGAGCAGCTGCGCGCCCTCCGCTCGTTCGCGGAACCGATTCTGGCCGAGATCGCCGATTGGCCTCGGCTGCAGTCGTGGGGCGACTGGCTGAACGCGCTCGAGCGGCTGGCCCCGCGCGTCCTCGCCAAACCCGAACGGGTCGTCCGCGTGCTGCGCGAGCTCGCACCCCTCGCCGCGATCGGCCCGGTCAGCCTGCGGGAAGTCCGCGACGTGCTGACACCACGGTTGACGACGTTGACGCACGAACCGCCGCGCCGCCGCCATGGCCGTGTCTTCGTCGGGACACCGAGCGCCGCGCGTGGCCGGTCGTTCAAGGTGGTGTTTGTTCCCGGTCTTGCCGAGCGGATGTTTCCGCAGCGCATCCGTGAAGACTCGCTGCTGCCCGATCGGCGCCGCGAAGCGACGGACGCCGCGCTGGCGACGCAGTCGCGCCGCGCCACCGACGAGCGCTTGCAGTTGACACTGGCGGTGGGGGCCGCGGCAAAACGCCTGTACGTGTCGTTTCCGCGAATCGAGCTGAATGAATCCCGGCCGCGGGTGCCGTCGTTCTACGTGCTCGACATTGCCCGTGCGATTGAAGGACACATCCCTCCCGCGCAGATCATTGCCGAACGGGCACTGCAGGCCGGAGGCTCGGCGCTGGCGCGACCGGCTCCTGTGGATCCCGCGACGGCAATCGATGACTTCGAGCACGACCTGTCGATGCTGACGGCGCTGCTGGCGACCAGGTCGGACCGCGCGAAAGGCCGCGCGCGCTATCTCTACGAGCTCAGTCCAGAGCTTCAGCGGTCGCTCACATCGAGATGGTTGCGTCACCACCGCCGGCAGTGGGAGCCCGCCGACGGCATTGTGCGATCGACCGACACCACGAGCGCCGCGCTGGCGGCCCAGCGACTGGCGGCGCGTCCGTACTCGCTGACCGCCCTGCAGCGGTATTCCGCCTGTCCCTACCAGTTTCTGATGGCCGCGGTCTATCGCCTGGCCCCGCTTGATGCACCCGCGCCCTTGCAGAAGATGGATCCGCTGACGCGTGGTGATCTGTTCCACCAGATGCAGGCGGCCGCGCTTCGCCGATTGCAGGCCGATGGCTTGCTGCCGCTTTCTGCCGATCACCTGCCCGCTGCGCAGCAGCGGTTAGCGGATGCGATTGGTGACGTCCACGACCGTGAGTACGACCGGCTGAATCCGGCAATCGACCGCGTGTGGCGCGACGAGATCGGGTTGATGACGGCCGACCTCCAGACCTGGCTGGAGAAGCTGACCGAAGAAGGCGCCGATTGGACGCCCGAGCGGTTCGAGTTCAGCTTCGGCCTGCCCGACATGGCCGGACGCGACGAACACAGCATTGCCACTCCCGCGACCATCGACGGACGGTTCCAGCTGCGCGGCTCAATGGACATGATCGAGCGGCACCGCCAGACCGGCTTCCTGCGCGTGACCGATCACAAGACCGGGAAGAACCGCACTCGCTCGGGCCAGACCGTCGTCGATGGCGGCCGCGTGCTGCAGCCGGTGATCTACGGGCTCGCCTTGAAGGCACTGTTCCCGGAAGAGACCGTCTATTCGGGGCGCTTGTTCTTCTGCACCACGGCCGGCGGTTTCCAGCCCTATGAGATTCCTCTGATGGGCGATGCCCCGAAGAAGGGTATCGAGGTGCTCGAGATCGTCGATCGTGCGATCGAGCATGGCGCGCTGGCGGCGCGCCCCGCCCACGAGGCGTGCAAGTGGTGTGATTTCAAGGTCGTGTGCGGGCGCGGCGAGGAACAGCGAACTCGCCGGAAAGACGGCAAGCTGTTCAGCGATCTGGACGCCCTCAGGAAGCTGCCATGACGCGCGACAAAGCCGCCAAGGACCGGCGCGCCACCCGCTTGCCCCGAACGAAGTCGAGGGGCGAGAATCGTCAGGCGATTTCCAATCAGCTCGATCAAACGCTGATCGTCGAGGCCGCGGCCGGAACCGGCAAGACCACCGAGCTGGTCGGCCGCATCGTCGCGCTGATCGAGCATCAGCGGGCGACGATCGGGCAGATCGTCGCCGTCACCTTCAGCGAGAAGGCCGCCGGCGAGCTCAAGCTGCGATTGCGCGAAGAGTTGGAGCGCGCTCGGGCTCGCACGTCAGCGGCATCTGAACCCGGGCTGCGCCTGGATGCCGCCGTCCACGACTTCGAGGAAGCGCACGTCACCACCATTCACGGGTTCTGTGCCGAGCTGCTCCGTGAGCGGCCGGTCGAAGCGCGTGTCGACCCGGCATTCACGGTGTTGGCCGACACGCAGGCGGAGCGGCTCTTCGCAGAAGCCTTCTCCTCGTGGCTGCACGAGCAGTTGGGGAACGCGCAAGAGGGTGTACGGCGTTCGTTGCGGCGGCCCGTCAAATGGCGGTTCGACGATGACGCCGAAGACGGACCCATTGAGCGCCTGCGAGCTGCTGCCCGCAGCCTTCGCGAGTGGCGCGACTACTCGGCGCCGTGGCGCCGGCCGTCGTACGATCGTCAAGCCTCGATCAGGCGTCTCGTCGGCAAGTTGAAGGCCTTTGCCGACCTGGTCGCGCGGCCGATCAAGCGCGACGATCGCTTCTCGGCGTCGGTGGCCGCCGCCGGCGTTGCCAGCCAGGAGATTGAGCGCCAGAAACGCCGCAATGGCGACATGGTGCCGGAGGGGATCTGGGACGGGTGGGAAGCCGCATTGGTCGCCCTGGCCGACCACCGCGACTTCGCGCAGCCCAAGAAGGGAACTGGGGCGGCGTTTGCCATTGGCGTTTCCCGCGAACAGGTGTTGGCCGCGCACGCAGAGCTGCTGCAGGACTTGCGTGAGTTTCGCGATGCGGCCGATGCGGATCTGGCGGCCCTGTTGCATGACGAGATGGATGACTGCCTTCAGCGCTACGAGGCGCGCAAGCAGGAGACCGGCTCGCTCGACTTCCTGGACCTGTTGATCAAGGCCCGCGACCTGGTGTGCGGCAACCCTGAGGTGTGTCGAGAGTTCCGCGAGCGCTTCCGCGTGATCCTGGTGGACGAGTTCCAGGACACGGATTCACTCCAGGCCGAGCTGTTGCTCCGCCTCGCCGGCGACGACAGCGGTGCGCTCCGACCTGGCGCCTTGTTCATCGTCGGCGATCCCAAACAGTCGATCTATCGCTTTCGCCGCGCCGATGTCGGCGCCTATCGCCGCATTGCCGATAGCCTCACCAGCAGCGGAGCCACCGCAGTGACGCTGCAGACGTCGTTTCGCAGTGTGCCGGCCATTCAACATTTCGTGAACACAGCGTTCGACGTCGAGATGGACGGCGACGAGGCCTCATTGCAGGCCGACTACGTGCCATTGCTGCGCCACCGTGACGACACGCCCGAACAGCCGGCGATCGTGGCGCTGCCAATACCGCGGCCGTACGGGCGGCAAATGTATGGCCCGCCGCAAGTGACGCAGACGGCTCTCAACCAACAGCAGCCGCAGGCCGTGGCGGCATTTCTCGCCTGGTTGCTTTCGCCTGACTGCGCCTGGACGGTTGGCTCCGCCGAAGGTGCAAAGGGTGCCATAGGTGCCAAGGGGGTTGAATCACGGCGGCGCATCGTCGCCAGCGATGTCTGCCTGTTGTTCAGGCGATTCTTGCACTTCGGCAACGACATCACCCGCGAGTACGTGGAAGCACTCGAGGCGCGTGGCATTCCCCACCTGCTGGTGGGCGGCAAGACGTTCCATGAACGCGAAGAGGTCGATGCGATTCGCACCGCGTTGACCGCGATCGAGTGGCCCGAGGACGAACTGTCCGTCTACGCCGCACTGCATGGACCGCTGTTCGCAATCGGCGAGGAAGAGCTGCTCGAGTATCACTCGATCGCGCGAGCGTTTCACCCCTATCGTGTGCCGGCCGAACTGCCCGAGCGATTGGCGCCGGTCGCCAAGGCACTGACGACGCTGCGCGAGTTGCACGCCGCCCGCAACCACCGCCCGGTCGCCGACACTATCGGCCGTCTGATTGCAATCACGCGCGCACATGCCGGCTTCATCCTCTGGCGCGGAGGCGAGCAGGTGCTGGCTAACGTCATGCATATCTCGGATTTGGCCCGCCGCTATGAAACGGAAGGCGGGCTGTCGTTCCGCGGCTTTGTCGACACCCTGCACGATGCGTCTGGCCGCGCCGATTCTCCGGAGGCGCCGATCCTCGAAGAGGGCAGCGACGGCGTGCGCCTGATGACCGTTCACAAAGCCAAAGGTCTCGAGTTTCCGGTCGTGGTTCTCGCCGACATCGCTTGCAAGCTGAGCCTGGATGATGCCTCGCGGTATCTGGATCCCGAGAAGAACCTGTGCGCGATGCGGATCGGCGGATGGTCACCGCTGGAACTTCAGGAGCACAACACGCAGGAGGCGAAGCGTGACGAGGCCGAAGGCGTGCGACTGGCTTATGTCGCCGCCACCCGCGCCAAAGACGTCCTGGTGTTACCCGCCGTCGGCGATGGCCCGTACGACAAGGGGTGGATTCGCCCATTGAATCGCGCGCTCTATCCCCCTCGCGACCAGTGGGAGTCGCCAGCACCGGCGCGTGGCGTACCGTTGTTCAAAGGCAAGCAAACCATCATGGCCGACGCCCGCGCCGACGGGCAGCCAGTGGACGGCACGGTGCGCCCGGGCACCTATCGCCTTGGCGACGACGCCGCGGGCCAGGCCTACTCAGTCGTGTGGTGGGATCCGCTGCTGCTGGAAGACGCAACCGATGAGGGACGAGGACTGCGACGCAACGATCTCATCTCCAAGGACGCGAGCCCCATTGACGTGGCTGCCGATCGCGCGAGTTACGACGAGTGGCGCGAACGCCGTGCCGCCATGCAGGCAATGGGATCAGCGCCGTCGATGATCGTGACGACGCCCACGCAGTTGAAGGAAGCTGAGGTCTTGGGGGCTTGGGGCCTTGGGGGCCTGGGCGGAGGGCCTCAGCCGACCCTCGGCTCCCGACTCCCGGTTCCCGACGTCTCCATCGAAGACGCATCGGTAGAGTCACCGCGTCCATCGGGAAAGCGCTTCGGCACGCTCGTTCACGCCCTGCTCGCCTCCGTGCCGCTATCGGCGACCGCGAGCGAGGTGGAAGAACTATCGGCCCTGCACGCCAAGCTGCTCGGCGCAACCGATGAAGAACGCGTTGCCGCGCGCGTTATGGTCGTGAACGTGCTGAAGCATCCGCGCCTGGCCGAAGCGCGCGCCGCCGAGGCGGAAGGCCGCCGCGTCTGGCGCGAAGCGCCGATCTCCCTGCGTGTAGACGATGGCGGCGGAGTGCCGCAAATCGTGGATGGCCAGATTGACCTGGCGTACGAAACCGAGCACGGCTGGATGGTGATCGACTTCAAGACCGACATCGAGATCGCAACCGCACAGGACGCTTACATGCGACAAGTGTCCATCTATCTCGATGCAGTGAGCCGTGCCACGGGCCAACCCTCCACTGGACTGATTCTTAAGATTTAAGATACTTCTTCGTGTTCTTCGTGACTTCGTGGTTGCATTCACCGATGAAGCGTTTGTGCGTGTTCTGCGGTTCGAGCAATGGCGTGAACCCGGCCTTCGCCGAGGCGGCGACCGGGTTGGGAACGCTGCTGGCGACAAGGGGAATCGGCCTCGTCTACGGCGGCGGCAATGTTGGCCTGATGGGTGTGATCGCCGACGCGGCACTGGCTGCAGGTGGCGAGGTGATCGGCGTCATCCCGCGATCGCTGGCCGACCGTGAGATCGCTCACACCGGTTGCACCGAGTTGCGCATCGTCGACTCCATGCACACCCGCAAGGCGATGATGGCGGACCTGTCGGATGCCTTTGTCGCCATGCCGGGTGGCGTCGGCACCTTCGAGGAACTGTTCGAGGCGATTACCTGGACCCAGCTCGGCCTGCACCGCAAAGCGTGCGGGCTGCTGAATGTGGCGGGCTTCTACACGCCGCTGGCGGCCTTCATCGACCAGGCTGTCGCAGCCGGCTTCATCAAGCAGGTGCACCGCGCCGCCATCCTGGTTGATGACAACCCGGTCCGGTTGCTCGATACGCTATTGACCATTGATCTGCCCGACGTCCCGAAGTGGATCAATCGCGACGAGACCTGACGGGAGCGGCTTGCAATTCGTGACCTCGTCTGACCTTCGGGTAAACTGCGGGTCACTGAAATGCAGGTCGTTGTCACCCACTCTGAGCTACTGAAGCCCCCCCTGAAGTGGGCCGGAGGAAAGCGCTGGCAGGTGCCTCATCTCCGGCCGATGTGGGAGCCCCATTCGCGACGGCGACTGGTAGAGCCGTTTTGCGGAGGGCTGGCCGTGACGCTTGGGCTGCAGCCAGAACGCGCGCTGCTGAACGATGCCAACCCACACCTGATCAACTTCTACCGCTGGCTCAAGAAGGGTCTACGGGTGACCATTCAGGCCGAGAACAACGAAGCGCTCTTTTACCAGCAACGTGACCGGTTCAACGAGCTCGTGCGAGATGGCAAGAGCGAGGCACAAGAAGCCGCCGCGTTGTTCTACTACTTGAATCGGACTGGCTACAACGGCCTGTGCCGCTTCAACAGCCGCGGCGAGTTCAACGTGCCCTTCGGTCAATACAAGACCATCACCTACGCGAAGTCGTTTCCTGCCTATCGCGTAGCACTGGCTGATTGGGACTTCACCTCCGGCGACTTCGCCGAGATGTCCTTGAAGCGAGACGACTTCGTCTACGCAGACCCTCCGTATGACGTGGAGTTCACCGCGTATTCGCAGGGCGGTTTCTCCTGGCAGGATCAGGTCCGGGCAGCCGAGTGGCTGGCGAGCCATGAGGGCCCAGTCGTGTTGTTGAATCAATCAACGCCACGCGTTGACGCGATGTACCGCAAGTTGGGGTACATCGTGACCTATCTGGATGCACCACGGCGGATTAGCTGCGATGGGGACCGAACGCCGAAGAAGGAAATACTCGCGACGCGCAACTTATGATCCACGCCGGACTCGTCCAGGTCGTGACACTGGAAGCTTTCGTCAGATAGGCCAATACCGGAAAGCTGTAAGCCGACGAGCGAAGCGAGCCCCACGAGTCGCGACAGCGACGAGTCCCAGGATGGCCGGAGGCCGACCCCATGAGGGCGCGTAGCGCCAGAGCCCCACTTGCTACCCCGCGAACTTGTAGCCGAGCCCGTGCACGGTGATGATGAACTGTGGCACGCGCGGGTTGGTTTCCAGCTTCTGGCGCAGCCACGCCACGTGCACGTCAACCGTGCGCGTTGACGGCATGGCGCTATAGCCCCACACTTCGTGAAGCAGTTCGTCCCTTGAGAGTGTGGCGCCGCGATGCTCGATAAAGTACTTCAGCAGCTGGAATTCTTTCGCCGACAGATCCAGTGGCTGGCCCTTGCTGGTGACTTCGGCCTTGCGGACGTCGACGGCGATTTCACCGAAGGAGTAGCGTTCGAGCGACAGGCCCGACGAGCCACTGGGCGCCCGCCGCAACAGCGCTTCCAGCCGAGCCAGCAGTTCGATGGTCTCGAACGGTTTGGTCAGGTAGTCGTCCGCGCCCAGCTTCAGACCGACTACGCGATCCACGACCTGGCTGCGCGCGGTGAGCATGAGGATGGGCGTCTGAATGCCCTGCTGGCGGATGGTCTTGGCCACGTCAAAGCCGTCGCGGCCGGGCAGCATGACGTCGAGCACGATGATGTCCCAGGGTTCGCCCGTGGCGCGCGTGATGGCCAGGTTGCCGTCGCCCGCGGTTTCCACGGTATAACCCTCGGCTGACAGGCGATCGCTTAGCGCCAGCTGCAAGCCGGGCTCATCTTCGACCAGAAGGAGGCGCTTTTCAGACACGGGGGTCAGGGCCGCGAGGTTTCAAGACCCGGCGCGAATGCCGCCCGCGCGTCCGCGGCGGCACGGTCGGTGACCGCCGGCAGCGAGATGGTGAACACGCTGCCCTTGCCGGGTTCGCTCGTCACGCTCACGCGTCCGCCATGCGCTTCGGCAATACGCGCTACCAGGTTCAGGCCGAGCCCGCTGCCCTGGATCTGCTGCGACACCGCCGTGCGGCCGCGATAGAAGGGTTCGAAGATGTGCTTGCGGTCTTCGGCATCAATGCCGAGGCCGTGATCTTCGACGGTAAAGACGACGTTCTTGGCCTGGCGTCCGGCTGATCCAGGCTTCGCGGTGATGCGAAGCCAACGGGCCTCGCCACCGTATTTCACGCCGTTGCTGATCAGGTTCTGCAACGCCGAGCGCAAGGCCGTCACGTCGCCGAGCACTGGTGGCAAGTTCTCGTCGACGTCGATCTCGAGCTGGACGCGCGCGTTCTCAATCTCGGTTCGGCACGCGCCCACGGAGTCGTGCACCAGCTCGATCGGCTGCACCGGAACCGGCGCGGCGGCGGCGCGCCCGGCGGCAATGCCGGCAAGCTGCAACACCCTCTCGACTGTCTCAGCGAGCCGTCTTGCCTCGCCCTGAATCGTTTCGCCGTACTTGCGCACCCGCTGGGGATCGCCCACCACACCGTCGGCGAGGTTGCCGGCGGCAGCGCCGATCACCGAGACCGGCGTGCGCAGTTCGTGCGAGACAGCGGCGACGAACTCCATCTGCTGTCGCGCCAGTTCCTGGGCGCGGCGCGCCGACACCACGATCAGCCCGATCGCCATCGTCAACAGCAACAACACGCTCGAGCTGACGAGAAGATTGCGTTGACGCACGGCCGCGACAGCGGCCTCGAGCGAGCCGGCACGGTGCTTCGCCATCAGCACCCAACGGCCCTCGAAGGGACCGAACTGGCCGGTCCGGGTGATCACGCGGCCACCACCAGCGGCGCGCGTTTCGCGTTCGACCATCGAGACGACGATGTTGTCGGTGCGGGTCTTGTCGACGGTGGGTTCACCTCGGCCAGGCACGGATTCGAGGTGCGCCGGCGGCGCCGGCGGCGGAGATGGCGGTGACGGAATGGAA
Organism: Acidobacteriota bacterium; assembly: GCA_031364805.1. Taxonomy (GTDB): domain Bacteria; phylum Acidobacteriota; class Vicinamibacteria; order Vicinamibacterales; family UBA2999; genus 12-FULL-67-14b. Next base: position 48,132 of record JANLWW010000072.1, read on the forward strand.
CCTGACCCGCCGCGAGCGAAGATGAACATCTGGTCCGGCCGCGGCCCCATGAAGTTCTGCGACACGTCTGGCGACGCGGCAATCAGCTTGGCCACGCCTTGCTCCGACTCCCACACCACCTTGCTCGCATCGTCCTTGTGGACTACGGCGACGCGATAGTCCACTTCTTCGTCGTCACCATGAAAGTGGCGGGCGGCGAGGGACGCGAGCAGCGTTTCGCGCACGACGGTGGGGTCGAGGCGCACCACCGTGAAGCCGAGCATGGTGATCCTGGGTGGACCGTGACGGCCCTCGGGAAGTTCGAACAGGGTGACCGGAGAGATCAGGGTGCTGTCGTCGCCGAGTGACAGCGACGTGCTTTCGCGGCGGAAGCGCTCGCCACCGCCGCCGGTGTTGCCGGGCGCGCGAGGGCGTTCCATTTGGAAACCAATGAAGTGCGTCGCGAGTGAGGTGCGAATCAGCGTGAGGTCGTCCGACCACTCGGCTGGTTCGAAGGCAAGGGACTGGGCGTTCCAGCGGCGCAGGCGCAGTCGATCGACCGGGACGGTCTCCTTGGAGCCCATGATCGGCAAATCGGTACCGGGCAGGGTGTCGACGAGCAGCACGTCCTTGACCAGTCGCGGTTCGGTCGCGCTGTTTGTCCACGCTGAATAGCGCTGCGCGTAACCGGTCCAGTTCTCGTCGCGGATGGTGGCGCCATCGACCTGGAGGCCGACCAGTGCGCGCGACAGCTCGGTGTCGAACTCCATGGCGAACTGCGCTGCGGCGGTCCGCAAGGTGCGCTGCATGCGTTCGCGTTCGGCCGTGCTCAGTTGCCCGAGCCACTGGTACTGCATGTAAGCGAGTGCCGGCACGAGGAGCATGACGAGCCCGACCAGCACCGTCACTGCCGAGATGTGCCGTCCTTGTAAGGACAGGCCTTTTGGCTTGCCCATTCCGTACACCATGGGCAAAGTCTAGCACGCAGAAAACGCGATAAATCCAGCCAAATCAAGCATTTAACATCCTTAACAATCCCTTTGCTCAGCCTTAACGTCTGATTGTCGGGCACCACCGTAATATCAACTGGAACCCGACGGGACCCGAGCTCGGACCCGAATTGAAGGAGCAGAGAATGCGCGCATTAGTAACGACCGTGGCAGCCGTCATGCTGGCGTCCACCATTCAAATCGACCGCGTTTCGATTCTGCCGCTGGCGGCGCAAGACCGCGTGGCCGGCGTGCTCGCCAACGCGAAGAAGGCGCTTGGCGGTGAAGAGAAAGTGGCCGGGATGAAAGGTCTGACCGCGGAAGGTCCGTTCCGCCGCTCGATGGGCGGTCGCGACATGGAGGGCGTGATGTCGCTCACTATTGTCCGTCCTGACAAGATGCGCAGGGTTGAAGAGATTGCCATGGGCGGCATGGTCGGCGGTCCGATGATCGAACGCACGTCGGTTCTCGCGGGCACCACGGCATGGGATGACACCGCCAACCGTGGCGGCATGGGTGGCGGCATGCGTATGGAGATACGCGGACCCGGCGATGGCCCCGGCCCCGGTGGTGCACCGGCCATGACGCCCGAGCAGATGAACGAAGCCAGGGTTCGCCGCGCGCGCGTGCAGTTACATCGCTGGATGGCTGCGCTCGTTACCGAGGGCCCGCAAGCGTGGACTGATGCCGGCGTCGCCGAATCGCCCGAAGGCAAGGCCGACATCCTCGAAACCAAGGAAGAGACGGGTCGCGTGCTGCGCCTGTTCATCGATCAGGCGACGCACCTGCCGCTGATGGTTCAGTACCAGGATCCCAAGCCGATGGTGATGATCAACGGCGGCCCCGGTGGTCCGGGTCGCGGTCCGGGTGGTCCTGGTGGTCCTGGTGGCCGCCCGCAGATGACCCCCGAAGAAATGCAGAAGCGTGTCGAAGAGATGCGCCGCAATCCGCCCGCGCTTGGCACCTACGCCATGCACCTCGGCGACTACAAGAAGGTCGACGGCATCATGCTGCCGCACAAGATCGACATTTCCCTCGACGGCCAGCCGAACGAAGAGTGGACGGTCGAGAAGTACAAAGTGAATCCGACCATCAAGGCGGACACCTGGGAAAAGAAGTAGCCCATCAACGTGTACCAGGAGGGCGACACTTTAGTGCCGCCGAGACAGATGTTATGAAACGATTCATCGGAAGCGTATTGGTAACGGCCGCGTTCATCTTGGCGATCACCTCGATCGCGGCGGCCCAGGTGGTGCAAGGTACGGGGGTTGGTGGCAACTTGCGGGTCACCGTGCTCGACCAGACCGAGGCGGCGCTCGTCATCGCGCAGGTCGCGATCGTCGATGCCACCGGGCTTGAACACACGGCGGCCGTGGACGTGCGCGGCGTCGCGGTGTTCGAGAACCTCGCCCCCGGCACCTACCAGGTCAAGGCGACCGCCGAGAGCTTCAGGCCCATTGCCACGCCGTTCACCGTGCGCCGCGGTGAGAACCGCACCACGTTGCGGCTGGCGGTAGCAACGATTGAGCAGACGGTGGTGGTGCAAGACCAGAGCGCAGCCGACCGCCGCGACAACGGCTTCACCACCACGCTGACGCAGGAAGAAATCGATTCCCTGCCGGACGACCCTGACGAAATGGCCGATGAACTGGCGCGAATGGCCGGCCCCGGCGCGCAGATCTTCGTTGACGGCTTCCGCGGCGGCCGCATGCCGCCAAAGGATCAGATTCAGCAGATCCGCTTTCACACCAACTCGTTCTCAGCCGAGTACCACGAGGCCGGCATGATCCGCGTAGAAGTGATCACCAAGCCCGGCATGGGCGGGTGGCGCGGCGGTTCGAACTTTGGCTTCCGCGACGAGTCGCTGAACGCCAGGAACGCGTTCGCCGGCGAAAAGGGCCCGGAGCAGATGCGCCGTTACATGGTGAACTTCTCGGGCCCTATCGCCAAGGGCCGGACCGGCCTGTCGTTGTCATTCGACGGCAACAGCTCCTACGACTCGCGCACCATTGTCGCGCAGTCGACGACCGGCGCCGCGCTTAACGCGCTCGCGGTCGCGCCGACCGATGCGATGAACTTCAGCGCCCGTGTCGAGCACCTGATCGGCGGCAGCGCGCAGCTGCGCGCCGAGTACTCGCGCCGGCAGAACGAGCGCAGCAATATCGGCGTCGGCGACTTCGACCTGCCCGAGCGCGCCTATGCCACCGACATGAATACCGACACCTTCCGCCTGCGTTCGACCAACGTGATTGGCAAGAAGCTGTTCAGCGAGTTCCGCGCAGAGTTCAACAGCTCCACCAACGCCACGCTATCCGGCTCGATCGCGCCTGCCATTCGCGTGAACGAGTCGTTCACCGGCGGCGGCGCCGGCCAGTCGGGCGAGCGCCATGCGCGCGAGCTGGAGCTCGCGCAGAACTTTGACTTCACGATTGGGCGCAAGCACTCGATGCGCGCGGGCGTGCAGCTCGAAGCCGGCTGGTGGGACAGCAACCAGCGCTCGAACGCCAACGGCACTTACACGTTCACCAACCTCGACGCTTATAAGGCCGGGACGCCGGCCACTTACACCATCCGCACCGGCGACCCGGTGGTGGACTACTCGCAGGTCAAAGCCGGCTGGTTCCTGCAGGACGACTTCCGGCCATCGCGCACGCTGCAGCTCAGCTTCGGTGTGCGGCAGGAGATCCAGACGCAAGTGCACTCGCGTGTCAACCTCGCGCCGCGCGCCGCCTTCACGTGGAACGCCACCAAGAAGACGACGGTTCGGGGCGGCTATGGCATTTTCTACGATTGGTACGACTCGAACCTGCTCGAACAGACCATTCGCGTTGACGGCAGTCACCAGGTTGATGTTGTCATTCAGAACCCGACCTTTCCGGTGTCCGATGGCAACGGCACGCGGCTGCCGGCCAGCGTGATCCGTTCCGCTAACCTCGGTCAGCCGATCATTCACCAGGCCTCGGTCGGCCTCGAGCGTCCGCTCACGACGTGGGCCGACTTCCGCGCTGATTACATGTGGACGCGCGGCTACAATACGCTACGTTCGATCAACGTCAACGCGCCGATCAACGGTGTACGGCCCGATGCGACGGTCGGCAACATCTCCGAGATTCAGTCGAGCGGCAAGCGCGCATCGGACCGGGCGACCATGGCGCTGAACATGCGCTATGCGCCGCGCCGCATTCTCGGCATGGTGATGTATCAGTTCGGCAGCCAGCGCAACTACGCCGACGGCGCGTTGTCGCTGCCGTCCGACAGCAACAATCCCGATCTTGATTGGGGTCCAGCGGCCCAGGACGTGCGTCACCGCATCTTCTTCAACTTCAACTCGCCGGTCGGCAACGGCGTGCGTCTCAGCCTCGGCCTGCAGGGTTCGTCGGCGCTGCCGTACAACATCACCACCGGTCTCGACACCAACGGCGACACGGTGTTCAACGACCGCGCCCTCGGCGTCGAGCGCAACACCGGCCGCGGCGCCGCGCAGTGGACCGCGAACGTCCGCCTGAACAAGTCGATTGGCCTTGGCGGCCCTCGCACCGCTGGTCCCGGATTCCCCGGTGGTGGCATGCCGATGCCGCCCCCACCGTCTGGCGGCGTGGCCGCCCAGCGCGGTCCCGGCGGTGGTGGCCCCGGCGGCGGTGGCGGTGACGGCCCACAGATCATGGTGATGGAAGGCGGCAACCAGAAGTACCGCCTCGACCTGTTCCTGAACATCCAGAACGCGTTCAATAACGTGAACTACAACGCGTTCGTCGGCAACCAGTTGTCGTCGTTCTTCGGCACCGCGACATCTGCTGGCCCGGCGCGCCGGGTCGAGATCGGCGCGTCCTTCGGTTTCTGAACGTGAGCCACCGAGGACATCGAGGCCACAGCTCTGAGGTTAGTGTTCGTGATTGTCGGGATATTCTGTTTTTGTGAAATCCCCGGTGGTCATAGTCGTGGGCGCGGGCATCGTGGGCTGCACTGTCGCGCATCAGCTAGCCAGGTCTGGCGCGCGTGTTCAGGTGGTCGAGATGCGGCAGCCCGGGCAAGGGGCCACACGCGCCTCGGCCGGGATTCTCGCCCCTTATATTGAAGGACACGAGTCGGCCGCCCTGCGCAGCCTCGGCGGGAGGAGCCTCGACCTCTACGACGACTTTGTCGCCCGTCTGAGGACCGACAGTGGTCATGACGTCATCTACCAGCGCAACGGCACGTTCGAGATGGCATTGGACGAGCCCGGGGTCGACCGCTTGCGCGCGTTGCTCGCGGCGCTCTCGAAAGAAGGCGTTGAGGCTCGCTGGGTGACGCCGCGCGAGTTCCGGGACTACGAGCCTCTTGCTAGTGCTGCCGCGCTCGGCGCCCTCTGGATCGTCACCCATGGCTTTGTCGGCGTCACGTCGGTGACCCTGGCGTCCGCGGCGGCGGCCCAGAAGCTCGGCACCCGGTTCATCAACGAAACCGGAGCGATCCGCATCTTCTCTTCGCCCGATGGCCGCGTCGGTGTCGAGGCCGGCGGCGCGATACTGAGCGCCGATCGCGTGGTGCTCGCTGCCGGCAGTTGGTCCTCGCAGGTCACCATCGACGGCGCAGCGACGGTGCCGGTGAAGCCCATTCGCGGGCAGTTGATTCAGCTCCAGGCCGAGCCGGGCGCGATCCAGCGCGTGATCTGGGGTCCACACGGTTATCTGGTGCCGTGGCCCGACGGTTCGGTGCTGGTGGGATCCACGGTCGAAGACGTCGGCTTTGACGAGCGCCCCACGGACGAGGCAGTCAGCAGGCTGCGGGCCACCGCCGCATCGCTCGTGCCGAGCCTGGCCAACGCGCCCATGACCAGCGTGCGCACGGGACTTCGCCCCCGCGGTCCTGATGACCTGCCCATGCTCGGCCGCTCGGCCGTGGTACCGGGGTTGATCTACGCGACCGCTCATTATAGAAACGGGGTAATGTTCACGCCCCTTACGGTGCAGCTGGTCGACGACCTGGTCTTCGACAAGGGTAGCGACCCGGCCCTTCGCGACCTGGACCCCGCCCGCCATGGCCGGCTCTGACGGCCGGACGCCTGCCCTGAGCGAAATTCTCCGATGTTTCGGAGAGTCGAGTCGAAGGGTATCATCGGGTTCGCCATGGCTGTACTGACACCTGCCGACCTCACCGAGAAGCTCAAGGGCCTTGAAGGCTGGGCGCACGTCGCCAACGCGATCCGCAAGGAATTTGTGTTCCAGGATTTTCCGGAGGCGGTGCTGTTCGTGAGCGCGCTGGTGCCCGGTGCCGAAGACACCGACCACCATCCCGACATCGAAATTCACTACAAGCGCGTCATCCTGTCGTACTCGACACACTCAGAAGGCGGGATCACCGAGAAAGACATCGACGGCGCCGCGATGGCCGACGCCGTGGCCGCCAGTCTCCCTCACCTCGAGGAATTCGGCGACGGCTGATGAAACTGAAGAAGCTTTACTCCTCGCGCGAGGTGGCCCAACTGACCGGGCTCACTGCGCGGCAGCTTCAGTGGTGGGAGCAGCGCAAGCTGTTCATCGCGACATTACCGTCGCACAAGACCGAGGCGGGCGGGTTTACCGAGCGCCGCTACAGTCCAATCGAACTCCTCGAGCTGATGGTGCTGGCCGACCTGCGCCGCCGGGGCTTCACGGTCCAGAGAATCCGCAAGCTGTTGCAGGTGCTGAAATCGCGGTTCAAGACGCGGCTCTACGACGCGATCGAGGGCGGCGGCTCGGTCACCCTCTTCATCGATGGCGACAACATCTACGCCCGCAACGACGCCGGCGACCTGTTCAATCTCCTGGACGATGCGGCGCAGCCGTTGTTGATGTTGGGCGAGGACATCAAGCTGCGTCAGCTCATCGCGCGCGAACGACCGGCACGTCGACGCGCGAAGGGTACTGCGGCGTCCGATAAACGCGGTGCGTCGCAGCCTTGAAGTCGCTTTCTTTCGCCTGAAAAATGTTCGGCACGAACGTCTGCGGGTTCCGGTCGATGATCGGGAACCACGTGCTCTGCACCTGCACCATGATGCGGTGGCCCTTCTTGAACGTGTAATTCTGGGTGTGCAGGCTCCACGTGTACTCGAGCACCGCGTTGGGCTCGATCGGCGCCGGTTTCTCGAAGCTGGTGCGGTAGCGGCCGCGGAACACTTCGTTCGACACCATCAATTGAAAGCCCGCGAGCGCCCAGTTCGACGGGTTGTCTTCTGGATAGACGTCGATCAGTTTCACAATCCAGTCGGCGTCACTGCCCGTGGTTGAGGCGAAGATGTGCGCCTTCACTTCACCGGCGATGGTCACGTCCTGCTCGAGCACGGTGGTTTCCCAACTGATCACGTCGGCACGGTCATCAACGAAGCGCTGGTCCTCGACCAGCCACGTTGACCACTTCGAGCCGCCCGGGAAGTAGGTCGGCTGAATCGGTCGCTGACGATACGGCACCGGGTGGGCAGGGTCCGAGACAAACTCGTCGAAGCCAGATTCGCCTGCCGCCTCCCGCCTGCCTCCTCCCATGAGGGTCAGCTGTTCGGCGGGCCCAAATCGCAAGGCCCGCAATTCCGTCTCCTTCGTCGGCGGCCACTGGTCCCATCGCCGCCACTCGTTCGCGCCCGCCTCGAACGTCAACGCCTGCGGGAACTCCTTCGCGCCTTTGTCCTTCAAGAAATACGCAAAGAACGGCGCCTGCACCTTCTCCCGAAAATACTCAGCGGTGTTGCTGCCAAACGGGATGGCCCCGAGCGAGTCGCCGGTGCCGCCCGCCCAGCCGCCGTGTCGCCAGGGCCCGACGACAAGGTAGTTCATGCCTTGCGTGTCGTGGCGTTCGAGCGCGTCGTAGATGCGCAGCGGGCCGTAGAAGTCTTCCTGGTCCCACCATCCGGCCACGTTCAGTGTCGGCACCTTCACGCTGTTCAAGTGCGGGATCATCGTCTGGCGCTTCCAGAACTCGTCGTAGTCAGGATGCGCGACGTAGTCGTTCCAGGTAGGGATCTTGCCGTTCAGGTACTTCGCGTTGACGTTGGCGAGCGGGCCCAGGTTCAAGTACCAATCGAACGTGTCGTAGCGGTCGAACGAGAACTGCTGCACGTCCTTGCCGCTTTCCATCATCGCGGCGTATTCGAAACCGTAGCTCAGACGAAAGGCGCCGTTGTGGTGAAAGTCGTCGCCCATCCACATGTCGGCCGGCGAGGCTTGCGGCGAGATCGCCTTGAGCGCGGGGTGCGGCTCGATGGCGCCCATGATGGTCGTCCAGCCGTCGTACGACACGCCCAGCATGCCGACCCGGCCGTGGTTGTTGCGCACGTTCTTCAGCAGCCAGTCGATGCTGTCGTAGGTGTCGGTGCCTTCGTCCAGCGACCTGGTGTCGCCCGCGGCTCGCGCCGGGCGTTGCATGATGAAGTCGCCTTCGGAACCGAACTTACCGCGGATGTCCTGAAATACGAAGATGTAGCCGTCTTCAGCCAGCGCCTTGTAATACGCGTTGAAGTTGCCGGCAGAGCCTTCGATGCCGTACGGCGTGCGCTTGAAGATGATGGGCAGCGGACCGGCCTGATTCCGCGGAGTGAAAATCCTGGTGTGCAGGCGCTTGCCGTCGCGCGCCGGAATCATCACGTCGCTGACTTCGAACCTGTCTGCGCCGGCCGTGGCCGGCTGTTGCAGGCGGACCGGAGCCGTGGAGATGACGAGGAAGCTGACGACGAGAATGAGAAAGGCAGGCGGTGCGGCGCGCTTCATGCGCAAAGCCTATTACACCTGTTAGCGCGATGCCCGGAGTGGCCAAGGTTGACCGGCCGCCCGCTTGAGACCATAGTAGTCACATGAAGCGGACTACCAGCGTCGTTCAGCTCAAGGCGCGGCTGTCGGAGTACTTGCGCATCGTCAAGGCGGGCCACGAGGTGGTGATTACCGAACGCGGCGTGCCGGTGGCGCGTGTGGTGCCCCTGGACGAAGCGGAGCGCAAGTCGACGCGGCGCGCTCGCCTCGCTCGCGCGGGCCTGTTGAAGGCCGGCCGCGGTCGCCTGCCCAAGTGGTTCCTGCAACCACCGGTCGGCGCGGCGACCGGAGTGCTCGAGGCGTTGCTGGCCGAACGCCGGGATGGCGGAGACCGCTGATGTTCTGGGACAGCTCGGCGCTGGTGCCGCTGTTGGTGCCGGAAATCCAATCGGCGGTGTTGGCCACGCTGGTGGCCGACGACAAGGAGGCAACGATTTGGTGGGGCACGCCGCTCGAATGCCACTCGGCGCTCCACCGCCGGCACCGTGAGAGGCCGCTGGCGGCCGCCGACATGTCGGGCGCGATCGAACGTATTCGCACAATCGTCGAACACGCCGACACCGTGTCGCCGTCTGATGAGCTGCGGCGGCGAGCCGCGCGACTGCTGGCGGTGCACCCGCTGCGCGCCGCTGACGCGCTTCAACTCGCCGCCGCGCTGCTCTGGTGTGAAGAACAGCCGCACGCCGAAGGGTTCGTGTCGCTGGATGTGAAGTTGCGCGAAGCCGCGCTCAAAGAGGGATTCAGCGTGTTGCCGGCGCTCTGACCTGCGGCGCGGTGGGCGGGGACTGCTAGATCTTCTGGCGCAGCATGGGGAAGACCTTCTCGAGGTCTTCGGCCGGGCGAGGAATCACGTGCACGCCAACCAGCTCGCCGACGCGGCGGGCCGCCGCTGCGCCCGCATCCGTAGCCGCCTTTACCGAGCCGACATCGCCGCGGACGATGGCGGTGACGAGGCCGGCGTCGACCTTTTGCCAGCCGACGAACACGACGTTGGCGGTTTTGACCATGGCGTCAGCCGCCTCGATCATCCCGATCAGGCCCCGGGTCTCCACCATGCCGATTGATTCGGTGCCGTCAGGTTTGGTCGCCACAGTGAGCATTCTACACGCTAACGGAAAGTGCCTTGAACGCTCACGGATGGGCTCAATCGCGCAGTGATTCAATGCACGCGCATCTCGTAATCTGGCGTAAACGCATTGAAAACACTCATCCGTAGAAAGGCCTCACGTTTTGAGGCCTTTTCTACGAGGTTTACTGGTCTCGACATTGCAGTCGCACATGCATGCGAACACTGTACTTATCAGTCGCTCTCATCATATTTGTCGTCACCCCAGGCTGCAGCAAAGACAAGACGCCCACTGCGCCCACCCCGACCTTGGCGCTGTCGCTCGCCGGCAACATGGCCTTCGGCAACATCACGGTGAGCACCACCGCCACGTCAATACTCACGCTCGGGAACACTGGCACCGGTGAGCTCTCGGTCACAAGCGTGACCTATCCCACCGGATTCAGCGGCACCTTCACGAGCGGCACCATCCCCGCGAATGGCTCGCAAGCGATCACGGTTACCTTCTCGCCGACCGCCCCCCAGAGTTACAGCGGCAGCATCACCGTGACCGGCAATCAAGCGGGCGGCACGAACACTATCGCCGCGTCAGGAACGGGCGTTGCCCTCGCGACCTCCACGTTGTCGGGCATCGTCACCCAAACGCCGCCGACAACGAGCACGGTGCTTGCCGGGGTGCGCGTCGCGTTCGTGGACGGCGCCAATCAAGGCAAGTCGGCCACGACGGGAGCGGACGGACGCTACACCATCTCCGGTGTGGTCAACGGCGGCTACACCGTCAGCGCGACGCTCGCGGGATACCCCACGGTCGCGTTGCCCGTCGGCATCAACGGCAACACCACGCTCGACTTCCGTCTCGAGCCGCTGACGGCGCGAACGCAATTCGGCCCCGGCCAGTATCGGCTGACGTCCGACATTCCAGCCGGCCGCTACTACAGCGATCCCTCGGATGGCTGTCACTTCCAGCGCGTGCGTGGCTTTGGCGGTGCGCCAGCGGACGCCATCGTTGACACGATCATCAACTACGACGCCGGCCAGTGGATCGTCGATCTGCTCGCGACCGATGCCGGTTTCGTGACCGACGCCAATTGCGGGACCTGGTTCACGACACCGCGACGCGGGTTGCTGACCTCCATCACGCCGGGGACGTGGATCGTCGGCGCGCAAATTACGCCGGGCACGTATCGAGCGGACAATAGCGGGCCAGGCTGCTATTGGACGCGACTCACCAGCTTCACCGGCGCGTTTGACGCCATCATTGCCAGCGCATTCGTCACGAGCCCCGGCGTGCAACTGGTGGCGATGGCCAATACCGACGTGGGTTTCAGCACGAGTATCGAATGCGGCACCTGGACGCGCACTCAATAGGCACGCGTACGGAGGCCGTGGCGGGCGCGTGATTGACCGAGACTCATCCGCTCTGGAGTTGGGAAGTCCTTATGTGCCCCGCCGCACCCTTGGTTTGCTACGTGATTCGGCCACGGGCGGCGATGGTCAGGGGTTCGACGGCATAACCATCCACCAGCCAGGCTTGGTCCACCAGGTTCGACACCACGCACGAGTGGTTGGGGACGATGCGCACGCGATCTCCGGGTTCGAGCGGAGTGGATCCTGTCGTGACCGTGACCGTGGCGTGCTCTTCTGACAGCCGCTCGATCACCAGCGTGTGGTCTGGCCGGCCATCGCGCAGGACAATGCCGTAGCCGGGCGCGGGCGAGAATCCGCGCGCGCCGTCGTTGGTGAGCGTTTTCGAGCCGGAGTCCAGGATGATGCGGTCGGCTGCCGGCTTGCTGACGACACGGGCCAGCACCGTGAGGGCGCAGTCGTCGAGCGTTGCCGCGCCGAGCGCTACCTGCGTGCGATCGAAGTAGATGTAATTACCGGGCCGATACTCGGTGAAGCCGTCCTGCTGCAGCGAGAAGCGCGCCGGCGGCGTCGCGCCCGCGCTGACCTCCTCGATGGTGAGTCCAGCCCCACGACACCTGGCCACGAGGTCACGCATCGTGGCGGCTTCGCCCTCAGCCATCTGCCGAAGCTCGTCTTCCGAATGTGCGTGATAGGCATGGCCCGCGTGTGACAGCAGCCCGCGCAGCCGAAGGCCTGGCAGCGCAGCGACGCCCGCGATCATCTCGACCGATCCAGCAGCGGCAGGATCGATGCCGCAGCGATGGAAGCCCACGTCGACCTTCACGAGGACGTCCACCTGCTTGCCGGCGCCGGCCATCGCGTCAGACCACTGCTTCGCGACCACCGGATGATCGACCACGAACGACAGGCGCGTGCGAGCGAGCAACGCGACTACGCGAGCGGCGTTGGCGGGATTCAGTGGGTACGGGAGGCGAATGTCGGCGATGCTAGCCGCAGCGAATATTTCCGCCTCGCCCAGCTTGGCGCAGCAGATGCCGACTGCGCCGCGGGCGATCTGCCAGCCGGCGACGACCGGGCTCTTGTGCGTCTTGGTATGCGGACGCAGACCAATGCCGCGTGCATCGGCGGCTGCCTGCATGCGGTCGAGATTGCGCTGCGCGCGAACGCCGTCGATCAGGACGGCCGGAGTGGCGAGCCCATCAATGTTCATGTCAACGGACCCGCCGCGGCTGCCGTGCACTACTGTTGCGACTTCTTCTTCGCGGCCTCGCGCTCCTGCGCGCGGGCGCCGCTCAACACGCCTTCGAGGCCGTAGTTGGCCTCGTGGCAGGCATACTCGTAAACCTGCTCGCCCGGCGCCATGGCGCGGAATTCCAACTGTCCACTGAACGGTGCCGTGAACGTCGTGGGGTCTTCGACCGTAAAGCGGTACGACAAGGTGTTGGCGTCCTTGCGCGAGATGCGCTCGGTCACCTTCAGGTTCTCCCAGGAACCGCGGAAGCCGTGGTTGGGATGGAAGTTAGTGGTCTCAATCACCAGCGTGTCCGCTTCCCAACGGCCGATCGAGTCGCCGAACCACTGGCGGAAGCTTGCTGGCGGATGCGTGCCGCCCAGCCGCACCACTCGGGCGTCGTGCACCATCTCCGTGAGGATCATCACGTTGTCCTTGGTCTGCGCGATCGTGTAACTGTTGTTGTAGAAGTAGTTCGGCAGCATGGGCGGCCCAAGGTTGTTGCCAAACGAGGTGACGCAGCGTTCGGCCAGGGGCCGCAGCTCGGGATGATCGAATTCGCCCATCTTGCTGCGCACGGTGGCGGCGGTTGCCATTCGCGCTCTGGCCTCGGGGGTCAAGCCCGGCACGCGGCCATTGGGCGGATCGATCAGGATCGAGCTGCGCGGCTGGCCATCGACCCGCAGGACGCGGTCGCCGGGATCGACCCAGAACGTGTTGTAGCCGCCAACCAAGCCCCCGCCGGCATGCCACAAGCGCTCAAGGTAGGGGAGTTCGTCAGGCGGGATCGGGCGCGGCTCGCCGCCCACGGGTGGCGCCCCGCGATCGGGACTGGTCGGCGCCTCGCGGGCATCAAGCGCATCCTGCGTCTTGGTCTCCTCGTCCAACGCCGCCGCTTCCGACAGCACCAGGGGACGGTTGGTGCCCAGCCGCTCGAACGGCGTGATGGTGGCGTTGGTCCAGTTGCCTTGCAGGTTGGGGCGACCATCGCTCATTCGAGGAATCGCGGTCCGCGACGCGGCGGGTTTCTGGGTGGCGGATGGCTGGCCGGTAACCGGCTTGGCGGCCGGCGCTTGTGCCGCCACCGTTACCAGCCCGAGCAACGCGGCAGTGAACGTGATGCCGACGATTCTCATTTAATTGGCTCCTTCCGCAGATGTCCGTACATCAGCTCGGTGACAAACTCGACGCACTTGAACTGCCCGAGCCGCGCGCCACGCTCCACCCTCCGGTACAGCGGCATGCTCATCGTCCACGGCTTCGAGAAGGTCCCCGGGTCGGTAATGGTTGCTTCGTAGCGAATGTGATCGGCGTCAGTCATCGTGTAACGCTCGGTGACCTTCAGCTGTTCGGTGTGATGGTTGCCGGCGCGATCAAACCACGACTGATCGTTGAAGCCCGAAACTTCGATCACGAACGTATCGCCTTCCCACCGGCCGAACGACTGGCCCATCCAGCTGTCGATGGCGGCCGGGCCGGGATCCTTCAGGTAGACGTTGCGCACCGCGCCCGCGTATTCGTACGAGATGAAGAACGACCCTTCACCCTGGAAAATCTGAAACGGGAACGGCATGTAGGTCGCGCGCGGAACGCCGGGCAGGTAGCACTTGATCTCTGGATCGCGCGTCAGCCAGTTGGCTTCGTTGTCCTGCTTCTTCTTCAGCGCATCAGGCAGGTAGGGCAGTTCGTTGCCATCGACGACGCCCAGGCCACTCGGGACGGCGCCGACCGCGCCAAACGCCAACACTTCCTTGGCGGGCACTGGGACGACAGGTCCGGGACGCATCGCCAGCGCAGGCTTGGCTGAGTGGGCCTGGATGTCCCAGTTGGCGGTATTGATGGTTTGCCAGAGACCGTTAAGGTCGGGCTTCCCGTTAACGCGGGGAATGCCCGGCGTGCGCGATTGCCCGGTCACCGACGGCATTGCTGCCAACGCCATTGCCACCGCGACGACACCGGCTACCGCCGACACTTTCAAGACCGACACCAAGCGCATACGCACCTACCCCCTGAGCGAGCCTGCGGCTCGCCGACAGGCGGGCCGCACGGCAAGTCGAATGGGCGGATTATATGCGCTAGTCAGGCCTTCAGAATGCCGCGGAACGCTGCGGGCCGGACGGCATAGCCCGGGAACACCCGGGCTGCCGTAGCGGTGGTGGCGCCGAGATGTTTGACCACCACCTCGCTGAACACGTCGCGGAAGTCGGTCGTCACCGCGAGATCGCGTCCCTCGAACCTCTGGTCGGGCTTCAAGCCGGGCCAGTTGCCATACACCTCGCGGCCCTGCACGCCGCCGCCGATCACGAACATCGCGTTGCCGTGTCCGTGGTCGGTGCCACGGCTGCCGTTCTCGGCCACCGCGCGGCCAAACTCCGACATGGTGAGGATGATCGTGTCGGCCATGCGCTCGCCCAGGTCCTGCGCCAGCGCGGCAATGCCGTGCGAGAAATCGGACAGGCGATTGGCCATCTGCCCGGTAGCCGCGCCCTGGTTCACGTGGTGGTCCCACTGCGTGCTTTCAGCAAACGCAATCTCAAGACCGACGTCCGACTTGGCGAGTCGCGCGATTTCCTGAAGCGCGTTGCCGAACGGTGACCGCGGGTACACGGCGCCGTTGGCCGGCTGGTACGGCGCCGCTGTCGTGCTGGCGAGCGTCCGCATGGCAGCGAACGCCTCGCCGGCGGTGCCGTTCAAGGTTCGATCTTGCGCGGCCTGGTAGATCTCTTCGAACGACGTCCGTGCACCCATGTCGGGGACGATGAAGTCCGAGGCCTTACCGATCGCGAGCGCCGGCGCCATGCCCTGCAGCGTCCGCGGCATCTGCGAGGTGAGCGCGACGGCGCGCAGCGGGTTGCGACCCTGGGCGACAGCACGGTCATGCGCCTCAGATGCCGCCTGCTTGTCCGCCGTCTTGTCCACCGTAGCGTTCGCGGAGGTGGAAGCGTTCGCGGAGGCGGAGAGGTAGCGATTGAGCCAGCCGTCGGTCGTGCTCTTCACGCCCGGCGTGGCCGACTCCATGTAGTCCTGCGCGTCGAAGTGCGATCGCGTGGTGTCATGCGATCCAGATGCTTGCACGATGGCGAGTTCACCACGGTCCCACAGCGGCTTGAACGCCGACATGCGCGGGTGAAGGCCAAAGAAACCGTTCAGGTCGATCGCGCCATTGGCCGTGCCCGGTCGTGCGATGGCAATCGACGGCCGCGACCGGTAGTAGTCGGCTTCGCCGTAAGGGACGACCATGTTCAGGCCGTCAACCGCGCCGCGCTGAAACACCGTGATCAGCAGCTTCTTCCGTGTGCCGGTGGTGGCGGCGGTGCGCGCCAGGAATGTCGGGGCAAACCCCATCGTGACCATCGCCATGGCGCCGCTCTTGAGAAATACGCGTCGTGAAGTCACGGCAGGTCTCACTGTCTCTGAAAAGCGGGAGACCCGATCTCTTGATCGAGGCCGGCCCGTGGGTTGACGATGACACCGCGGATCTCGTTCTTGCCGAGCGCCACCGCGAAGTTCATGCGGCTGACCAAGGCGCCCGCCGACACCCAGGTTGTCGCGGTGTCGTCGTAGCCGGTCGGCGGCTGGCAGAAGTAGAGCGGCATGCCCATCTCGCGGAGCTCACGCGCCAGCGGCAGGGCCGAGCGCAGTTCCGCGCCAGTGGCTCGCAGCGCGCTGGCGACGAAGTCGAGCGGCGTCTTAACCTTGGCGCGATACGCGTCGGCCGCGAAGAACTCTGATGACCTGATGACCGTCCGCACCACTTCGCGAAGGTCGCCTCTGGTGGCGGTGAAGCGCGCGGCTGCGCGGTCCACGAGCGTCGCGGGCGGAGTGTCGCTGACCAGGCGCACCACCAGCTTGGTGGCGATGTGCCGCGCGGTGGCGGGATGCGCGGCGAGAATGTCGAGCACTCGCTCGATGTCGTTCTCGCCGCCGCCGGCCTCAATGGTGTGGCCGAGCACCGTCTTCTGTTTGTTGTCGTGCAGCCGGGTCACGAACTGGCTGCCAGATCCTTCGCGCGGCCGCATGGTCCAACCCGTCAGCGCTCGCGCGACGTTGACGATGTCGGCTTGCGTGTAGCCACCGTCAGCACCGAGCGTGTGCAGTTCCATCAACTCGCGGGCGTAGTTTTCGTTGATGCCTCTCTTGGGTCTCGTGGCCTTGCCGCTCGTGGGCTCGGCCGCTGCGCGGCCTCGTGGGGCTCGGCGCTGCGCGCCTCGTAGGGGTCGGGGCTGCGCCCCTCCTGGGGACGGCGAGTCCGCGCTGACGTTTTGCCAATTGTCGAGATAGAAGAGCATGGCAGGGCTCTTCGCCGTGGCTTCGAGCATTTCGCGGAAGTTGCCCAGCACATACGGCCTGATGGCTTCGCGTTCGTACTCGCCCAGGTAGTTGCGCGTCGCGCCCTTGCCGGCGAACACGTTGAAGTGGTTAAACCAGAAGTCGACCAGCACTTCCTGGAGCTGCCGCTCACTGTAGACCGCGCGAAGCAGCTTGGCTTCCTCGATGTCGGCGATCACCTGGCGGTCTTTGCGTTGCGCGTCGCTCACTTCTCTGCGAGGGCGAACGCCGTTCGGCGCATCGGCGCCCGTGCCGCGCAAGTGGGACATCGCGGGATTTGGCGGTTCGCTATCCGGGTTGTTTTGTTTTCGCTCGCGGCGCGCCAACATGGCCGGCCCCGAATACTCGCGCTGAAGGGTTTGCGAATCGAGCGTCAGCGTCTCCAGTCGGCCGAGCTTCGTCATTAACGCGGCATCGTCAATGCGCGACGGGCTGAGCTGAAGGTCGATCCAGTTCTGCAGACCCATCGCCTTTACGTGTTCCACGTCGCCCGGGCGGGGCCCGAAGGTCAGCCGGTTCAGCGCGTGGGTGATGGCCTCGTCGGTCGTTGGCGGCGGCCAGGGCGCGCGTGCCTCGGGACGGCCGGCAATCACGGCGAGCAGCGACAAGACGGCAAATGAGCGGGTCCACATGAGTTAACCTCTTACTGCTACGTTCGACTCCCGGCCCGTGGCGATCGTTTAATCCATGCCCCTCCAAGTCGTGCCTGCTGTCGGCAATGTCCTCGAGCGCGTGCTCGACGACACCTTTCCCCTGTGGAACGACGGCCTGACACGTGAGAACTACGGTAAGGCGTGGGCGGGCCAGCTCAAGACCCCGTGGGGAGCGGCCCATCTCGACCGCGTCGCGCTGGTTGACGGACCGCACGTGGTGTCGAGCGCCAAGCGCTACGACCTGTCGCTAAGGTTCGATGGCCGCATTCGCCGCGTCCTCGGCATTGGCGCGGTGTTTACTGGCGAGGCGCACCGCGGACGAGGTGGTGCTCGCGAGCTGCTCACGCGCATGCTGGAAACCGCGGTCACCGAAGGCCAGGAATTCGCAATGTTGTTCTCGGAGATTGCCCCCGCGTTTTACGAGCGCTTGGAGTTCGTACCCGTGCCGCTAGTCGAGTGGGTAATCGAAGTGGATCAGAAGCGTGGCGGCGCACCTGCCATGCTGGTGCGAAGCGGCGACGAGCGCGACCTGCCGAACATCATCGAGATGTCAGCGGCCCGCTCAACCGGCGCGCGGCTTGCGCTCGATCGCAGCGAAGACTTCGTGCGCTACGGCATCACCAAGAAACGCCTGCAGTCCGGGCTGTCGCCGGCCGGCATGAAAACGACGGAGTTCCTGGTGGTCGAAGAAGGTCACCAGGCCGTGGCGTATGTGGTGGCCACCGAGCAGGATGGCCGCTGGATGATCGAAGAAGCCGGCGACCGCGATCCATCGGGCGCGCGCCTCGGTGCGATGCTACAGGTGATGCTGGCCCGTTATCCGAGTGAACGGCTGCCAGAAATTCGCGGTTGGTGGCCGCAGTCTCTGGTGCCGCCGCAGCTCAAGGTGGCGGCGGCGACGCCGACGCAAGAAGTGCTGATGATCCGCCCACTGCGCGATCGCATGCTGCCGCTGCCGCCGCTCGCTGCAGCCGAAGTGGTCTACTGGCATTCAGATTATTTCTGACCAGTCTCCGCGCACGGCTTGCACCGCATGCTCATGAGAACTTCACTTCGGCGCGGAGAGTCTCACGTCAACAGCCTTGGTCTCGCCGTCGGCGAGCGTGAACCTGGTCGCTAGCTCTTTGATCGTCGCCAGGAACTCCGGGTCGCCGGCTTGGCCGTCTTCGAGGCCTTGAACTGCGGCGACCAGATAGTTCTCGGACGGTGGCAATCCCGACATGCGGTAAGTACCTTCCTGGTCGGGCCGCGCCGCCTTGATGAACCGCGACTGAAACGTCCACAGCTTCTCGTCGGCCGGGAACACCACTACCGTGGCATCGAGCAGCGGCTTGCCGCGCGAATCGGAGACCGCTCCTGAGAGAGCGCTGACCTTCTTGGTGAGGACGATCTGCACGCCGCCAACCGCCGGTCCCGGTGGAAACTCGGTCGGTATGTCGGTGATGTCCTGGCCGTTGAGGTTCACTGACTTCAGTACCCATCCCTGCGGCGCGGCCACGCGAAACAGGCGCGCATCGGTGATGCCGCGCAGCTCGAAGCTCCAGTTGTCGCCGATGCGGGCGGCGCCGCCGGGCGCCCCGGGTCCCTGGACGTCAATATTGACGACGCGTGCGGAGACCTGCAGTTGCTGGGAACGAAAGTCGAACGGCTCGCCGGTGTCAGTCACGATCGAGCCGGTGATTGCCGCTCCCGGAGCGGTAACCATCGTCAGGCCCGTGACATCTTCCGCGCCCACCACCAGGTCCATCCGCGCCAGTTCACCTTCCGGTCCGCGAGCGGTGCGGGCCTGCACCTGGTAACGGCCGGGTGCGACGTTGGACATCTGAAAGGCACCGGTGCGATCGGCGCGACCGCCGCTGCCGCCCTGTTGCAGGACGACGCCTCGGCCGCCCGCGGTGCCGCCCGGCATCAGCATGACCGTGGCCCCTGTTGCCGGTGCGCCATCGGACGAGAACACCGTGCCCGACACGCGGACCAGCCTCGTGACAATCAAGCCGAACGACACCGCCGTGTTCTCCTGTGACACCGCCAGCGTGACCCGCGCGGCTTCGGCGATGTTCGCGGTGCCCGGGTAATAGGTCGCAGCATAGCCCGATGTCTCGCCGGCAGGGTCGGCCGCTTCCGCGGCGCCGGTCCGCAGGGTCGCGCTGACGAAATACTCACCGGGCGGCAGGCCGAACAGGCGAAAGTGCCCTTGGTCGTCGGTGCTGTCGCGCGAGTTGGACCCAGGCGCGGCCGTGAGGCGGCGGCCTCCGGCGGCGTAGCTGTACCGCATGGCAATGACCGAGGCGTTGGCCACGGGTTCACCAAACTCGTCGGTGATGCGTCCGCCCAGCACGCTGCCGCGCGGCAACGCGAGCTGCAGCTTGTCGAGAGTCTGGCCGTCGGAGAGCTCGATCGGCGTGCCCGATTCAGATGGCCGCCGCTGGCCGTACTGCAGCGAAACGAAACCGCCCTTGCTGGCGGTCATGGTGTAGCGGCCGGCCGGTAGCTCCTTGATCTCGAAACGGCCCTGCGCGTCGGTTGAAGCCAGCCGGCTTTCGCGCGCTTCAGCGGATGAGATGCGCACCTGCGCCCGGCGGATCGGCGCGCCGGTGTCGGTGGCGACGATCTGTCCGCGCACGACCGCGGTGCCCCGAGGCGCATCTGCACGCGCCGGTGTGGCCCGCGCCTGTCCACGCAGCGGCGCCTGTCCGCCACCAGGCGGTTGGCCGCCGCCTTGGGCGAGCGCGCTCACGGAAGCCACGCCAATGATGATGAGAACCAACAGAGGGTGCGTCACACCTACAGCATACGAGTGTGGCGCCCTTGTTTGCTTACCGTCCTCTGGAACCCTTCCGCACCACTAGCGCCGAATCCGCGGCGTTGACAGTGACAGCACGACCTGGTCGTACGCGAGCGTCACGCCAGTTCGCGGGCAACGACCCTGGCGGCGTTTGCCCCTGAGCCGCCCGTCAGGCCGGTTCCTGGATGCGAGCCGGAGCTGCACAGAAAAAGACCGCGGATTGGCGTGCGATGGTCGCCAAATCCCAACAGCGGACGCATGGCAAAAAACTGGTCGAGTGCCAGCTCGCCGTGAAAAATCTGTCCGCCGGTCAGTCCCCAGCCGCGCTCGAGATCGAGCGGCGTCAGCACCTCGCGCGCCACCACCGCAGACGAGAAACCCGGCGCGTATTGCTCGAGCGTTGACGTGACGATGGCGCCTAACGAGTCGCGTGCGGCATCCCACGTGGTGTCCCTCAGGTGATATGGGGCGAACTGCGCGTAGGCCGACAACACGTGCGCGCCACTCGGCGCGAGCGCCGGGTTGCTGATCGACGGCACGGTGAACTCGATCCACGGGTGCGACGAGTATCGGCCGTACTTCGCATGATCGAACGCACGCTCGAGGTAGTCGAGGTCGGGCGCCAGTCTCACGCGGCCGGCGAGCATCTCTCGCGTTGCGCCAGGGAACGACGGCAATGACGACAGCGCGAAGTTGACCTTGGCGAGCGTTCCGCGCGATCGATAGTTCTTGATCCGCCACGAGAACTCCGGCGGCAGGTGATCCGCTTCGCACAGCGATAGAAACGTTCGCTTGGGATCGACGCCCGACACTACCGCGCGCGCCTCGATGTGCTCGCCACCCGCCAGTGTCACGCCGACCGCACGGTCGTCTCTCACCTCAATTCGCACCGCGGCCGCCGCTGTCCGGATCTCAACGCCGTGACGCTCCGCAGCGCGCCGCAGCGCCCGGGCGAAGGCGACCGGCCCGCCCGCCACGACGTGGCCGCCCGGCCACGCGAGCGAGCGATTCGCCGCGGCAAGCAGCAGTTGAAGGCCGCTGCCCGCCGACCACGGCCCGAGCATGGCCCCGAAAACGCCGTCGGCTGCCAGCGTCGCCCGCAGCAGTTCGTTCTCGACCGACTCGCTGACCAGATCGGCTACGGCCATGGGTCCCCACCGCAATAGCCGCCACTGGTCGGCTTTCGGCAGGCCGCGAAAGGCGGTCAGTGTGTGCATCAGCGAAAACAGGTCGCGCGCGTGAGGTGTGTCGAGTGACGGCGGCGCGGATTGAAACAGCGAGCCGATGAGCCCGCCGAGCCTTCCGAGCGACTGGTGAAACGCCGGCCAGGCCGCCGCGTCGCGCGACGACCACGCAGCGAGACCCTCGCTGGTCCGCTGGGGATTGCTCCAGAGCGTCAGCGCCCGCCCGTCGGGCGACAGGCTGCTCACGTCGATCGCGACATCCAGGAAGGAGAGCCCGTGCAGATACAACTGCAGGTCTTCGACCACATCGCGTCGGACCGGAGCCGTGGCGTGCGCCAGCGTCGGCACGCGGAACCCAGGCGCAATCTCGCTCTCGGCCGCGCAGCCGCCGACTTCGTCGCGCTGTTCGACCAGCACGGTGCGCACACCGGCCTTGCCGAGCATCGCGGCGCAGGTCAGCCCGTTCACACCGCCGCCGATCACGATGGCGTCGTAGACAGTGGTCCTGCTAGCCACGCTTGATCCCCAAGCCACCAGCTCCAAGCCTCAAGCCCGAACCTCCTTCAAGATGCGTGTCGCCGCATTGCGGCCGGGCGCGCCCATGATGCCGCCGCCCGGATGCGTGGCCGACCCGCACATGTAGAGGCGATCGATCGGCGTCGCGTACTGCGCATAGCCGGGCACCGGCCGCAGGAAGAACAGCTGTTCGAGCGTCAGCTCGCCCTGGAAGATGTTGCCCTCGGTCAGGCCGAACTCGCGCTCGATGTCGAGCGGCGTCAGCACCTGGCGGTGCAGGATGATGTCCTTGATATTCGGAGCGTACTCGGCGATGGCGTTGATCACCGCATACCTCTTTCGGGCGGCGGAGCTGGCTCGGGCGCAAACGCTTACGCGGGAAACTCTGGGGGGTCCGCTTACTCGGGCTCGGGCAATATCGGCTCCTCGTCCAGCGGAAACAATTTCAGCGGGCCCGAAGAACGGGTTAACCCTCGCCAAGTGGCCGGCATCCTTCCTGGAATTTCCTCCGCCTCGGGGATCATTCCTCAACTTAAGGTGGAGGAGCGAACACTGGCCCGCGGGGCAACAGTTTCCAATAATACCGCGGCCGCCGAGATCCAACCGCGCACCGGAGGGGCTACTTCCGGCGAGCTCGTGAAGATTCAAAGAGATCTTGAACGAGCGATCTCCGGGCGGATCCTGACGCGGGAACGGGGCGTCCCGTCCGGAGCGATCGCGATGGACGGTCCGCTGTCGTTGCTCGAGCCGGCGATCCGCGTCACGGTCGGCCCGACGGTGAGGAGCATCGCCCGGATCGGATGATGGCCGGCGGCATCGCTGGCGGTTGCCG
>JANLWW010000169.1:0-39134 GCA_031364805.1 Acidobacteriota bacterium
AGGTGTGGCTCGCGTTGTCCGCCCGCTTCTCCGGTGGCACTGGAGAGATGTTTAGCGAGCTGCGCAAGGCCAACCGCTCGCCGCTGGCCGCCCTGCGCGCATACGGTGATTGCATTTCCGGTCTGGCCACCTCGCCCGAGGCACTGGCGCGCAACCTGTCGTACCTGCAGATCGACCTGACCGACCCCAACCTGCGCACCCATCTCGTGGCGCAAGCGCGCGCCTCGCGAGTGGAGTTGCAGGCAATCATCAAGGAAGCAATCGCCGCCGGCGAACTCGATCGCCAGGTGAACCCGAACCGGCTGGCGCGAACCGTCGAGGCCATTCTTGCCGGCTCAATGATGTCGTGGGCGTACTACGAGGAGGGCACCGCCACCCGCTGGATGCGGGATGACCTCGACGCCGTGCTGAAACCCTACCTGACGAAGAAAAAGACAAAGCGATAGCTGCTACGGCTGAGGTCAGTCTTTTTGCAACGGAACAGTTGCATGAAGCTGCCCCTGGCCAGAGTGGCCGTGATCGCCGGGGCGACCGCGCTGGTGGTCGCGGCGTTGATGGCCCAGCGAAGCAAGCCGGCGGATTTCGCCCCAGTCCCGGCCAAGAAGAGCACCAACAAGAACGTCTCGGCCGAGGAGCGGTTGGATGCACTGGCGCGCGCACAGGTGTGGCGCGCCCCCAAAGTGCCGGTCGCCAGGGCGCGCCTCTCGGCGCCGGTCTCGCAGCCGGAGTCGATCTCGTGCCGATTCCTGATCACCGAGCTCAATGGCACCGCGCAGAAATTTGATTGTGCCCTCGACAACGGCGAGCAGATTCGGGTGAAGTACGGACGCACGCAGGAGATTCCCTCCGAGGTGGCGGCCTCGCGCCTGTTACACGCCCTTGGCTTTGCCGCCGACGACGTCATGATGGTGAAGCAGGTACGCTGCTACGGCTGTCCCGCCGAGCCGTTTGTCACGATGACGGCGGTTGATCTGACCGACGCGGACGCGCTCTACAAGAAGTTCGTGAACTACGATCACTACAAGGACTTCGACTGGGTAGCCGTCGAGCGAAAACACCAGGGCCGCGCGATTGGCACCGACGAAGTCAAGGGGTGGGCGTTCTTCGAACTGGACGCCGTCGACGCCGCCAAAGGGGGCGCTCCCCGCGCTCACGTCGATGCGCTGCGGCTGCTCTCGGTCTTCCTGGCGCACTGGGATAACAAGAGCGAGAACCAGCGGCTGGTGTGCCTCTCAGAAAAAGACTGGCCCGAAGGCGGCAGCTGCCGTGCACCACTCGCCATGCTGCAGGATGTGGGCGCAGCGTTCGGCCCGAAAAAAGTCGATCTTGAGGGCTGGACCAAGGCGCCGATCTGGACCAACCGTTCGCAGTGCGAAACCAGCATGGCGACGCTGCCGTACGAGGGCGCCACCTTCAAGGCTGTGAAGATCACGGAAGCCGGACGCCGACACCTGGCCGGCTTGCTCGGGCAACTAGGCGATCAGCAGATTCATGACCTGTTCGCCGGCGCCCGTTTCGATCACGCGGGTGGCTTCCTCAAGACCGGCGCCTCGGCGGTGCCCGACTGGGTCGCGGCGTTTCGGAGCAAGGTGCGCGCGATCAGCGACGGACCGGCGTGTCCGCAGTAGGCGCCGCCGCGGCGGTGAGCGTCTTCGGGCGCTTCAGCGATCCTGCGTCCACGGTCTCGCCGAGGCGATTAATCGCCTGGAAGAAGAACCCCTCGTCTGTGATCTCCGCCAGCATGAAGTGATAGTCGGTGTCGTAACTCTTTGCGATGGCGGACGACCGTTTGGCATCGCCGGCGCGCAGCGAACCGGCACCGCCGGTGATGAAGTAAAGAATGCCCTTCTGGAGTTCCGACCGCTGGTAGATGTGCTCATGCCCGGAAAAGACCACGTCGACTCCGCCATCCACCAACGCTGATTCCAGCGCAAAGCGATGGCCGCGCGCCGACAGGGAGTAGCGGCCCGAGGTATAGAGCGGATGGTGCAGGATGACAATCTTCCACTCGGCCTTGGATTCCGCCAGCTCTCGCTCGAGCCACTGCATCTGCGGTCCATCGAGGCTGACGCTATCGAGGCCAAAGAACCGCACGCGGGTGTCGAGCCGCGTGATCAGGTCAACCGGCGGCGTAAAGGTGTGGTAGCGATGCCCGTCCATGTTGAACTGGCGATAGTGAATCTGCTGTGGATCGTCGTGATTGCCGAGCACAGCGAAGAACTTCACGCCGGCATTGAGCAACAGCTGGTACGGCTCCTCGAACTTCAGCCGGTAATCCTCCGGCGTCGCCGGCCCTTCGTAAATGTTGTCGCCGGCCATCAACACGAACCGGTAGTCGAAGCGCTGGCGGTAGGCCACCATCTGGGCCGCCACGGCGTGCTGCTCGATCGAGCCGCGGCCGCTGTCGCCGATGATGGCAAACTTGACCGAGCGCTCCTGGTTCGGCAGCGCCAGGGTGTCGCGTGGAATCTGATCGACCCGCGCCTCCACCACTGGTGCCTCGCCCGGCGCGTGCGACTGGGCATCGCTGCAGCCCGACACAAGCAGGGCAGACAGCAGCAAGGCGGCGCGACAAGCCATGGGCACCTCGACCTGACATGCAGAATCCGAACCGGGCTGGCTGGGTAGGCAACGCATCAGATTAGGCACCGGGCGACCCAAGCTACAGTAGGGCTTAGGCGAACACCCATGGCATGCGGTGCGGCTGATCCTGAAGCGCAGGTAATTGTGGTCGTCTCAGTGGCACAGCCCTTGTAACAAGATGGGTCTGTCATGAGCATTTTCAAGGGCGTTTCGTTCGTTCTGTCATTCACGGTTCTTGCCGTCGGGTGCGTGCGCACGGACAACAACGCGCAATCGTCCATGACCGGTGGCGCCGCCACGACTCCGGCCGGGCAGACGCCGGTGCCCTCGGTACCGCCGCCGGGCAGTCCGCCGCCAGCGCCCGCCGCGTCGGCGGCCCCAGACGGCCAGCCCGGCACCAATGCCCAGGGCGCCGCGACGCTGCAGTTCCACAATCAGATCAAGGAATACCTCAGGATTCATAACGAGGCCGAAACCAAGGTGCCCAATCTCAAGCGCACCGACGACCCGCAGGAGATCGCGGACCGCGAGACCCTGCTCGCCAAGGCCATTCAGACTTTGCGCGCCAACGCAAGGATTGGCGACATCTTCGCTCCGGAGTACCAGCCCTACTTCATCAAGATCGTCCAGGACGACTTCGCCACGCGGCCCGCGCGTGATCGCAGGGCGCTGATTTCCGAACTGCCGAAGAACATGAAGGTCGACGTCAACACGGTTTACCCGACCACCATCGCGCTGGCGACCTTTCCCGCGGCACTGCTGCGCAAGCTGCCCGACCTGCCGCCAGAACTTGAGTACCGTCTGGTGGGCCGCAGCCTGATCCTGCGAGACGTCAAAGCCAACCTGATCGTCGACATCCTGCGGGATGTCGTGCCGACCATTCCGAGCTGATGGTGATGTGCGAATGAAGACGCCCTCGTTAAAGCGATTCGTGCCCGCGATTCTGATGCTGGCGGTCGCGACCGTGGTGGTCGCGGCCATGACCGATCAGCGGCAGCTCCCGCAGATGTCAGCGGCTCCCAATACCAAGCCGCCGGTGGGCACGGACTCGGTAAAGTTTCTCGTGCTGGGCGACACCGGCACCGGCGATACCGCGCAGTTCCAGGTTGCCGCGCAGGTGTGGAAGTCGCGCCAGGTGTTTCCGTACGAGTTCGCCATCCTGCTGGGCGACAACATCTACGGTTCCGAGCGTCCGCAGGACTTCGCCCAGAAGTTCGAGCGGCCCTACAAGCCGCTGCTCGACGCCAACATTCCGTTCTATGCCTCGCTCGGCAACCACGACGACCCGAACCAGCGTTACTACAAGCCGTTTGGAATGGGCGGACAGCGCTTCTATACCTATCAAAAAAAAGACGTCCGCTTCTATGTGCTCGACAGCAACTACATGGACAAGGACCAGCAGACCTGGCTGGAGAAGGAACTCAGGGAGTCGAACGCGAAGTGGAAGATCGCCTACTTCCACCACCCGCTCTACTCGTCAGGCGGGGCACATGGTTCGGAAATCGACCTGCGCATGATCATCGAGCCGATGTTCATCAAGTACGGCGTCAACGTGGCGTTTGCCGGCCACGAGCACTTTTATGAACGGCTGAATCCACAGAAGGGCATCTACTACTTCACCGCGGGCGGCGCGGCCAAGCTGCGCGAAGGCGACATCACGAAAACGCCATTGACGGCCAAGGGCTTTGACACCGAGCAGAGCTTCATGCTGGTCGAGATCGACGGCGATGTCATGCGGTTCCAGACCATCTCGCGGCGCGGCAATGTTGTTGACTCGGGCGAGGTCGCCCTGCAAGCGAAGCCCAACACGCAGTCATGAAAGTGCCCTCGCTATCGTGGCGGCTCGCGATCGGCGTCATCTTGGGCGCCATCGTCGCTGCTGCCATGACCGCGGTCGGACGGCTGCCGGAGGTGGCGGGCACCGCCGACATTTCGGAGCTCTGGCAGGACCCCGGCAACATCGCCGTGCGCGACCTGCGGTGGGGACGTGGCGGCAAGGCGCTGCATCCCTCGCCCGAGGTGGAGTACGAGTTCAAGACGGTTGACGCCACCGGCTACAGCGCCGGCTACGACGTCGTCGATCCCCAGGGCCGCAAGTGGGACGTGAAGACCGGCGACGAAGCGCAACCCGAAGTGGTGGCCAGCCGGCTGCTGTGGGCGATTGGTTATCACCAGCCGACGGTTTACTATGTGCCCGACTGGAAGTTGAAGAATGGCCCGGTGCCCAGGCCTTTCGGCGGGCGGTTTCGCTTCGTTGCCGACCACGAGGGCATCGGCGAATGGTCGTGGAGCGACAACCCCTTCAAGGGCACGCGCGAGTTGAAGGGCTTGATCCTCGCGAACCTGTTGATCAACAACTGGGACTTGAAGCCAAGCAACAACAAGATCTTCTCGGTGCCGGCAGCTGGCGCGGCGCAGCGCTGGTTCGTGGTCCAGGACATCGGTGCTTCGTTCGGCAAGACCAGCTGGCCGGTCGGCAACCGCAACAGTGTTGAAGACTACGAGCGCCAGACCTTCGTGGTGGGTGTCGAAAACGGACGTGTCCAGTTCGACTATCAGGCGCGCCACCGGGAACTGCTCGAGGACATCACGCCGCCCGACGTGGTCTGGATCTCGCAGTTGTTCGCGCGCATTACCGACCAGCAGTTGGCCGATGCGTTCCTGGCGGCCGAGATGCCGGCTGAGACCAGCGAGCGCTACATTCGTAAGATCAAATCTAAAATTCAGGAGGGGCTCAGCTTGAGTGCCAACCCGGTGGAACAACCATGATGAGAGCCTTGTTCTTGACCTTCACCCTTTGCCTGATGCCGGCTGCCATGCTGGCCCAGGAACAGCTGCCGCAGGCTCCCCCAGCCAAAGAGCGAGTCGACCTGCCGGGTGTCATGGACAACCTGCAGGAGGAAGTGCAGGCCTCGCTCATCCGCCTGCCCCTGGCGGCGCTGCTCGGCGCGGCCCTCGCGCTTCGCCCCAAGCGAAGTGGCACGCCCGAGCGGCAACCGGCGGTCGTGCAGACGCAGATCATTCTCGCCGTGGTCGGTTCGCTAATCATGTTGGTCGTGGGCTCGAGCCTGGCGCGTGCCTTCGGCATCGTCGGTGCCGCCAACCTGATTCGCTATCGTTCGAAGATCGATGACCCGAAGGACGCCGTAGTCATGCTGTGCGCGTTGTCGGTGGGCCTGGCCTCGGGTGTCGGCCTGTACGGCCTTGCCGCCATCGGTACGCTCTTCATCGCGGCCTGCTTGTGGGTGATCGAGGGCTTCGAGCCGCAACAGCGCTACTTCGAGCTGAGCATCAAGTTCGGCGACAAGACCCAGGACCTGCGGCCGAAGGTCGAAGAAGTGCTGCGGCGCTTCAAGGTGAAGTATGAGCTGCGCACGTCGGCCGAAGATGCCGTGTCCTACATGGCGATTGCGCCGCGGGCACTGCGCACCGACCGCGTCTCCAACATCCTCATGGAGCTGGAGCCCGAGGGTAAGGGCGCCATCGAGTGGGTCGAGAAGTCGAAGGACAAGGTTCCGAAGTAGCCGTGAAGCTGATCATTCAACCCGGAGCAGGCGTCGTTCCGATCATCCAGGCGATCAAGACCGCCAAAAAGTCGATCGACGTTTTTATTTTTCGTTTCGACCGCGATGATGTCGAAAAGGCGCTCGAGGCGGCAGTCCAGCGCGGTGTGGTGGTGAGGGCGATCATCGCCCACACCAACCGCGGTGGCGAAGCCCGCCTTCGCAAGCTGGAGCAGCGCCTGCTGGCGCACGGCGTGCTGGTGTCGCGCAGCGCCGACGACCTGCTGCGCTATCACGCCAAGTACATGATTGCCGACTCGACGCTTCATCTGCTTGGCTTCAACTTCACCACGCTCGACATGGACAAGAGCCGCAGCTTTGCCGTCTCGACCAAGGACGGCCGATCCGTGCAGGCAGCCTTGAAGCTGTTCGAGGCCGACTTGACGCGTCAGCCGTACGCACCTTCGAAGTCAAACCTGGTGGTCAGCCCTGAGAACTCGCGGGAGATGCTGACGGGCTTCATCAAGGGTGCGAAGAAGCAACTGGCGATCTATGACGCCAAGTTATTCGACCCGGCGATGGTCAAGCTGCTGCGCGAACGCGCCGACAAGGGCGTCGAGGTGCGCGTGCTGGGCGGCATCAAGGGCAAGTACGGCGATATCGAAGCCCGCAAACTGGGCAACATGCGGCTGCACGTCCGGGCAATCGTGCGTGACGGCACCAAGGCGTTCGTCGGCAGCCAGAGCCTGCGCAAGGATGAACTCGAGAATCGTCGCGAGGTGGGTTTGATTGTGACCAACCCGGCGGTGGCGCGAGGCATGCTCAAGGTGTTCGAAAGCGACTGGGAAGAGTCGGGTAAGGGCAAGGACGACAAGGGCAAGGACGACAAGGCGGAAGACGCCAAGGCCGAGGACGCCGCCTAGGACGATCGCATGATAATGTCGCCTGTCGTCGGCGCGGTTTCGATGAACCGGTTCCACGACGCTTCTGCCTTCGCCGGCTGCCCGCGTTCGATCACTCCGCCGCACCACAAGCTGCCCAGGCCTGGCGCCGCCACCCACACGCGTTTCACCCGCGTGGACACGCCGAACCCCGTCACCTTCAACGTGAAATAGGGCGGCAGCGAGGAGGGAACCGCACCAGTCACTTCCAGCCGCACTCCCTCACTGCTGACATCCATGATCTTGGCCGACACGCCGTCGATCTGCGAGAGCAGTCGCGGTACGCGCTTGCGAGGCGATCGCCGGGCCGGCCGGCCTTCGGCCAGCGCCAGAGCGATCGACAGGAGGAAGTGTTCTTGGGTGACCGGACGGTCGATCCAGGTAACGTCGCGCGGCACTGTTTCCAGCGCCTTTGCGGCCTCGCCGACCACAATCAGCGGACGGTTGGCCCCGAGAATCCGGAGCAGCCGTGGCAGCTCGGCGGCCGGCACCAGATCGACGTCGGCGATCAATGCCTCAACCGGCCGCGTATTGAGGTCGCGGCCGAGCAGGTCGAGGTCGAGCATGGGCGCCGGCTCGTAGCCGGCGGCACTCAGCCAGTCCATGAACGCGGCCCGCTCGCCAAGAATCGGACAGGCCACACCAATGCGCTCAAGTACGGACATGTGGCGGAGTGAACTGCAATCGCCATTCCCACCGGCTTCTCGTTTGCGCGAGAGGCAGTTGCGCCGGGGCCGCGCCCGCGCCACTGACGAAACTGTCAGTGGCTTACGATCTTCGTCGGCCGGGACTTGCCCCCGGCCGCCGGGAGCTCACTTCATGCGATGCAGGTCGGCTTCCGCCGCGATGTAGCCGAACGCGTTCCAACCGCCGCCTGAGGTGACCTTCTGGAACACTTCGCGCGCCTTCGCCATGTTGCCGGTGACGAAGTAGTAGTTGCCGACGCCGTAGCCCTGCGTCGCAATGGTCGTGTCGTCGGCCTTGGCGGTATCGAGCAGCGCCTCGGGCGTGTCGAGGCCCTTGTACATCAGTAGACGACGGTGGTACGAACCGTTCTCGAGAATGTCCATCTTCGGCGTGATGCGCTCAAGCACCGTGGCGGCCTCCGCCTTGCGGTTCATCCGCATCAGGGTCATCCACATCCAGTCGCTCGTCGCGGTCACCGAGTCGTCATTGTTCGACACCTTCATGCACTCGACATACGCGTCGTAGGCCTTGGCGTAGTTGCCCTGGACGTAGTACGCCAGCCCGAGGTGGTACCAGATATTGAACTGCAGGGTGCTGCGCGGCTGGCCGGTTGGGTTTGGCGCGCCATCGGGTTCGATTTCGTCTTTTTGCCCCTTGATCAACTGTGCCGCTTTCTCGAAGTCGGCTTGCGCCTTCGCGAACTGGCGCACGGTGATGTAGCGATGGCCACGGTGGCGATAAAACTTGGCGTTGTTCGGGTGTAACTCGATGCCTTGGGTGAACATCGCGATGGCGTCGTTGTAGCGCCACAAGTATCCGAGTCGTCGGCCCACCCAGATGATGGCTTCGGCATCTTTCGGATTGGCGGCCAGCGCCTTTTCCGCCTGCGCCAAGTCGGCGTCCAGTTTCTGCTTGCTCGGAATCGTCGCCGGCACCATCAGCGGCTTGCCCGCCAACGACACGGCTTCGGGCTTCCCGGTTTGCGCGGGCAGGGTGACGACAGTGGCCGCAACGACCGCGGCAAGGACGAATGCAACTGGTTTCATGAACGCTCTCCTGAGGTGGCTTCGGTTTCTTCGGTATCGAGCAATCCCTGCTGGGTGGGCGCGTCCAGCTTGCGCGCCACCGTCTCCAGCGGATCGATCAGCGGAATCTCCTTGGCGCTGCCGGCGCCCAGCTCGCGGAACCGGCGAGCCTTGACGAGCACGTTGTTCTCGAACGACCCGATCACCTTGTTGAAGGTCGAGAAGCTCCCATCCATGCGGCGCCGCAGGTCTTCGAGGTGCTCGGCCATGGTGGCGACGCTTTCGTGCAGCGACTTGCCGAGCCGGCTGATCTCTTCCGCGTTGATCGTCAGCCGCTCCTGTTTCCAGCCGAAAGCCGCCGCGCGCAGCAGCGCAATCAACGTCAGCGGGCTGGCGATGATAACGTTTCGCGTCACGCCGTAGTCGATCAGCAACGCATCCTGCTCGAGCGCCGCCATGTAAATGGCTTCGGCCGGCAGGAACAACACGACCATCTCGGGCGATGCGGGGAACTGGTCCCAGTACGCCTTGGCACCGAGCTTCGCCACGTGGTCCTTGACCTGGCGCACATGATCCGCCAGCTTGCCGCTACGGACGCCGTCATCGGTGGCGCCCTGGGCATCGAGAAAGGCTTCCAGTGGCGCCTTGGCGTCAACGATGATCGAGCGGCCGCCGGGCAGGTTGATGATCATGTCGGGCCGCAAACGGCCCGATTCAGTGAAGATGGTCGGCTGCTCGTCGAAGTCGCAGTGCTCCATCATACCGGCCAGCTCCACGACCTTGCGAAGCTGCACCTCTCCCCAGCGACCGCGAACGCCCGGTGACCGCAGCGCACGCACAAGGTTTTGGGTCTCGAGTTGCAGTTGCTGCTGCGTCTGGCCCACCAGGCTCAGCAGGGTCCGCATGCTCGCGCTGTCGTCGACGCGGCTCTTCTCGACCTCTTTGAGCTTGGCGTCGACCTGGATCAGCGTCTCCTTGATCGGGGTGACCAGCGAGCCCAGCTCCTGCTGCCGGCGTGTCAGGTCGATAGCCGCTTCCTTGTGGACGTTGCCGATCTTCTGGTCGGCGAGCTTGATGAATTCGTCGGTGCTCGACTTCAGCGTGGCCGCCGCGAGCGAACTGAACGATTCGCGCAGCTGATGCTCCTGCGCCGCGCGCGTGCGGGAGGCCAGCAGCCAACCGGCGGTAAAGCCAAGGACGAGGGCAGAAACGACGGCAATGACAAGTTCCAATTCACTTCGGATGTTAACCCGATCCTCCGGGAACGATTGAGAGATGCCGCACTTCGCACCGGCGCGATTACCGAATCGTCGCGAATCGTGGAAATTCGTAATGCGGGCGTTCGGGTCGGGCCAGCGCGTTTTGGGTAACTGATTGGCCTGCTTCGGGTTAGCATAGCCACGCCCGCCGAGCCGAGTCTGGAAGGGCCGTTGCACAATGATTCGAGTGCTGCCAGCGTTGAGCGAACCCACGATTGCCGCCGTTGACGGTTTTGGCCGTCGCACGCGCGGGATCGATCCAGAGAGCGGAGACCAGGTCGAGATCCTCGATCTGTCGTCCACGCTCGTCGAACACTCAGGATTCGTATCGGCGCTTGGTGATCGCGTGGCACGATTTGCCACCGTTCGACATGCCTCGTACGTCCACTTGCGGCGGCTCGACCGGCCTTCGGCCGATCGCCTGACGCTGGTATCCGACGACACCGCAGGGTGGCGCCTGTCGCAGATGCTCCAGGCATCGGGGGACGCTGGCGTTCCGCTCGACATTACGGTCGTCATTGGCCTGCTCCGCCAATTGCTGCCCGCGGTGGCGCTGTTTGGCCGCCACAACCGCGATGCCGCGATTGGTGCGTTGTCGCCCGAACGCCTGATCGTCACGCCGCAGGGTCGTCTGGTGATTGCCGATCACGCCTTTGGGCCCGCGCTCGACAAATTGAATCTCGGTCGCGAGCGCCTGTGGCGCAGCTTCCGGGTATGCATGGCGCCGTCGGCCGGCTTGCCCCGCGCGAACGCCCGCTCGGATGCACACGCCATTGGCGTGGTGGCGTTGGCATTGGTCCTGGGCCGCGTGCTGGCAGAGGTCGAGTACCCGAATCAGATGGCGTCGCTGCTCGCATCGGCCGTCGAACGCCGCGAGGGCCAGACGACGCCGCTTTCGAAAGCCCTGTCCGGCTGGCTCACCCGCGCCTTGCAGTTCGATATCACCACTTCGTTTCAATCGCCGCACGAGGCCCAGGTCGCCTTCGAGTCGGTACTCGCCAGCGACCGCGCCTACGTCACCTCGTCTTCAGCCCTCGACGGGTGGGTGACCAAGGTGAGCGCCCTCATCGAACCCTCGCCAGGCGCGTCGGCCGCGCCGCCGGCGGCTTCGACCGCGGTTGAGACCGAGCCATCCGCCCCTGCCAGCGCGGATCCTGTCCAGCTACCGCGCGACCCGGCCGACGTGCCCGCCGAAGCCTCAGCGACGGCCGAATTGGCCCCTGACCGCGAAGGCGGGCCGGCAAGAAACCAGTTAGTGCTGGCCTTGATCCTGTTCGCCCTCGCGCAGTCCTTCGTGGTGCTGTGGCTATGGAATCGCAATCCCGGCGCGCCGCGAGCGGGCGAAGGTGAGCTGGTCGTCCAGTCGCGTCCGGTTGCGGCGCGGGTCTCAATCGACGGCGAAGAGCGCGGCGTGACCCCGCTCACCCTGGCGCTGCCGTCAGGCGCACATGTGCTCGAGGTGCAAAGCGGCAAGTCCGAGCCGCGCGTGATCCCGCTGACCATCAAGCCCGGCGTGCAGACGGCGCAGTACATCGAACTGCAGAACGTGGCCATGACCGGTGGCCTCGACGTTCGCAGCGAGCCTCCGGGTGCGCGCGTGACCATCGATGGCCAGAACCGTGGGACGACCCCGCTGACGATTCGCGACCTGGCCCCGGGCGACCACCAGGTGGTGCTCGAGGGCGGCGGGCGAAAGGTGACCCAGCCGGTGCGGATCGACGCGGGCATAACCGCGCAACTCGTGGTGCCCCTGCCGCGCCGCTAACCGGTGATTTTGCATGCCTTTACACGTCGAGTTCTGTTAGGATCGGCCGTCCTTTCAATGCGCAAACGGTTTCTGGTTCCGGCGATCGCCGTTCTTTTTGGCGCCGCATCGTCACCACTGTGGCTCGTCTCCGCCGCAGATTCGGTGCCGATGACCCGGCTCAATGCCGACGTGTCGCTGACCAGCGACGCCGACTACTTGAGCGGGTTTGTGCCCACGCGGACGACCATTGTCGCAGTGCTCGATCACCACATGATCGACAGTTCCGAGAAGTCGGTGTTGGTCGCGTCGATCGGCAAGGCCTTCGACCTGCGCCGCATTCGCGCCGGCCAGCCTTATGTCATCGATCGCATGCTCGATGGCCGCGTGCGCCGGTTCGAGTACGAGATTGACGAAGACCGCCGCTTGACCGCGACGCGCGGTTCCCTCGAGGGCACGCCTCGCTTCCACACCGCAATCGAACGCATTCCCAAGCAGTCCGAGGTGGTAATGGTGGAAGGCGCCATCGATCGCGAGACCAACTCACTGTCGGCCGCGCTCGGCAAGGTTGGCGAGCGCATCGACCTGGCGCTTGGCCTGGCTGACGTATTCTCGGGCGAGATCGACTTTAACTCGGACCTGCAGCCCGGCGATCGCTTCCGCCTGCTGGTCGAGCGGCATTCGCGGGAGGGCAAGCTGGCCGGCTACGGTCCCATTCTCGCGGCCGAGTTCGTGAACGACGGCCGCCAGCTGCGCGCCATCCGCTTCACGCCCGAGCGTGGCCCGGCGGCGTATTACGACGATCAGGGCCGGTCGCTGAAGCGTTTCTTCCTGAAGTCGCCGCTGAAGTTCGAGCCGAGGGTGACGTCGAGCTTCTCGTCATCGCGTAAGCATCCCATTCTGGGTTATGCCCGGGCTCATAATGGTGTCGATTATCACGCTGGCGCGGGTGCGCCGGTCGTGTCGGTGGCGCCGGGCGTAGTGACGATGGCCGGCTGGACCGGTGGCGGTGGCCGCACCGTGAAAGTGCGCCACCCGAATGGTTACGAAACCGAATACCTGCACCTGTCGGCGATCGACGTGCGGCAGGGCGCGCGTATCGGACAAGGCGAGTTGCTCGGCCGCGTGGGCAAGACCGGCCTTGCGACCGGTCCCCACCTGCACTACGGCCTGAAGAAGAACGGGCACTACGTGAACCCGATCCTCGAGCACCGCAACATGCCGCCCGGCGATCCGGTGCCGGCGGGCCTCATCAACGTGTTCTCGTCAGAGCGCGACCGTTACCTGTCGCTGCTCTTCGCCACGCCCGCCACGCGCGCCGCTGATAACTAGGTCGCTCGTCGCTGTTCGCTATTCGCCCGTTTCGAGCGAACCGAGAAAGAGAACCGCGAACCGCCTATCTGAACGTCCAGCCGACACCGAATTTGAAGTCCGGCGAGTCGATCGCCCCCATCTTGAACTCGAAGAACAAGCCGCGGCTGCTCTCCACGCCGACGAGCAGGTTCAACCCGGCTTCGGTTTCCGAATCATCCCTGCCATCGAACATGTAGACGTTCAACGCCGGGCCGCCGCCCGCGTAGAGGCCCCAGTCACGGCGGTTTGGGAACTTGTAGACGAACTCCATGTTGGCAGCGATCAGCGTAAGGTTGTCGCCGAAGCCCACTTCAACGTTGGGACGGAAGTGCAGCCGGTCGATGAGAGGCGATGTTTCCACGTGCCCGCCGAAGTAGACCTGATCAGGATCCACCGTCAAACCGCCGCGGATGCCGGCGTTCTGAGCTGCCGCCGGGGCGGTCAAAAAGAACACAGTAGCGAGTAAAAACGACAGACGTGTAATGGAACGAGTCACGAAGTGGCTCATGCAGTCCTCCCCTTGGGTACCTACAGTGCAAGAGACCTGCCGTCGCGACCTATAATTCGGGAAGCATGTCTGCCATCTATCCGTTCTCCGCGTTGCGGCCCGCGCCGAAGGCGGCCGCAGCCGTGGCCTCGGTGCCCTACGACGTGGTGAATACCGAGGAAGCCCGCAAACTGGCCGATGGGAACCCGCTAAGTTTTCTACGCGTGTCGCGCCCCGAGATCGAATTACCAGCCGCGACCGATCCGCACGCTGACGTGGTGTATGACCTGGCCACCAGGAACTTCGCGCGGCTGAAGAGCCTGGCGCCGCTGATCGTGGAAGAAGCGGCCAGCCTCTACGTCTATCGGCTTCACATGGGCGAGCACGTGCAGTCGGGCGTGGCGGCCTGTTTCTCGATCGATGAATACGATCATGATCTGATCAAGAAGCATGAGAAGACCAGGCCCGACAAGGAAGACGATCGGACGCGTCACATGCTGTCGATTGGCGCCCAGACCGGGCCGGTCTTCCTGACCTATCGCGCCTCGAACGCCGTGGATGCCGCCGTCACCGCGGCAGCTACGGGCGAGCCGCTTTATGACATCGTCGCACCCGACGGCGTGCGTCACCAGATCTGGTGTGTGCCGGCAGCGATGAACCAGGCGTTTGTCGATGCTTTCGCTGCGCTCGATAGCCTTTACATCGCCGATGGTCATCACCGCGCCGCCAGCGCTGCGCGAACAAGGCAGTCGCTCGCGGCCAAGGGCGCCGGCGAACACGATCGCGTGCTTGCAGTGGCCTTTCCCGACAATCAAATGCAGGTGCTGCCCTACAACCGCGTCGTCCGCGACCTGCACGGCCTGACCGCCAACGAGTTCCTGGCGTCGCTGAAACGCCGGCTCACCGTGACCGCTGGCGGTCCGGCCACTCCGGCGCGCAAGGGCGACGTGGCGATGTTCCTGGCGGGCGCCTGGCACACCATCACGCTGCCGGCGGTCGCGCATTCCCTTGATGTCGATACCCTTGAAAGCACCATCCTCGAGCCGGTACTGGGGATCGACGACGTCCGCACGAACAAGCGGATCGATTTCGTCGGCGGCATTCGCGGCACCTCGGCGCTCGAGCAGTTGGTGACCAGCGGAACCTTTGCCGTCGCCTTCTCGATGTTCCCGGTATCGGTCGAAGACCTAATGCGCGTCTCGGACGCCGGCGGCATCATGCCGCCGAAGTCGACCTGGTTCGAGCCGAAGCTTCGGGATGGCCTCTTGTCACACGTGCTTTGAAGCCAAGCCCCAAGCCCCCAAGCCCCCAAGACCCCAAGACCTTATGAAGGTATTAATCGCAGACAAGTTTGAAAAGTCCGGCATCGACGGCTTAAAGGCCGCAGGCTGCGAGGTGGTCTTCCAGCCCGACGCCAATGGCGACACCCTTGCCGCAGCCATCAAGGAGACCGGCGCGCCGGTGCTGGTCGTGCGCTCAACCAAGGTCACCGAGCCCATGCTCGACGCGGGTGCGTTGTCGCTGATCGTGCGGGCCGGCGCCGGCGTGAACACCATTGATGTGGCCGGCGCATCAAAGCGCGGTATCTACGTGTCCAACTGTCCCGGCAAGAATTCCGTGGCGGTGGCGGAGCTCACCCTGGGGTTGATCCTGTCGGTGGATCGGCGCATTCCCGACAACGTGGCAGAGTTGCGGGCGGGCAAGTGGAACAAGAAAGAGTTTTCGAAGGCGCGCGGCCTGCTGGGCCAGACGCTCGGTCTGATCGGCTTTGGGCACATTGGCCAGGAAGTGGCGACGCGCGCGCGCGCGTTTGGCATGCCCGTGCTGGTGTGGAGCCGCCGCTTCAGCGACGATCCTGCCGCTCGAGCAACGGCTGAACAGGCGTTTGGCATCCGCGTCGTGTCGAGCGCGACGGAGTTGGTGTCGAAGGCCGACATCCTGAGCGTGCACCTGGCCCTGACCAAGGAGACCCGCGGTTTCGTGGATGCCGAACTGCTGGCGCACGCGAAGCGGGGCGCGTATTTCATCAACACCGCTCGCGGTGAAGTGGTCGATTACCCGGCTCTCCAAGCGGCGGCACAGGAGAAAGGCCTGCGGATTGGCCTCGATGTGTTCGCCAACGAGCCGGCCGATGCGACCGCCGACTTCGCCGACACCCTGGTGTCGCAACCGAACGTGTACGGCACCCATCACATCGGCGCCTCGACCGATCAGGCGCAGGAGGCGATTGCCGCGGAGACCGTACGCATCATCACCACCTTCAAGGACACCGGTAAGGTGCCCAACGTGGTGAACCTGGCCAAGCTGACGCCGGCCACGCACATGCTGGTGGTGCGCCATCGCGACAAGCCCGGCGTGCTGGCACATGTGTTCGAATACCTGAAAGTCGCGCGGCTCAACGTTCAGGAAACCGAGAACATCATTTTCGAGGGCGCCCAGGCCGCCGTCGCCCGGATCAACCTGGATGGTGCGCCCTCTGCGCGCGCGCTTGATGCCATGCAGTCAGGCAACGCCGACATTCTCGATCTTCAACTCGTCAAACTCGGACAACCGGATAATTAGAGACATCATGAATCGCATCTTCAATTTCTCCGCAGGCCCGGCCGTGCTGCCGGTCCCCGTTCTCGAAGAAGCCCAGCGCAACCTGGTCGAGCTGCCCGGCGTCGGCATGTCGGTCCTCGAG
The DNA here is from genome assembly GCA_031364805.1 of Acidobacteriota bacterium. GTDB lineage: Bacteria > Acidobacteriota > Vicinamibacteria > Vicinamibacterales > UBA2999 > 12-FULL-67-14b. Next base: position 16,266 of record JANLWW010000169.1, read on the forward strand.
ATCAGCCACCGCTCGAAAGCGTTCGAGGCCATCCTGGCCCAGACCGAGGCCGACGTCCGCGCCCTTGGCAAGGTGCCGGCGAACTACAAGGTGCTGTTCCTGCAGGGCGGCGCCTCCATGCAGTTCTCGATGGTGCCGCTCAACCTGCTCACCACCGGCGCCACCGCCGATTACATCGTCAGCGGCGCCTGGTCGCAGAAGGCCGTGAAGGAAGCGCAGCGCGTGGGCACCGTGAATATCGCGGCGTCGACCGAAAGCGAGAACTTCTCGCGCATTCCGCGGCAGGACGAGATCAAGCTGACCGCCGGTGCCGCCTACGTCCACATGACCACCAACAACACGTTGTTTGGCACTGAATGGTCGGCCGAACCGGCAGTCGGTGAGGCGCCGCTTGTGGCCGACACCTCGTCGGACATGTTCAGCCGCCCGATCGATGTCTCAAAGTACGGCCTGGTTTACGCGGGTGCTCAAAAGAACCTCGGACCCTCGGGCGTGACGCTGGTGATCGTTCGCGAGGACTTGCTCGCGCGATCGCAGAAGTCGTTGCACACGATGCTGAACTACGCGGTGCATGCCGAGAACGGCTCGATGTACAACACGCCGCCCTGTTTCGGTATTTACCTGATGGGCCTGGTGATGAAGTGGGGCCTGGCGCAGGGCGGGCTCGACGCCATCGGCGCCAACAACGCGCGCAAGGCGGCGAAGCTGTATGCCGAGATCGATCGCTCGGGCTTTTATCGCGGCACCGCCGACAAGGCGAGCCGCTCGCGCATGAACATCACTTTCCTCCTGCCGAACGAGGACCTCGAGAAGACGTTCGTGAAGGAATCAACGGCGGCGGGGCTGGACGGGCTGAAGGGCCACCGCTCGGTCGGCGGCATGCGCGCATCGATTTACAACGCGTTCCCGGAAGAAGGCGTCGACACCCTCGTCGCCTTCATGCAGGAGTTCGAGAAGAAGAACGGGTAGGTAAACGCCAGGCGGGCGGCACTTTGGTGCCGCCCGTGTTTAGGATTCCGGCGGTTTGTTAAAGCTGCGGCGGCCCCGGCGGCGCCTTCCCCGGCGGCGCCGGTTGGCGCCCGGGGCGCGGCCCTCGACCGACGGCGCGCCCGGTTCCGGCGCGGGTGGGTGCAGGGCCTCGGGCCCCAGCGCCTCGATGAATCCCTTCCAGTGTTCCAGCACGGCCGGGGCGTTGCCGTGAATCTCAAACCAGGTCAGCGCATCTTCGAACGGCCCGCGATGCATCAGCGAGCGCTTGGCGCGTGGTGACATCTCGAGATCGGCAATGCGGCTTTGCAGCGACAGGATCTGACGCAGGCGCTCGGTATCGCCACGGGCGATCGGCAGCGATCCGATCTTCAGGATCGGTTCCTTCGGCGGCCGCTTGAAGCGCGACTTGTGGGCAACCGGGGTCGGCAATGCGTTGCCTGAATCCCCGGCGCCCGACTCGTCGGCGGCGCCGCCGGCTTCGTTGCCGGCATCGTCATCCAGGTCCAAATCCTCATCAAACCGGCCGTGTGCCTTGCGCGGCATCAGCCCGAGCGGGAGCAGCAGGGTGCCGAGGAGGATGGGATTGCGCATCGTCGCCGGCGCCGATTCGAACTTGCGGCGATAGGCGTCAAGGGCGGCCAGCCCGTCCCACAGCGCCACGTTCTTCGCGCCGCGCTGAATCTCGGGCGTCACTGGCTCCAACAGGCGATGTTCGGCCAGCGCGCGAAATGTCACTTCCGCCGCGCCCGAGCGCAGAATCTTGTAGTACTCCTCGATCATGCGGGCGGGCGACGCGGTGGCCATCAGCTTGCGGTGCTTCGCAATGGCTTTCACCACCGGTTCGTCGATGCGAAACCCGAGGCGCGACGCCATGACGATGGCGCGGAGCATACGGACCGGATCTTCCTGAAAACGATCGTTGGGATCGCCGATACAGCGGAGCAGGCCGTCTTTCAGGTCCTGCAGGCCGCCGACGTAATCGATGATCGAGAAGTTGGCGATGTCGTAAAACAACGCGTTGATGGTGAAGTCGCGCCGGAACGCATCCTCTTCAGGGGTGCCGAAGGTATTGTCGTGCTTGATCAGGAGGTCAGCGGCGTCGGTCGCATGCGGCGAGGGCGGCGCCTCGCTTGGCTCGGCCTCGGAGCCGGCCGGGATGATTTTGCGGAAGGTGGCGACTTCGATGGCCTTCAGGCCGAACCGCACATGAGCCAGACGGAAGCGACGGCCGATGATCCAACAGTTCCGAAAGAGCTTCTTGACCTGGTAGGGATGGGCCGAGGTGCCGATATCGAAGTCTTTGGGTCGCCGGCTGAGCAGCAGGTCACGAACGCTGCCGCCAACCAGGTAGGCCGTGTAGCCCGATTCGTTCAAGCGGTACAACACTTTAAGAGCATCTGCATCGATGTCCCGCCGCGAGATCGGGTGCTCAGCCCGCGGGACAATTACCGGCTCTGTCATCCAGCCTTAGATTGTATTCCGGAGTGACGTCGTAAATACCGGTCCCGACACGCTGAAACCAGCCGTAATGGTTGTCGGCCATGATTCTCCGGGCATGGGCGACCCCGCTCGCGTTCGCCACCAACGCGGCCTTGGTGGCGCCGTGTTCCAGCAGGAAGCTGGCGCACCGCATGGCCTCCTGGCGATAGGCGGTGACGAGGCTGTGTCGCGTGGCACCGCCGACATTCGGGTCGCCCACCCGCCGGACGAACTCGCCGAGCAACCGGACTCTCTTCCGCTTTGACTGGCGCGGCCGATACGGGGCGGGGTCAACCTGCACCACTACCAGCGGTGCGCGTTGGCCAACCGTAATGAGGCCGAGTCCAAGGCGCCGGCACAGCTTCAAGTTTCTCTGAAGTGCTTTTCTGAACGCCAGGCCAGAGCCTGCAGGGACGGCGATGTAGACCAGCTCGGTGACCGATTGCCGCTCGGTCCCCTGATGAAACAGCGATAGCGAGAACCCGGTCTTGGTCTCGACGATCACCGGTGGCTCGTCGCCGCGCACGCCAACGATGTCTGCGGCGCCGATCTCTGCCTTCACCTCGTAGCCCTGTTGCTCGAGGAAGCGCTTGATCGGTTCGTACAGCGCGGTCTCACGCATCGCGGTGGTGACGAACCACGTTGAACCGTTCGTCCTCGGAGGGCGGCATGAAGTGGCCGGTAATCAGATCGAACTCCGCCTCGGACGTCCACGGCGTGCCCGGCGGCAGATTCTTGCTGCGCTCCTTGAGCTGACGCTTGCACAAGGCATCGGGAGCGTCGATGAAATGCAGTTCGTGCTCGACGGCAGCCCGCTCGAACAGTTCCCGAAACCACGCCCGCTGCGATCGGGTGTTGCCGGGAAAATCGAGCACGACCGAGGTGCCAAGGGTCAGCAGCGAGCCGACGATCGGCCCGATCGCGCTGTTCAATCGCGAGGAACACTTGAGATAGCTGGGCACGTCAATCACTTCGCCAGGGAAGAGGCGATCGAGAAGCTCATCCTGATTCAAGATGACGGCCCGCTCGCGCGCAGCCAGTTGCTTCGCGAGCGTGGATTTGCCGGCGGCCATCTTGCCGCAGAAGAAGATCAACCTGGCCATCAGCGACAGACTGCAGACCAACTCACAGCCACAGATTAGACACAGATTTCCACAGATTCAACTATTCAGAGTCTAGTCAGGTGCGCGGCGGCTCAGGGCGGCCTCGACCTTCGCCCTTGCCAGCTCGCCTCCCCAGGTCGCCGCGTGCCGGGCCTCGCTGAAGTAGACCCAGGACTTTTGAATCTGTGTTATCTGTGTCATCTGTGGCTGTGATGAAGTCTGCGTCTGTGGTCCTGCTCGTCCTTCTCGCCTCCACCTCCGTGTTGGCGACCCGGGCCGATCTCGCCCGTGCGCGGTCGCTCTACAACCAGCGGCAGTTCGATGCTGCCATCGAGGCGGCGCTCGTGGCCCAGAAGACGCCCGCCACCCTTGACGCCGCCACGGTCGTCCTCGCCCGCGCGCACCTCGAGCGCTACCGCGAGCGTGCGGATCCGGGAGACTTGTCGGCGGCCCGCGTGGCCCTGGGCACCGTTCGCTCGTCGCTCCTCGATGCCCGCGACAACAACGACTTTCTGATGGCCCTCGGTGAAGCGCTGTTCTTTGAAGACGACTACGGCGCGGCTGCGCAGTTGTTCGAGAGCGGACTCGACAGCGCCATTGCCAACGGCCCGGCGGCTGGCGAAGCAATGCTCGATTGGTGGGGCAGCGCGGTGGAGCGCCACGCCGACGGCCTGGGCCGAGACGCGCGCGCCACGGCATTTGGTCGCATGCGCGACCGCATGGCTCGCGAGCTGACCCGCGATCCTGGTTCGGCTGCCGCCGCGTACTGGGTCGCGGTCGCCACCCGCGGCTCCGGTGATGCAGCGGGCGCGTGGGATGCCGCGATCGCCGGCTGGGTTCGCGCGCGCCTGGCCACCAGTCGCGCCGCCAACTTGCGCGCGGACCTCGACAAGCTGATGTTGCAAGGAATTATCCCGGATCGTGTCCGCCTGCTATCGCCCGAGAATCGGACACAGGCGGAATCCGATCTGCGTGCGGATTGGGCGGTCGTAAAAGAACGCTGGAAATAGCGATCAGACCCCTATGACTTGGCGTCCTTCCAGTTCTCACCGATTCCCACATCCACATCGAGCGGCACCCTCAGCGGCACGGCCGTGGCCATCTTCGTCCTGACGATGGCGGCAACGGCATCGGCTTCTTCCTTTGGCGCCTCAAACAGCAACTCGTCGTGGACCGTGAGGATCATCTTCGCGCGTGGATGACTCTGGGCGATCGCCGCATGGACGTCGATCATGGCCTTCTTGAGGATGTCGGCGGCGGTGCCCTGGATCGGCATATTCACCGCAACCCGCTCTGACGCCGAACGGATCATCCCGTTGCGGCTGGTCAGCTCCGGCACTGGCCGGCGGCGGCCGAAAATGGTCTGCACGAAGCCGCTGACGCGCGCATCCTCGAGCGTCTTGTCGATAAATGCGCGCACGCGCGGGAAGCCGGCGAAGTAGGCGTCGATGAACGCCTGCGCCGCCTGCTGCGTCACGCCAATGTCCTTGGCCAGCGTGAACGCGGTCTTGCCGTAGAGCAGCGCGTAGTTGACGATCTTGGCCCGGCGGCGCAGTTCGTGCGGGTCGAGCGTGCTGTCGGCGCCAAACACCTTGGCGGCGGTCTGATCGTGAATGTCGTCGCCCCGCTCGAACGCGGCGATCAACGTCTCGTCGCCCGACAGGTGCGCGAGCACCCGCAGTTCGATCTGCGAGTAGTCAGCGGAAATCAGGACATGGCCGGGCTCGGCAATGAATGCGCCGCGAATCTGGCGACCGATCTCGGTCCGGATCGGGATGTTCTGCAGGTTCGGATCGCTGCTGCTCAAGCGGCCGGTGGCGGCCACGGCCTGGCTGATCTGCGTGTGCACGCGACCGCTCTCTGGATTAACCAGCGTCGGCAACGCGTCGATGTAAGTGCCTTTCAGCTTGGCGAGGCCGCGCCAGTCGAGAATCAACCGGCAGATGTCGTGCTGGGCGGCAAGCTCTTCGAGCACTTCGACGGCGGTCGATGGCGTGCGTGTCGTGCCCGTGCGCTTCAGCACCGGCAACTGCAGCTGGTCGAACAGGATCTCGGCAAGCTGTTTGGGTGAGTTGATGTTGAACTCGCCACCGGCCATGGCGAAGATCTGCCGGCCGAGTTCGCCCATCTCACGATCGACGAGCGTGGACTGGGCGGCCAGCGACCGCACATCGACCCTCACGCCGGTGCGCTCGATCTCGGCGAGAATCGGCACCAGCGGTAGCTCGAAGTCGAGGTAGACCGGCATCAGGCCGTCACGCTCGAGCAGCGGCCGGAAGTGTTCGGCCAGTTGCCACGCCAGGTCCGCGCGCTCGCCGGCGTAGTCGAGCACACTGTCGACCGGTACCTGCGCAAACGGTATCGCCTTCGCGCCCTTGCCGCGGACTTCGTCTTCGGTCACCGCCTTGTAGCCGAGCTGCTCCAGCGCGATCGGCTCAAGTGCCTGGCTCGAACGGTTCGCGTCCAGCAGGTAGCTGGCCAGCATGGTGTCGAAAGCCTTGGGATTCTTCAGGTCGACGCCGTGACGGCCGAGCACGATCAGGTCGGCCTTGATGTCGTGCCCGATCTTCTCGATCGCGGGATCGGTGAGCAGCGGCGCGAGCAGCGCCAGCGCCTCTGGCTTGGCGAGCGAGAAGCCACCACCGAAGCCTTCGTGGCCCAGGGGGATGTAGCGAGCCATGGCCGCGCCCGTTGAAACTGCAATGCCAACCAGGGTGGCGCGCACCGGCGCGGTGCCGTCGGTGATCACCTTCAGGCTGAAACGCTGCGCTGCCCGGAGCTGCTCGACCAGCGCCTGCAGTTCGCCGCTGGAGCCCACCAGCGCGTAGTCCTTGACCACCGAGGCCGCTGTCGGCGCGAACTCGGGGACCAGCGTGCGGAAGCCAAGCTGCGAGAACAGCGCATAGCAACGTTCCCGCGAAGCGCCACGGTAACGGAACGTGTCAGCGTCGAACGGCACCTCGACGTCGGTACGGATCGTCACCAGCGCGCGGCTTTGGCGGGCCTCGTCCGCGTGCGCCAGCAATCCCTCGCGGTACTTCTTCTGCTTGATTTCGCCGGCGTTCAGCAACAGCGCATCGAGCGATCCGTAGTGCGCGATTAATTCACGGGCTCCCTTGTCGCCAATCCCGGGCACGCCCCTGACGTTGTCGCTGCTATCGCCCATCAACGCCAGCACATCAACCACTTGCGAGGGCGGCACGCCGAACTTCTGCGCGACACCCTCGGCGTCGAACCACGTGCCCTCGTCTTTGGGGTTGTAGACGCGAATATCGCCGTTCACCAGCTGGAAGAAATCCTTGTCGCCGGTGACGATCGCGGCTTGAAGACCATGGCCGGCGGCCTTGCTGGCCAGCGTACCAATCACGTCGTCGGCCTCAAAGCCCTGGGCAGTGAAGATCGGGACGCCCAGCGCCTCGCACGCCTCGAACACCCACGGTACCTGTTCGACCAGGTCGCTGGGCATGGCGGCACGGTTGGCCTTGTAGTCGGCCGACATCTTCGAGCGGAAGGTCTGGCCACGAACGTCGAACGACGCGGCGATGTATTCGGGGTGGTGGTCCGCAATCAGCTTGCGGAGCATGGTGATGAAGCCGTACACCGCGTTGGTGGACTTGCCGTCGGGCCCGGTCAACCCGCGAATCGCGTGGTAGGCGCGATACATCTGGTTGCTGCCATCGATCAAGAACAGCGTTGGTTGCGGCACCGTCCGTATATTATTCCCTAGTGCGCCTTGCTTTTGGCCTTGTGCTGGTTTCGGTGTTGGGATCGGCCGCGTGCGGCAGCGTGATCTCGCGGAAGTACGAATACGAAGAAGAGATTTTCCTCGCCCTCGATGGATCGGCGAGCGTCTACGTGAACGCGTCGGTGCCCGCCCTGGTGGCGCTGCGTGGCGCAGCGTTACCGGTTGACCCGAGTGCGCGCCTCGACCGGCAGGTCGTCCGTGAAATATACAATTCGCCGGTGACGCAGGTCGCCAACGTCTCGACCTCGCGTCGTGATGGCCGTCGCTACGTTCACCTGCGGATCAACGTCGCCGACATTCGTAAGCTGCACCAAGCGGCGCCGTTTGCCTGGTCGCAGTACCGCTTCCAGCACAGCGAAGGCCTGTTCGAGTACATCCAGACGATGCAGGCCGCGGCCGGTAAGGATGTCGGGAACGTTGGCTGGGAAGGCAACGAACTGATCGCCATTCGGATTCACTTGCCCAGCAAGGTGGAGTGGCACAACGCGCCTTCGCGCAGGATCGAGCGCGGCAACATCATCGTCTGGGAGCAGCCGCTGGTCGAGCGCCAGAAAGGCACGCCGCTCGAACTGACGGTGCGGATGCAGACCGAGTCGATTCTGTTCCGCACGCTGGCGCTATTCGGGATGATGATGGCCGCCGCGGCGGTCACGTTCGCGGCGGCCATCTGGTTCGTGAAGGCGAGAAAGACCGCTTAGCTCGTTGTGCGCGGTTCCAGTCCTTCGCGGACCTCAGCGTCCGTCTTCAGTAAGTTCTTCACCTCGAACGCCCCGAAGCCCGATGCCAGCGATCGCGCGAGCATGCGCTCAACGTTGCTGTTGACGACGCCCTCCAGGCTGACGTGCCCGCGGTTGACGACGACGCGAATCGGCGGGTTGGCCATCATCGCGTAGTTCCAGAACGACGAGTGGCTGTAGATGGCCCGGGCAATGCGAAAGCGCAGGTCATCGTCAAACTGCGACACCGGCAACACGCCGATTTTGTTGTCGACCGACATGATGCCCTCGACCTTGCGGACGCGCTTCTCAAGATCGTCGCGCTTGTACGGCATGGTGACCCAGCCGGTGAGTTGCACCTTGCCGTCGACGACCTCCGCCGAGATGCTATCGAAAATCGTGAGTTGCGTGTAGCGATTGACCTGGTTGGCGATGTCGTTGAACACCTGCAGGTCCTCGCGATCCTGGGCGAGAGCCGGCGCGGCGAGAACAAACAGTGATACGAACGCGGATGCGATCAGTGACTTCATGGTGGATCCTCCCCACATGCCCTTAACCACTGCGAAGGTCATGCCAGTGGGTTTTGTCCACTCGAGGGGAATCACGGGGTCGCGACGTAACCTTTGCGCGCGCGCACCGTCAGCGACGGATCGCGCACCTCAACTCGGATGGTGTGCCAGCGGCCGTCCTTATAGCCCGGGCTCGGATAACCCAGGTAGTACTGCTGGCTGAGCTCGTCGGCAATGCTGGCGATGGCCGGGTCGAGATCGCGTGCATCGCGCACGATCTCCGTGCGGCCGCCGCTGTCGTCGGTCATCTCGCGCAACGCGAGCACGTTCAGGCGCTCGTCGCCGCCGCCAATGGAGTAGCCGCCGCTGCGTCCGCCACCGCCGCCGGTGGGCGGATACTGCGGTTGCGGCATGGGCAAGCGGCCACCGCCGCCGCGTCCGGTGCCGCCGGGGAACGGAAACGGAATAGGCAGGCGCGGCCGCGGTTGCTGAATCGGAGGCGCGGGCCGCTGGAACGTCGCCTGGCCCTGCCCATCGATTCCCACCGCGTAGACCAATACTTCGGTCTCGCGAATCACGCGCTTGACGTCGCCAATGTCGGTGCGGCTGCTGGTGTCGTTGCCGTCCGAGATGATCACGACCGCCTTCTTGCGGTTCTGTCCGCTCTGCGCCATCGGTACCGCTTCGATCACGCCGTCGTACATCGCCGTACCGCCGTTGGGATGAATGCGCCCGACCATGGTGGCCAGGCGATTGCGATCGTTGGTCCAATCGAGCACCAGGTCGGCGCTCGCACTGAAACGGTAAAGAAAGAACTCGTCGAGCTCGTCGTTCATCAGGCGGAAAAACCGGTCGATGGAACTGACGGCTGCCGTCCACTTCTCGCCGACCATGCTGCCGCTGGTGTCAACGACGATGCCCAGGCTTACCGGTGTTCGGTCGGCGTTGAAGTGGGTGACCTCGACCAGCTTGTTATCTTCGTAAATGACGAAGTCTGCCTTGGTCAGCCGGCCGGCAAAGCGGCCTGACCGGTCGCTGACCGTCGCCGTCACGTTGATCAGCTCGACGCCGCTCTTGAAGCGGAAGCCGTCCGGTTGCTGCGCGAGCGGAGTGACGCTCGCCAACGCGAGCAGCACCGCCACGATCGCCAAGGCTCGAGGTCCGTGCTTCATTTCCGTCTCCATTACTTCAACGTCACGCTGACCGGCTGCTCGCCTTCAGCAGCGAGCGGCGCCGCGCCGCGCCGATCGATATGCGGCAACACGCCCTCGTCTGTGCGGAAGCTTACGCGATACCGCGACACCGAGGCCGGCGCGTCCAACGACACCACGAACGGCGATTCATCGCCCGCGCCAAGCTTGAGGAAATCGACCTCAGCCTTTGCGCTGGTGATAAACCCGCCCTGCCGATCGAACAGGAAGACCACCGCCGTCAGGTGTTCGACCGGTTGCCCGGCCGCCGGATTGCGGACGAGGCCCGACACCGCAAGCTTCTGGTTCTGTCGCTCGTGCCGCAGCGACACCAATTCCAACGGACTATTCGGACCGACCGCCACCGCGGTTGTGCCGCGCGGACCCGCCATCATCCACGCAAGCCCGCCGAGCAGGCCGACTAACAATAGCGCGGCCGCGACCGCGAGCGAGCGCTGCCCACCGCTCGTCTCTTGCGGCTGTGTGCTCGCCGCACTCAGGAAGCCCGACGCGTGCGACACTTCGCGCGTAACCAGAGGGGACTGAAGCGGAAGCTCGGCAACGCTTGGTCTTGTTGCGGCGACAAACAGTGGCCCGGCCTCGACCGCCAGCGGCGCCGGCGCCCACGGAGCACGCATCAACGGCTTGTCAGCCACCGCCGGACGCGCTTGAAATCCAATGGCGTGGTCAGGCGACAGATCTTGCCAGCCGTGGTCCGGATCCACTCCCGGGGCGGAGGCGGCAATCGATAGCGCGGCCACGCGGGCAACCGAGCGCCGCTTCTCGTCGCGCGCCAGCCGCCACGCCGTGACGCTCATCACCAGCGCCACGATCAGCGATGCGACCGTCACGGCCAACAGCACTATTTCCATAAGCACTCCAGCACTTGAGCACCGCAGCACTCCAAGCGCGTCTTCACCTCAGCCTGAACTCGACGCCGACTTGCACGACCACGTCCACCGGCGTGCCCTTCATGCGTCCCGGCGCGAACCGCCACTGGCGCACCGCCTGAATCGCGCGCTCGTTGAGCCCGCCGCGCAGCCCGCGCAATACCTTGAGGTCGCCCACAGTACCGTCCCGCCGCACGACGATCTCGAGCTCAACTTCGCCTTCGATGTTCGCGCGCCGCGCTTCGTCCGAGTAGTCGGCCTTGACTTCGCGCAGCAGGCGCGGCGGCTCCACCCCGCTCCCGGGACGGAACGGCCCACCGCCGGTGCCACCGCCGGAACCATCGCCAACGCCAGAGCCATCGCCCTCACCGAGGCCTGTGCCGCGGCCCGTTCCCGCGCCACCACCTGCGCCAGGTCCCTGGCTGGGTGGCGTCTCCGGCACTTTCGCGAGCACGCCTTCGCGGTTCTCCACGTCAGCGGGCTTGCTTGCAATCGGCGCCATCACCGGCGGCAATACCTTCGCTTCAAGCGGTGGCGGCGGCTCGGGAGGTGTGGGAACCGGCCTCATCGGCGGCGGCAGCTTGCGCGCCGGCAACGGGCTGCTGATTTTTTCTACGCCCTTGCGCATGGCCTTGGGCGGTGGAGCCTTTTGCATCAAGCCGCCGCCACCGCCTCCGCCACCCGGCCCGGCTGCCACGAGAAACACCATCCGGATAGGTTCCGGATCCTTCAGCAGTTCGGTGCGCTCGTCGGCCACCGCCAGACCGAGGCTGGCGATGAAGATTACCGAGGCGATGGCCAGGCCGTGCAGGCTCGTCGACACCACCAACGGCAGGGTCGTCGAACGTTGCGCCCGCACGCCTTGCGCAAACAGTTCGCGGCCCAAGCCCAACTCGCCAGTTGCGCCCACGGCCGAGCCGGCCTTCAGGGCGCGAACCGCGCGAACCGCTTCGTTGCGCGCGACATAGTCGGCCAGGTCAGGATGGCCGCCAGTTGGCAGCTGAGCGGCGACGGACCGGATCTCGCCCCGCGCCAGCAACTCGAGCACGCGCGCTTCAGCCACGCCGCCGGCATCCGCGATGTCGCGGGCGGTGTAGACGTCCGGTTCAAGGTTTCCAAGCATGGCTGCGGTTCGTGTAATGGCAAAAGCCTTGCCGCCGTGGCCGCGGAGACGCTGGCGCCATGATCAGCCTTTTCGGCCAGTTTTGACCAAGTCTTTGCGATCGGGTCCCGGCCGGTTGTGGTGGTTTGGGGACGGGTGTCTTCGTTTGAAGTCATCCGCAGCAGAGCGGCGCTCGTGGCCACCATACCAACCCGACGGGCACACGGCGGTCCCGCCACGGTAAAATAACCCCTGCCATGGTGATGAGCTTGCGGGTCGGCCATCGTCGCTACGTTCTGGCATACGGCGTCAACACGATCGGCCGCGATGCGGGCTCGACCGTGTATCTGAACGACTCGAGCGTGTCGCGCGCGCACGCGCACATCACGATCAAGGACGGGCAGGCGCTGGTCGAGGACTTACAAAGCAAGAACGGAACGTCGGTGCAGAACCAAGCGATCGTCGAACCTACCTTGCTTGCCGATGGCGACGAGATCGAATTCGGTCACGTCAAGGGCTGGTTCATCATCGAAACGGGTGACTCCCCGCCGACGACCACGCACCTATGAATTGGGGCGGAGGCCTTCGAGAAAGCGGAAGCCGTCTTTTTCGGCGAGCAGTCGCGACGGCTTGAAGCCGGCGGCCGCCAGGTCGCGCAACATGTCGTAGCCCTGCGGGCGTGCGACGGTGCCGCGGAACAAGCCGCCACCCCCGAGTCCTTCCACCACTTCAATGCGCCCGCCCATGCGGACAATGCGAACGGCTTCGCGCAGGTAGTCGAGGCGCGCGGCATCCGCAAACGCCGCGAAGCTGCCGTTGGTGTCGTCGATCACAATCATGTCGAACTGATCGCTGTCGAACGGCAGCGTGCGGCCTTCGAGCGGCCGCACATCGATCAGCGCGCCGACCTTGGCGCCGACCGCGGCCGCGCGCCTGGCCGAAGCCGGATCGGCCGATGCGACCGCAGCCGCGCCGCTCAACCCGACCTTCGCGGCCAGGCCCGACAGCAGCGCGCGATCATGACAACCGACCTGGAGAAAACGCTCGCCCATCCGCACGCCGGTCATCGACACCTGCAGCGGATCCATCGCGCGCGTCTGGCTGGACTTGAGGAGGCGGATGAAGGTGCCGATCATGACCCCCCATGATAGCCTCTGCCGCAGAGGACTCCCATGCGCGCACCACGCATCCCGACCATGATCGCGTTGTTGTTGGCCCTGCTGGCCCTGCCCCTCGCTGCGCAGGCGCCAGACCGGTTTGCCGAGCAAGTTGCGAAGCTGGTGGCCGATGACCAGGCTCATCCGCCGGCCGAGGGCTCAATTCTATTCATCGGCAGCAGCATCTGGCGGTTGTGGTCGACGGTTGCCCAGGACATGGCGCCGTTGCCGGTCTACAACCGCGCCTTCGGCGGATCGCAGACGCCGGACTTGTTGCGGCACTTCGACGCCTTGGTCGTGCCGCACAAGCCGCGCATCATCGTGTATTACTGCGGTAGCAACGACGTGAATGCCGGGCAATCGGCCGATGCCATTGCCGGCCGTATTCACGAGTTCGCCACGCGCGTGGGCCGCTCGCTGCCCGCGACAAGAATGATCTTCGCGTCGATCAACCGCTCGCCAGACAAGGAGAAGAGGTGGGACGTGGTCGACGCGGTGAACGCGCGCGTGCGCGATGGCTTCACCCGAGAGTTCGCGTTTCTCTCGTATCTCGATCTGAACCCGGCACTGTTTGATGCGGCCGGCAAGGCCAGGGTCGATCTCTACTTACCCGACATGCTGCATTTCAAGCCACCTGCCTACGTCGCTTTCACCGCGATCGTGAAGCCGGTCCTCACCAAGGCATGGGCGTCCCAATAGGGGTGTCGGGCGAAGTCCGGCGCAGGGTGGCGTGATATATTTCCAAGGTGAAACAACCCTTAGAGATCGCCCCAGCGCAGGGCAAATTGGGCGTTCTGCTCGTCGGCCTCGGCGCAGTCAGCACCACCACGATCGCCGGCGTGATTGCCATCCGCAAGGGCCTCGCCAAACCCATTGGATCGCTCACGCAGATGGGCACGATCCGCCTCGGCAAGCGTGCCGATGGCCGCTCCCCCAAGATCAGCGAATTTGTCCCGCTCGCGAGCCTTGACGACATTGTCTTTGGTGGCTGGGACATCTTCGAAGAGGACTGCTACGCCGCGGCCTGCACGGCCGGCGTGCTCGATCGCCAGCTGCTCGATTCGATTCGTCCCGAGCTCGAGGCCATCAAGCCGATGCCGGCGGTGTTCGATCAGCGCTACGTCAAGCGGCTGTCGGGCCCCAACGTCAAGAAGGGCAAGAACAAGCAGGACCTCGCCGATCAGCTGATCGCTGACATTCGCGCGTTCAAGGACAAGCACAACTGCGCGCGCCTGGTGATGGTGTGGGCCGGCAGCACCGAAGTGTTCATGAAGGAAGGCCCGGTACACCAGTCGCTGGCCTCGTTCGAGAAGGGTCTCGAGCTCGGCGACGACACCATTCCCTCGAGCATGGTGTATGCCTACGCCGCGCTCAAGGAAGGCATTCCGTTTGCCAACGCCGCGCCCAACCTGACCGCTGATAGTCCGGCCATGCTGGAACTGGCGGCGAAGACCAAGGCGCCGATTTGCGGCAACGACATGAAGACCGGGCAGACGTTGATCAAGACGATCATCGCACCTGGCCTCAAGGCGCGCCTGATTGGCGTGAAGGGCTGGTACTCCACCAACATTCTCGGCAATCGCGACGGCGAGGTGCTGGACGACCCGGAGTCGTTCAAGACCAAGGAAGAGAGCAAGAAGTCGGCGCTCGACTACATCTTCCAGCCGCACCTGTATCCCGATCTCTACAAGGACATCTCGCACGTCGTCCGCATCAACTACTACCCGCCGCGCGGCGACAACAAGGAAGGCTGGGACAACATCGACATCGTCGGCTGGCTCGGTTACCCGATGCAGCTGAAGATCAACTTCCTGTGCCGTGACTCGATTTTGGCGGCGCCGATCGTGCTCGACTCGGCGTTGTTCCTCGACCTGGCGAAGCGCGCCGGCCGCGGCGGCATCCAGGAATGGCTGTCGTTCTATTACAAGGCGCCGATGCATGCGAAGGATCTCTATCCCGAGCACGACCTCTTCATTCAGCTGATGAAGCTGAAGAACACGCTTCGCTACCTGATGGGCGAAGAGATGGTCACTCACCTCGTCGAGGACTACGATTAAGACGCAACCGGCGCTGCTCGGCGGATTGGTGATCGGCGTGCTTTCCGCGCTGCCGGTGATCAACGTCGCGAATTGCTGCTGCGCCTGGATTCTGCTGGGCGGCGTGCTCGCCGCTTACCTGATGCAACAGAACCACACCGAGCCGATCGCGGTGGGCGACGGCGCGGTGGTCGGCTTGCTGGCCGGCATTGTCGGCGCGTTTGTCTGGCTCGTCATTTCGATCCCGATCAGCTCGATGATGGCGCCGTTCCAGGAGCAGATGATGCAGCGCGCCTTGCGCAATGCCTCGGGCATGTCGCCCGAGGCGCGCGTGTTCCTGGAAAGCCTGTCGGGCGGCCGCGCCGTGGGCCTTGGGCTGGTGTTCTCGTTCTTCGTGATGCTGTTGATCAGCAGCCTGTTCGGCATGGCTGGCGGCCTGTTCGGGGCCTTGCTGTTCCGCAAGAACACCCCTCCGCCCCCGCCCCCTCCGCCAGTCCCGCCGACCGGCTGGGCTCCGCCGCCGCTGCCCACCGAGTAACCTCGCGCGCCCTGGCAGGTTGCGCATTCCTGCACGGCGCGCGCCATTGCGGCCCTGCACCCCTGTGCCTCTGCACCCGATAACCGTGTTGAAAATGGACGCCTCGATGCAGGCCCGCGAAGCCTTGTTTGGCTTTGTTGAGCGGCCTTTCAGTCTGACGCCAGACCCGAAGTATTACTTCCGAAGCCGTTCGCACGGTCGCGCCTTCGATAACCTGTCGGCCGGCATCAGCCGGCGCGAGAGCCTGCTGCTGGTGACTGGCGATCTCGGTGTCGGCAAGACAACGCTGTGCCGCACGTTGGTCGCGCTGCTCGAACGCAAGAGCCGCGCGGCGCTGGTGGGCAATTCGTTGCTGTCGCCGGAAGATTTGCTACGGCTGTTGTTGCAGGACCTGGGCGCGATTGCGAAGGAGGATGTGCTCCACGGGCGGCTGGTCGGCGCGACGCGGATCGAGTTACAGGGGTTGCTCGACGATTTCCTGATGACCCTGCGCTCGAGCGAGGATGGCGCGGTGCTGATCATCGACGAAGCCCACAGCCTGCCGGCGGCGACGGTTGCGCAGATCGTGCAATTGGCCGCGCCGGAATCCAATCGTGAGAAAGTGCTGCAGATTTTGCTGGCCGGCCAGCCGCCGGTCACCGGTGGCGCGACCCTGCCGCGCGCCCTTGAGGAGCGGCTGTCCACCCGCGTGCGGTTGCTGCCTCTTGAGCGTGACGAGTGCGAGCGCTATGTGCATCATCGCCTCACTATCGCCGGTGGCACTGGCGTCACGTTCAGCGCGCGCGCGCTCGACGTCATCTATGGGTTGTCGGGCGGCGTCCCCCGCCTGGTCAACCTGCTTTGCGAACGTGCCCTTCAGGAGGGCGCGGTCCTCGGCGCGCGGCGCATCGAGCCGGGCATGATCGACTCGGCGGCCTCGGCGTTGCAACTGCTGCGCCTGCGGCCAAAGCGGTTT
Source organism: Acidobacteriota bacterium (assembly GCA_031364805.1). Classification (GTDB taxonomy): domain Bacteria; phylum Acidobacteriota; class Vicinamibacteria; order Vicinamibacterales; family UBA2999; genus 12-FULL-67-14b. The sequence continues at coordinate 32,676 of JANLWW010000169.1, forward strand.
CGGTGGTACGGGACGCGATAGCGCCAACCCGGAACGTTGTTCAGGGCCGCAAGCCCAAGGCTGTGCGCCATTCCTTACGACACTGCGCCCCGATCTGCTCGATTGTGAGGCTCTCGTTCATGTAGCGCCAGATCGCGCGCGAGACCCAGACGACCGACCCGGCGTTCAGCGTCTGCCCGGCTTCCGCGTAGTCAGCCACGAGCAGCGTACCGACATGCTCGACGACATAGGCATCGCCGGGGTACGGCTTCGGCTGAGGGGTTGGAGTTGGGGTTGGCGTTGGGCTTGGCGCGGGGCCCGGTAACGCCGCGCCGTCGAACGGCAGCACCGGGTTGTTCGGGCGCCAGTGTTCGCGTGGGATGTCCAGCCATTGTGGCACGGCGGGCGTGCCCAGGGGCTCCGCACCGTCATTCCCGCCGCCCAGCAGGTCAATCCGCTGCGTCGGGCTACCAATCGCATCGTGCGACACGCCGGTAATGGTGTCGGGCCCGACCTGCCGAGGAAAGCCCACCCGCGGGCGATACTGGCCCTCGCCGTTTGTTTTTCCGACGAAGCCCCACCCCTCGTGGCCTTCCGCCTTGAGGCGTGCCAGCACGAGTTTGGTGAATTCGTGACAGGTCGCGGCCGTGTTCGTCTGCAGCAGGCCGGGATGCTCGGCGGCCACTTGGCGGACCAACTGCAATCCGTTGACCTGCGCCGAGATCGCTGGAACCTCGCCCGTGGCCGTCTCGCCGGAGAAGGGCAACTGCTCGGTGAGCCTGATGACGGTGACGTCGATCAGGCCCCGGCACTGGACCTGCATGGCGTCATCCCAGCCATACTGGTTGGCAAGCGCAACGAACGGATGCGCCACGATGGTTCGGATCACTTCCTCGTTGCTGGTTTTCTGCGCAGCCATGTCCTGGCGTCCTTTCTGACCGGCGATCAATTCGTCAAAGATGCAGCGGTTTACTTCGCGACGCCGCGCGACGGTCCGCCTCGCGACATGCGCACGGGCGATTCCTGCCGTTGCTGATTAGTCAGCTCAAGCACGTCTCCTCCGCGCCTCGATTGGACGGTCCACTACAGCGTCTTCAGATACGCGAGGAGTGCCCCGACTCGCGAGCCCAACAGACGGCTCTCAATCTCTCGTCGATCCGCAACCGGATCGAGGCCGCTCGTGTCCGGGCACAGCTCGGCGCCGAAGGTATGTCCGGTATTCGCCTTGCCCGGGACCGTGGTGTCGTACTCCTTGATCAGCATCGTGTCGTTGGCAGAGTACCGGGCGTTCGGCCGATCCAGCCACTCGAAGCCCACCAGCGCCTCGTCATAGTGGACGTTGCCTCGGAGAAAGCGTGCCGGCCGCGTCGCGGGGCACACCACCTGGGCGAGCGTCGGAACCGAGCCGTTGTGCAGATACGGCGCCTGTGCCCAGATTCCGTGCAGCATGTCGGCCTTGTAGCCGTTGGTGCGCTCAGCGACGCGCCGGGGCGTGTCGCGGAAGTACTCGTCGAGCCGCGCCTGCCAGTCGCCTTTCGGCATGCACCAATCGGCGCCCGGCTGCCCTTGGTGGTTCAGCCCATAGATGCGACAGGCCTCAAGCACGAGCGCGGACAAGCCGTACCGCGACACGCTGGTGTTGACCAGGGTGCGATTGGGATCCACGCCCAGCGACGAGACCGGGTAGATGGTCTGGTTGCGCGGCGCATGGCAACTGGCGCAGCTCGCGTTGAACAACGCCTTGCCCTCGCGCGCCCGCACCAGGTCGACGCTATCGAACGGATAGGGCGGCGGCGGCAGGTGATCGATGAACGGGTTGAGCGGCTCGTGAATCCGCACGTTCACCATGCGCGGGTCGCCGGTGGCCGAGGCGCCCGACGCCAGCGTGCGCGACGACGCGCCCTGGTTGCCGTCCCAGTTGGCGTGGTAGCGCTCGGTTGCCCAGTTGACGCTCTTGACGTCGATCGGCGCCGGCACCGGCGGTGCCCATGCCGCGATGTTCTTGAAAATCCGTTCGCCCGCCGCCTTGGCGTCCGTCACCGGCCCGGTCATGCCCGCCACGTCGGCCGGCAGGCCATTGGCAATGGAAAATCCAGTAAAGAACGGGCTGTTGGGATTGTCCTGGCGAACGAACTCCAGGAAGCTGTTGTCCGAACGCCGGGTGTGGATCGCGACCAGCCCCGAGGCAATCCCGAACGCGTCCATCTGGCCCGGCCGGTCCTCGAGTACATCGGGGAGTGCCCCCTTGTAAGCGTTGTTCTTCGCCACGACGTGATAGATGAAGTGCGTCTTCACGCCTACGGCAATCAGGTCCTTCATCACGCTCGGGAACTGGTCCGCGACCGCCAGAGCCTGGATCTTTCCGCGGGCGATCTGCGACGGCGACGAACCGTACAGCGTTTCCGGCCGCTCGCGCGCCTTGTCCAGCATCTCGCGGAACAAGGCGCGGACGGCACTGGTGTTGGGCCTGATGCCGGCCGGGTTGATCGGGGTGGTCGCCGCCGGGTCGAAACCAGATTGCACCATCGCGGCGGCAGTCAACATCAGCAGCTTCGAGAAGTACTGCGCTTCGATCTCGGTGTTGGGCATGCCGGGAAGGAACTTCATCTTGCCGCCGGCCACGACGCGGCCGACGTGGCAGGCCGCGCACGAGAAGAACACGCGATCCATCGAGCCCGGGCTTCCGAAGCCCGGCCGATCGCGCTCCCAGTTCTCTTCCTTGTCAGCGGTCTTTGCCTTGGCCAGCAACAGGCTGGTGTTCTGGAAGACCCGCCGCGCCAACAGCCGGCCGTCATAGAGCTTCGCTTCGGCCGCCGACAACGGCTCGAAGGTGCGCGGGTTCTCGAACGCGAAGCCGAACGGCAGCGGCGACTGCCGTTCGCGCGCCGGACGAGCGACGCCGTCAACGTAGTCGGATGGCCGCGGTCCGATGCCGATGTGGTCCAGGGTCCACGCCGACGAGCCGGTGGCGACCGGCACGCGCGCCTCGCGCTTCCAGATGCGGGCAATCGCGCGCAACACGGGATCGGCGTGATCGGGATCGAGATCGAGAATGGTCTTGAACAGCACGAACGGCAGGCCGTTGAAACCAACGGGGTTGTCGTTGAACCACGCCCAGGCCAGCCGGGGATTCTGGCCGCTGCGGAATCCGTAGTTCGCCGCGCGGTCCGGGTCGGCGTCGTTCAGGTATGCGTCGATAACGCGCTCGCGCTTGACGACCTCCGATGGCCAGTCGGTCACGACCTGGCCGTCCACCCACGATCGGATCTCGACGGCGGTGTCATCCTTCAGCGGGCCGAGCCGCCCGCCGCCCGCCTGTTCGGCGCCAGGGGGCGATTCAGGATTCGGGGACGCCGCGCGAACCTGGCACGCGACCGCCGCCAGGCACAGCAGGGCGACAAGACAGAGCCGGCGATTCCACGAAAGAGACATGCAATAACCTCGCTGTTAGTCGAGGGACGGTACCGGCCAGAACCGTTGCGTCGTCCCGGTGTCCGCAAACGCGAGCGAGAAAGTGGTCGTGTAGAGGTTCTGGTCATCCAGTTGGAGACGGCCGAAACGGCGCTCGAACGGGAACGACGGTTCGCCGGCGGCTGGCTCGGGGCGCCCGAGATCCTGCAGCGCCAACAGCGCAATCATCGACTCGACGATGATCACCGGCGAGACATGCTGGCCGAGGCAGGTGTGCCGGCTCCAGCCATAGTGCAGGTACTGCTCGCGCGGGCGATCCAGGATGAAGGCGCCAGGCTCGGGGACGTCCTTCATGGCCGAGCCGTGCGAGGCGAAGACCAGGGTTCCGCCTGCGAGCGGTCGGCCGCCGGCAATCTGCGCACCGTCGCGCACGCACTTGCGCAGCAGCACTTCGCCCTGGGGCTGCAGCCGGAGTGCTTCCTGAAAATAGTTATAGAGCACGCCGCGGCTCTCTCTCACCCTGACGCCGCTCAGGACGTTGAGGGCCAGCTCGCTCGCTTCGGCAAAGCTGCCATAGCGATAGTCGCCCGGCCCCGCGGTGGCAAACTCTCCCTCCTGCAGGCGGATCAGCGAATCGATCACGCGGCAGGTGGCTTCCTCCTGGCCGGCGACCGCGCCAACCATGGTTCCCATCACGTTCTCGGCGATGCGCAAGTCGCTGACCAGCCGCGGATCGAGATCGGCGGGCCGCGCCGCGCCCGGCGCGGATTGGCCCATCTGGAAGCGGACCAGGCGGGTCAGCAGGGTGTCGTTCACGTCAAGACCGTCGAGCAGGTGCTGGCGCGCGCGCGCGACCTCGCGCAACAAGTAAGCGAGCAGCTCGCGGCATGATCGCAACCCGCGAATCGCCACGGCCGGGTCCTTCTGGACGTTGTTGAAGAAATGCTGGAACGCGGCCTTGATCCAGAGGTACATCTGCCGTTCGTCGGGGATGATCCCGTCGGTCTTGCCTAACGCTGTCTCTGGCTGGCCGTCGATCGGCGTGCCGTAGTAGGTGAGCATCTCGGCGGTCAGCTCGAACGATCCGGGGTGAGGCGCGACTGGCACGCCAAGGTAGCGATGGCCCATCGTCACCGGCACGTAGCGCGCGAGGCTTGTTACGACATCGATGACCGACTGCCCGCCGGCTCGTGCGATGGCGACGGCATGGCCGACGCGCCGCATGCAATCCTCGTGAAGCCATCCGGTGATCCGGTCTGCGTCCTGCCGGCTGCACGCTGCAGCCAGCAGGCGCCGGTCCGGCTCGTAGAGTAGGTTGTCGTCGGTGCTCAGCACGAAGGTGCTAAAGCCGCCGTTGTGGGCCGGCGTCATGACCTTCATCATCTCGACGCCGTACGGCTCGACCGTGAACTCCTGGTCGCGCTGGAGCACGTCGCGGACGGCGGCGTCGTCGACGACCAGTACGGGACCGAACAGTGGCTGGAAGGCGGGGCCCCGACGCCGGATCTCCTCCAGCATCGGGAAAGGCGTGAACTTGAGGAAGAAACCGATGGTTGCGCCCACCGCGCGCCCCTGGCGGAGCGCCTGCAGCTTTATCGACTGCAGTTCGCGGCCTTCCGCGTCGTCGAGTTGGGACCGGCGGGCCTTGCCGGCCAGTTCCTGGAGCCGGGCGACGGCAACCGGGTTGTCGGCGCAAATGCGATCGATGGTCGTAAAGAAGGAGCGCAGCGCGGTCGCGGCGTCACGCGTGAGAAAGCCAAGGTCCGGCGCCGCCTGATCGCCCATGGCCCGTGCGCGACGGGGCGAGGCTTCGATGTTGTGTTCGACAGAGACGCGCATGGCTGACCTGGATGAAGACGAGCTTCCGAGCACGAGCGGAAACGCGATGAGCATAGTCGACGGTGATGCGGTAAGCAATCGAGGAGGACGGCACGAGGAATATACTTCCCACATGTCCGAGCCGGTGTCTCCCGAGATCGAAGCCCTGCTTCATGAACACCGCAGCTTCCCGCCGAGCGAGACGTTTGCCACCCTCGCCGCGGTGAACGATCCTGAGGTCTACGCGCGGGCGGCGGCGGATCCCGAGGCGTTCTGGGCGGGATTTGCGCGAGAGCTCGAGTGGATCGCGCCGTGGTCGAAGGTGCTCGATTGGAATCCGCCCGACGCCAGGTGGTTTGTCGATGGCAAGATCAACGTCAGCACCAACTGCCTCGATCGTCATGCGCGATCCTGGCGGCGGAACAAGGCGGCGTTCATCTGGGAAGGGGAGCCGGGCGATCGCCGAACACTGACCTATTTCGATCTCTACCAGCAGGTCTGTCAGTTCGCGAATGTGCTCAAGTCGTTGGGCGTGAAGAAAGGCGACCGGGTCGCGCTTTACCTGCCGTTGATCCCGGAGCTGGCCATCGCCATGCTCGCGTGCGCCCGCATTGGCGCGGTGCACTCGGTGGTGTTCGGCGGGTTCAGCTCCGAGTCGCTGCGCGACCGCATCAACGACTCGGCCTGCACGGTGCTGGTCACCGCCGACGGCGGCTACCGGCGCGGCGCCATCGTGCCGCTCAAACAAGTTGCGGATGAGGCGCTCGAAGGCACGCCAAGCATTGCGCATGTCGTGGTCGTCAAACGTGGCTTCGCCGACATCCCGGTCCACATCAAGGAAGGCCGCGACCACTGGTACCACCGCTTGATCGACGGCATGTCGGTGGATTGCGTGCCCGAGAAGATGGACAGCGAGGACATGCTGTTCCTGCTCTACACGAGCGGCACGACGGGAAAGCCGAAGGGAATCATCCATACGACCGGCGGCTACATGGTCTACACGTACATCACGACGAAGCACATCTTCGACTTGAAACCCGAGGACATGTTCTGGTGTTCGGCTGACATCGGCTGGGTGACGGGACACAGTTACGTGGTGTACGGGCCGCTCCAGAATGGCGCGACGTGCCTCATGTACGAAGGCGCGCCGGACTGGCCGGACCGTGGACGCGTGTGGGAGATGATCAATCGCTACCGCGTGAACATTTTCTACACGGCGCCCACCGCGATTCGCGCCTACATGAAGTGGGG
>JANLWW010000181.1:0-11934 GCA_031364805.1 Acidobacteriota bacterium
CCGCGCGCAGCGTCTCGAAGGCGTCGCGGTACGAGGCGTGGAACACCGACACCGGCGGCGTATGAAGCGACACGAACAGCGTCGGCCGGCGGCGGTGCCAGTAGGTCCGATGCGGGTCCGTCAGTGCCAGGGTAGGTACAGATTTGGGTACAGTTGGTGAAGGGCGCAAACGCACGTGGCGGTAAGTGATTGAAGCAATTGGCTCCTCGGGCTGGACTCGAACCAGCAACCCTCCGGTTAACAGCCGGATGCTCTGCCATTGAGCTACCGAGGAATACAGGCAGGACTTCTCTAGGCGAGAAGAACCCCCATCGTAAGACAGAACCACGCCCTAGGGCAAGGCTGGACCCATTTCCCCAGGCTATGGCCACTTCGAATCGAATTAGAATCGACACCGTGCCGACGTCCGCCACGCCTGACCGCTCCACAGTGCCCGGTCCGTCGACCTGGCTGCCCGGCGGCGCGTACTGGGCGTTCCGCAAGGACCCACTCGCCTTCTTCACCGCCACCGCGCGCACCTACGGCGACATCGCCGGCTTCAAGTTCGGCCCGCAAAAGGTCTACCTGATCAGCCGGCCGGAGTGGATTGAAGACGTTCTGGTGAAATCAGCCGGCAAGTTCGGCAAGGGCATCGCACTAGAGCGCGCGAAGGTGCTGCTTGGCAATGGCCTGCTCACGGCCGCAGGACAGGAACACCTGAAGCACCGCCGCATGATCCAGCCGCTGTTTCACCGGCAGCACGTGCAGGGCTTCGCGGAAGCGATGGTGCGTCACGCCACTCGCTGGCGCGAGGCGATCACGCCCGGCGCGCGCCTCGACATCACCGAGCAGATGAGCGGACTCACCCTCGCCATCGTCGGCGAAACGCTGTTCTCAAGCAACGTCGAAGGGGATTCGGATGAGGTGCGCGAGGCGCTCACCGATGCCGTGTCGAACTTTGCCTATGCGTTCATTCCCGGGCTCAACTATCTCCAGAGACTGCCGCTCCCGATTTTCGTGAAAGTGCGCCAGGCGCGCGAGCGGCTGGATCGCGTGATTCATCGCGTGATCGCCAATCGACGCGAGGCGATCCAGGAGCCCAGGAGCCCAAGCCCCCAAGGCCCCAAGCCCCCAGACCCCCAGGATCTCATCTCGATGCTGCTCGCAGTGCGCGATCCCGAAAACCCGAACGAAGGCGGGATGAGCGACACGCAGATTCGCGACGAGGCGATGACCATCTTTCTCGCCGGACACGAGACCACCGCGAACGCCATGGCCTGGACCTGGCACCTGCTCGGCTCAGCTCCAGACGTCGAGGCGCGGTTGCACGCCGAACTCGCCACCGTCCTGGCAGGACGGATACCGACCGTCGAGGATGTGCCAAAGCTGGAGTGGACGAAAGCGGTAATCGCTGAGTCGATGCGCCTGTTCCCGCCGGCGTGGACCATGGGCCGGCGCGTCCTGCAGGACCACACGATTGGCGATCACCTCATCGAGAAAGATGCGCTGGTGATAATGAGCCAGTGGGTCGTGCATCACGATCCGCGCTGGTGGCCAGAGGCCGACGCCTTCACGCCTGAGCGCTGGCTGACGCCCGCCGAACGTCCCAAGTACGCCTACTTTCCCTTCGGCGGCGGCACGCGGGTGTGCATCGGCGAATCGTTCGCGTGGACCGAGGCCATCCTGCTACTCGCGACCATCGCCCAGCGCTGGCGTTTCGTCCGCGGCTCGGAGCCGCTACCGGCGACGGAACCGCGCATTACGCTGCGACCCAAGGGCCTGCACATGACCGCCGTGGCGCGCCAGGCGCCAGGACACGCGCTGTCTCCTTGACGACGATGTAACGCCAGTGCAAGATACGCCCATCTAATCTCAGCTTCCTCATACCGGCGGCCGCTCTCGTTCTTGTCGTTCTTGTTTTTGCTCGCGTTCATCGGCGGCAACCAGACCGGAGGGGTACCCATGCGTCGTACGCTCGGCCTTGCCATCCTGTTTCTCTGTCTCGCATCCCTGTCCTTTGCCCAGGCCGTCACGTCGGGCACGGGCGCCATCAACGGCAAGGTGACCGACGCGTCACAGGCGCTGATGCCTGGTGTCACCGTGACGCTCACCAGCCCGTCTCAGATGGGCACCCGCACGGCGGTGACCGATGCCGACGGCTTGTACCGCTTCACCGCGGTGACCCCCGGCGAGTACGTCGTGCTGTTCGAGTTGGCGGGGTTCTCCACCGTTCGCAACGAAGGCATCCGCGTCAACCTTGGCTTCACGGCGACGATCAATGCCGAGCTGAAGGTCGCTTCGCTCTCGGAATCGATCGTGGTGACCGGCCAGTCACCGGTCGTCGACACCTCGGCGACCCAGATCGGTAATAGCTTCGACGCCAAGCAGTTGTCGGCCCTGCCCACCTCGCGCGACTATTTTTCACTGCTGGCTGGCTCGCCGGCGGTGCAGATGAGCCGCATCGACGTCGGCGGCAGCACCAACGGCACGCAACAGGCGTTCGTGGTCTACGGCACCTCGGGACAGGTGCGGGTCATGTTCGAAGGCCTCAACGCAACCGAAGCGACGGGCGCCTTCGGCAACTATCCCGACATCGGCGGGATGGAAGAGGTGCAGATCAACACGGCGGCCCATTCGGCCGAAGCCTCAACGCCCGGAGTGCAATCGCAGTTCATCAGCAAGTCGGGTGGCAACGAGTTCCGCGCCACGTACTTCGGCGGCTACTCGAGCGAAAACTGGCAATCGACCAACATCGACGGCGACCAGATCGCGCGCGGCTTGAGCGGCGGCGGCGGGTTGGCACCCCAGGACGTCAATCGCCTGGCAGCCTACCAGGACACCAACGTCGGCCTCGGCGGCTATCTCGCCAAGGACCGGCTGTGGTGGTACGGGTCGTACCGTCACCAGAACATCAAGGCCCGGTTCGTCAACTTTCCGGTGAAGCCGCAGACCACGATCCTGAACAACTACAGCGCCAAGTTCACGTATAACCTGTCAACCAACAACAAGTTCATCGCCTACACACAACCGTCGCAGAAAAAGCAGCCGCAGCGCTTCGACTCGTTCCTGCTGAGCGTCGATACCGGCATCAACACCTCAGAGGCCACGACCTGGAACCAGAACTTCTGGGCCTGGATCCACAAGGCCGAATGGAACGGCGTGATCAGCGACAACGCGTTCGCAGAAATCCGCGGGGGCCAGTACGGCTACGACTGGACCAACGGCGTCAACGGCACCGGCCTGCGCTACGAAGACATCGGCAACAACCTGATCACCGGCCGCAACCGCAACTGGGCGCGCGAGCGGCGGCGGAACCAGGTCCTGGGCACCCTCAGTTATTTCAAGGACGGCTGGGCCGGCAACCACAACCTGAAGGCCGGCGGCGAGGTGTTCTACGAGACCGTCACCGATATCTACACCGACGGCTACGAGGAAGACATCCTGCACGTGCTGCAGAATGGCGCGAAGCTGGACGTCATTCTCTTCCAGCCGGGCGAGTCGATCGGCGGGCTATGGACCTACGGGGCCTTCATCAACGATACCTGGCGGATGAACAGCAAGCTGACGCTGAACGTCGGGGCGCGCATGGACCGCTATCGCGCCTTCACGCCCGAACAGGTGCACGCGGCAGGACGATTTAATCCTGCCGAAATCGCCTACGCGGCGGTTGACCAGGTGGTCGGGTGGAGCCTGCCCGCGCCGCGCATCGGCATGACTTACGATCTGTTCGGCAACGGCAAGACCGTGCTGAAGGCCAACTACGGCAGCTACTGGTGGAATCCCGGCGCCGACTTCGTCTTCAACACCAGCGCCAACGCCCCGGCCTGGTGGCGGCGGTATCGCTGGACCGACGCCAACAACAACAACCGCTGGGATCCGGGCGAAGAGGGCGCAGTACCGACCTCGCAGCGGGGCGGCGCGGCTACCGAGTCGATCGATCCCAATCTGGACAACACGAAGACCAACGAGATCGCCACATTCCTGGAGCGCGAGGTGATGCCCAACTTCGGTGTCCGCCTCGGCTACGTGTGGCGCGGTATCCGGGACCAGTACACGCGCGTCAACATTGCAACTCCGTACTCGGCGTTCACCGTGCCGGTGTCGGTGGCCGATCCCGGGCCGGATGGGCGCGTCGGAACGGCGGATGATGGCCCCGCCATCAATGCCTTCGACCTGGCGACGGCCTTCCGCGGATTAACGCCGGTTAACATGACCACCAACGTGAACAACGGCGACGCCGATTATCACACGTTCGAAATCACCGGCACCAAGCGCATGAGCAACAACTGGAGCCTGTTGGCCTCCTATGGGTGGACCAAGAGCTTCGATAACGGCCTCACGACGCTGCAGGGCAATGCGCTGCGCGCGAATGCTCTGCCCGCCAATCCCAACGACGAGATCAACGCGCCCAACGGCCGCTTCGAATACACGCGACAGACCGTCAAGCTGTCGGGCACCTGGAACTCCCCCTGGTGGGGCATTTCGGTATCGCCGATGCTGCGCTACCAGCAAGGCATCCCATTTGGCCGCACGTTCGCGTCGAGCCTCAGCTACGGGAGCGTGCGCTTCCTCGCCGAACCGCTCGGCACGCGCCGCCAGGATGCCGTCGCAATCGCCGACCTGCGAGTCGAGAAGGTGGTGCGCTGGAACAAGCGCGACCTGTCGGTGTTCTTCGACGTTTACAACCTGACCAACGACAACCCGGCGCAGAACCTGCAGTGGAGTTCGGGCACGTCGTTCAACCGGCCGTTGAGCATCGTGCCGCCACGGTTGGCGCGAATCGGCTTGAAGTTGAATTTCTAGCGCGCGACGCGGCGGCCGGGACGGGCATCAGACCAGCCAGTAGATGTCCGTCCCGGTTGCCGAAACGCTCAAGGCCCAATAATTGTCAACCCGGGCCCGGGGCTTAACCGCGAAACCTCAGGGCGCTGAGGCTGGCGGCACGCGCCGCATCGTCGCCTGTTCGAACGCGTAGCCGAGCGCCAGTAACCGCTCTTCACTGCAGGCCGTGCCAGTGAAGCTCACGCCAAATGGCTGGTCCTTCGCGTTGACACCGGCCGCAAACGCCGGGGTCGGCGCATTGGGAATCATTCCGAACGGCACGATCACCGTCGGATGCCCGGCCTTGGCAGCAATGCCAGCACTGCCACTGCCAGGAAACAGCAGCGCGTCGAGCCGCTGCACAGCCATGACTTCGTCGATGCCATGAGTCGCGGCGAGGTAGATGTCCTTGGCTCGGTCGGCGACCCATCGCGACCGATCCGCCACCAGGTTCATCTCATCCGAGATGTCGAGATTTGCCTGGTCGTACTTGATCGCGTTGCGGGGCCGGTTGGCGAGGTTGAACAGCCGCAACTCGGTCAGCGACTTGACCGGTGCCGATGCGCCGAGCGATTGCACGTAGGCGTTGAAATCCCGCTTCATTCCGTACTTCAACACCACCGAGCACGCGGTATCGAGCCCGCGTGCGTTCGCAAGGCCGGAGCACACACCGAAGCTGAGAAAATTGTTTGCCGGCGTCCCGTCGACGATGCTGGGAATGTTGGCGGGATCGACGATCACGGCACCCTCGCGCTGGAGCACGGCAATGGCCTCGTTCATGACCGCGGTCTGCGCCGCGTTGAGGCCGCCCACGCTGGCGCCAGTCGCGGGATTGACGGTCGAGGCGTAGTAGTTCGCGCGCGGAATGCCGATGCGGGCGCCGCGCAGGGCCCCGCGGGTCAAAGTGCGGGTGTAGTCGCGATTGGGTGGCACGATACACCGATTGGTGCCCTCCACGTCGTTGGCGTCGGCGCCAACCATTGCACCAAGCAGGATGGCGGAGTCGGTCACGGTGCGGGTCATTGGGCCGGCGGTGTCCTGGTCGGCGGTAATCGGGATGATGCCGTAGCGGCTGATGAGGCCGACAGTCGGCTTCACGCCAGCAAGCATGTTCGCGTTCGAAGGGCTGAGGATAGACCCCGAGGTCTCGGTGCCGATACTGGCGGCCCACAGGTTGGCGGCGGTCCCGATGCCGGAACTCGACCCGCCTGTCGCCATGATCGGTCTGCCATCTGCCGTCGCCTCCCGCGGATCCGGTCGCGGGTCGTAGGGGTTCATCCCGTAGCCGCCCACCGCGCTGTAGTTAGCCGGCATCCCGGTCGCCACCCAGTTGGCCAGTTCGGTCAGCACGGTCTTGGCAATAATGACGGCGCCGGCGGCGCGCAGGTTGGTGACGACCGTGGCGTTGTAGGGCGGTGTGTAGCCCGCAAACGCCAGGGCGCCGCCAGTGGTCGGCATGAAGGTCGTATTGAGGATGTCCTTCACCGCGATCGGAATGCCGTGCAACGGACCCCGCACGCGCCCCTGCTGCCGCTCCCGATCAAGATCGTCGGCCTCGCTGTAGGCGTTGAGGTTCACGCTCATCGTCGCGTTCAAGGTGGGCTCGTACTGGGCAATTCGCGCCAAGTACGCGGCCACCAAGTCGCGAGAAGTGACGCGGCCTGTGGCCATGGCCGCCTGCATTTGCGGAATGGTGGCTTCGACGACGTTGAAAGTCACCGCCTGCGGACGGTTTCGCACGTCCTGCGGAGCTTGAGCACGAGTGCCGGATTTCGGCAGAAGCGCGGCGATTACAAGAACAGTCACGAGAGCGACGAGCCGTCGATGCATTGCGTCCTCCGGGCGCCGATTCAGGCGCGGAACCCCGGCCGTGGCGGTCGGGTTGGCGAGGATCATGCGCGTGTGTGACCGGAGAGTCAACGCCGGTCGCACGCTCCGGTCGATGCCGGAGACCTCAGCAGTGCACGCATCGACGGACCCGGCGGGCCAACTCAGGCGTCATAAGATAAATTCAGATGCCTGTTCTTGTAGCCGAAGATCTCCAGAAAACCTATACCAGCGGTGAGGCGACGGTCACGGCGCTCGCCGGCGTGTCGTTCGCGGTCGAAAAGGGCGACTTCGTCGCGCTGATGGGGCCATCGGGCTGCGGCAAGTCCACGCTGCTGCACCTGTGCGGCGCCATGGACCGCGCCTCGTCTGGCAGCATCCTGCTGAACGGAAAAAATCTGGCGACGATGGGCGACGACGGGCTGACGCAGGTACGGCGGGAACAGGTGGGCTTCGTCTTCCAGTTCTTCAACCTGCTGCCGACCCTGACCATTGCCGACAACATCGCGCTGCCCTGTCTGCTGGCGGGCATGAAGGGCGACGCTGCTGATGCGCGCGCAAAGGCGCTGGCCGAACGAGTCGGCATTTCGCATCGGCTGTCGCACTTCCCCCAGCAGGTATCGGGAGGCGAGATGCAGCGCGCCGCGATCGCCCGCGCGCTGGTGCATCAGCCGGCGCTGCTCGTGGCTGATGAACCGACCGGCAACCTCGATTCCGACAACGGTGCCAAGGTGCTGGCACTGCTGTCGGCCCTCAACAAGGAGATGGGCGTCACCGTGCTGCTTGCTACCCATGCGGCAGATGTCGCGGCGGCAGCCACGCGCGTGCTGCGGATGCGCGACGGCAAGTTCAAGGACTGATGCGCCTCTTCACGCAGTTCATCCTTCGGCCCCTCGTGGGCGACAAGATCCGGACGGCGACCACGATCCTGGGCGTCGCCCTTGGCATTGCCGTGGTCGTCGCCATCCAGCTGACCAATGCAAGCTCGGTGCGCGGGTTCGAGACGGCGCTTGAAACCGTCGCCGGCAAGACCGGGATAGAGATTGTCGGCACCGGGGGGGTTGACGAGAACGTGCTGCCCTCGCTCGGATGGCTGCGCGAGTACGGCGTTGTCAGTCCCGTGATCGAAGGCAATGCCGCGCTGGTGGTTGGCGATCTCAGCTCGTTGTCGCAGCGAGACCTCGAAGCGGTGCGGGTGCTCGGCGTCGACATCCTGCGGGACATGCCGTTCAGGGACTACCAGCTGCTGGACGTTGGCCAGGCTGGTGGACCAGCGGACGACGTCACAACTCAGACGTTTCTCGAGATCCTGACCAACGAGCGGTCGGTGGTGATTAGCGAGAAGCTGGCCAAGCGACGCGGCCTGGCCCTGGGCGGCGAAATGCAGATGATGTTCGGCGACCGCGTCGCCACCTACATTGTGCGCGGGCTGCTCAAGGACGAAGGGCCGGCGCGGGTGCTCGACGGCAACTTTATCCTCATGGACATTGCCGCGGCGCAGTTTGCCTTCGCCAAGCTCGGGCGCATTGACCGGCTCGACGTGCTGCTGCCGGAGGGGGCGGACTTCGACCAGTCGCTGGCGGCCATCGTCGCGGGCATGCCGTCTGGGCTGACGGCGCAACGTCCCTCCCGTCGTGGCGAGCAGGTGGAAACCATGCTCGCGGCATTTCACACCAACCTCACTGCCCTCTCGTGGATCGCCCTGATCGTCGGGCTGTTCCTGGTCTACAACACCGTGACCATCTCCGTCGTGGCGCGCCGCCATGAGATTGGCACGCTGCGCGCGCTGGGACTCACGCGTCGCAAGGTGCTGTTCCTGTTCCTCGGCGAAGCGGCCGCCCTCGCTGTGGCTGGAGTCGCGATCGGCCTGATCCTGGCGCGCGTGCTGGCTGATGCCGCCGTGGCGATGACCTCCGCCACGGTCAGCACGATCTACATTGCCACCGCCTCGGCACCGCCCGACATGAACTGGGGACATGTCTGGCTGGCTGCGGCCATCGGCTTACCGCTGTCGTTGCTGGCCGCGGCGATTCCTGCCCTTGAGGCCAGCCGGGTGGAACCGACCGCCGCCATGCGCGGACACGACACGCTCGACATGCGGCTGAGGCTGCGGCCCGCGATGTTGATCGCACCGCTCGCCGTGCTGGCCTTCGCATTCGGCCTGGCGCAACTAGGTCCGGTCAACGGCCGGCCGCTGTTCGGCTATCTTGCGGCGTTTGCCATCGTGGTCGGCGCCGGCCTGCTGGTGCCAGCCATCATGTTTGGCCTTGCCCGGGCGAGCCGGGGGATGCTGCGCCGCCGCTTTGGCGTCGAGGGTCTGCTCGCGCACGCCAACCTCACGTCGGCCATCCCCCGCCTCTCGATCTCGGTCGCCGCGCTCGCCGTCAGCCTGTCGATGATGGTGGCCATTGCCATCATGATCGGCAGCTTCCGCGACACCGTCGTCTACTGGGTGGGACAGACGCTTCAGGCGGACCTGTTCATTGGCCCGGGCATCAGGCCCACGGTTGGGCAGGAACAGACGCTGTCGGCCGAAGTAATTGCCGCCGTGCAGCGGCATCCTGCCGTCACGGCCACCGACGGTTTCCGAAATGTGGACCTGGTCTACGACAACCGCCTGACCGTTCTCGGCGCCGGCACCTTTGACGTGGTGCTCGAGTACAGTGCGCTGCTGTTCAAGAGTCCGTCGAATGCGCGCGACGCCGTTCGCGCCGCCATTGGGCAAGACAGCGTGATCGTGTCGGAGGCATTTTCAAACAAGTTTAGCAAGCGCGACGGGGACACGCTGAACCTGCAAACGCCGAAAGGCATGCGTGACTTTAAAGTCGCCGCCGTTTACTACGACTACTCGAACGACCGCGGTGTCGTGATCATGGACGTGGGCACCTTCCGCCAGTACTTCGGCGACCTGGCGCCCAGCGGCGTCGCAGCGTTCCTGCGAACAGACGCGGACCCGGAGGTCGTGCGATCCGAGATACTGGCGTCGCTCGACGAAGGACACCGCGCCTTCATCTTCAGCAACCAGACCCTGCGCAAGGAAGTGCTCCGCATCTTCGACAGCACGTTTGCCATCACCTACGCCCTCGAACTGATTGCGATCGTCGTCGCGATGCTCGGCGTGGCGGGCACTCTACTGACGCTGGTGCTCGAGCGCCGGCGCGAGCTGTCGCTGCTGCGCTTAACGGGAGCCGACCGCAACCAGGTGCGCAAGATGGTGATTATCGAAGCGGCGTTGATCGGCGCGGTGAGCCAGGGCATTGGCTTGACGATGGGGTTTGCGCTGTCGATGGTGTTGATCTACGTGATCAACGTGCAGAGCTTCGGGTGGACCATTCAGTTCCATCTGCCGACGGCGTTCCTGATTCAGTCCACCATCGTGGTGATCGTGGCGACTGCCGTGGCCGGGATTTATCCGGCCAGACGCGCGGCTCAGTTGGTGCTCTCGCATGATGAATAAAAGGGTGCTGAGGTGCTGGAGTGCTGGGGTGCTGGGGTGCGTCTGCCTGGTGCTCGCAGGCGGCGTAGCGGCGCAGGCTCCGTGGAAGGAAGCCACGGCTGGTTACACCTACGCGTTTCCGCGCGATCACGCATCGCATCCCGATTACAAGATCGAGTGGTGGTACTACACCGGCAACGTCAAGGCGGCCGACGGCCGGCGGTTTGGCTACCAGGTCACCTTCTTCCGGGTCGGCATCGCTCCGGCCCCCGCGAATCCATCGAAGTGGGCGATTCGCGATCTCTACATGACTCATCTCGCGATCAGCGATCCGTCGGGTCGCCGGTATCGATACGCGGAGAAACTGTCCCGCGGCGGGCCAGGGTTGGCCGGTGCCGCGACCGATCAATATCGCGTGTGGAACGACGATTGGACTGCGACTCTTGACGGGAGTCGGGAGTCGGGGGTCGGGAGTCGCCATCTCCTTAAAGCAACAGATCCCAAAGTCGGCATTGATCTCATTCTCGACGAAGGCAAGGCGCCGGCCATCCACGGCATTGGCGGCATCAGCCAGAAAGGCGCGCAGGCCGGGAACGCCTCGCACTACTACTCGCTCACGCGCATGCCGACGCGCGGCTCGATCACGGTGGATGGCGAACGCTTCGAGGTGACCGGCGACAGCTGGATGGATCACGAGTTCGGCACCAGCTTCCTCGAACCCGGCCAACGCGGATGGGATTGGCTGTCGATTCAACTGTCAGACGGCCGTGAGCTGATGCTCTATCAGCTTCGTCGAGACGATGGCAGTCGCGACCCGCGATCGAGCGGAACATTGGTGGCAGCCGATGGCAAGACGACGCACCTCGATGTGCAGTCGTTTTCGCTTACGCCAGGCCGCACGACCTTCAAGTCGAAGAACGGCGCGGTCTATCCCATTGAATGGGCGATCAGCATCCCCAGTGAAAAGCTGGAGCTGAAGGTGACGACGCCGCTGAACGATCAGGAACTCGCCCTGGAGCGGTCGACCGGCGTAGCGTATTGGGAAGGCGCCATCGATGTGTCCGGCTCAGCGAGCGGCAAGCCCGTCACTGGAGCGGGCTATCTCGAGATGACGGGTTACTTCGGCAGCCTCGGGCGGGTGCTCTCAGGGAAATAGGAACCGTTCAGACCGGGAGACCCAACTCCCGCGCCGCCTGCCTCTGCGACCCATCCATGGTGACAAAACGGGTGAGGGGCTCGGCCGCATGAAACCAGAGAGCGGTTCGCATGTGCGCCAGGTCGAGAGACCGCGGCGTCGTGATCGCCGGCAGGACATTTGAGGCGCACAGGTCCAGCGTCAGGTCACGCAGCCTGATGACCTGCGTGTCTTCGTCCACACGGTCCATGCAGGTCTTGTACTGCTCGGGTGTCAAGGCCCCTTCCCTCGCCAATCGCACCAGGTTCCGCTTGGCCTCAAGCACGAGGAGGACACTCGACAGCACTTCGGCCCCCGCCGTGTCTTCGGACAGGCGCTCCCAGCCGTCTTCGCCGAGCAGGATGCAAAGGTAGGCCGAGGTGTCCAGATACAACCGGCGGTGCGGCACCGCGTGGCCGGCATCCGGGCTCACCGCTCGCCCCGGTCTTCGCTCAGGACCTTCAGGTAGCGACCTTTCGTTCCCCGTTTCACCGCCGGCTTCAATCGCCCGGCGACCAGCCGACGGCCCGGGTGCACGTGAGCTGGCTGCGCCGGACCCAGGTGAGCCACCGGCTCGTTGTGGCGGGTAACGACGATCGTGCGTCCAGACTGCGCCTCGGCCACCACCGCTGAGAGCTGGGCCTTAAGGGTCTGAATAGAGATCTGTTTCATGGCCTGTATTTTACATTAATCGGAC
>JANLWW010000068.1:0-4893 GCA_031364805.1 Acidobacteriota bacterium
CGCAGTTCGCGGATCATCTTCCGCGCGCGCACCTTCTTTGCCTCCACGCTGACACTCGGTCCACGTTCCTCGTACCGCACGCGTTCGTGCAGGATCTTCCAGATCAAGCGACACAGCCGGTGCGTGATGGCGCCGATGGCCTGCGCATGGCCGAGCCGAGGCACAATCCGGCGATACACGACCGCGAAGATCGTGCCTTTGGCCTTCACCGCGGCATTGGCAGCCTGATTGAGGATGCGCCGCATCTGGCGATTGCCTTTGGGACAGCGATGGTTGTAGTTCACACCCGCACTCTCCTCGTTGCCGGGACACGCGCCCATCCACGACGCGAGATGCTTGGGCGAGGGGAACGTGGCGGCCGTGGCGCCGACCTCCGCGATGATCTGCTGCGAGGAATCGACACCAAGGCCAGGGACCTCGGCGAGGCGCTGCACCGCATCGTGGTGCGCCGCCAGCAGGTCGGCCATCTGCTGATCGAGCTGCCCGAGGTGATCCTCGATCACCCGTAACTCTTCGAGCGTCAGCTTCAGCAGTCGGCGGTACACGGGATGCAGCGTCGGACACGCCTGGAAGGCATCGCACAGTTGCGCCGGCGTGGCACGTAACCGCGCCGCTGCGAGCTTCGCGAGGGCGTCGGGATCGGTTTCCCCGTCCGCTAGCGCTTGCAGCATGCGGCGGGCGCTGATCCCCAGCAGGTCCGAGACGAGGCTCGACACCTTGATGTGCGCCTCCTCGAGCAACGCTTCTAATCGATTGTGGAGCTGCACGCGGTTGCGAGTGACTTGGTACTTGCGGCGCATGACCGTCCGCCAGAGCCGCTGCTCGACATCGGGCACGAAGCTCAAGGTGAGCTCCTGCGCGACCAGACGTTTCACCAGCCGCTCCGCATCTGGAAAGTCTCGCTTGCGGCCCCCGGGTCCGCGATTCGATTGTGCCTGGGCGAGATGGAGCGTCCCGGCGAGCCGCGGCGCCGCCTCACGTGCACGACGTTGCGGGCGCCAATGCTGTTCCAGCGCTTCCCACACCGGCCGCCAGTATTGCGCGGTCGACTCCATGACGACTTCTTCGACGTCCTGCTCGATCAACCAGTCGGCCAGGCCGCGCAGATCGGCCGACGTGGTCGCGACCTTCAGGCGGTTGAAGTGAAAGTCGCCGTCGATCTCGACGTCGGCCACGACGACCGCCAGCATCTTCTTGTGCACGTCAATTCCCGCGATCCGGTAGGGCATCGGACTCTCCTTGTGGGAGCGGAGAGCGTGCCTTCACGCATCACTCAGGGTCGCGAGCTATCGCCGGCGGTGCACGCCGGACGACGCTCAATTATTCGTTCAATCACGCACGCTCCGGATCAAACAGTTGCTCGGCCTCACTTGCTCCATGGCTAATCCCGATCTCGCCGCTCCCAACTCCGCATTCTGTCCAAACCGCGATAATTTTCATTCGCTTTCGCGGGCCTCAAGGCCCAGCCGCAACCAGTTGCGAAAATCGTCCCAAACACCCAGCCAATTCAGTTCAAGAACTCCAACCTCCTAGGGCTCAAGCCGTTGCGGGTTCTGATCTCGACTGATTCCCGAGAGAGATGAAACTGGCCGGCGCTTGCCAGGCGCGCAACGCCAATGCCATCAACATGTTGGCGTAGTTCAGCGAAGTTCGAATCCCAGCCTGGTGTCTCCGCCCAGCTGAGAGGCTACCGAGAGCGTCGGGCCGTGCGCTCACGCTCTTCTGGACGCGCATCAAGCTCTGAAGCGCGGTGGCGGCCAGCGCTTCAGAGTATACTTCTGAGCTAGTGGATCTTCTCGACCTGCTCAAACGTACAGAGGGGAAGACGCTCGAGTTCAAGCGCGACCTGTCCTCCCCCGACGGAGTGCTCCGCAGTCTCGTCGCATTCGCCAATACCTCGGGAGGGGCGGTGCTGATCGGGGTCGAAGACCGGACGCGACATGTCCGCGGTGTCAAGGAGCCCCTCGATCTCGAAGAGCGTCTGGCCAACCTGATCAGCGATCACATCGTGCCGCGGCTGGTGCCGGAGTTGGAGATCGTCCCGTGGCGCCGAAGCCATGTTCTGGCCATCCAGGTGTACGCCAGCCCGGTTCGGCCGCACTACATACGGCGGGAGGGCCTGGACCGAGGCGTCTACGTCCGGGTGGGGTCCACCAATCGGCGGGCCGACCGTGAGCTGATTGACGAGCTGCGCCGCTTCGCTCGCGGAGAGGCCTACGACGAGCAACCGATGCCGGGACTGGACTCGGAAGCGTTGGACTTCAGAGCAGCTTCCGAGTCGTTCGCGCCCGTTCGACGTCTTCGGCGGACCGATCTGCACACCCTGCGGCTGGTGACCACCCATCAGGGCCGAAATGTGCCGACGGTCGGTGGCATGCTTCTCTTCGGCGAAAACCGCGAGCAGCATTTTCCGGACGCTTGGATCCAAGCCGGACGATTCCATGGTGTCGACAAAAGCCGAATCGTGGACCGCACGGAGATTCACGCTAACTTGATCCGCTCTGTCGAAGACGCAATCGCGTTTGTCGGGAAGCACGCCCTGCACGGAGCGGATATTGGCCATGTCCGACGTCGCGAGCGCTGGAGCATTCCGCCGATTGCGGTCCGCGAGGCCGTGGTGAACGCGGTGGTCCATGCGGACTACGCGCAGCGAGGCGCGCCCATTCGCCTCGCTATCTTCGACGACCGGCTCGAGGTGGAGAATCCCGGGCTCCTGCCGTTTGGGCTCACCCTGGAAGATTTGCCACGAGGGATTTCCAGATTGCGGAATCGCGTGATCGGCCGCACGTTTCACGCGCTGGGTCTGATCGAGCAATGGGGCAGCGGCATCCAGCGCATGACCGCTGCCTGCCGCGACGCAGGGCTTGCGCCACCGACGCTCGAGGAGATCGGCACCCGATTTCGGGTGACGCTGTGGCTCGAGCAGGTCGGCGACACGGCGCTCGACAAGACCGAGCAGGCCATCCTTGCGACTCTTAGCGACGGCACCGGGCGCGTGACCAGCGAGGTCGCGAAGGTGATTGGCCTCACGCCGCGCGCCACTCGCACGCGCATGGTTCGACTCGTGGAGCGTGGGCTTGTTCGTGAGGTCGGCACCAGCCCTCAGGACCCCAAGCGACGGTATTTTCTCTCGAGCTGATAACCGAGCATTGGGTGACGCCATGAGGCACGACGACCAGGACGAAGAACGCCGCCGATGCGGGCGGTGGTCAGGCGCGGAGCCTCGAATCGAAATTCTGCCAAACGGCGGAAGCCAACCCGCTCATGATGAAAGATCGGACTCAGTTTGAGCGTTTAAGAGGATATGAAGGGCGACAGAGTGATCAGGCTGTATGAACGAGGTAGTTGCGAAAATCGTCCCAAACAGCCAGCCATTCTGCCAATCGCTGCCGTGCTCTTCCACCGTCTTCCGTCTTCTGCCAGGGTCCGCCGCTAGTACCAGCTTCGACCAGCGAAGCGGCTCGATGCAGGAAACCCCGCTGCTATACTCCCGGGCACCATGCCGAAGTATGCGTCGCTTGCCGCCCTGCTCGTCCTTCTGGCTCTTCCGCGCGTCGTCCACGCCCAGCCCACATCAGTGTTCATCGAGGACCTGACCTGGGAAGAAGTGGCCGCAGCCCTGAAGGCCGGCAAGACCACCGCCCTCATTTACACCGGTGGCGCGGAACAGAACGGCCCCCATCTGGCGTTTGGCAAACACAACGCCGTGGCGCGCGCGCTCTCGGAACGCATTGCCAAGGAACTCGGCAATGCGCTGGTCTATCCGGTGCTGCCATATTCACCCACGGGCGACCCGTCGAAGAAGGAAGGTCAGTTCGCGTTCCCCGGAACCAGCGGCCTCACCGAGGAAACCTACGGCATGGTGCTGCGGGACCTTGTGCTGGGCGCCGCGACTGCCGGCTTCCGGGACATCATCCTGATTGGTGACCATGGCGGTGGGCAGGACGTGCTGAAGCAGACCGCGGCCACACTCGATGCAAGATTGACACCCTCCGGCGCGCGGGTGTTCTACGGCGACGATTTGTATTTCAAATCCCGTGACGAGTTTTCCCAGTACCTGAAGGACCACAAGGTGACCGGGGAAGGCCATGCGGGCGTGGAGGATACCTCGGCGATCCTGTACGTGAAGCCTGAATGGGTCCGCAAGGACAAGATTGCGGCGAAGGATCCCGCGAAGGGCGTCGAGGGCGACCCGCGAAACGGCAGGGCGGAGCTGGGCAAGGTGCAGCAGGATCTGAAGGTCAAGCTGGCCGTGGCCCAGATCCGGGCGCAGGTCGCCAGCCACCGCGGCAAGTAACTCGACGCCCGCCGCAGCGAGCGTGGCGCGCACCGGCCGTTCCTGGTCCAACTTCCGCCGAACGATTGGCCAGAGATCGCGCGGGATGCTCCGGGCGGCCTTCGTGTTGAGGCCGGTCCAGATATCCGCGGTCGTGTCATCGGCCAGCGTCCCAGATCGACGCCGTCGTCAGGCTCGACGACCTGAAGGTGCCCGCCGGTAATCGCCTGCACGCTTTGCGCGGGGACCTGCGCGGCCGGCACGCCGTTCGTGTCAACGATCGGTATCGAATCGTCTTTCGCTTCGAGGGTTCCGATGCGTTCGAAGTGCGATGCGCGGACTACCACTGAGGAACTGACATGTTGCCAACTCATCGCTCACCGACCCACCCCGGCGAAATGCTCCTGAAGGAGTTACAGCGTCCCAAGGTGCAGGCGCTTCCGAAGACGGCATAGCCTTGGGGCTGGCCTTGGGGTCACGCCGCCGTCAGCAGCCGTTGCGACATCGTCGCTAACACCCCCCCCCTTACTCAACGCCCCCACGCGCAAGGCGGGAAGGCCGGGTCAGGCCCCGCGCGAAATCACCCCGCCAAGCGGGTGGGGGATAGGACGGCGCCC
>JANLWW010000089.1:0-10031 GCA_031364805.1 Acidobacteriota bacterium
GTTAAACTGTCCCACATAAACCAAAAATTTTTTTTTCTTGACCTGACCCCAATCATTGACCCCAATCATCCCTACAGAATCTGCGCCTTCTGCAGTGCCGCGATGCGCACTTCGAGCGGAGGGTGGGTCGAGATCAGCGACAAGAAGCCCTTGCCGCCGTTGATCTTCATCGTTGCCAGCTGCGGCTGCGAGTTGTCGACCATCTCCTTGTTCTGCATCAGCCGCTGCAGGGCACCAATCATGTTGGCCTTGCCCGCCAGGTGCGCGCCGCCGGCATCGGCCCGGAACTCGCGCGCGCGCGAGAACCACGCCACCACCATCGAGCCGAGAATGCCAAAGGCAATGTCGAACACGATCGTCGTGACGAAGAACACCAGGCTCGAAATCTTCTCGTCAACCATCTGCCGGACGATGTTGGCGATGATGCGCGAGAAGAACATCACAAAGGCGTTGACGACGCCCTGGATGAGCGTGAGCGTGACCATGTCGCCGTTCTGGATGTGGGCGACTTCATGAGCCAGCACGCCCTCCACTTCCTCGCGGCGCATTGAGCGAAGCAGGCCGCTCGACACCGCGACCAAGCTGCGGCTCTTGCTCGGTCCGGTGGCGAAGGCGTTCACTTCAGGTGAGTCGTAGACGCCGACCTCCGGCATCGGCAGACCGGCCTTGCGGGTGAGCTGGCCGACCGTCTGGTGCAACCAGTCGAGCTCGGCCTGGCCGCTCTTACCATCGACGAGCTTCACGCCCATCGCCATTTTGGCCATGAAGCGCGACATCTGCAGCGAGATGAACGCGCCGGCCATGCCCCAGACGAGACAGAACACCATCAGGGCCGAGTAATCGAGGCCCGATGGCGTGATGTAGCCGGTCACGCCCAGCAAGCTGAGCACGATCGACAGCGTGATCATGACGGCGATGTTGGTGGCCAGGAACAGGAGAATGCGTTTCATGCTGTCAAGGATAGCAAAGCAGTCCGCGAATGCTAAATACGTAAATTGGCCGCAACCCTGCGGTAATAACGATGGGTTCTAGCGGACCGGAGCGTAGCCCTCGGCCAGCTTCTTGCGCGCCGCTTCCACTTCGCGATGGAACACGAACAACGCGTCGGCATTGTCGTTCTTGTCGGTGAAGTTCCAGGTCTTGCCGCCCTTCTGCTTCACCTGCAGGTTCTTCTTCAGGTAGTCGACGGCAAATTGCTCGGCCTGGGCATAGCTGATGGTGAACGCGTCGCCCTTGTTGTCGGTGTCGTACTTGAGGCCGTCAACGCTGGCAGAGAGCGTGCCGTTGCAGGAGCCCACGCCGTGCTTGTGAACGACCGGGACCTTCGAGTTAAGGGTCACTTCCTTGATGCGCACGGTGACCGCATTAGGGCCGGCAACGAGGTCCACTGACTTCTGGACGCTGTCGAAGCCGGTCGCGGTGACCTGCAAACGCTTGGTACCGGGCTCGAGTTTGTCGAGGGTCAGCGGGGTAGTGCCCACGAACTGTCGATCGATGAACACCGATGCGCCGGGCACGTCGGACTCGAGCCTCAGCGTGGCGAGGGTCGGCGCGGCCTCCACCACGGGCGCCGGTGCCGGCGCGGCCTTCTTCGGCGCCGCAGCGCGCGGGGCCGCCGGTTCGGTGGCTGGCGCGGGCGGCGGCGGCTCGGCCTTGCGAACCACGCGCCCCGGGGCGGGCGTCGCCGCCGGTGTCGCGGCAGGCGCCTCTGGCTCCCGGTCTTTCCGGGTGCTCATGAAGACCACACCGAGGCTCACGAAGATGGCGACCATGGGGCCGATAATGGCTGCGCGTTTCATCGCCGCAAATGTTAGCAGACGCCCGCCGTGATATGTAGTGAAGCATGAAGGTTCGACCTGGGGTGACCCTCGCTCTCGCGGTTCTGGCGCTGACAGGGATGGTGTCCACCCAGTCTCCGCCGGCGACGCCCGCGGAGTGGTTCCAGTGGCGCGGACCCGAGCGCGACGGCATCTCGCCTGAAACAGGGTTGTTGCAGGATTGGCCCAAGCCGGGTCCGGCGCAGGTGTGGCGCACGGCGGGCGCCGGCAACGGCTACTCGTCGTTCTCCTCATCCGGCGGGCGGCTCTACACGCTCGGGGCACGTGCGGGTGACGAGTACGTCATGGCGTTCGATCACGCCACCGGCAAGAAAGTGTGGGAATACCTGAACGGCCGCCGCTACGAGAACGACCGCGGCGACGGTCCGCGCAGCACGCCTACCGTCGATGGCGATCGGCTTTACGTGCTTGGGGGCAACGGCGACCTGACGTGCCTCGAGCACGCCACCGGCAAGAAGATCTGGTCGATCAACCTGGTCCAGAAGTTCGGCGGCCGCAATCCCTACTGGGGCTACAGCGAATCCCCCCTGATTGTCGGCGACCGCATGCTGGTGAACGCGGGCGGGCCGCGCGCGTCGATTGTCGCCATTGCCAAGGCGGACGGCGCCACGCTCTGGCAGAATCACGCAGACGAGCCGGGCTACTCGTCACCCATGTTGATGCGCACCGGCAGCCTCAGCCAGGTGATCTTCTTCACCGGCTCGCGAACGCTGGCGGTCGATCCGCGCGACGGGCGGCTGCTGTGGTCCTACAACAAGGTCGCCAACGGCACCGCCAACGTTGCCACGCCCATCGTTCGCGGCACGCGCGTGTTTTTTTCGTCGGACTACGGCACCGGCGCTGCGCTGCTCGATATTCGCGCCGCCGGCAACCTGGCGTCGGCCAACGAGGTGTATTTCACCCGCGACATGCGCAACCACCACGCCAGCTCGGTGCTGATCGAGGACCACGTCTACGGCTTCTCCAGCAGCATCCTCACCGCGCTGAAGTTTGACACCGGCGTCATGGCGTGGCGCGACCGCAGCATCGGGAAGGGCTCGCTGGTCTTCGCGGACCGCCGCCTCTACCTCTACAGCGAAGACGGCGTGGTCGGCCTCGCCGAAGCGTCGCCAACGGGATATCGCGAGCATGGCCGGTTCACGCTGCCGCAGCAGAGCGGCTTGCCGACGTGGAGTCATCCCATCATCAGCGGCGGCCTGCTGATCGTCCGTGATCAGGACAACGTCTATGCCTACGACGTGAAGGCGAAATAGGCTCCAAGCCACATCCGCCCCAGAACCGTGTTTTCGCCAAGAAAAATGGCGCATGCGCGATAATGCCACCGTCGTCTAAGTAGCATGACCGGATCGCCCTCGAGTTCATTTTGCGCAAAATGCGGCCGGCCGATCCCGGTTGAAGCGGAGTTCTGCCCTGCGTGCGGCACCCAGATTGGGCATCCGGCAGCCAGTCCGACGGTGATGCCCGCCGCCGCAACCTTTCTCGGCACTGAGGCGGCCACGTTCATCCCAGCAGCAAACGCTGCGACGATCGGTCCGACCGGCGTGGTCACCGCCTTGGGGTCGATGCCCGCCCGCGCCGGCGACGGATCCTTCAGTGCGGGTGACCAGGTCGGTCCGCGCTACACCATCATCCGGTTGCTTGGCACTGGCGGCATGGGTGCCGTCTACCAGGCCTTCGATCATGAGTTGGGTGTCGCGGTGGCCATCAAGGTGATTCGCCCCGCGGCGCAGTCTGACGCGACGGCGGCGCGCGATCTCGAGCTGCGCTTCAAGCGCGAGCTCGTCCTCGCCCGCCAGATCACGCACAAATACGTCGTCCGCATTCACGACATTGGCGATGTGGACGGCATGAAGTACCTCACGATGCCGTTCATCGATGGTGAGACGCTGGCCGACCTGCTTCGTCGCGAGGGCAAGCTGCCGGTGTCGCGGGTGGTGGCCCTGGCGCGCCAGGTCGCGCTTGGCCTCAACGCCGCGCATGACAAGGGCGTTGTGCATCGCGACCTGAAGCCCGAGAACATCATGATCGAGAAAGGCGACGCCACCGACGGCGGCGATGCCTTGATCATGGACTTCGGGATTGCCCGCTCGGTCGAACATGGCAGCACGCAAACAGCGGCCGGTTCGGTGATTGGCACGCTGGAGTACATGGCGCCGGAACAAGCGCAGGGCAAGCAGGTCGATCAGCGCGCCGACCTCTACGCCTTCGGGCTGATCCTGTACGACCTCCTGCTCGGCCGGCAGCGGCTGGCCAATCGCGACAACCCGATGTCGGAGTTGCTGGGGCGGCTGAACCAGGCGCCCGCGGCGCCGCGGGTGGTCGACACGACGATCCCCGACGCGCTCGATCGGATTGTGCAACGGTGTTTGCAGCCCGATCCCGCCGGCCGTTTTGCGACCACGGCCGAGATGGTCGCGGCGTTGGAGGCACTGACCGCAGACGGCCATGCCCGTCGCGACAGCACCATCATCGCGGTCGCGGCGACGCCGGCCGCTCGGCCGAAGTGGTACTTCGCGGTGGCCGCTGCCATCGTCATCATTGCCGCCGTGGGCGGCTGGCTGTTATCGAAACAGCAGGCCGTACTGCCGGTCGATGTTCCGCGTGAGCCGATCTCGGTTCTGGTCGCCGACTTCGAGAACAAGACCGGTGATGCGGTGTTCGACGGTGTGGTGGAGCAGGCTCTGGGACTCGGGATTGAGGGCGCGTCGTTCATTACCGCCTACTCACGGCGCGATGCGCTGCGCGCAGCCACGGTGATCAAACCTGGCGCCCGGCTGGACGAGGCGACCGCGCGCCTGGTGGCCAGGCGCGAAGGCGTCGGCCTGATCCTGACCGGCGACATCCAGCCCAACCGCGGCGGCTATCTAATCACCGCCCGCGCGCTTAGCGGGGCCAGCGATGGCGCGACGCTCTACACACTGGAAGCCAACGCCGAGGGCAAGGCGTCGTTGCTCGAGACGGTAGGGACCCTCGCTGGCAAGGTGCGCATCGCGCTCGGCGACACCGCCGTATCCTCCAAGGGACCGGCCGCCAGTGAGACGTTCACGGCCGCCAGCCTCGAGGCGGCAAAGGCCTACACCGAGGCGCAGGAGTTGGTATGGGCCGGCAAGCTGGATCTGGCCATTGCGAAGTATCAGGAGGCCCAGACGCTCGATCCCAACATGGGCCGGGCCTACTCGGGCTTGGCGGCGGTCTACAGCGCTACCGGCCGCGTGCCCGAGGCCCAACAGAATTTCGAACAGGCTCTCGCCCGCCTCGACCGGATGACCGCCCGCGAGAAGTACCGGACCCGCGGCAGCTACTACCTTTTCTCGCGCAAGCCGGTCGACGCGATCAAGGAATACACTGCCCTCGTCGCCGCATTCCCCGCCGACAGCACGGGCCTGGCCAACCTGGCGCTGGCCCACTTCTACCAGCGCAACATGACCGAGGCGCTCGCGCAGCTCCGCAAGGCAGTGGCCATCTTCCCGATGAACGTGCAGCGCCGCACCAACCTGTCGCTGGTCGCCATGTACGCGGGCGAGTTCGACACGGCAATCAGCGAGAGTGAAGCGGTGCTCAAGCTGAACCCGTCGTTCGCGAAGGCATTCGTCGCCCGCGGGTTATCGGAGGTGGCGTCGGGCCGCCCGGCCGATGGCGTGAAGACCTACGAAAAGCTGAGAGGCCTATCGCCAACCGCTGCGTCGTTGGCGGTGTCGGGCCTTGCCGACATTGCGCTCTACCAGGGCCGCACTGCCGACGCCCTCACTTTGCTGGATCAGGGCATCGCCGCCGACACCGCGGCCAAGAACACCACAGGCGTGGCCGTGAAGCGCGTGGCGCGTGGTGATGCGCTGCTCGCGCGCGGCGATGTTGCGGGAGCCGCGCGCGAGGCCGAGCAGGCGCTGGTCTCGAGCGCGTCCACGGAGGTGTCGCTGAAGGCTGGCCTGGTGCTGGCGCGGGCCGGGCGAGCCGCGGCGGCCCTGAAGCTGGCCGACGGCCTGGCTAACAAGCTCGAAGCCGACCCGCAGGCCTATGCGCGCCTCATTCGCGCCGAGGTGAACCTGGCACAGGGCCAGGGCCGCGCGGCCGCCGAGCACGCGCGCGAGGCTCAGAAGCTGGCGGATTCCTGGCCGGGCCGCGTCATCCTGGCGCGGGCCTACCTCGCGATCGACGCCTTTGCCGAAGCCTCGTCCGAGCTCGATGCGGCCGAGCGGCGAATGGGCGAGGCGACGGCCGTCGCCCTCGACGACTGGCCGACTTTTAGCTATTACCCGCAGGTGATTTACTACAAAGGCGTCGCGCAGGCCGGCCTTAAGAGCCCCGTTGCGAAAGACAGCTTCGCCGCGTTTCTGGCCATCAAGGCCAACGGCGACGAAACCGGTGGACTCGTGGCCGCCGCCAAGAAACAACTCGGGCAAAAGTAGCGGGCAACCAGAAAAAAAAACGGGCACCGCGTCGAGTGACGCGGCGCCCGTCGTTC
The DNA here is from genome assembly GCA_031364805.1 of Acidobacteriota bacterium. Taxonomy (GTDB): domain Bacteria; phylum Acidobacteriota; class Vicinamibacteria; order Vicinamibacterales; family UBA2999; genus 12-FULL-67-14b. The sequence continues at coordinate 6,301 of JANLWW010000089.1, forward strand.
GAGAGAAGCGCTCGCGTGCGCTACTGCTGGCTGTGCGGCACGAGGACAATGGCTTGCGCCGTCGCCGTGCGGTTGATGGTGTCGGTCGCCGTCACTGTAATCGTGTAAACCCGGCCGTTCGTATCGGTGCCGTTCCGAAACGCCTCCAACCTCACGACGAACGAGTAGCTGCCGCCAGTGCCAACGGTAATCGTGCCGGCCGGCTGGACCTTGCCGTATTCATCCACCACCCTGTACGACGCGCTCTGCAGAATCGAGGTGGTGATTACACCGCTCACGGTCACCGGCGTCATGGTCTTGTTTGGCGACCACAGCAACGTCGACGGGTTGGCGGTGGCCGTGACGACCGGCAGAGGCGGGTTGTTCACGGTCACGGTGAACGACTTCGAGGTCACGTTGCTGTAGTCATCGGTCGCCGTGCAGTTCACGGTCGTCGTCCCGATCGGGAACGTGCTCCCGGATGTCTTACCGGCCGTCGGACTCGACGGGCAGGCCAGCGTCACGCTCGTGTCGACGATATCGGTCGCCGAGGGAGCCGTGTAGTTGACCACGGCGCCAGCCGCGCTTGTCGCTGTTGTCGTGATGTTCGCCGGCACCGTCAGTGCGGGCGCGACGGTATCGCGCACCGTCACTGTGAGTGTCGTCGCGGCGCTGTTGAGCGCGGCGTCGGTTGCCGTGCACCTCACCAGCGACGTGCCCAGCGCGAACGTTGAGCCCGCCGCCGGCAGGCACGACACGGTGGCCCCCACGGCATCCGTTGCCGAGGGCGCAGTGTAGGTCACGGCCGCGCCGGCCGGGCTGGTTGCCTCGGCAATCACATTCACGACGGCCCCGAACGCGGGAGCAAGGCGGTCCAGAACTGTGACGGTAAAGGACCCGTTGCCGACGTTACCCGAGTCGTCTGTCGCGGTGCAGTTCACCGTCGAGATGCCGAGCGCAAAGGCCGACCCCGATGCCTTCACGCACGAGATCGTGAGGCTGGCGTCGGCGATATCGGTGGCCGACGGCGAGGTGTAGGTCACCGTCGCGCCCGCCGCACTGGTGGCTTCGGCGGTGACATTGGCGAGTGACCCGAAGACCGGCGCCGTTCGGTCGGCCACGGTCACGGTTCGGACGGCCGAAGCGGTGTTGCCAGAGGGATCGCTGGCCACGTAAGTAAGCGTGTAGATCCCCACGCTGAGCAGGTTCACCGAACCGCTGACCGCGACCGTTCGCGCGCCGGCCACCACGTCCATGGCAGTCGCGCCCGGATCGGCATAGGTTGATCCGGCCTCGATGGTGATTGCCGCTGCGCCGTTGAGCGTGACGACCGGTGCGATGGTGTCGACCACAGTGACCGCGAAGGAACTGGAGCCGGTATTGCTGGCCGCGTCGGTAGCCGTGCAGGTAACGGTGGTGATGCCGACCGCGAAGACGCTGCCCGAGGCCACCGAACAGGAAGCCAGCAAGGTCCCGGAAACCGCATCGGACGCCGAGGCCGTGAACGTCACCGCCGCTCCGCCAAGCACATTGCCTTCGACCGCCGCCGTGGGCGCGCCGTCGATCGTGATGCTCGGCGCCGTGCGATCGGCGACGGTGATGTCGAACAGGTTCGTCGGCGCCGTCGAGACGCCAGAGTCGTCCGTGGCAACGCAGTTGATGTCGGTGGTGCCGATCGGGAAGGTGCTGCCAGACACCAGGCTGCCGGAGCCACAGGTCACGGTGACCAAACCGCCGTTACTGTCGGTGGCGGCGGGGCTCGAGTAGAACACCTGCGCGCCGGCCGCGCTGGTGGCCTCGGCGGGGTTCGACGGCAAGAACGGCGAGCCCGGATCAGCGGACACGTCAAACGACGGTGGTGTCACGTCCCTCACGTTGACCACGAAGCCGACGCTGGCGGAGTTCGGCGCGGGGGTGCCGCGCACATCGAGCGCCGTGCAGGTCACCGCCGTAGCGCCCACCGGGAACGTGCCAGTGAACTGATACGCGTCCCCCGATACGCCAGTCGGCGACACGGTCATCGTTCCGGCCAGGCACGACACACTCGCGACGGCCACGTTGTCGGTGGCACTCAACGAGAACGCGACCGCTTCGAAGCCAGTGTTATCGACGTCGATCGCCTGGACAATCGTCTCCGGCGTGGTAATCGTCGGATTCAACACCGAGATCATCGGCGGAATCGGATCGTAAATGTCCTTCGGCGGACCGTTGTCGACAACACAGCGGTTGAGACCGCCGACCGCGTCGCCGAGGCCGTTGTCTTCCGCGAAGCAATTGGCGCCCTGGGCGACGACGCCGAGTGCGACCTTGCCCCGCAGCGACGCCATCAGTTCGCGCGTGCAATTGGCCGCACCGTCGGCGCAGTAGGCCCGTAGCGTGATGACCCCGCGCTCGCCCGGCGCCAGCAAGAAGCTCGCGTTGTTGCGGCTCGGGTCGTTGAAGTTGCGATCAAACGGGTCGGTCTGCACGTTGGGGCCGACGATGTTCACGAGCGGCACGCTCTGCGCATAGAGCGGTGCCGAGCCGTCGGCGGTACACATGGCGGCCGGTCCCGTGAAGAGCTTGCGGATGGCCAACTGAAACTGGACGCCCGCCGGTGGATCCTGCACGAACACGTTGGTCTTGTAGGCCGAAGAGGTGTTGCCGTTGTTGCGGACAGGCCAGGTCGTGTCCGAAACCTGGAAACTGCCGTTTTCGAAGTCCGGATTCTCAAAATCGGGGTTCTCGAAGTCCGGATTTTCGAAGTCCGGATTTTCGAAATCTGGGTTCTCGAAATCGGGGTTCTCGAAGTCGGGATTCTCGAAATCAGGATTTTCGAAGTCGGGGTTCTCGAAGTCCGGATTCTCGAAGTCCGGATTCTCGAAATCGGGGTTGCGAATCGACGAGCTCGCGCTCAGCGTGAAGTTCTCGAAGTCGGGGTTCTCGAAGTCGGGATTCTCGAAATCGGGGTTCTCGAAATCCGGATTGTGCAGTTCCGCGTTTTCGAAGTCCGGGTTCTCGAAATCGGGGTTCTCGAAGTCGGGATTCAGGAACACCTGGTCGAAGGTGCCGGTCGGCGTGCTGCCATCGACCTCGTCTACCTGCACGGGCACCAGCACATCGGGCGCGTCGGCTGGATTGACTGGCGGGTTCGCAAGCGCGACAAACAGCGTGCGCGACACGCTCGACTTGCGCGGAATCGTGACGAAAATCTCGGTGAGCGACGTGCCGGTGCCAAAGCCGCTAAATTGATTGAACGAAGCAATCGCGCCGCCGGTCGGCATCGCCCTGAGCCGGTAATGGCGTTCGCTGTCGGTGGTGTTGTGCGCGACGACTACGAAGGAGCGCTGCAGCCCGGTGATGCGCTTGGAGTTCTGCGGCGACGACACGACGAGGCCCGGCCGAAGTTGCGCGGTGTAGACGTCCTGGTTGCGTGTGCCCACCAGCCCTGGGATGCACACCACCGAGTTGGGGCCGAGCATTGGCGGCGTAAACCGCGACCAGTCGGGTGAGATGCCTGCCGCGTGACGCGGCGTGCCGACGTTGCGGTTGTCGGCCCACGCGACATGAAACAGGGGCGCCGGCCGGTTGGCGGTCTGGCCGGTATTCCACGACCAGCGGCCATCGGCGGCGGCGACGAAGCTCTGGCCGGCAATATCGATGTAATCGCCGATGAAGGGAAAACGGCCCTTGGAGAAAATTGGCAGGTTCGGACGGTTGTACTGCAGCTGCTGGCGCGCGCCGTTAGACGTGCCACGGCCTTCGGCATAGCG
>JANLWW010000094.1:0-21683 GCA_031364805.1 Acidobacteriota bacterium
GTACAGGGTGGCAGACGAGGCAAACGTCGAGATGTGTCCGCCAATGCCGTCTTCGACGCGATTGGCGCGCACCACCATGGCCATGGCGTTCCAACGAACCAGGCTCTTGATGCGGCGCTCGATCTCGCGGCTGCCCGGGTAGGGCACCTGCTCGTCGGCGTTGATGGTGTTGATGTACGGCGTGTTGGCCGTGAAAGGGAGGCGGACGCCCGACTTCTGGGCATGCATGCCAAGTTCGCGAAGCAGGCTGCCGACGCGGGCGGCGCCACCGTGCTTCATCACGTCGTCCAGCGAATCAAGCCATTCCCGGGTTTCAAGGGCTTCGAGCTGGGCGGCATCGGGAGGAGCGGTGTTTCTCATGGCCGACTATTACCTTCCTGATAGGAGCGAGCTTCTCGTCGTTTGGACAATCGCACCATTTTAGCGGGTGTGGGGGGTAAATGAAAGCGGTGGCATTGGCCGGACGGCTTGTAACATGTTGCAACGCATACACATGAAGCCTTCTCGCGGTAATCGTCCCCTGCTTCTGTCGGCCGTTCAGACCGCCATCGTGAGCTGCGACCGCTGCCCGCGGCTGAGGAGCTACTGTTCAGAGGTCGGCCGGGTGAAGCGGGCCGCCTACCGGGACGACGTGTATTGGGCCCGTCCGGTCCCGGGTTTTGGCGACCCTCACGCGCGGATTCTGGTGCTTGGGCTGGCCCCCGCCGCCCACGGTGCCAACCGCACCGGCCGGGTGTTCACCGGCGACGGGAAGGGCGGCTCGGGCGACTTCCTGATGTCCGCGCTCATGCGCGCCGGTTTTGCCAACCGCGCCACTTCGCAACGCGCGGACGATGGACTGGTGCTGACGGACGTCTACATCGCGGCGGCGGTGCGCTGCGCGCCGCCGGCGAACAAACCCCTGCCTGAGGAGGTCGATCGCTGCCTGGCGCACCTGGTCAACGAAGTAGCGGCGTTGCCGACACTCGAGATCGTGATCGCGCTCGGCAGGATTGCCTGGGGCGCGTCGCTGAACCTGCTGGTCCGCAGTGGGGTCGAACTGCCCCGTCCGCGTCCGGTGTTTTCACACGGCGCAGTCTGGATCAACGACGGGCTGACGTTGGTCGGGATGTACCATCCGTCCAGGCAAAATACGAATACCGGAACGGTGACTGCAGCGATGTACGACGAAGTGCTGCGCAAGGTCAGAGGTAGACTTTCCGCTCAATGAAGACGCCGCGACCGGAGTGCAAGGATCGGGTCTTCGGCCTCGTGGTCCAGGCGGTGGTGCTGCCGGGAATCGCCGACACCTGAAGCGGGTTCAAGGGCTTTACCGCCGACTGCGATGCTCGCCGTTCGTTGCCGTCACCGCGAATAGGCGTCGCGCGGACGTGCCAGTCCGTCCTCGCCACCCGTCAGCGACATCGCCACGAGATTGGCTACCGCGACGGCGAACGTCTGCTCGTCGTGCGTCCATCGGCGGACCCGGCCTGTGTGTTCGCAGCACAACACGCCCACCACGCCGCCGCCGAGCCGGATAACGGCATCCATCATTGACGTGATGCCCATCGCAGTCAGATAACCAGTGGCGAACGCGCTGGTGCGCGGATCGCGGTGTGCGTCGTCGGCGGCCAACACGTCGGACTCGCCCAACGCCTGAAAATACGCCGGGTTGTCGGTTTCGAATATTTCCTTACCTGACGAATGGCGTCCCTCCGCCCGTTCGTACAAATCGAGACAGCGAATGCCGGTGCGCGGGCCGTTGTAGCGCCAAATGCTCACCCGATCCACGTCCAGGGTTCGCGCCGCGACTTCGGTCAGGCGCTCGATGGCCGTCGTCAGGGCTGCATCATCCTTCGGCGGTGGGCTGGTCGCCAGCTGGATCAGGGCGTTTCGCTGGCGTTGATAGCGCTGGTCCTCGACCAGGCGGTTGTGCTCGGCTGCCCGGGCGCCGGTGATGTCCTGGATGCTGCCGACCATACGCTGCGGCTTGCCGTCGCTGCCGTAGTCGATGCGCGCCCGGCTATGCACCCACCGCTCCGCTTTATCCGATGGCCGGACAATGCGGTACTCGCGATCGAAACTCGCGCGCACGGCGAGAGTGGCCTGGAAATAGGCCTCGAGATCGTGACGGTCGGTCGGATGGACCACTTGGAGCCAACCGGCAGCAGTGCGCGGATGCCCGGGCGCAATACCCAACACGCGATCGAGGTTCTCGGAACTCTTGAACCGGTCTGCCGGCATGTCGAACACAAAGCTGCCCAACTGCCCGGCCACTTCCGCCTCTCGCAGCAGCTGGTCATTCTCTCGCAGCGACTCGTACAGGCCCTTGAACTGCGTCGCTTGCTGTTGCCGGTAGAACGCGGCGACGGCGACGGCGCCGCCAAGAATCAGCGAGGTGATCAGGATCACCGCGACACCGGCGCGGTAGCGCGCCTCGGCCCACACTTCGTCGGCATCGAGCTTGGCGATCAGGAACCAGTCTGAGTCTGGCACCGGCCGCAGATCGGCGAGAACCGCGACACCGCGATAATCGATGCCCTCCGTCGGTCCAACCGTGCCCAGGGCGGCCTTGACCGTGGCAATCTCGGTCCGTGAGAGAGGCTCACGAATAGTCAGCGCGCTGTCCTTGCGATAACGCAGTTCGTTGAGAAACACCACCTCGTCTCCGTCACGCCGAACCAGCACGGTTTCCGCAGTGGGACTGGGCGTCGGCCAGGTCTGCAACATCGGGAACAACAGTTTTTGCGCGTCGGTCCGGAGCACGACGACGCCGAGCGGGCGGCCGAGTGGATCGCGGACCGCTGCCGCCGTGTCCACGTACACCCGTCTGTCACCGCCGCGAAAAAATTCGCCCATCACCGCGTCGTCACCCGCCAGTGCGGCGGTTGCCACGGCGGTCATCTCTGCAACTGGCGCACCGGCCTGGCTTCCAGTCGCGAGCACGAGCTCTGATTGCGGGCTCAGCACAAAGGCGCCGGCGTAGCCGTAGGTGCGCACACCCGTGTCGACCACGGCGCTGGCGGCCGAGAGATCGGCGTCGGCACGCTCCCGGCGAGCGGCGAGTTCACGGTTGACTGTCGGGGCTCGCGACAAAGCGGCGGCGTGATCAAGCCGCGCTTGTCGCCATAACTGCAACTGCTCGGCCTTGAGCGTGCCGATGGCTGCGATCGCCTGATATCTCTCCCGGCGGATTTGCCGCGACTCACTGGCGTAGTATCCGTACCCGAGCGCGACCAGCGCCACGGCTGCCGCGAGCAGCAACCCGGTCCATCGACCCAGCATGCGACTAATGTCTCCTGCCCATTGGCGACACTATACGCCGGGTGTCGCCGCTTCGATCGGCTGCGTCGGATCGATGGCCAACCAGGCAAGCGCGCCGACGACGAAGAGGGCGCAGTGATGACCGCCGTCCTGCCGGATCCACGCGACTTCCGCCGCCGTGTTGGCCGCTGGGCGGAGTCAGAACGAACCGCCTGCGCCGGCCCCACCCGAACGGCCACCGCCGCCGACCGACGGATCAGGCGCGGGTACGGACTCCGCCACTGGGAGGTTGGTGTGCGCCGCCGAGACCATCGCGAGGCTGCCCAGGCGTGACTTGTCAGAGGCCAGCAGGCGCGCGGCGGTGTATCCATGGCGCATGCCGCCGTCGCCAGACGCGAGCCAACGCCGCACCACGACCGCAATGCCCATCAACAACAGGCCAAAGACAATTGGATCCCATTCGTATCGGGGAGCGCCGAGGTATTCCTTGTTCGACAGCAGCGTCGCCAGAGCCGCGGCAAGGCTGACCCACAGCAACGGGCGCTCGCGCCCGCGCAGCGACAACCACAAGCCCGCAGCCGGCAACAGCCAGATGGCGGCATAGGTGGTCCAGAAGGCAGCATTTCCACGATCGAGTGGCGCGAAGCCATTCGGCACGGCCAGGTTCACTAGGAGGTAGACGCCAAGCCAGGCCGCGGCCTCAATCACCATCAGCGAGTCGGCGGGATACTCATCGCCTTGATCGGCGCGTGTGGCGCGCGCGGCAGCCGCGGCCGCGGCAACAATGATTACCGCGACCAGCCGCTGGATGAACTCAGACGATCCCACCTGGAACGGCAACGCCGCGGCGGCCACCAGGGCCAACACCGCTGCATAGACGTAGCCGAAATGGAGATAGAGGGTGCTCAGCATGGCTGCACCGGTCACCAGCCCAATGATCAGCGGCCAATCGCCCGCGTTCGCCTCGGCAATCAACAGCGCGGCACCTGCCGCGACCAGGCCCGCGGCGCTGAGCGCGGCGGCTTCTTCGACGCCAAAGCGATACAGGTTGTAGCGGCCGACCAGTCGGGTGGCCAGCCAGAAGCAGGCGGCGCCAACCAGCATGCACAACACGCCCGCCGCCGCGGCGTTGGTAAAGCCGCTGACCATCACGGCCAGCAGGCCGAGGGCCGACTGCAGAATAATGCCGCCGAACACGAACAACGTGATGCGCAGGAACTTGTTGGTGCGTCGCAGATCCACGGCCAACTGCGGCATCAGGAGGTCGCGCTGTTCCGGCGTCAGCAGGCCCGACTTGGTCCAGTCTTCGACCAGCCGTCCGCTACGAATCGCGCGCTCATCATCGAGATCGTAGGCGCTCATTCGTCACGTCCAAACCGGCGGGCCAGCACCACCAGCGCAACCAGCACCAGCGTGCCGGTGATCAAGCCGTAGAAGAAGATCTCGGTGGGGCTGCCCAGGAGCTCGATCAGCTTGAAGCTCACCGAGAGGTAGCCGTAGAGAATGCCGTAGGTGACGAACGCGAACTTTCGATAGCGCAAGCCCAGGTAGATGGCGGCCGCGCACAGCGACAGCAGCGACGCCAGATAGATCAGCCCCACCGTGGGCTCGCCAATGCCCGATGCCAGCGCCGCCAGCACGACGTTGGCCCCCAGGTGCAAGTAGACGTCGAAGAAGTGCGCCTTGATGCCCTGGCGATGCCACCACGCGCCCATGCCGGCCACGCCCGCGCCGTACAACAGCGCGGTGGCGCGCAGCGGATCGGCGGCCAGCACGTCGAGGCCGGAGACCCGAATGCCGAGCCAGCCGGCGAGCGATGACAGGGCCAGCGAGAGGACGAACCGGTTGTCGAACCGGTACGCCAATCCGCCGAAGATGGCGCTGACGATCAGCAGGTGATGGTGCCAGTGGTCGAAGATGTGGAACCGGTACTCGAGGTAGCCGATCTCCGTCGACAGCACGAGGCAGCCGAGGTAGAGGACGTAGTCGAGCGCCAGGTTCGGCGATTCCACTTCGGTGTTCGCGTACGGTTCGGCTTTCAGGAAGCAGTAGTAGAAGGTGGCGGCGACCATCAGGGTCAGCAGCGACAGGATGGCCGCGTCGCCAAGGTTTGCCACGTAAGATCGCATGGTCCAGCCGAGGCCGCCCACGAACGACAGCACGCCGAGGTAGAGCAGGACGCTCAGCTCAACGTAGACCGAGACGCGCTCGCGGCGCACCAGCGACCGGAGCGTGTCATGTTGCGGCTGCGCAATGGTGCCGACGGCCTTCCATTCTGCCAGGCGTTCGAGCGTGGTCACGCGAGCAACCACTTCAACTTGGCGTGATCCAGGTTGCCGCCGCTCATGATGCACACGACGCGCTGGCCCCTGAGTTGATCCTTCAGCTTCAGCGCCGCCGCGAGCGACGCCGAGCCGGCGCCCTCGGCGAGATTGTGGGTGGTGCGCAGGGCCAGGCGAACGCCCTCGGCCAGTTCGTCTTCCGTCAGCAACACGAAGTCGTCCAGATGCTGTTTGAGAATCCCAAAGGTCAGGTCGAAGGTCACGCGCGTCGCGATGCCTTCCGCAAACGTGTTGGCCGACTCCCCCACCACCCGCGACGGACCGCGCCACGATTGCTCGAGCGCAGGAGCGTTGACCGCCCCGACGCCGATGATGCGGGTCCGGGCGCCGAGGGCATTGCGCACCGTGAGCAGCCCGCACGCACCAGAGCCGCCGCCGATGGCGACCAGCACGGCATCCGCGGTGGGCAGGTGCTCGAACACTTCCAGGCCGTAGGTGCCGACACCGGCGATCAGCAAGGGTTCGTTGGCTGAGTGCACGTAACGCGCGCCGGTATCGGCGGCCCGCTGCTCGCACGTCTCGCGCGCCTCGTCGAAGTCACGGCCCACTTCCTCCACCGTCGCCCCGTACGCGCGAATGGCTGCATTCTTTTCCGGGTTGTTGCCGACCGGCACAAACACGGTCGCCGCCACGCCGTGGATGCGCGATGCCAGGCCAATGGACTGGCCATGGTTGCCGGTGCTCGCGGTCACGATGCCGCGAGCCTTCTCTTCCTGGGTCAGCGACCCCACCAGGTTCAGCCCGCCGCGAACCTTGAACGCACACGTCGGGTTGTGGTTCTCGTGCTTCACCCAGATCGACAGGCCGGTCGCCTCGTCCAGCAGCGGATGCTTCAGGAGAGGTGTCGGCCGCAGGTGCGGGGCAATGCGTTCGCGGGCCGCGTAGATGTCGTTGAGTGTCGGCGGGGTGATCGTCATTCGGGCGCTTGGCGCTCGTTATACCACGCAGCATTCACTTTCACGGCGACATCGGGCCGATCGGAAATGATGCCGTCGACGCCCCAGTCGAGCAACCGGATGATGTCGGCCTCCTCGTTGACGACCCAGACCTGGATCACCTGGCCCTCGTTGTGGACCTGATCGACGAATGCCGGCGTCACCACCCGCAATCGCCCGGCGCGCTCGGGCACCTGGAACGCGACGTACGGGCGCGGACCAATCCATGGCCAGCGCACCCATGAACGATGCAGGGCCCACCGCGCCTCAGGCTGCGAGGCGCTGGTCACGATCTCCGGCGCTTCCGCGCGCAGGGTCACGATCGATCGTTGATGGAACGAACCGACGCAGACGCGCTCCACGGCGTCGGCCTCGCGCACGACGCTCGCCACGGCGCGCGCCAGTTCGGGCTCGCTGCCTTTCATTTCGATGATGATGCGCGCATCGCGGTGCCGCCCGAGCACGAACGCCAGCGTCGGCACGCCCAGACCCTGGCCGCGAAACGGATGCCCACGGTCGCGCTCGAATTGATAACCGGCATCGACGCGCGCCAGCTGGTCGACGGTCAGATCGTTGACCGCGCCGCGACGGTCGGTCGTGCGATCGAGCGTCTTGTCATGAATGAGGACCGGCACACCATCGGCCGAGAGCTGGACGTCGATCTCGAGGCCGTCGGCGCCGAGGGCCAGGCCGTTGTCGAGCGCCGCCACGGTGTTCTCCGGGGCGAGCCGCGCGCCACCGCGGTGCGCAAACACCAGGGGACGAGGCGACTGGAACACGGGCACGCGCACCCGATCATGTTCGCATGGGTCGGGACAAACCCGAAGGCGGACGAAGCTTATACTCGCGGTGTGCGCATGCTCGAGACGTTGGGCGCCGTGGCCGTGGTCGTGCTGCCGCGCCGGCATTGGGACCGGTTCGACGCCCTGCCGTTGCATTACATGGCGCCGGTCTCCGGCATGCTCACCGTAGTCGCCGGCGCCGCGCTCGGCATCCGCGGGTTCTTTGCGTATCTCGCGCGCATGTCCAACTCGTCTGCGGCATCCATCCTCGACGTCTCGCAAATGCAAGTGGACGGCCGCCTGCCGGAGACGGCTGCCGTCAGCGCCGTGCCGGCGGCGATCTGGATGGTGGCGCCAATCGCCTTTGCCTTCTTCACGCCGATCGGTCTGTTCGCCGTCTACCTGGTCGCCAGCGGCTGGTTCCGGGTTGTGTCGTGGTGGATCGCGTCACCTCACGGAGATCCGTTGCTGACGGGCATCGATACCCTGTTGCATCGCCGCCGTGTCTCGGCAGCCGCGCGGTCGAAGCAGCGCGAGCGACTCGCGGCCGAGGGCGCGGAAGAGCCGGACCGCCGCTACCCCGGGGACTGGGCCGGCGTGCCCGACACGGACTTCGTGATTGTCGCCGCGCGCCAAAAGCCTGACTGGACCGCCGGCACGTTCGTCATCACACCTGACGGGTGGTTTACGCTCGGCCAGCCCTTCGATCGCCCGATGCCCCAGGGGATACGAACGATCTATCCGCTGACGGCGCTCGCCACGATGGCGGTCATGAGAAAGGGGGTGGCCTATGATCTACCGCCCCTTCGGCCGCATCCGCCGCAAGGCCGCAAGCCGGAGCTGAACCGCTGAAGCGGCCGGGCGAGTCATAATAGACATATGTCGTCCTCGCCACACCTTGCAACCCTCGGACAACTGAAGGCCGCCATCGCGAGAGGAGACGTGCGCCGTCGCCCCGTGCGCGACGAAGTGCGCGACAACCTCTCGGACCGGCTGCGCCGCAAGGAGACACTGTTTCCCGGGATCATCGGCTACGACGACACCGTCGTGCCGCAGTTGGTGAACGCTGTGTTGGCGCGTCACCACTTCATCCTGCTCGGCCTGCGCGGCCAGGCCAAGACGCGCATCTTGCGCGCGCTCACCACGCTGCTTGATGAGTGGCTGCCGGTGATTCCAGGCAGCGAAATCAACGACGACCCGATCGCGCCGCTGTCGGCGTTTGGCCAGGCCAAGGTCACGGCCGAGGGCGACGACATGCTGATCCGCTGGCTGCCGCGCAAGGCGCGCTACGTGGAGAAGCTGGCAACGCCCGACGTCACCATTGCCGACATGATCGGCGACATCGACCCGATCAAGGCTGCCAAGGGCGGGCTCCAGCTGGGCAGCGAGTTGTCGATGCACTTCGGCCTGCTGCCGCGCGCCAACCGCTGCATCTTTGCCATCAACGAACTGCCCGACCTCGCCGGCAAGATCCAGGTCGGCCTGTTCAACATCCTGCAGGAGGGCGACGTCCAGATTAAGGGCTACCCGGTGCGGCTGCCGCTCGACGTCCTGATCGCCTTCACCGCCAACCCCGAGGACTACACCGCGCGCGGCAAGATCATCACGCCGCTCAAGGACCGCATTGGCGCCGAGATCCGCACGCATTACATGCAGAACCGCGCGGATGCGATCGAGATCACGTCGCAGGAGGCCTGGGTCGAACGCGGCAGCGCAATCGAAGTGCCCCGCTTCGTCCGCGAAGTGGTGGAAGAGGTGGCATTCCAGGCCCGTTCGGAGCGCAAGGTCGACAAGCGCTCTGGCGTCAGCCAGCGCCTGCCGATCAGCGTGCTCGAGACCACGGTCTCGAACGCCGAGCGGCGCGCCCTCGCCAACGGCGAGACGCCGACGGCGGCGCGCGTGACCGACATCTATGCCGCGCTGCCCTCGATGACCGGCAAGTTCGAGCTGGAGTACGAAGGCGAGCTGAAGGGCGCCGACCAGGTGGCACGCGACCTGGTGCGCGCGGCGGTGTCGAATGTGTTCGATGGTTACGTTCGCGACTCAGACCTGAAGCCGGTGATCGAGTGGTTCGATCTCGGCGGCGCGCTCATCCTGTCGGACACGACTTCGTCGGCCGACCTGGTGAGCCAGGCCAAGGGCGTGCAGGGCCTGATGGAGCTCGCGCACCTGGTGGGCATTGCCCCGGATGCGCCGGTGCCGCTGCTGGCCGCCGGTGTCGACTTCGCCCTCGAAGGGCTGTGCTCCCAGAAAAAGATCAGCCGCAACGACGAGCGGGGTTACCACGCCGCCGAACACGTCCGTCGTCCTCAGCAACAGCAGCAGTCACGCACGCCGGTACTAACGCCGGATGATGATGACGACGAGAGTCCGACGGGCAAGAAGAAGAAGCGGTATTACAACTGACGCGGTTCGCGGTTCGCCGTTCGCCCTTCGCGAACAGCGCCTGCGAACTGCGCGTTTCGAATCGCGAACAGCGAATGGCGAACAGCGACCCGCGATGAAATACAAATACACGAAGTACGTGCCCAACCTGCTCGACGACCTCGACATGGATGAGCTCATGTCAAAGTTGTCTGACCTGCTGATGTCGAGCGGGTTCGGGAACCCTCGCGATACCGGAGACGACAGCGACCGCACCATGCAGACGCTGCACGACGCCATTCTCGAGGCGTTGTTCAACGGCGGCGTGCTGCCGGAAGACACGCTCGAGAAGATGTTCGGCGATCAGGCCGAAGGCAACGAGCAGCAGATGCGAGATCAGCTGGAGCAGCTGATCCAGCAGATCATCGAGCGCATGAAAGAATCGGGCTACATCACCGCGCCACCCAATCTGGATCCTGAGAAGGCACGACGTGCCCAGAGCGGCGGTCCCGGCGAGGGCGAACCCGGTGAGGTGAAGTTCGAGGTCACCGACAAGGCGCTGGATTTCCTGGGCTACCGAGCGCTGCGCGACTTGCTCGGCTCATCGGGCCACAGCAGCACCGGCCGTCACGACACCCGCGACCTGTCCACCGGAATCGAGACCAGCGGCGCACCAAAGCCGTACGAGTTTGGCGACGTCATGAACATCGACGCGACGGCAACCATCCTCAATGCCGTGCAGCGCGCCGCCGACACCGCCGCCGCTGAAGGCGCTCCCGCGGTGCACACCTCGGGCATCGACATCGACTACTCAGACCTGATGGTCGCCCAAGGCGAATACCAGAGCTCGTGCGCCACCGTGCTGATGCTTGACTGCAGCCACAGCATGATTCTCTATGGCGAAGATCGCTTCACGCCGGCCAAGCGCGTGGCCATGGCTCTGTCGCACCTGATTCGCACGCAGTATCCGGGCGATACCCTGCACGCGGTGCTGTTTCATGACAGCGCCGAAGAGATTCCACTGCGCGAACTCGGGCGCGTGCGCGTCGGGCCGTATTACACCAACACCCGCGAAGGCCTGCGCGTGGCCCGCCGCATTCTCGAGCGCCAGCGCAAGGACATGCGGCAGATCATCATGATCACCGACGGCAAGCCGTCGGCGCTGACCCAGCCGGACGGCAGTATTTACAAGAATCCGTTCGGCCTCGACCCGTTCGTGATCGGCGAGACGCTGTCGGAAGTGTCGGCGTGCGCGAAAGCCGGCATCATGATCAACACGTTCATGCTCGCGCGCGACTACGACTTGGTGGCGTTCGTCCGCCGCGTCGCGCAGATGTGCCGCGGCAAGGCCTACTTCACCACGCCCTACACCCTCGGTGAGTACGTCCTGATGGACTACATGGACAAGAAGACCAAGACCATCCACTAGCCATGTTTCCTTCGTCGTTACCGATCTTTCCGCTGCCGACGGTCGTGCTGTTTCCGAACGTCTTTCTGCCGCTCCACATCTTCGAGCCGCGCTATCGGCAGATGACGGCCGACGCGCTGGCCGGCGACCGATTGATCGGCATGGTGCTGCTGCGGCCAGGATTCGACGCCGGCTACGAGGGACGGCCGCCGGTCTACGGCACGGGCTGCACGGGGCTGATCACCCACGCCGAGCGCCTGGACGATGGGCAGTTCAACCTGATCCTGAGGGGCCTGGAGAAGTTCACGATCGTGGGCGAGGAAGACCCCGCCATCGGCCAGATCTACCGGCGGGCGATCATTGCCCCAATCGACGAAACCGTCGCCCAGGTTGAGCGCGAGGGGTTGAAGGCTGCGCGCCGCCAGCTCGAAGGATTGCTGGAGCCGTTATTCGAAGGGACCATGGAGAGCCGGCTGCCGCAGAACATGCCAGACGATGACCTGATCAACGCGCTGGCACAGTACTTGGATTTCGATCCCCTCGAGAAGCAGGCGCTGCTCGAGCGCCCGGGTCCCCTCGCCCGCTGCCGGTCGATGATCGAGTTACTGGAGATGAAGGCGCTGCTGAAGCATTCGGCTGGCGACGCGGGGTTGATTCACTAACGCTTGTTGGCGAGGTGATCCTGATGGGCCACCTCCACCGGTGCCGGTTAGTCTTTCGGCTTCAATGCGCCGCGGAGCTGGTCGGCAAGCGAGCCGATGCCGCCCGAAGGCGTGGCGACCTGGCGCTCTCGGTACTCCTTCACTTCGTCCACTTTCTTGCCATCGCGGACTTCGGCACCGTCCTGGACCATTCCCACGCCGATCCGCTTCTTGTCCACATCGATGGCGAGAATCTCAAACGGGGCCGTCTGCCCCACCGCAATCGACCTGGCCCACGCGTCCGCGCGGCCAGTTGGCGCAAAGGTCGAGAAGTGGGCCAGCGCTTCGACGCCTGGTTCCAGTTCGACGAACGCGCCGAAGTCGGCAATGCGCGTGATGCGGCCGGTCTTGACCTGACCCAATTGGTAGCTTGACGCCGCCGCGACCCAGGGATCGGCCATCAACTGCTTCAAGCCAAGCGCGATGCGCTCGCCATCGGCCTCGATTCGCAGGACCCGCACCGTGATTTCCTCGCCAGGCTTGACGACCGTCGACGGGTCGGTCACGCGCGACCAGCCCATCTCGGAGACATGCAGCAGTCCCTGGACGCCCGCGCCCAGGTCAACGAACGCGCCGAATTCACGCACCGAGGCCACGCGACCAGTCACAACGGCGCCAACCGCAATCGACTTGCGCAACTCGGCGGCGCCCGCCTTCTGCTCGTCTTCGAGCAACACGCGCCGCGACACCACCAGGTTCTTGCCGCCCTCTTTGAACTCGATGATGCGGAAGGAGTAGGTCTTGCCGACATGTTGGGACGGATCGCTACCGCGCACCGTATCGATTTGCGAGAACGGGCAGAACCCGCGCTGGCCGGCAATGCGCACTTCGTAGCCGCCCTTCACCTCGCCCTCGACCTTGCCTTCCACTGACAGCCGGGCTTGGTACGCGTCCTCGAGCTGGCGCAACGACGCCGAGCCCTTGATGCCTTTGCGCGACAGCGTGATGCCCTTGGTCGTGCCGACGACCACGGCCTGGATGCGATCGCCGACGCCAACCTCAAGGTCACCCTCGTGGTCCTTCAGGTCGGCGGTCTCGATTACGGCCTCGCCCTTGCCGCCGACGTTGACCAGCGACGTATCGGGCCCGATCGCGACGATCGTCCCCTCAATGGTCTGGCCGCGCGTGAAGCGCCGGGTCTTGACCGAGGCTTCGAACATGGCGGCGAAATCTTCCACTTCCGGCTCACTCACGGCGTACTCCTCTGACCATAGTAACGAGTGCAACAGTCCATGGTACTTCGTGGCGTGACCGGCCCTTGAAGAAAGTTGATTCAGTGGGTCATGCCGTAGAGGACGACATCCAGACCGACCGCGTAGCCTTGGGGCGAGAAGCTGAGGAAGACCTGCGGGTCTTCGGCCTCGCGTTCCCACGCGTCAGAGATGTCGGTGTTGTGGCTCCTGCGCCGAGGCCACGCTAGTGGCCAGCATGAGGGCGCCGACGAAGGCGCGGACGAGGCGAGGCATCTGCGTCAGTGGGTCATGGCGTAGAGCACCGAGTTGAGCCCGACCGCATAGCCGTTTGGCGAGAACTGAAAAAAGAACTGCGGATCGTCGGCTTCACGTTCCCACGAATCGGCGATATCGGTATTGTGCGTCATCAACACCATGATGCGGCCCTGGGGATCGGTGATGGCGGCCATGTGGGCCTGCTCGCTTTCCGAGCCCAACTCGGACGTCTCGCCGCCGCTGCCGCGCCAAAAATTGATGGACGGCACCTGTGGAATCTGGGCGACCGGAAACAGCGTCCGGAAGATCGCGTGATCGGGCGTCAGGTCCTTGATTGGATACTCGTGCGGAGGCAGGACCTTGGCAATCTCGCTGGCGAACGACTGCCAGGCGTAGGGGCCCCAGAAGTCGTCGACCCACAGGAAGCCGCCTTTGTGCAGGTACTCGCGCAGGCGATCGGCATCGGCCGCCGAGAATCCAGCGCTACCGGGATCCGACGCGATCACAATCGGGCACTGAAATAACGCATCGTCAGTCGGCCTGACCACCAGGTGGTTCGGGCTGCGATCGCCGTCGAAGGCAACGGTGGTCTTGGTGAGTTCGGAGAGGCGGATCGACAGATTGATTTCGGCCAACGGATAGTCGGTGCCCCAGCCCATGCCGAGATTCTGCTGGCGAACTTGCTGATACATCAACCGGCACAAGTGGAACTTGCCGTCGAAGTCGGTCTCGCTGGCAAAGCGTGGCGGCGCGCCCGATTCGCTACCGAACCGCCCGCGCCCACCCCGGAACCCGCGCTGCGCCTCTGCCAGCGTACCCGCCAGCAGCAGCGCGACGACCAGGGCCGAGACCAGGCGGGTCATTGACGCTGCTTTTGCCTCGACAGCGAGCGGTAATACTCTTCGACCAGCGCCTTGAACTCGGCAGGGACTTCGTCTGAACCATTGACCAGCGCGCGATCGGTTTCGTCACCCACCTTGCGACGCAAGCCGTACTCGAATCGCTTCATGCCCTCGGCGACGAAGGTCTGCAGCCGTTCGAGCTCGGCGACGTCCTGGTAGACGCGCTCGGAGTCGAGCTCGCGAAGGCGCTTCATGATCTCGTCGAGCTCCTTCGGATCGATGTTCTGCTCGCGCAGCATATTGCGCAGTGCCTGGCCTTCTTGGGCCCAGCGCCGGGCCTCGCCGCGGAACTGGCGGATGTCGTCGGGCGAGAAGTTGCCGGGGCGGCGATCGCTCCCGTTCCAGCCGCCGTCACCGAATCCGCCAAGGCTGGCACGGCCGCCCATGTCGCCACCGTTGTTGTTGCCGCCCTGCTGGCCGCCTTGACCTTGTCCGCCCTGGCCTTGCT
Organism: Acidobacteriota bacterium; assembly: GCA_031364805.1. Lineage (GTDB taxonomy): Bacteria > Acidobacteriota > Vicinamibacteria > Vicinamibacterales > UBA2999 > 12-FULL-67-14b. The sequence goes on from JANLWW010000094.1 coordinate 14,574, forward strand.
GCCCACCCTGACCTGGTTGCCCGCCTTGCCCCTGCCCCTGCTGACCGCCCTGGCCCTGCTTGCCTTGCTGGCCGGACTGGCCTGGCTGACCCTGCTTGCCGTCCTGGCCGGGTTTGCCTTCCTGACCTGGTTGGCCTGGCTGGCCGTCCTTACCTTGCTGGCCCGGTTGACCGTTCGCCTGCTGGCGTGAGCGTTCCGCCATCCGCTGGCCCATCGAATCCATACCGCGTGCGAGCTCACGCGCCTTGTCGAGCGCTTCGGTGCTGCGTTCGCGACCCTGCTGGCCCACGGTGTTCGCCGCATCGTTCAACTTGTTGCGCAGCGCTTCGATGTTGGCGCCGATCTCGTCCTCGAAGTTGCGCGCGTACTGTTCGGGCGCACCCGAACCGAGCAGGCTCTTCGAATAGCGAATCTTTTCCTTCACCTTGTTATCGCGAATGCCGCTCGCGGCCTCCGACAACTTGCGCGCGGTGTCTTTGGCGTCCTTGGTCTGTTCGCCCACCATGCGATCGAGCTGCTTCTCCAGACCGGCGACTTTATTCTCGAGCGCGTCTTTGCGCTGGCCCAGCAACTGCGACTGTTGCAGGCGGTCGGGCCCGGCCTCAGGCAAGCCGCGGGCATCGGCGGCAATGTCCTTCTGCTCGTCGGCAATCTCTTCAGCCTGGCGCTGGGCATCGCGCACATCACGCTCACCGCGTGCCTGCTGGTTGCCGCTCAGTTGCCGTTGTGCTTCACGCAGCCGCTCGGCGGCTGCCGATGCCTGGCCACCCGCTGACGGATCGCCCTTCGCGGCGGCGCGCTTCATGGCCTCCGCGGCGCTGCGCAGCTGGCGCGCCGTGTCGGCGAGATCCTGCCGCTGCTGATCTCTCGACAGCTTCTCGAGCTGCCGCGCCGCTTCTTCGGCCTGCTCCGCGAGCGCACGCTGCAGGTCGCCGCCGCCGCTGGCCGACTGGCCCGCAGCCTGTCGCCGCTGGCGCTCGATTTCCTGCTCCTGCCGTCGCGCCAATTCCTTCAACTTCTCGGCCAGCTCGTCGATCTGCTGGTCTTGCTGCTGCGACGAGGCCTGCGAGTTGGTCTCGTACTGGTTGGCCATCTTGTCCATTTCCATCTTGAACAAGTCGGCCAGGTCTTCTGCGATCGAGCCCGCGCCGCCACCACCACCACCACCGGCCTGGCGTCCCGTCTGTACCTGCAGCTCGAACTCCTCTTCAGCCTGCTGCAGGAACTGCAGCGCAAGGTTCTCGGGAGGCAGCGCACCGTCGGGCTTCTGCGCCTGCAGCTGCTTCTCGGCCAGGGTCATCTGCTCGGCGGCCTTCGGTAGCAGATCGGCGATCTTCTTGAACGACGGATCGGAAACCACCAGCCGGCTGTTCATGCGGTCAACCAGGCCCTTCACCTGATCGCGCAGCTTGCTTTGCGCCAGCGTGAGCACCACCATGTCGGCGCGGAACTTGTCGGCCTTGAGGGTCTTCCGATCGCGCTGGATGTTGAATGTGCCGGAAATAATCTGGCGCTGCTGCTGCGAGAGTGCGCCGACTTCCTGGCCGCCTCCCCCGCCCCCGCCGCCGCCACCGGCCATCGAGGTCGCCGGCTTGAAGTTCTTGTCGAACGGACGGATGCGCAGGAAGAAAATGTCGCTGGTGGCCTGCTTGGCACCAGCGACGGCGTCGTTGTCGGTGGCCTTGGCGTAATACGACAGGGAGTCACCGGCTTTGACACCGAGTTCTTCCATGTAGAAGGTGTGCCCGGCCGTCACTTCCGCGACTGGACGCGCGCCATTGAACAGAGGGATGGTCTTCTCAGGCCCGCCGTTCACCGAGTACACCAACTGCAGGTTCTTCACCGCATAGTCGTCGTCTGCCTGCGCCTCGACGAAGAACTCCTGCACGGGCGTCGCGTCGGTGTCGCGTCCGGGCTTCGACAGCTTGACGGTGGGCGCGAGGTCCGACAGCAGGTCGACGGTGTACTGCGGTGACGCGGGCAGGCGCTCGCCGCGGGCCGATTCAAGCTCGACGTGATAAAAGCCGTCGTGCTGCGCCTTGAACTGGGCCGACAGCGTGCCATCGGCGTTGGCCGAGAGCGGCACGCTCTCGTTGTCGCCCAGCACCACGCGCCCGCCCTTCGACGCCATGGTCGTCGTGATGGTGACGCGGACGTCGGTGCCCTTCAACACCGCGACGTCTCCGCCGTCTTCGATCTTGCGCGGCTCGAGGCCGGTATAGGAGGGATAGGTAAACTCCAGGTCAAGCTTCTTCACATATGGCAGCTCAACCACGTTCAACTTGAATACCGGCGATCGCACGCCCGCCGCCTCGACAACGTAATCGAGGGGTTCGGCGAGGTCGAACAGCATGCCTTCGTAAGCGCCGTTCTCGCCCTTCACCATGGGGACGCGCTCGAACGCAGCAGACGAGGCCTTGCGAATCAGGATGGTGGCGTCGGCGGCATCAAAGCCCGAGACGCGGGCGCCGATCACCTGGTCCGCGCCCTTCGGCACCACGGCGTCGCCGGGCGTCACCTCGATGCGGTAGGGCGCTGCGGCTTCGACGTCGCGCGAGATCACGAAGATCGCCGAAAGAGTGTGGCGCAGAAACGCCGGACCGAACGTGAACAGCGCGACGGCCGCGACGGCCACGCCGCCGGCGATCCAGGCATAGCGCAGCATCGAGTCTCGCTCGATGCGCTGACCTTCATGAATCTCGTGCGCGCGATCGATGGCGTTCTCGACCAGACGGCGAATCAGCTCCGGCGACCAGTCGCCCGGACGCTCCGACGCTTCCATCGCGCTCAGGATGGTGGAGTCGAGCGACGGCTCGTGCTCTTCCAGGTAAAGCACCACCTGTTCGTCGGTCACCTTGCGCGACAACGGCCGCGCGAAGAACCACGCACCGGCGGCGACCAACACCAGGCCGGTGGCGATCCGGAACCAGAAGATGGCAGAGGGCGTGAACTTGAGCGCTTCGAGCGCATAAGCGATCGCCAATATGGCGAGCACGCCAGCGATCAGGAAACCAACGGCTCCGCGCAGCGCCAACTTGAGCCGCCATCGCCGGCGTACCTGCCGGACCACTTCGAGCAGTTGCGCGCGGGGATTGGGCTCGTGATTCATCAGCGGCTCTCTCCGTCTATCCGGCTAACCACCTTCGCCGAGGCTGGGGTGGTCAAGACATTTGCTCGGCCGACGCTCATCGGGTGGCGCGCGATAGTCGGTGCGCCAGCACCGTTTCGGCGATCAGCAGCAGGATACCTGCGAACAGCAGATACCACCAGACCCGTTGGGCCAGTTCCTGGGCCTCATCAGGTAAGACGTCCTGGCCCCCGGTTGAGGCGGAGCTGCCAGTGCCGGTGACCCCGGCAACCAGCTCCTTTGGATCCATGCGATCGAGATTCGACTCGGCGAGGTTGACGTTGGCCGCAGCCACAATCACCGGCCCCGGTTCTCGTCCCGCCAGGCGGACCTCATAGAAGCCCTGTTCGATCAACTCCAGCGCCGCCGTTGATGCCATTGACTCAGAATTCACACTTAAATCACGACGCTGTCCGGACGGTGCCAAGACGGTGCGCGCGGTATCGCTTCGTGCTGACGCCGTCGAGGTGGCACCGGCCGCGACCTCGGCGGCCGTCACGTCGAGCACTTCGCCGATCGTGAGATAGCCCGGCTGTTCGCGGAATCCCGACAAGTGGCGGCCGAGTTGATGCACGAACGGCAGGAACACCGGCTTGAGCGCCAGGTCGTTCCAGCCAAGGTCGAGCGTCGATGCGAACATCACGACGCGACCGCGGCCGATCGCTTTCTCAACCAACGCTGGCTCGCCGGTGTCAAAGCGTGCCAGCACGGCCGCGTCTTTAGTCGCCTTGAGGCCGCGGTAGGAATAGAATCGCGCGGTTGAAAAATCGCCGCTGCGCGGTGCGCGGAACGGCTCGAAGACTGCGTGGCCGTAGTCCATGCCACTGAGCTTGGCCGCCACGCCGCGCGTGCGATCCACGGGCCCGGCCACCACCGCGGGCAGCCACGCCTCGCGCGCGGCCGGCCACGACGCGCGCGGGCCGAGCGCAATCAACAAGCCGCCACCACCTTCGACAAACGTCACCAACCTTGCGGCCGTCGCGTCAGGCACCGCGACGTCGTTCAGAATCAACAGCCGCGCGCGGTTCGCCGCATCCCCGGCGAGCGCGTCCATCGACTGCAGTGAGGTCTCGAACCTCGGCGCCTCGCCGATCGCCAGCGCCCGCGCCAGGTACAGGTTCGCGTCGCCGCGATTGCCCTGCGTCACCACCGTGACCGGCACCGGCGCGCTCGGCGTGATCACGAAGTTAAAGACGTTGTCGCGCGCCAGGGCATCGATCGCCGATGCCGCCGGCGCGATGCCGGTTTGCACGGCGACGCCCGCCGGGGTATCGGTGCCGAGGCGCACGGTCGCGCGGGTAGTGGTCGCCGCGATCGACACCGGGGCGAACGTCACGGTCGCCGACGAGCCGCCCTCGACGTTGACCGCCAGCGTCTGCACAATCCGGCCGTCCATTTCGAGTTGTACGGGCACCGCCGTAGCCGCGGCGGCCGTGCGATTCACGACCCCCGCCGTCACGGTGACCCGCTCGGGCTGTCCCGCGTCGCGCGTGCGCAGCAGCGTGGCTGGCGTCAGCGCCAGGCTCGGACCGCTCGCGCCTTCGACGACGGCGGTGGTAATCACCGTGCCGCCCGGCAGGCGCAGCGTGTCATCCGGCTGCCAGCCACTGCGCTGGAAGTCGGAGACGATAATCACTTCCTTTCGCGGCAGCATCGACTCGGCGAGCAGGCTGCCAGCCAGCTTCAGTGCCGGCCCGAACTTGGTCGAACCCGGACCGGGCGAGGCGGCCTTAATCTCGGCCACGGCGCGCGAGCGATCCGGTGTGGATCGCAACGCCACGTCGGCGTGATCAGCAAACAGCACCAGCGAAATGCGATCGGCGGGCGTCGCACTGGCAATCGCTTCGGCGGCCACGCGTTGCGCGCGCGCCCACGAGTCGCCGTAACCCATGCTGTACGAACGATCCAGCAGCACCACGATGTCGCGGGCGCCGCCGGGCGCCGCGGCGACATCTGAGCCACGCAGGAACGGCCGCGCGAACGCCGCCACGATCAGCGCCAGGGCCGCCAGCCGCAATGCCAGCAGCAGCCAGTCGCGAATCCGGCGCTTCTGCACCGACTCGTAGGGAATCTTCTTCAGGAACATCAACGACGGGAACGCGATCACCGACTTGCGCTCGCGCTGTGTCAGGTGCACCAGCACCGGAATCGCCAGTGCGGCCAGGCCCAGCAGGAAGAGGGGCGTGAGGAACGACACGGGTTATCTCGTCCTGGCCAGCCGCTCACGCATCGACAAGAAGCGGAACAGCGCGAAATCCAGTGGCTGGCTGGTAGTGAGCAACATGTAGTCGATCTGTTGCTGCGACGAGCGGGTGGTCAGGGCATCAATGTGGGCCGCGACCAGCGCGCGGTACTGATCGGCGAGCGCCGCCGGCACGATCGGAATCTGGTCGCCGCTCTCGAGGTCCTCAAAACTCGAAGGCTCGGTGAACGAGAACTCCATTTCCTGTGAATCGAGCACGTGAAACAAGATGACGTCGTTGCCGCGAAAACGCAGCGGCCCGACCGCCTCGAAGATCTCGTCCGGCTCGGCATAAAAGTCCGAGATCACGACGATGATCCCGCGCCGGCCAAAGTGCTCGGCCAGCCGTTTCAACGGCGCCACCAGATGCCCCGGCTTGTCGGCCTTGGCGCGATCGAGCGTGTGCAGGATGACGTCCAGGTGCTTGGCCGATGGCGGCACGTGATCGACGATGCCTTCGTCGAAGGTGACCAGGCCGACGCGGTCGCGCTGCTGGTTGGCAAGATAGGTCAGGCACGCCGCCAAGGTCTTGGCGTAATCGAGCTTCGAGATCTTCTCGCCGAAGCTCATCGACTTCGAGACATCGAGCAGGACCGAGAAGTTGGCGTTGGAGTCGGCCTCGAATTCCTTGATGTAGTACTTGTCGGTGCGCGCGTAGACGCGCCAGTCCACGCGGCGGATGTCGTCGCCCGCGACGTAGCCGCGGTGCTCGGCAAAATCCACCGACGCGCCAAAGAACGGCGAGCGGTGGGTGCCGTTGATCAGGCCATCAACCACCGTCTTCGCGACCATCTCCAGGTTGCCGATCCGCGCCAGGACCACGGGGTCCACGAAGCGCGCGCCGGGAATGGGCTGGTGTACCGACATCTACATCCCGGACTTCGGCGCCGGAACAGTTTCGAGCAGGCGATCGATCAACACGTCGCTCGTGACGCCTTCCGACTGGGCGTGGAAGTTGGTCAGTACGCGATGGCGCAGTACGGAGTGCGCAATCGCGCGGATGTCCTCGAAGCTGACGTGATAACGGCCGCTGGTGAGCGCGCGGGCCTTGCCGCCAAGCACCAGGTATTGCGCCGCGCGCACGCTGGCGCCAAACGCCACCCACTTCTTCACCGAGTCGGGGCAGGTCGGCGATTTTGGGCGACTGGCCCGGACCAGCGAGAGCGCATAGCGCATGACCGGATCAGCCACCGGTACGCGGCGCACCAGGCGCTGGAACGCGACGAGATCGGGACCGGTCACCGGCCGCTCGAAGGTCGGCTCCAGAATCGCGGTGGTCGTCTTCACCACCAGGAACTCCTCTTCTTCAGGCGGGTGCTCGATGACGATGTGGAACATGAAGCGATCGAGCTGCGCTTCGGGCAGCGGATAGGTGCCTTCGAGCTCGATCGGGTTCTGGGTCGCGAACACGTAGAACGGCTCTTCGAGCTTGTAGGTGCGGCCCTGGATGGTGACGCGATGCTCCTGCATGGCCTCGAGCAGTGCCGACTGGGTCTTGGGCGGCGTGCGGTTGATTTCGTCGGCCAGCACGATGTTGGCGAAGATCGGGCCGGGCGAGAACACCATCTGGCGGCGGCCGGACGCGGCGTCCTCCTGAATGATGTCGGTACCGGTGATGTCGGACGGCATCAGGTCGGGCGTGAACTGGATGCGCGAGAACTTCAGGTCCAGCACGCGCGCCATGGTATGCACCAGCAGCGTCTTGGCCAGTCCGGGCACGCCCACGATCAGGCTGTTGCCG
>JANLWW010000016.1:0-6313 GCA_031364805.1 Acidobacteriota bacterium
TCAAGCGTGGCAAGGGCAAGGGCGCGCAGTCAGACCTGAAGGTTGGCCTCCGCGTGATGGTGAACGCCGGCGACGGCGCAGAGCCGATGAAGGCGAAAGAAGTGCAGTACACCGCGCCGACAACGACGGCTAAACAATAGGTGCGGCGCGGCTCGTAGGGCTCGCCGCTACGCGACTCGTGGGGCTCGCCGCTGCGCGGCTCGTGGGGCTCGTCGCTACGCGACTCGTGGGGATTCAGCCACTCTGGCGCCTCGGAACCAATATACCTGACGGGGGAAGTTCCCCCGTCCAGTATATTGTGTCCATCAAGCTTGACATAAAGACGCGTGTGCTTTACTTTCTCTCAGGGAGAACGGTATGAGCTTGATGCGTCTGGGACGGAAGCTGGACTCGGCCATTGCCGAGGCTAAGCGCGCCGGAGAAGTAGCCGGTTCGGCCATCGAACACACCAACAGGTATTACGGTCTGCGGTTACTGCGTGTGGCCCTGCTATGGGTCTCCACGTATGCGATGTCCCGCGGCCTGCTGGAATTGCCCGACCTTGATCGTAATGTCCGGATCCTGATTGCCCTCGCCCCGATTCCCCTCTTTGTCTGGTTCCTGTGGATCTGGATGCAGGGGGTCGGCGCGATGGACGAACTGCAGCGCCGCATCGAACTCGAAGCGCTGGCCTTCGCCTTTCCGATCTGCGTCGTGATTCTGATGACGCTCGGCCTGCTCGAACTGGCTGTTCCCCTCAACCCGGACAACTGGAGCTATCGCCACGTCTGGGCGATGATGCCGGCGCTCTATTACGCGGGACTGTGGCGCGCGAAGCGGAAATACGAATGAAGAATCGGCTGAAAGTCCTGCGCGCAGAGCGGGACTGGTCGCAGGCCGATCTGGCGCAGCAGTTGAGCGTGTCGCGACAGACCATTAACGCCATCGAGACGGGGAAATACGATCCCAGTTTGCCGCTGGCGATCAAGGCGGCGCGCCTGTTCGCTCAGCCGGTGGAAGCGATCTTCTTCCCTGATGCAGAGACATAGGGCCACCGAGGACACGGAAAGAACGTATCGGGAGCAGCTTCACCTGAAGAAGCTAATCATCCAGTCAGAGCGGCCGCTCATGAAAAATCGCGCCGAGGCCCCGGCGATCTTGTCGGTCCCATTACCAAGGGCCGAACCAACCACTTGCGGGTACCACTTGCCGCCGGTCAGGATTTTCTGCGGCGTCGACCACTGCGACGGGTCGTCCAGCGTTGGTGTGAACGACACGTAGATGCCTTCCTGCGCGTAGTTCTCGTCCTTGGCGCGGTTCAGCAGCATCACGTATTGCTCGAGCGCGGTGTTCCAGTGAACGGCGGGTCCCCAGAACGCATCCACCTTGTCGTCGGCGTCGTGCCAGGCGAGCGAGGGGGATACCAGCGGCGAAGCGGCCGGATACGTCCACTCGAGCCGGCGTCGCATCGCTCCCGGCAGCAGCGGCGAGAACTCGCGGCGTCCGGCGTTCGGTTCCCAGATGCCGTCGCGCCAGATCGCGATGCGGCCGGCCGGTCGATCGCGATCGGCCCACTGCAAACGCGCCACGGCCACGCCCTGCGCTTCCCGCTGGCGCTGGTACTGACTGTAGAAGATGTAGAGATACTGCTTGTCGTGATCCAGCATCACGCTGAGATCGCCGACGCCGCCAATCACGTAGCGGTTGTCCGAGTCGCAGGCGGTGGTGCTCTGCATCGCCTGGATCACGATGCCGAGGTCCTGCCACGACCTGCCGCGGTCGGTGGACTTGGCGGCGCCGATGCGCGGCACGAAACGATCGTCACGCCCGCATGCCGTGGCCGGCCATTCGTTGTGGTAGAAACCGTACCACGTCTCCACGTCGTCGCTGACGACGGCTTCCATCCAGACCCCGTAGCCGGGGTGGGGCAGAAGCGTGACCTTGGCCGGCGTTCCGAGTCGCTCGAGCGCGGGCCCGGACGCGATGCTAGGCTCGCCCGAGTGCGAGGTCATGACAAACAGGCGTCCCTGCCCGTTTTCGAGGTCCCAGACCAGCGGGCTATTGGAATCCACGTTGCCCGGCAAGGCCAGCGGCAACGCCGCGGTGAGCGCGGCCCGCGGCGGGCCGGCCGCAGCAGCTTCGGGAAACGCAGTGGGGAGGGCACTCGACCCCAACAGGGCCACGGCTAGGACGAGAGCTGCGACGACACGGATACTCATGGGTTGCTTCACGTTCCAGCGCCCGCTCAGGCAGCGGATGCTCTTTAGGTCTACGGCAGGAAAACGACATTCGTTTCATTTACCGCAGCTCAGCATGAAAATTTCGCGCAACCCGATGTCTTCGATCGTATCCTGCGGCCATGGCTCTGGGCGCCACCACCGCCGTTGACGAGACGCTCGACGATGCCGCGCTGGCGCGGGCGTGGCATGGCCCGGCGCCGGCCGATCCGCCGGCGGTCACCAACCTGCATCGCGCGCAGCTGACGATTTCGCGCAACAGCCCGAACGACTTTCAGGACCGCCAGGTTTACCTGTTTGTAGACGACGAGCCGTGGGGGAAGGTGAAGTATGGCCGGCCGGTGACGCGCGAGATTGAGCCCGGCCGCCACCGCATTCGCGCGTTCAACACGCTGTTCTCGCACACCATCGAGATCGATGCCGTGCCGGGTGAGCATGTGCGGCTGCGTTGCAGCAACGCCATGCCCACGGCCGGCTGGCTGATGATGATCTTCCTGCACGTCACCGCGCTCAAGGTCAGGCTCGAGCGCGAGTGAAGCGCAGCACCTAAGGGTGCTCTACTTGCTTGTCCCTCTTACTGTCCAGGCTTCAGGCCGGGGCGCTCGACCAGTTCGATGCGCGCGCCCGCGGGTCCGGCCACGTAGGCAAAGTTGATTGAGGGGCCGTTGGGCAGGGTCAACGGCCGCGGCTGGCTGGTCGCCACCGCGCCCTTGGCGGTGAGCTCGTTCATGGTCTCAGCAAGGGCCTTGGTCGAGCGCCAGCCAATGTGATCGATGGCGTGGCCGATGCTCGGCTCGGTTTCGCCCTTGGCCACCAGAATCCACATGCTGCTGAAGCCGTCGGCGTCGTAGCGCACGGCGTCAATGCGGCCCTTCAGCTGCTGGCGCTTGCCGCCGAACTTGTCGAGCAGCCACGTGAACGCTTCGTCGGGATTGGGCGCGCGCAAGTGCATATGATGCAGGCCGAGCAGCTCGGGATCCTGCACGACTTCAATGCGCGTGCCCCACGGGTCTTCGACGAAGGCCAGCTTGAACAGCCCCGCGACATCGCGCGCCGGGGTGGTCACCTTGATGCCCGCCGCCTCGAATTCTTTCATCTTGGCGTCGAGGTCGGCAAACGAGAAGCCGACGTGGTCGATCGCGCTGCCCGCGCTCGGCTTGGCGGTCGCGTTACGCAGGAACATGAAGCGCGTGCTGCCAAACATGATGCGGTCGGGGGCTTCGGTAATGCGCTTGCCGCCGAAGTACTTCTCGTACCAGTTGGCCGCGGCCGCCGGATCGGGCACGTTGAGGTGGATGTGGTCGTACGGCAGGGTCGGCGTTTGCGCGCCGGCGCCTGGGCAGAGCAACGCGAGCATCGCGAACGCCAGCATCGAGACGCGGAATAGGTTGGTCATAGGCAGCTAACCATACCAGTTTCGCCGAGAAACCGCGTATGCTTGGCGAGTCCCACGGAGGAGTGTGTTTGAAGCGATTCGGCGTCCTCATCTTGATGCTCAGCACGGCCGGTCTGGTCACGCTCGCGGCGCAAACCAAGCGGATTTTCACCAATCCCCGCCCTGAACCGCACTTCAAGACCCTCTTCCCGAACGCCGGCGGGTTCTCGGCATTTGGCGGCACGCCGCTGCACTACAAGGTCTACGGCGAAGACCCCAAGGCCAACCCTGCCGCGCCACCGATCGGCTTCATCTTCTGGACCACCGATGTGGTGCCCAACGAGCGTGCCTACCACGGGCCCATTCATTTCCTGGTCGGCATGGACGTGCGCGGCATCATCCAGAATGTGGTCGTCGACTACAACTCCGAACCGTACGGTTATTTTTCGATCGACCCGCCCCAGTTCGTCGCGCAGTTCAAGAACAAGAGCATTCGCGACCAGTTCCGCGTGGGCGGCGACATCGCCGCCGTGTCGCGCGCGTCGATCACCATGAACGGTGCGGCGCGCGCACTGCGTGACGCGTCGCGCACCATGGCTAAGACTTTTCTCACGCCGGACCAGATCAAGCAGTGACGGCTGGCCTGAGCGCAGTCGAAGGCCAACCGCCCGCGCCCGACCCGTGGGGGTTCGACGAAGTGGCGGTCGAGACCTGGGCCGACATCCTGGCTCCGCAGTACCTCGACATCGCGCTGCTCGCCGCCTTCCTGGTGCTGGCACTGGTGAGCTTTCAGCGCAAGAGCGTGCCGCTCAAGCTGATGACCTTCGCGCTCGCCATCGGCTACATGGGGTTTGCGAAGAGCTACCTGATCTCGATCACCAACATCTTCGGCATCGTTGACTGGAACTGGCCGGTGCCGAAATACAACATTGCGTGGTACCTGTTTTTCGGGTTCACGGTGGTGTCAACGATTCTCTGGGGCCGCCTCTACTGCGGTCGCATTTGCGCCTACGGCGCCCTCACGCAAGCCCTGGATGTCATGCTGCCCAATGCCTGGCGCTTCGAAGTACCACGGGCGATCGAGAAACGCGCGAACCTGATCAAGTACGGCATCCTGTTCGCAGTCCTGGCGTATTACGTGACGACCCATAACCTGCTGATCTACCAGTATGTCGAGCCGTTCTGGATGTTCGGCCTGTTCGGGACGACGGCCATGTGGGTGGGGCTGGGCCTCTTGCTGACGGCCACGCTGTTCGTGCGCAATCTCTACTGCCGCTTCCTGTGCCCGGTCGGCGCCACGCTCGGGCTGATGTCGTATCTCACGGTCTTCCGCATCAAGCGCTGGTCGGAATGCACCACTTGCAAGATGTGCGAGAAGACCTGCCAGTGGGGCGCCATCGAGGGACCGAAGATCCTGGTCACCGAGTGCGTGCGCTGCGACGACTGCGAGCGGCTCTACGCCGACACCAAGAAGTGCCCGCACTGGCGCATCATCGAATACAACGACCGACAGCTGCGCATTCTTCCCTTGCAGCCGGTGCGGTAGCCGCGGCTCCAGGCATCCAAGCCCCAAGCCTCCAAGCCTCCAAGCCCCTTTTCACAGTAGAATCCATCCCGATGGCGACAGCATTGACTACCGCGAAGCCGCGAATTTCTCCGACCACCCAGATCATGATCGGCCTCGTCGTCGGCTTGATCGTCGGCTACATCATCAGCATCACCGATCGCAGCGTGGCCGATTACATCCGGCCGTTCAGCCAGATCTTCATCCGCATGATCCGGATGATCATCGCGCCGCTGTTGTTCGGCACGCTGGTGGCGGGCATCGCGGGCGCGGGCCACTTCAAGGACGTCGGCCGCATGGGCCTGCGCGCCATCATCTACTTCGAGGTGGTAACGACGCTGGCGCTGCTGATCGGGCTGCTGGCCGTCAACCTCATGCAGCCCGGCGTCGGCATGGTGTTGCCGACGCCCACCGGTCCGCCGCCAATCACCACGGCGGCCCAGACCTGGGACCAGATTCTCCTGCACGTGGTGCCGACCTCGATCATCGACGCCATGGCGACCGGCGACGTGTTGCAGATCGTGGTGTTCAGCATGGTGTTCGCGATTGGCCTGGGCATGACCGGCGAGAAGGGCAAGCCGATGATCGCCTGGTGCGAATCGCTGACCGAAGCGATGTTCAAGGTCACCAACATCGTCATGCTCTACGCGCCGATCGGCGTCGGTGCCGCGATTGCCTACACCATCGGCACGAGCGGTCTCCAGGTGCTGCAGAACCTGGCGTACCTGATCTTGACGCTCTATGTCGCGCTGGCGGTGTTCTTCCTGGTGGTGCTGATTCCGGTGATGCTGATGTTCCGCATCCCGATCGTCGGCTTCTTCAAGGCGATCAAGGAGCCGGCACTGATCGCGTTCTCGACCACTTCGAGCGAAGCGGCGCTGCCGCGTGCGATGGAGTGCGTCGAGGCGTTTGGTGTGCCGCGGCGCATTGTCTCGTTCATCCTGCCGCTCGGCTATAGCTTCAATCTCGACGGCACCACGCTTTACTTGTCGCTGGCCTCCGTGTTCGTGGCCCAGGCCGCCGGCATCGAGTTGACGATCGGCCAGCAGGTGACGATGATGCTGACGCTGATGCTGACCAGCAAGGGCGTGGCGGGCGTGCCGCGCGCGGCACTGGTCATTCTGGCGGCGACCCTGGCGAGCTTTAACCTGCCGATTG
>JANLWW010000098.1:0-28158 GCA_031364805.1 Acidobacteriota bacterium
TTGTTGCGCAGATGCACCTTCAGGATGCCTTCGCGACCGCGGAGGTCCGGCGCATCGACGACGATCTGGCGATCGAACCGGCCGGGCCGCAGCAGCGCGGGATCGAGCACGTCGGGCCGGTTGGTGGCGGCGATGATGATCACGCCTTCGTTCGACTCGAAGCCGTCCATCTCAACGAGCAGCTGGTTCAAGGTCTGCTCGCGCTCGTCATGCCCACCGCCGAGGCCTGCGCCACGGTGACGGCCGACGGCGTCGATCTCATCGATGAAGATGATGCAGGGGGCGTTCTTCTTGCCCTGCTCGAACAGGTCGCGCACGCGCGAGGCGCCGACGCCGACGAACATCTCGACGAAGTCGGAGCCGCTGATCGAGAAGAACGGCACGTTGGCTTCGCCGGCGACCGCGCGCGCGAGCAGCGTCTTGCCGGTGCCCGGAGGGCCCATCAACAGCACGCCCTTCGGAATGCGGCCACCGAGCTTCTGGAACCTCTGCGGTTCCTGGAGGAACTCGATAATTTCCTGAAGCTCGCTCTTCGCTTCCTCGGCGCCGGCGACGTCACGGAACGTCACCTTCTTCTGGGCGGACGAGGAGAGCTTCGCCTTGCTCTTGCCGAACGACAGCGCCTTGTTGCCGCCGCTCTGCACCTGGCGCATGAAGAAAATCCAGAAGCCGATCAGCAACAGGATCGGCGCCCACGACAACAGCAGCGCGGCCCACGGCGAGGCCGTTGGCTCCTTCGCCTCGACGATGACCTTCTTCTCGATCAGCCGATTGACGAGGCCTTCGTACTGGAACGGAATGTAGGTGCGGAAGTTTTCTTTGCCCTGGGTCAGACCGGTGAGTTCGCTGCCGGTGATCTTGACGCGCACCACCTGGCCCGAGTCGACCCACGAGACGAACTCGCTGAAGCTGACGGCCGACTCGCTGCGCTGGAAGCGCGACGAGAAGTTCCAGACAAGGGCGACCAGCACAATCATCGCCACCCAGAAAACGACGCTCTTTACTGTCGTGTTCAACACTGCCTCCAGGCGCTACTGGCGCCTCAGGGTCAAGACTACCACGGTCATCGTGAGCGGGGTCACCCGAAACGGCACTGCTAAAACCTGCCCCGCCACCCACACAATCCTGCCCAATTCGTCGGTCACGATGGGCTCCCGGTCACGGTCATCGCGCGGGATTTTCCGGTCCACAAACACGTCCTGCACCTTCTTAGTGCCGGGTGTTCCTAATGGATGTAGACGGTCTCCGGGCCGACGTGGCCGGACGATTAATCCCGGACTCAAGGTGCTGGCGTCGACCATCACCTGCCCTGCTTGGGCGGCCGGCGCTTCGTGCCGCGGCATGGGGCCGGTGGCGCTCAGCGTCCATCGTCCGTGCGGTGCAACCACTGCACCGGGAACACTGAGCTGGAGTTCAAATTGATCGGCGCTCGGAACTCCTGGTACCCCTGGCACCTCAGGCACCCTGGGCGCATTCCTCTTTACTAAGACAACGTTCGCGCCAGAACGTTCCATCGCGAGGCCCGCCAAGTTGGCACCGTTACCGCCAGCGGCTGCCTCGCAGACGAGTTGCGCGTCTTCTAAGCCATACGAGCGCGACGGGTTGGCAGTTTCCATTGCTCGAATCGCCACTCGCCACGAGAGCGCTGCGGGCAATCGAACCAGCTCGGTGGCATCGACCATAACGCGGCCACCTGCCTCTTGAATGCTGATGAGCCGGGTGGCGGCTTCGTTGGCAAGGCCGTCAAGAAGCGCAGCGTCAGCCCGGAAGATGTCGGCCGCGCGCGCAAGAGCGGCGTCGGCTTGCTGGTTCAGTTCTCGCAAGAGCGGCAGCACCTGGTGCCGAATGCGGTTGCGCGGAATGGCACAGTCGATGTTGGTTGCGTCTTCACGCCAACTCTGCCCGATGCCGTCGAGGTAAGCCTGGAGTTCGACCCGCGACAGCTCGAGCAGCGGGCGCACAAGTTGGCCGCGGCGCGGCGCGATGCCCGACAGGCCCGCGGGTCCCGCCCCTCGCACCAGTCTCAACAAGACCGTCTCAGCCTGGTCGTCCCGCGAATGCGCCACGGCAACGCATGAGGCCCGTAACGTGCCTTGCGCCTTGGCGTAGAACCGCTGGCGCGCGTCCCGCCCTGCCACTTCGAGCGACACACCGTCGCGCCGGGCGAGCGCAGGCACGTCGGCATCGCCAATCACCGCGGGCACCCCGGCCCTTGCGGCCAAGTCGCGGCAAAACAGCGCGTCGCCGTCGGCCGCGTCGCCGCGAATGTGGTGATGCAGGTGAGCAAGACCGGCGAGCTGGCAGTCGCCTTTGGCCGCGGCTTGCTGAAGCAGCGTAAATAGCGCCACCGAGTCTGAGCCGCCAGACACGGCGGCGACCACGCGCGTGTCGGCCGTCCACAGCGCGTGCTGCGCAACGTAACGGCGAACGCGCTCGATCAGCCGCATGGGATTACGGATTCATGGTGCCGGAGGGCAGACTCGAACTGCCGACCCCGCGCTTATGAGACGCGTGCTCTAACCGGCTGAGCTACTCCGGCACGAATCTTTGATGGTACTTCAGGCCCGGCGAGCCCGGCAAGACTTGATGCCGCCGGCGCCTTATTCGCCCTCAATCAGAGACGCCGCCAGCAGAGGCAGCATGATCTCGTGATGCCCGGTCAGGGAATAGCCCTTGCCGGTGCCGGCGGTTGGCCTTGACACCACGTTGGTCAGCGCCCGGTAGTGCCTCAGGAAATCCAGGTTCACCGTCGTCAGGCCCTCGAGAGAGCGCCCGGCGTTGCGCGCAATTGCGACCGCCTTCAGGAATACCTCGGGCAAGACGACGGCGGAACCGCAATTCAGAAACACGCCGCCCTCCAGCCGGGCCACCGCCGACGTGAAGTATTTGAAATCGCGTAGGCTGGCTTCGCCAATCGCCGCGCCCGAGGCCTTCGGGTGCATGTGGATGATGTCGGTGCCAATCGCGACATGGGCGGTCAGCGGAATGCCCAGGCGGTGGGCGGTGGCGGCGACGCTGATCTGGGCGAACGGCGCCTTGCGCTCGGCCAGGAACTTGCCGACCGCCTGTCCCAACCCCAGTCCGGCGGCGGCCCCGTCGGTAATCGCCTGGTTCAACTGCGTGCCGGTCTCTTCCGCCATGCCGAACCTGCCCGGGCCAAGCGTCGCATCCACGTCTTCGGAAGTGGCACCGGCCAGGGCGATCTCAAAGTCATGAATGATGCCGGCGCCGTTGGTAGCGATCGCCGAGACGAACCCTCGCTCCATCAAGTCGACGATCACCGGCGATAAGCCGGTCTTCAGCACGTGGGCGCCGAGCCCCCAGACAATGGCGCGTTCGCCTTGCCGCGCGGCCAGCACGGCCCGCACCACCGCCTTGAGGTCACTCGCGGCGAGCAGCGACGGCAGTGTCTTCAACAGCCCGTCTACTCCGCTACCTTTTTTGTACGGCGTGGCAAACTGCGCAAGCGACACCTTGCTCTCGCGCGAGCGCAGCGGGTAAGTCTTCACACCCGACAGATCGAATTCTTCGTACGGCAGCTTCATAGGACCACCATCGCGTCTCCGTAACTATAGAACCGATAGCGTTGCCTGACCGCGGCCTCGTACGCGGCCAGCACGTGCTCCCGGCCGGCCAATGCCGACACCAACATGATCAGCGACGAGCGCGGCAGGTGAAAGTTGGTCACCATGCCCGAGACCAGGCGGAACTGGTGGCCGGGGTGAATGAACAGCGCGGTTTCGCCGCGTCCCGCCCGCACCGCACCGTCATCATCGATCGCCAGCGACTCCACGGTCCGCGTCGAGGTCGTGCCGACCGTGATAATCCGGCGGCGCTCGCGGCGCGCTGCGGTCAACGCCGCCGCGGTGTCGGCGGTCACCTCGTAATGCTCGGCTTCCATCTGGTGGTCTTCGACACGATCGACGCGAATGGGCTGGAACGTGCCGTAGCCGACGTGCAGCGTCACGGCGGTCCGCTCAATGCCGCGCCGCGCGAGCGAGTCGAGCAGGGCGGGCGTGAAGTGCAGGCCCGCGGTCGGCGCCGCAATCGATCCGCGGTTGCGCGCGAACACTGTTTGGTAGCGATCGCGGTCCATCGCGGCATCGTCTCGCTTGATGTACGGCGGCAGCGGGATGTGGCCGATCGCGTCAATCGCCTCGCGCACCGGCGAGCGGTCGTCGGTCCACAGCCGCACCGTCCGGCGGCCATGGAAGTGCATCCCCACGACCTCGGCGTTCAGGCGGAGAGGGCCGGCGGCAAACACCATCCGCGCGCCCTCACGAAGCCGCTGGCCTGGATGCACCAGGGCGACCCACTCATCGCGCGTTTCGGTCGGACGAACCAGGAAGCACTCGGCGGCCCCACCGCCAGGCAGGCGATGACCGATCAGCCGCGCCGGGAACACGCGCGTGTCGTTGACGACCAGCAAGTCGCCGGCCCGCAACAGCGAGGGCAGGTCAGCGAACTGGTGATGTGACAGCCGGCCGCTGGCCCGATCGAGCGCCAGTAGTCGCGATGCGCCACGCTCGGCGGGCGGGTCCTGAGCTATCAGCTCGTCGGGAAGGTGGAAGTCGAAATCGCTGACGTTCACGGCAGGAATAAAAAAATAGCCCGAACCCCCCTGGAGGCGTCCGGGCCTTAACGTATAACGGGTGCCGGCGTTCTAGTGAACGATTACCGGCTGCAGACCCAGCCGCTGCAGGCGCCAATCCTCGGCGAGGATCGACCACATCACCTGGTCGTGATACTGGCCGTTGCGCACGAACGACCGGCGCAGCACGCCTTCCTGCACCGCACCGATCTTGCGAAGGGCGCCGTTACCGCGACCATTGGCGACCGCGGCACGCGCTTCGAGGCGCTGCGCACCGATCACGTCCACCGCGAAATTGATGACCAGCCGTGCGCCTTCGGGGAACACGCCCGTGCCCCAGTACGACGACCCGATGGCGAAGCCCCATTCGCACGAGGCAAAGCCGGGCTCAAGCGAGCGCAACTGAAAGAGGCCGACCGCCTGCTCCATGCCCTTGGGGACAATACCGAAGCAGATGTAACTGCCGGCCAGGCGCTCGCGGTGCGTCCAGGCGATAAAGCGCTCGAAACCCTCGACGGTGGTCGGCGGCGGCGAGATGAATCGCGCCACTTCTTCGGTCGAAAGCATCGCCAACAGCGACGCGGCGTCCTCGCTGCGCAGTTCGCGAAGAGTGAAGTTCGAGCCGGCGAGCACCGGCAGGCCGTTGCGCCAGTCAGAAGTGGTGGCGCCGGTCGCGGACGTCATGGCCGTCGTGGCCGTCGTGCGGTCAAGTTCGGGCTGGTAAGGCATCTTCTCCATGGCTACTGTCCCCACCCGGTCAGAACCGCGTTGCCCCACACGATGTTCTCGCAATTGCCCCAGACGATGTTGCTGTCCTCGCTCGGCGAGCCGGCGCAGTTGCCCCAGACGATGTTGTCCCAGGCGTTGCCCCACACGATGTTTTCCAGGTCGTCGTGTGTGAGGTTGCCCCACACGATGTTGTCGTCCCAGAAGCCCCACACCACGTTGGCAGCCCAGTAGCCCCAGACGATGTTGTCGCCCCAGACAATGTTGCTGCCCCAGACTATATTGTCGTCGTGCAGGTGGCCCCACACGACGTTGTCGTCGTCGCCCCACACGATGTTGTCGGCGCCGGTACCGTTGCCCCACACGATGTTGTCGGCGAGCGCGTCGTAGCCCCACACGATGTTGTCGTCCCAGCGACGCAGGTGGACCTGGACACCGGACGGCGCAATGTAGCGGTCGCCGTAAATGATCTTCTTGCCCCAAGTGACGGTCTGGCCCGACGCGTCGGTGTTGGACACCGGGAGGTTGCGTTTGCGCAGCCAGAACGAGTCGTGCGCGGCACGCGGGTTGATGAGCTGGGCCAGACGGACGGCACCTGCCGTATTGAGCACGCCGGCGCCTTGCGTCAGCGCGTCAGTCTCGGTCAGTTGCCGAGCCGTGTACTGCAGCGCGAGCTTGACCGCGTTGGCCGACATCAGGCGATTCTCTTGCAGCAGGATGGCCGCGGCGCCCGCAACCATCGGCGACGCCATGCTAGTGCCCGAAAGCGTGAGGTAGCCAGCCGGCTTGCCCGCGCCTTCGTTGCCACCGAACACATGCAGGCCCTGATTCTCGACGAAGAGCTTGCTGCCGGGAGCGGCCAACGACGTGATGCGAACGCCCGGTGCGACCAAGTCAGGCTTCGCCAGCAGGTCGAACCGCGTCGGACCGCGGGAGCTGAACGCGGCCACGCCGTCGTCGCCAAACCCAGCGGTCGCCCTGGTATCGAGCGCGCCGACACACACCGACGACGGCGCGTTGCAGGGAACGCCGACGCCGCCGTAACCCGGCAGGCCGTTGACGGGGTTGGTCCCGACGTTGCCGGCCGCCGTCACCACGACAATGCCCTTGCGCGAGAGGCGCTCAACCGCCTGCACCATTGGGTCGGTGACGATCGATTCGAACACCGCGTGGCCAAGGGAGAGGTTGACGACCCTGATTCTGTAGGTGGCGTGGTTGCGGGCCACCCACTCAAGCGCGTCGATGACGTCGCTGGTATTGCCCGAGCAGTCGTCGCCGAGCACGCGCAACGCAACAATATCGACCGACGGCGCCATTCCGGCGAACTCGCCCGCCGACGCCAGACCGCTGCCAGCGACGATGCCGGCGACGTGCGTGCCGTGACCGCACTTGTCAACCGGCGTGGTGCCGCCGGTGACGAAATCCTTGAACTTGCGGACGCGCGACGCCGGGAGATCGGCGTGCGGCCTGAAGCCGGAGTCGATGATGGCGACGGCAATGCCATTGGTGACGGCACCGTATCCGTGCGCAGCGATCGAACCGCTCGAGCGACGCGCGCTCGAGGCGCGAGCCGGCGTCGATGTCACAGCGACCACGGCGTCAATCGAGACCTGGGAGGCCGACGCGAATTCGGCGCTGAGCGACGAGGCGTTGCCGAACACCACGAGCGCGGGGCCTGCTTCCGTGTCGGTGACACGAACGGCGGCGCCTCGATCGAGCAGTCGATTGAAGGCGGCATCGCGCGCAGCGTTGTTCGTGAATTGCATGATGACTCGCGCGGAAGACCGCGACGAGACCGCGGCACGCACCGCTTCGTCGGTCGTCTGTGCGAGGGCCGGGGCAACCATCGACACGCTCATCGCGAGCGCTGCAGTTGCTAACCTCCGGCAAGCCCTGCCGAATAATTTCATTTCGATCCCAAGGTTACGAACCAACAGACAGTTTTAGAGCAAAAGCCCGCGCGACATGCGGCCGAGCCGGCAAATCGATGGCAGTATAGCACTCGATATGACAGGGGCCACATCTATAAGCAGGAAGAAAATTCGAATGTGCAGGTGTGTGATGTTCAGAGCAGAGTAGAAGGCGCAAACTGTTCTATTGTGAATGTAGACTATAAAACCATGGAAACAAACACGTTAATGTATGTTTCCATGCTTGTTGCCAGCTGATTTGAGTTGAAATGACACACCGCGTCTTTGTTTAAACCCCTAGAGGCCCCAGCGTACGAGCAACGACCCGACCGTGAAGCCCGCACCTACCGAGGTCAGCATGATGAGGTGACCCTTCTTCAACCGGCCGCTCTCCACCGCGTCGTTCAGCGCGAGCGGAATGGTCGCCGCCGTGGTATTGCCAAAGCGATCGATGTTGATCACGACCTTCTCTTCCGGCATCCCGATGCGCTCGGCGGCCGACATGATGATGCGCTTGTTGGCCTGGTGCGAGACGAACAGGTCGAGGTCGTCGCCGGTGAGGTTGTTCCGCTTGAGCAGCCGCTCGCAGATTTCTCCCGTGTTGCGCACGGCGAACTTGAACACGGTCTGGCCATCTTGCTTGACGTAGTGGAGCCGCTGGTCGACCGTCTCGTGCGATGCCGGCATCCGGCTGCCGCCCGCCGGCATGCACAACGCGCCGCCACCGCCGCCATCGATCATGTGCTCGAAGTCGAGAATGCCGACGTTCGGGTCCGCTGACGGCCCGAGCACGACAGCGCCGGCACCATCGCCGAACAGCACGCAGGTGGCGCGATCGGTGTAGTCGATGATGCTCGACATCACGTCAGCACCGATCACGAGGGCGTTCCTGACGCCTCCGGCGGCCACCAGCTGGCTGCCGACGGTCAACGAATAGGTAAAAGCCGAGCACGCCGCAGACAGGTCGAAACCCCATGCCTTGGTCGCGCCAATCTTGTGCTGCACCAGGCACGCCGTGCTCGGGAACAGCATGTCGGGCGTCACCGTGCCGACGATGATCAGGTCGATGTCTTCGGGTTTGAGGCCGGCCCGCTTGATCGCCTCTTTTGCTGCCTCGGCGGCCAGGTCGCTGGTCGCCACGCCCGGATCGACAATGTGGCGCTGGCGAATGCCGGTGCGCTGCAGGATCCACTCATCGGTGGTGTCGACCATCTTCTCGAGATCGGCGTTGGTCAACAGGCGCGGCGGCACGTACGTGGCCAGGCTCTTGATCTCTACTCGGCGGACGTTCAAAACAACCCCCTCCCGGGCATGGTGCGCCCGAAATACTCGTAGGCGCGGGCGGTGGCAATCCGGCCGCGCGGTGTGCGTTCCAGGAAGCCGATCTGGATCAGATACGGCTCATACATGTCTTCAATGGCGTCGGCTTCTTCGCTGAGCGCCGCCGCCAGGCTGCCCAATCCTACCGGCCCGCCGTTGAACTTTTCGATAATCGTCAACACCAGCCGGCGGTCACTCTCGTCGAAGCCGTATTTGTCGACATCGAGCAGCGCCATGGCCGCGCGTGCCACTTCTACCGTGATGCGACCATCGGCGCGCACCTGCGCGTAGTCGCGGACCCGGCGCAGCAGCCGGTTGACGATCCTCGGCGTGCCGCGCGACCGGCCGGCTATCTCGGTGGCCGCCGCATCATCCATGGGCACATTGAGAATGCGTGCCGAGCGCCGCACGATCTCCTCGATGTCGCGGGCATCGTAGAAATCCAGGCGATGGACGATGCCAAAACGCGCGCGCAGTGGCGACGTCAACAGCCCGGCGCGGGTGGTCGCACCGATCAACGTGAAGGGCTCCACCGGCACCTTCACCGAGCGGGCGCCCGGGCCCTGGCCGATCACGATGTCGAGCTCGAAGTCTTCCATCGCGGGGTAGAGGATCTCTTCGATCGCCGGCGACATGCGGTGAATCTCATCGATGAACAGCACCTCGCGCGGCTGCAGGTTCGAAAGAATGCCGGCGAGGTCGCCCGGCTTCTCGATCACCGGGCCCGAGGTGGTGCGAATGGCGACGCCCAGTTCGTTCGCGATCACGTACGCCAGCGTCGTCTTGCCCAGACCAGGCGGCCCGTAGAGCAGCGCGTGATCGAGATGCTCGCCACGTTGCTTGGCCGCGGTGATCGAGACGTGCAGCTGTTCGCGCACGCGATCCTGCCCGATGTACTCGTCCAGGCGGCGCGGGCGGAGTCCGGCTTCTTCCTGCGCGTCTTCGTCGACGCGCGAGGGCGTCGTCAGGCGCTGGTCATCCACGGGAAAGGTCCTTCAACGCGGAGCGCAGCACGTCCTCGAAGCGCGGCTCGCCGGTGTGGGTCACCAGCTTGTCGAGTGACTTGTCGATATTCTGCCGATGGTAGCCGAGATTGATCAGGGCCGAGACCAGATCGTCGCGCAACTGGTCGCCCGGCGCCGGCGTGGCCTCGCTGACCATCGCCTTCGGCAGGCGGTCGCGTAACTCCACGCACATGCGCTCGGCGGTCTTCTTGCCGACCCCGGGAATGGCGGTGAGGCGCGCGAGGTCGTTGCGCTGAATAGCACCCACGAGATCCCGCGTCTCAATGCCCGACAGCACCGAAAGCGCGAGCTTCGGGCCAATGCCGCTCACCCCGATCAACCGCTCGAACATCGTCAGCTCGAGACTGGTCGCGAAGCCGTAGAGCGACAGTTGATCTTCGCGAACATGGGTGTGGATGCGCAAGGCGATCTCGGTGCCCGGCTCACCGGCCGTGTAAAACGTAGACAGCGGCACCTGGACGTCGTAGCCGACGCCGGCGACCTCGACGATCAGGCGATTGGGATGCTTTTCGAATACCTGGCCCCGCAGATGGGCGATCATCGCGCGACCTGCCCTGAACGAAAGCGCGGCCGGCGAAGGCGGGCGTGCTTGAGTCGAAGGGTCATCGAACGGCCCGCGCGACGGGCTTGTAGTGGCGCCAGCTGGTCGCGGCCTTGCTGCCCTTGGTCGCAAGCGGGCCTTTGGGCGTGCCCTTGCCGGCGTGCAGGTGACAGATCGCGACCGCGAGCGCATCGGCCGCGTCATGCGGCGTCGGAACGGCGTCGAGCCCCAACAACAGCTTCACCATCTGCCCCACCTGGGCCTTCTCCGCTCGGCCGTAGCCGACCACCGAGCGCTTGATCTCCGCGGGTGTGTATTCAATCACGGTGAGGCCTGCCTCGGTGGCCGCCAGCATGGCCACCCCCCGGGCATGACCCAGCTTGAGCGCACTGCGCGCGTTCACCGCGTGAAAAATACTTTCGATGACCACGAAGTCGGGACGTTGCGCGGTGATGAGAGTGGAAAGCTCCCGGTAGATGATCGAGAGCTGCTCCGGAAAGGTGGCGGCGACCCCGGTGCGGATTGCGCCGCACAGCACCAGCTGGTGACGCCGGCCGTCGCTATCCACGCAGCCGTAGCCCGTGCACTGCGAGCCGGGATCGATGCCGAACACTCTCACGCCAGCGAGGCCTCGATCTCCTTTTCCTCGATGTCGAAGTTCGACCACACCTGCTTGACGTCTTCGTGGTCGTCAAGCGCGTCCATCAGCCGAATCATCTGGTTGGCAGGCGTGCCGGTGAGCGTGACGTAGTTCTGGGGCAGCATGGCCACCTGCGCGCTGGCCGGCTCGACGCCGGAACCCTTGACCGCGTCGCGAACCGCCTCGAACGCCGCCGGGTCGCTCAGCACTTCCCAATTCTCACCGGCGTCCTGCACATCGTCGGCGCCGGCTTCAAGGGCGATGTTCAGCAGCTTCTCCTCGTCGGCCTTGGCCTTCTCGACCACGATCAGGCCCTTCTTGGAGAACATCCACGCCACCGAGTTGGTAGCGCCAAGGTTGCCGCTGTGTTTCTCGAGCATGTGGCGCAGCTCGCCGACCGTGCGGTTCTTGTTGTCGGTCAGCGTTTCGATGATCAGCGCCGAGCCGCCGGGGCCGTAGGCCTCGTAGGTGATTTCGTCGTAGATCACGCCGGGCAGCTCGCCGGTGCCGCGCAAGATCGCCTTCTTGATGTTGTCGGCGGGCATGTTCACTTCTTTGGCTGCCGCGATGATCGTGCGCAGGCGCGGATTCATGCCGGGGTCGCCGCCGCCACTACGGGCAGCCACCGTGAGTTCCTTGATCAGGCGCGTAAAAATCTTGCCGCGCTTGGCGTCGGCGGCGCCCTTCTTGTGCTTAATCGTGTGCCACTTGGAATGGCCGGACATGCAGTGCTCCTGGAAAGCTGTAAGGACAAACCTCTAAGTTCGTCCAAGATCGCAAACCGGCATTTTACCTCCGCCGGGCCAGGATGATCCAAACTTCGGCGCGAAGGTCCCAGGGCCCGCCCTGGTAGTCGCCGAGCAGCGCCGACACCTCGAGGCCGGCTTTTTCGAGCCGCCGGACCATCTGCGGCACCGTCAAGGTGCGGAAGGCGAGGCCAAACTTCTTGCGCACCGCGCTCTTGCCGCGGCCCTCGACAAACTCCTGCTCGAAGCGGGTGATCTGGCGGGCGCGGTCCTGGATGACCGACTCGACCAGCGTAATGGGCTTGCCGTTGGGACCACGCTTGCCGCGCATGCTGATGCGCTTCGAGTACTCGTCCCAGGCGGGAAGGTCGGCGACCAGCTCCAGCCCGAACGTCCCCTTCTTGGTCATCACCCGTGACACGGCGGCCAGCGTCTTGGAGAGATCGCGCTCGACCAGCAGCGATTGCAGAATGCCGTAGGGCGCGATCACAAGGGGAAACGCCCTGTCGGGAAACGGCAGGTGGCGAATATCGCCGCGCACCAACTGCACCTGCGACTGCAGCCGCGCCCGCTTCACCCGCTTGCGAGCGCGGTCGAGCATCGGCGCGGATCGGTCGATACCGACCACCGTCGCCCCCTCGCGTGCCACCGGCAACGCCACCCGTCCGGTGCCGCAACCCAACTCGAGCACCGGTCCTTTGACAGGGGAAGCCATGCGCTGCCAAAAGGCAATGTCACGCCGCCCCACCGTCTGGGCGTTCTCCCAGTCGTAATACGCCGCGTATTCGTCCCAGCCGTGCCAACCTTCCATGCGGATGGCTAAGAGTTTACAGTTAACGCCATGCCGAGCTTCTTTCAGATTCGCAAGAAGGTGCATTGGTCCGACACCGACGCCGCCGGCGTGGTGTGGTTTCCAAACTTCCTCCGCTGGTTCGAGGACGCCGAAGAGGAGCTGTTCGCCTCGCTCGGGCGATCGCGGCAGTCGCTGCTTGACTCGCACCAGTTCGGCATGCCGCGGGTCGAGGTCCATTCGAAGTTCCGCGCGCCGGCGCGGGCCGGACAAATCGTCCGCGTGGGTATCAGCACCACGGTCGAGAACCCACGACGCCTGCACCACGCCTTCGAGATTCGCGACGACTCGACCGCGCAGTTGCTGGCCGAAGGGTTCGTCCGCGTCGCGTGCGTGGATTCGTCCACCTGGTCCGCTCGCGACCTGCCCGACGATGTGCTGCGGCTGGTCTCGGGCCTGCCCGATCTCGCCCAACGCCAGGACCGCGGCGCCGTCGAGCTGCCCTGGACATGAAACCACTGTGGTCGCTCGTAATTGCGTTCGGCGCTTGCGCCGGGGTTGCCGCCCAGTCGCCGAGCGATCCCTGGCCCAGGACGGTCGACGAGTTCCGGTTGGCCGCGCAGAAAGTGCTGGACGAGACGGGTGTTCCTGGCGCCGGCATCGCGCTGGTGCGCCAGTCGGGCGTCGAGTGGGCCGGCGGCGTCGGCCTGGCGGATCGCGATCGCCGCACGCCGGTCACCGCTGACACGCACTTCCGCGCCGGCTCAATCAGCAAGACCTTCATCGCGATGGCCCTGGTGCAGCTGTCCGAGGACGGCGACCTCGATCTCGACACGCCGATCGCGGAGATCGCCTCAGAAGTGCCGTTCAACAACCCCTGGGAGCCAGGCGATCCCGTGCGGGTGATTCACTTGCTCCAGCACACCGCCGGCTTCGACGACATGCACTTCAACGAGGTCTACAACGCGCTCGATCCGCCGGATTTGCCGTTGCTCGAGGTGTTGCGCCGCAACCCGCGATCGCGCGACGTGCGCTGGCGGCCGGGCACGCGGGTGGCGTATTCGAATCCTGGCTTCGCCGTCGCCGGCTACCTCATCGAGAAGATCACCGGCAAGCCCTACGAAGACTTCGTCACCGCCCGCACCTTCACGCCGATCGGCATGAACACCAGCAGCTTCCACCTGACACCGGCGGACGAGGCGCTACTCGCCAAGGGCTACCGTGCACGCACCGGACCTGCGGTCGGTTATTCCCAAATCTACCTGCGCCCGGCGGGCAACCTCCATACCTCGCCGTTGGAACTTGGAAAGTTCGTGCATGTGCTGCTCAATTGGGGCGAGACGGCAGATCAGCTCGTGATTGATCCCGAGTACTTGAGCAACATGGAACACCCTCGCACCTCACTGGCGTCGGAATCGGGTTTGCGCGTGGGCTACGGCTCGGCGATCGCGGCGTCGGCCAGGGAAGGC
Source organism: Acidobacteriota bacterium (assembly GCA_031364805.1). Classification (GTDB taxonomy): domain Bacteria; phylum Acidobacteriota; class Vicinamibacteria; order Vicinamibacterales; family UBA2999; genus 12-FULL-67-14b. The sequence continues at coordinate 13,759 of JANLWW010000098.1, forward strand.
TTCCCCATGCTCGGCCACGGCGGAGGTATCGACGGCTTCTCGTCGCTTTACGCCTACTCGGCGGGGCGCGATGTCGGCTACGTGGTGTTGCTCAACTCAACTCATTCACCCGAGGCGATGCGGCGCATCTCGCAACTCGCGGTCCGCTACCTGAAGGCCGACGTGGCTCCCCCGGCCAAGCCGCGCGTGTCGCTGTCCGCCGATGCACTGCAACGCTTCGAGGGTTACTACCACCGCGCCAATCCTCGCAATCAGGCGATGGCATTGATCGAGTGGCTGGTGTCCGGCGGGACCGTCGCGGCTGCGCCCGGCGGGCTTCACATCGATCCAGTGTTCGGTAACTCTGAGGAGCTCATTCCGGTGGCGGATAACTTGTTCAGGGTTGAGGCCGATGTCGAGGCAACGCGTGTGTTTGCCGAAGACGAATTCGGCACTATGGTCCTGACCGGCGGATTTCAGTACGCCGAGCGGCGACCGCGCTGGCAGGTGGAAGCCGTTCGCTGGCCGGTCTTCTTCTCGTTCGCGCTGGCCCTGACGCCAGTCGTGATGCTGGTGCCGTGGGTGGTTCACGCCTCGCGCGCCGAACCATCCGGATTCTGGTGGGCCAAGAGCGTGTTGATACTTGGCAGCGTCGCCCTGCTGCTGCCGGTGGTTGGCATCATGAACGTCTCTGACGTCAACCTTGGCACGCAGAACATCTGGACCGCCACGATGTTCCTGGGCACGGTGCTGCAACCGGCTGCCGCGATTCTCTCCGTACTCTTCGCGATCGATGGTTGGCGGCGCGGCGCGGGCCCGTGGCTTCTCGCCTATGCCCTGGTCGTGTCGCTGTGCGCTTGCGTGCTCACGGCCTATCTGTGGTCCTGGGGCATGATCGCCTTTCGCCCCTGGGCGTATTAGGCGCGGGCAGCGGCCGGGCCGCCGTACTTCATCGTCGCAAACCCCACGATGAGGCCAACGAGCGTGCCGGGAATGATGATTTCCCAAAAGTACGGGTTGGCCAGCGTCACCAGGTACGCGAGCAGCGCCCCGACCACTACCCCAACCGACAACACGACGGCCATAGACCGCGTGCGTTGAGCCACTAGCCCGATGATGGCTCCGGCGATTACGCCCTTGAACGTCGAGCCGATCACGATCGAGGCAATCTGCGTTTGAGTTTCGGGGGCCGAGATCAGCGCGCTCAACCCGTCGAACGTACCAAGAACTCCACCGAGCAACATCGCGAACACAGGCTTCTTCATCAATTCCTCCTGAGTAGTCTCTTCAACGTTCGCGGGAGCCGTCTGTACGGGCCTAAACGCCAGCCCACACAAGCAGCACGAGTCGCATCACCACGTAGGCCAGCACCAATAGGATTGGTAGTTCGTAACGGCGATAAATGCGCAGCAGTTGCTCCGCCGGCGACTCGCGATAGGCGCTGACGCGGTCCTGGTTGCGAAACCGGGACAAGTCGGCCGCCAACTGTTCCACGGTCTGATAGCGCGCCTGTGCTTCGGGGTTGTGCGCCTTGGCGGCAATCGCCGCCAGTGCCGGCGACGGTTCGCGGCCGATCACCTGCGCCAACACTGCGCCAAGGGCAAAGATATCGGCTCGGGCGTCCACTTCGCGCGCGCCGGCCTGTTCCGGCGGCATGAACCCGGGCGTGCCGACAATCGCCGGCTCGGCGTCGGCGGCGCCGTCTTGCGCGACGCCCCAATCCATTACGAACACCTCGCCAAACGCGCCCGCCATGATGTTTTCGGGCTTGAGGTCGCGATGCACCACGCCGTGCGCATGCGCAAAGGCGACCGCGTCGAGCACCCGCATGAACAGGTCGAGGCGCAGCGCGTGTGGGGCTTCGCCTGCCAGCACTTCGTCGAGGCGGCGTCCGCGCACCAGCTTCATCACGTAGAATGACCGGCCATCGGGTAGCACGCCGGCGTCATGAACCGGCACGATGCCGGGATGATCCAATCTCGCCAGAATGTGGGCCTCACGGGTCAGTCGGGCAACCCGCGACCCCTTCCGATCCGCCAGATCCAGCACCTTGACTGCGACCTCGCGGTCGAGCAGCTGATCGCGGGCGACGTACACCGTGCCCATGCCGCCGCGACCGGCGACCCCGGTGATGACATATCGGGCGTCGAGCTCAGGCCACGCCGCCGCATCGCGCAGCCGCTCGATGGCGCGATCGGAGAGCCAGTTCACCGGCGACTCCCAAGCAGCCGCGCCGCTTCCGATTCGAACTCTTCCTCGCTCGCAGTGAGATCACGCAAACGGGTCAGGATAATCTGGCGGAACTGGCGGCGCATCGCCGCAAGGTGGTTCGTGACCGTCGCCGCGGTCAGGCCGAGGTCATGCGCCAGGTCGGCATAGGTCGGCCGGGCATCGCCCTCGTCTGCCAGGTCGTAACGCGCAAACACGTCGAACATGATCGGCCGCGCACTCCCGTCGGCGAACTGCTTCAGCTCGGCGACCGATCGTTCGAGCAGGGCGCGCAGCCACTCCTGGTAGAAGATCTCATCGACATCGGCGTCCACCGAACCTTCGTGCCGGGCCATCTCGCCCTCAGCGGTCTGAAAGTCCAACGGCACGATCGTGACCTCGCCGCCGCGCTTTAACCGGCGTTCAGCCTTGCGGGCGTTCGCGGCAAAACCGTCCAGGCACAGCCGCAGGTAGGTGCGGAAGCGCGCTCGCGCCGGGTCGTAACGCTCGACCACGTCCTTCTCGAGTGTCGTCGTGAAGAACTCCTGCGTCAGGTCGGCGGCCTCGTCCGGGCCCAGCGACCACTTGAGGCGGAGATGCTTGTACGCAGGCTTCCAATATGCCTCGATGATCGTGGCCCACGCCACGCGGCGCGTCTCTTCATCAAGGCTGCGCGTGCGTTCGACGACCGAGAGACGAGTAGCTGGAAACGACATCCGCAACTCGGAAGGCTACACTAGGAGCCGTGACGGAGTGGAATGCGGCGGCGTATCACAAGGTGTCTGCCCCCCAGACGACGTGGGGACAGAAGGTGTTGTCGCGGTTGGCGGTCAACGGCGACGAACGCGCGATCGACGCCGGCTGTGGCAGCGGACGCCTGACCGGCGAACTGCTGGAGCGGTTGCCGCACGGCCGGCTGGTGGCAATCGACCGTTCGTGGAACATGCTGATGACGGCGCGCGCCAACCTGCGGCCCGTCTTCGGCGATCGCGCCGCATTCGTGCAGGTGTCGTTGCCGGACCTGCCGTTCGCGAACTGGGCCGACCTGGTGTTCAGCACGGCGACCTTCCATTGGATCAAGGATCACGACGCGCTGTTCGTGAACATCCTGCAGGCGCTCCGCCCGGGCGGGCGGCTGATGGCGCAGTGCGGTGGTGGGCCCAACCTCGCCCGCGCACATGCCCTGGCCGAACAGTTGATGCACGCCGCGCCGTTCGCCCAGTACTTCGGCGAGTGGCCAGGACCGTGGGAGTTTGCCGACGCAGAAACCACGGCGGAGCGGCTGCAGCGCGCTGGGTTTGCTGCCATCGAGACCAGCCTTGAGGAAGCGCCGACCACGCTCGCCACGGAAGCCGACTATCGCGAGTTTGTCACCACCGTCATCTATCACCCGCATCTGGAACGGTTGCCCGATCCAGGCTTGAAGCAGGCCTTCATCGATCGGGTCACCGAGCTGTCGGCGCGAGAAGATCCTCCGTTCACCCTGGATTACTGGCGCCTGAACCTCAGCGCGAACAAGCCATGACACACCCGGCCGTCATCCGTCCTGCCGACCACGCCCGTTACACCGCCGACAAGATGGGCAAGGTAACGCTCTTCGAGTCGCCTCGGCTGCTCGTCGGGCTGAACGCGTTCGAACCCGGACAAGAGCACGCGCTGCACGCCCACGCCGGACAGGACAAGGTCTATCACGTGCTCGAAGGAGACGGCCTGTTCTTGCTTGAGGGGCAGGAGCTGTCGATGACCCGCGGCGACCTGCTGGTGGCCCCGGACGGAGTGCCGCACGGAGTGCGGAACAACGGCTCGCAACGGCTGCTGATACTAGCCATCCTGGCGCCTTCACCGGTAAAGTCGCGATCGTGAAGACGCCTTCATTCGCCGAGATCGCCGCACGCTACCGCGTTACCAACGGTTCGCGGTTCCGCCTGGCTGACGTCGACCCCGCCGACCCTTGGGGGGCGTCGCTCAAGGCGACCGCCGACGGCCTCTTGTCAGACGGCATCGCGCGCCTTTCTGACTTGCAGGAACGCCTATACGCGCAGGACCGCTGGTCGATACTGCTCGTGTTCCAGGCCATGGACGCGGCCGGCAAGGACGGCACAATCAAGCACGTCATGTCGGGCGTCAACCCCCAAGGTTGCGAGGTCCACTCGTTCAAGGCACCTTCTTACGAAGAGCTGGACCACGACTTCCTGTGGCGCTCGTCGCGCTTCCTGCCGCGGCGGGGCCACATCGGCATCTTCAACCGCTCGTACTATGAGGAGACGCTGGTCGTGCGGGTGCACCAGAACATCCTCGCTCGCCAGCAGCTGCCTCCGGCGCTGGTGACCAAGAACATCTGGCGCGAGCGCTTCGAAGATATCAACGCCTACGAGCGCTACTTGTCGCGTCAGGGAGTGGTGATTCGCAAGTTCTTCCTCCATGTGTCGAAGGAGGAGCAGCGACTGCGTTTCCTGCAGCGACTGGGCGAGCCCGATAAGCACTGGAAGTTTTCGGTCGCGGATGTTGGTGAGCGTGCGCACTTCGCCGAGTACATGCAGGCGTACCAGGACACGATTCGACACACCTCTACCGAGTGGGCGCCCTGGCATGTCATTCCCGCGGACCGCAAGTGGTTCACGCGGCTGGCGGTGGCAGCGGCGATCGTCGACACCATCGAGACGCTCGATCCCCGTTATCCCGCGGCCGACCCGAAGGTGAAGGCCGAACTTGAAAAAGTGAAAGCCTCGCTCGAGGCCGAAGTGAAGGCAGTGAGGGCCAAAAACAAGGGCCGCAAGAAATGAAGCGCTGCCCGTGGCCAGGCGAAGACCCACTCTACGTGCGCTATCACGACGAGGAGTGGGGCCGTCCGGTGACCGACGACACACGGTTGTTCGAGAAAATCTGCCTGGAAGGCTTCCAGGCCGGCCTCAGCTGGATCACCATCCTTCGCAAACGCGAGAATTTCCGCAAGGCGTTCAACGGGTTCGAGCCGAACGCGGTCTCGCGCTTCACCGCGAAAGATGTCCAGCGCCTGCTCAAGGACGACGGCATCGTCAGGCACCGCGGCAAGATCGATTCGACCATCAACAACGCCCGGCAGGCGCTGGCGCTGATCGACAAGAAGGGCTCGCTCGCGTCGTACTTCTGGTCGTGGGAACCGCCGGCTGCCGATCGCCCTCGCACGGTGACGCGCGAAACGTTGATGAAGATGACGACCACACCGCAGTCGATCGCGATGTCGAAGGATCTGAAGAAGCGCGGGTGGTCGTTTGTCGGCCCGACCACCAGTTATGCGTTCATGCAGGCCATGGGGTTGGTCAACGACCACATCCACGACTGCGGCGTGCGCGCGGAGATCGAGAAGGCCCGCAGCCGGTTGAAGCGCCCCAGCTGAACTACTGCTGCGTTACCCGATAGCCCTTCTTCGCGAGCAGGGCCGGCAGGCCATCCGGCCCGACCAGGTGAGCAGCGCCGACCACAATGAAGCAGCCGGAGTTCTGCTGCAGGCAGGCATCGACGTGCGGCACCCAGTTGCGATTACGTTCCACCAGCAGGCGATCGTAAAGCTCGGGAGACCCCTCGAACGAGACGAGCAGCGATTTTTCCAGTGCCTTGACGTCTCCGGCGGCCCACTGCTGCGCCATTTCCTTGACGTTGCCGACCTGGGTGTCGAGCTCTTTCATGCTGGCGATCAGCATCTCTTCCTGGAGTTTCGGCGACAGCTGATCGAAGCGATCAATCTGATACACCAGCGTCTCGAGCGACTGCCGCTTGAGTCCCGCTGCTTTCGCGCGATCGAAGAAGTGCTTGTCGACGCCAAGCTCGGCCTTGAATCCGGCCGCCTGCAAGGTGGGTCCCATCAGCGTGATCGCGACCAGCCAGGGCTTCATGCGCTGCAGCGCCATTATCGGCAGGCCCGCCTTCTCCGCGCGCTTAGAGACTTCGGCAATCGTCGACGGCGCCACCAGCTGCTCGAGCGTCCGGCCGTCGGTCAGCATCGCCCTGCCAAGCGCGTTCATCATCTGGGCCGGGTCGTTCATCTCGTCGAAGTCGACCTCTTCGACCAGCGTCTTCGATGCGGCAAACGCCTGGTTGATGACAGGACTGAGGGGATAGAACTCCGGCGTGAGCACGTGCAATGAGCCCAATAGGTAGGCCACCGACGCACCCGGGCCTTCGACTCTCCACAGAAACTGCTTCTTCGCATCTTGCGCGGAGCCGGTCGCCGTGAGGATCACCAGCGCGACCAACGCGGACCCGATTCGTCGTCGGAGCATCCCAAAGGCTAACATGGTGCGGATGGACCTCCGCGAAGTGCTGACCGGGACGGTGGTGATGGCGCCCATGACCAAGGGGTCCAACCTGCCCTATCGCCGGCTGTGCGTGGAGATGGGCGCTCGCGTCACGATCAGCGAGATGACCGTGGCGCGGCGGCTGAAGCAGCGCAAGAAGGGCGAGTTCGCCCTGATTCGCAAGTTCGAGGGCGAGCCGTTCTTCGGTGTCCAGCTCGCGGGCACCAATCCCGAAGAGATTGGCTGGGCCGCGGCGCTGGTCGAATCACGCGGCGTTGACCTGGTCGACCTCAACTGCGGCTGCCCGATCGATCACTTCACCCACAAGGGTATTGGCGCAGCACTCGGCCGCCAGCCCGCCCGCATCCGCCGCATTGTCGAGTGCATGAAGAAGTCGGTAACCAAGATTCCGGTCACGGTGAAGCTGCGCCTCGGCTGGAACGACGAGATGCGTAACGTGCTCGATCAGGCGCAGGCCGCTGTCGATGGCGGCGCTGACGCCCTCTTCGTTCACGGTCGCACCCGCAATGCCCGCTACCGCTTCGCCGCCGACTGGGACGCCATCGGTACCGTCGTCGCTGCGGTGTCGGTGCCGGTGGTCGGCAACGGCGACGTGCTGTTTCCGCACGAAATTGCCGCAGCGCGTGCGCGATCGGGGTGCGCTGGCGTGATGAGCGCGCGTGGTGTGTTGATCAAGCCGTGGCTGTTCCGCGAGGCGACCGAAGGCTACCTGGATCTTTCGGGCGAAGACCGTGTGGCTATCTATCGCCGCTACGTCACGCTGGCGAAGGAACATTGGGGCGCTGATGCGCATGGGCTGGAGCGCGTGACGCAGTTCACTCGGTGGCATGCGGACTTCTGGCATCGCTACGTGCGACAACGACCGGACGGAACCTTCCCTGGGTTGCAAACGCGCGAACATGATCTCAACCTGCGCTCGCCGCTGGAGGCATTCCTGGCGCGGCCCGACGGTGAAGCTCACGACTACCTGACGGCGTGCCTGGTGCACGATCGCGAAATCGACCCGGCACAGGCTCCGGAACCAGCGGTCGTGGCGTCGCGAGATCGGGAGCGCGAGCTGGTCGAAACCGAAGGCTGATGACCTGCGTAACGTGCGGGTCTTCAGGCCCGCCGGTTGGACTTGTATTGCTCTAACTCTTCAAGCGTCTTCGGCCAATCGCCCTTGAGCAATCGCGATAGTCCGCGATCAGCGAGCAGCTTTCCACCGGTTTGGCATCCCGGGCAGTAATTTGCCTCGTTGGACGCGTACTTGATCCGCTGAATCGCCGTGCCGCAGGCTGGGCACGGCTTTCCAAACTTGCCGTGGGTGGCCATCTTTTCCCGAAACGCCGTCACCTTCTCTGGAAACTCGTCGCCGGTCTCAGCGATCAGGACGTCGCGCCACCTGATCAGAACGGCAACCACGGTTGCGTGGAGGCCGGCGATTTGATCATCGGTGAGCCGGCTTGTGAGCTGCATGGGAGACAGCTTCGCGGCGTGCAGAATCTCGTCAGAGTAAGCGTTGCCGATGCCGCTGAAGAGATGGGGATCCGTGAGCGCACGCTTCAGCGTGTGATTTTCAGCAGTCAGTGCCGATGCGAAATCGGTCACCGTGGACCCCAGCACCTCGATGCCGCCGGGGTCCAACTCGGCGAGCGCCCGCTCCCCACGCACCAGATGCATCGAGGCACGCCGCTTCGAACCCGCCTCGGTCAGCAGCAATGTGCCGTTGGAAAAGTCGAACGCTGCCAGACCTACTTTGCCCGGGACTCTCGTGCCGGCGTCCTTCCAGCGAAATCGGCCCGCGATCATCAAGTGGATGACCAGGAATGCTTCTTCTTCCAGCTCCCAGACCACGCGTTTGCCAAGCCGGCGCATGCCGGTTACCAGCTTGCCGTCAGCAGCTTGTATGGGGGGATCAACAGAGCGAACTAGGAACGGGCTTGCGAGACGAATGCGATGCAGGCGCCGGCCGACAATTCGGGGCCGGAGCGCGTGCAGGTACAGCTCGATGTCTGGAAGTTCCGGCACCTACCAGGCGTTGACGAGCGCTTGCCACGCCGACACGCGCGGGCCATCGTCGACGAGCCGCCGCATGGCGCGGCTGGCGACATCGGATCGGGCACTGCACGTGCCCGTGCGCAAATAGGACAGGGCTTCCGCGAAGGAGCCCTCGGCAGGGTCTCCCAGCGGGTGGGTGCTGTCGTCGGCGGCTGCGCACGTGGGCGGAATGCCTTCGAAGAAGTCGCCTTCGTTGTTCACGTTCTTGATCGAGAACGACACGGCCGCCAACACTTTTTCGCAGAATGTGAAGCCGTACTGGCCAACCGGCTTGCCGTAAGTCGTGTCGCCGATCACCGCCACTGGCATATACGGCCGGAGCGAGTTGATCACCAGTTCGCTGGCTGAGGCCGACGAACGCGTGGTGATCACAACGAGCCGAGACAGCGTCAGCGCCTGTTCCGGATTCGTAAAGCGGGTGGTCTTGTTCAGCGTCGGCCCGACACGCTCGTTGTGCACGTAGTTCAGCAGCACCTGGCCATTGGTGCGGGTACCGCCAATCAAGCTGGCCAGATGCGCGGCGACGTCAACCAGGCCGCCGCCGTTGTAGCGCAGATCCAGCACCAGCTCAGTAGCACCGGCTGCCTTGAGCGCCGCGAACGCATCGTTCAGCGCCGCTTCCGAGGGACGCACGAAATTGCGGAAGAACAAATAGCCAACCTTGCGGCCGTCGCTTTCGATCACGCGAGTCAGCGAGACGGTGGGAATGGTCACCAGCCGCTTGACCAAGCGCGCCGTCTTCCGATCGCCGTTGGGCTTCTCGAACACGATATCTGAGGTGACGCCGACGTCGGACGCGCCGAAGGCGCCGCCGATCGTGCCGGCCGCGACCATTGCCGCCACGCTTTGGCCATTGACCTGGGTGATGCGATCGCCGCGTTCGAGCGTGGCTTCAAGCGCCGGGCTGGCCTCAAACACCTGCAGCACACGCAAGTCGGTACTGGTGGTCTGCGTCGATAAACCGTAGCCAATGAACTGGCTGTCGCTGTAGAAGGCGTCATTCGAGGCTGCCGACGTGATGTAGCTATAGCTGTTGTCGATGGGCCGGTAACGAACCGCCTCGAGGTACGCCTCTGGCGAGGTGTAAGACGTGGGGCTCACGCCCGCTGGCAGGAATTGATACCAGTAGTAATAGGAGTTGAGGACGTCACGAACGTACAAGTTCTGCGACGTCACCGAGCAATTGCTCGGCCCGGTTTGCGCTGCCGCCGTCCATGGACACAACAGCGCGAAAGTGAGCGCGAGAGAGGACAAAACTCGCTTCATTGGCTTCACGAAGTCCTATTGTGCAATGTTTGGGCCGTCAGCCGCAAAGGAAGTGTCACGATGAAACCCCACTTGTAGTCGGCTACCATGGCGGTTATCGGTCGAGAAGTCGTTGTTCAGCACCGCATTTCCGCGTAATTCCGGCAACACGACGGGGCGTTGCTGCCATCGCACGACTTCCTGTGCAGCTTCGAGCTCATCAGCAAAGAAAACATTGGCGCTTTTTGCACGCTCGCAACAGGTAGCGGTAGCTGATCACGGCACGGTGAACGTATCCTTCGGGCGTGATTCAACGCGCCTGCGTCATATTGGCAATCGCCCTCGCCGCGCCGCTCTCGGGATCAGCGCAGTTACCACGGCCAACCGCCCCCAGCCTCGTGCTCTACAACGCCAAGGTCATCACGGTCGATTCAGACTTCTCAATCGCAGAAGCGCTGGCCATTTCTGGCGATCGCGTGATGACAGTGGGGACCACCGCGCAGATGCGGGCCGTCGCCGGCCCCGCGACGCAGTTGATCGACCTCAAGGGACAAACAGTGCTTCCCGGTCTGATGGACAACCACCTTCACGGCGCGGGCGGCGGGCCCGGCATCGACCTGTCTCGGGCGCGCTCGCTGGCCGACGTGGCGGCGGCCGTTTCTGCGCGCGTCAAGACCGTCAAGCCGGGTGAAGTCGTGATCTCCAACAGCGACTGGCATGAAGCGCAGTTAAAAGAGCAACGCCTGCCGCTGCGCGACGATCTCGATCGGATTGCGCCAGACAACCCGGTGATACTTGTCCGCGGTGGTCACGAATACATCCTGAACTCGGCGGCGCTCACGCGGTCAAACATCACCGAGAAGACCGAAGAGCCTCGCGGTGGACGCATCACTCGGTATGCCGATGGCCGACTGAATGGCGAGCTCGTGGATTCCGCCCGGGCGCTGGTGCGCTTGCCGCCACCGCCGCCGCGCACGCCAAACGAGGTGCTCGCGGCCCGCGTCGCAGACTACAAGAAGCTCAACGCCGTTGGCCTCACGACCGTGCGCCATCCGGGCGTGTCGATTGCCGATTACCGCATGCTGCAGGAGATCCAGAAGCGCGGCGAGCTGACAATGCGGCTAAACGTGCTGATGAGTAACGCCATCAATTTAGACGCCACGGCTCCCCCGCTGCTCAGTTCGGGCATCGAGATGGGTGAGGGTGACCAGTGGCTACGGGTCGGCGGCGTGAAACTGGCGGTGGATGGTGGCTTCGAAGGCGGCCTCATGCGCGAACCCTACGAGGAGCCTTGGGGCGAGCGTCAGACGTTTCGCGGGCTGCAGACCGTCGACACCGAACGCTTCGTCGCGGTGGTGCGCGCATTGAACCAACAACACTGGCGGGTCGCCACGCACGCGGTGGGCGATGCGGCTATCGATCTGGTGCTCAGTGCCTATGAGAAAGCACACGCAGAGCAGTCGATCGCCGGTCGCCGTTGGTCGATTGAGCACGCCTTCATTGGCCGGCCCGATCACCTGCCGCGGATGAAGGCGCTGGGCCTGGCCATTTCAGCGCAGAATCACCTGTATCTGGCTGGTCCGAGCCTGGTGAAGTACTGGGGCGCTAACCGCGCTGGACTGACGACGCCGGCCCGGATGTATCTGGATGCCGGTCTGCCGGTGTCATCGGGAACCGATGCGCCGGTGGTGCCGTATCCGCCGTTGTGGACCATTTATCACTTCGTCACCCGTGACACGATCACCGGGGGCGTGCTCGGCGCCAGTCAGCGTGTCAGCCGCGAGCAGGCCATTCGCATGGCCACCATCAACAACGCCTGGCTGATGATGGAGGAGCAAGACAAGGGATCGATCGAACCCGGCAAGCTCGCGGACCTGGTTGTGATCAACGAGGACCCGCTGACCTGCCCCGAGCCGCGCCTCCGCGACGCGCAGGTGATGATGACCATCGTTGGCGGCAAGACTGTGTTTCAGAAATAGGGTGATGATGATGCGAGCGCTTCCCGCGGCGTGGCTCTTGATTGCGATGACGGCCTGCGTACAGCCGCCGGCCCCTGCCGCCGTCGAGACCAGAGCCGACCCGTTGCCAGGCACGAAGCTGACGGTGGATCAGCTGAGAGGCCAGATGTTCCACGTCAGCGCCGGCCAACGCCTCAAGGCGATGTGGCCCAACGGTGCGCGCGTCGCTGTCGGACTGTCGTTCGATGTCGATAACGCGACCGCCACGCTCTCAACTGGCAACTTGGACTACGAGATCCTGTCGCGCGGCGAGTACGGCGCTATCGACGGCCTGCCGCGCATTCTGCGGATGCTCGACCGCCAGCAAGTGCCGGCGTCGTTCTTCATCCCGGCGGCCAGCGCGGTCCTGCATCCCAAAGTAATCAGTGACATCCAGTCGGCGAAACTACCTCACGAGATCGGCGTCCATGGCTGGATCCATGAACGGTTGCCACTGTTGAACAACGAGATGGAAGAACAGCGATTGCTCGACCTCTCCATCGAGACCCTGACCAAGATGACCGGCAAGCGCCCCGTTGGCTACCGCGCGCCGTCGTGGAAGTTCAGCGGCTGGACCATGGGCCAGGTGAAGGCCGCCGGCTTTCTCTACGACAGCAGCCTGATGGCAAGCGACGATGCCTACGAGATTTTGCTGGATGGCAAGCCGACCGGTGTCGTGGAACTACCGATTGAGCGGATACTCGACGACGCGCCCTACTTCGGCGGCAATGCCGATGGCTCGAACCCATCGGTCGGCGACGTCTACGAAGTATTCCAGTCGGAGTTCGACGTCGCTTACGAGGAGGGCGGACTCTACTTGTTGACCATGCACCCGCACATGATTGGGCATCGATCGCGCGCCGCGATGCTGGAGCGGCTGGTGCAATATATGAAGGGTAGGCCCGGCGTCTGGTTTGCCACGCACGAGCAGATTGCCAACCACGTGAAGCCGCTGATTGCGGCGCAGTGAGGCGCGACAAATGATCGCTAACGAAGCGGCCCGGCTCAAAGCCTTGCGCGCGTACCACATACTCGACACCGACCCGGAGCAGGCGTTTGACGACCTGACGCTGCTTGCGTCGCAGGTGTGCGGTACGCCAATCGCGTTGATCACCCTGGTGGACGAGAACCGGCAGTGGTTCAAGTCGAAAGTCGGCATCGACGTGCAGGAGACGGCGCGCAACATCTCGTTCTGCGCGCATGCGATTGAACAGCCGGGGCTGTTCGTAGTACCCGATACTTTGACCGACCAACGCTTTCGCGACAACCCGTTGGTGGTCAACGAGCCGCACATCCGGTTCTACGCCGGCGCGCCGCTGCTGACTCGTGACGGCGATCCCCTCGGCACCATCTGCGTCGTCGATAGCATGCCGCGGACACTGACCGACGATCAGCGGGCGGCACTGAACGCGCTCCGACGCCAGGCCGAGTCGCAGCTCGAGCTCCGCCGCAAGCTGGATGAGTTGCGGGTGGCGATCGATGGCCTTGAGAAACTTGGTGGACTGCTGCCCTACTGCTCCACGTGTGCCCTCAGCATCACCATTCCGGCCGATCCGGCGGCGATGACCACAGTCGTTGACGGCGTCACCGAGTTGCTCACGAACAAGGGCTGGCCTGAAGAGGAAGTGATGAAGGTGGAGTTAGCCCTGCAGGAGGGAATTGCCAATGCCATCCGCCACGGCTGTAAGAACGACCCGACCAAGAACGTGCAGTGTTCGGTCACCTTCGACGCGGCCGGCGAGGTGGTGATCGTCATTCGCGATCCCGGCCCCGGCTTTGATGTCTCGGCGGTACCCAATCCGTTGGAAGGTGACAACGTGCTGAAGTCGAGCGGCCGTGGTGTGTTCCTGATCAACGAGCTGATGGATACCGTGGAGTTTTCAGACGAGGGGCGCCGCGTCGTGATGCGCAAGAAGATCGACGGCCCTGGACTCGAGAAGTGAACGCCTTGACGGGTACAAAGAAAAAGGCCCGAATCGTTTAGATTCGGGCCAGTGTCGAGCGTCCACCCAGAGGGGCGGACTCGTGTTATTAATCCCCGGCAGCGACCTACTCTCCCACCCACCTGCGCGGGCAGTACCATCGGCGGTAGCAGGCTTAACTTCCGTGTTCGGAATGGGAACGGGTGTGACCCTGCTCCTATGGCCACCGGGAAACTTGGTGCCTGGGGTCTCGTTCAGCGGTCGCGGCATGCGAGCCGCGGATCACGCCAATCAAGTCATCCCAGAGCATATTGTGACTTGATGATTCAATCGTTCGATCGCTACCTAGAATTTCTAAGCAATTCGATCAATCGAAACATCAAGCTGCCACCGTTCCTGTTTGGGGAACGGTGGCCGAATATTCTGCAATGAGTAATTTTTTTGACCACACATTCACAATCAAAAGAAGTGAATAAATGGTCAAGCCTCACGGCTGATTAGTATCGGTTAGCTGAACGTATCGCTACGCTTCCACACCCGACCTATCGACCACGTAGTCTACGTGGAGCCTTCAGGGACTTGCGTCCAGGGAAATCTCATCTTGAGGTGGGTTTCACGCTTAGATGCATTCAGCGTTTCTCCCTTCCGGACTTAGCTACCCAACGATGCCACTGGCGTGACAATTGGTACACTAGCGGTCCGTCCAACCCGGTC
>JANLWW010000136.1:0-2919 GCA_031364805.1 Acidobacteriota bacterium
ACGTCTGGCGCGGCCCGACGGCAACCCCACCCGCAACAATCAACGTAAGAAGCGCGACCGCTAGCAACTTCGGCCGACGGGTTGGATTCCAATTCATGGACGATGCTGGGGCGTCAACCGAGTCTCACGCCACGGCGAATGGAATGTTTGCATCTACTTCGGAAAGTTATACAACGCGCTGCGCGTGCGCACGAACATTTCGCCTTCGGCAGGGGCGGGTGATGAACCGTCTCGAGACCTAAAATGAATGTGGGATAGAAAGAGGTAATAGAGCCAACAGCCACGGCTTAAGTACTTCTTGCGCAATGAGTTAAATGAATATAGTGGCGGAGAGGGTGGGATTCGAACCCACGTGCCCTTTCGGACAACACGCTTTCGAGGCGCGCCCGTTACGACCACTTCGGTACCTCTCCGCTCGGGTAGGACCGCGACTGTCGCAGGAACGGTCGAGTATATCAGAGCCCAGCGCCAGTGGCACCTGCTTGACTCCGCAGCGGCCAACTCTACGCGTTCGTCCGGGCCTGCTACTTCTGCCGCGGGCTCCTCATGCCGGCATTCGGCGGGTGGTAGGTGCCCGATCGTAGCTGCTTAACCATCCGCGACAGGCTGATCGCCGCCTGCTCAACCTGCATGAAAAGCGGCCGGTCGCGATCGAGGTCGGCGTGGCTCGTGGCATATGGCTCGTACCAGCCGATGAACGAATCGATCGCCGCCAGCGGCCCGGCCTGAATCAGGCCGATGTCGGTCAGCCAGTCGACCAGCATCCGCCGCAGGTTCTCAGGGCCCGCCGCGTCGCCGTGCGCCACCACCGCGAAGGCACGACCGGCCAGGTGCTTCGGATAGCCCCAGCCCCGTAACTCGAGCCGCTTCGCCTTCGCTGCATCCTTTCCATCGGTTGTCGTCGGGTCGGGATTGCCGCCGTCGGCGCAGACCAGCCGGTCGATCATCAGCTTCAGGCTGGCCGGCACGTGGTACCAGTTGACCGGAGCGATCATGAAGACGCCGTGCGCGGCCACCCAGCGTGGGTAGATCTCGTTCATCCAGTCGCCGGTCTGCGCCATCGCATGGTTCGGATAGCACGAGCACGGCCAGTGACAGAGCGGCTGCGCGGTCGAGACACAGGCCTTGCAGGGATAGATCACTTTGAGCGGCTCGTCGGCCAGGTCTGAAACGTCGAGCAGGTCGACCTCATGGTGACGCATCCCCTCGATCACCTTGCGCGCGTGCTCGACCAGGCGGCGCGTCTTCGACACTTCGCCCGGACAGGTGTGTTCGCTGCGGGTCGAACCACTGATCAGCAGGATGCGCGATGGCCCGGACTTCACGCGGTGTCGGCGCTGGGCCTGATCGACGGCGGACTTGGCGGCGAGCCACTCGACCGGCAGCGGTTGCGCGGGCTTACTGAAGCGCCGGCCAGCCGGCCGCGTCCGCGGCGACTTGCGATACTCCTTGTAGCCGTTGTAGGCAATCTCGCAGATCTGATCGAGCTGCGCACTGACGGGCGCGAACGCTGGATCGTAAAAGCGCGCGAGGAAGCGCTCGCGAAATTGCGACCGGCTGAGCGGGACAAACTTCTCTAGCTTACGGACCAGTGCTCGCGGCATCGGCAAGGTCTATCACGACCACCCGCGGCGCGGATACCACGGAGTGCTGAAGAGGTGGCGCCCTAGCGCTGCCGTGATGCACCGCGAGGTACGACAGAATGATCCGAGGACAGTGATGCCGTCGAGCTGGAGGACCAGTGAATAGCTTTGTCAACGACACGATGTCGACGGTCAATCGCGAACACCTGGCGGAATGGTATCGCCGCAACCGGGTGCGGTCGCAAGCGCTCTTCGACATGCTGGCAGACGAGGCGTACTACTCCCGTCCCATCGCGTTGCGACACCCGATCGTGTTCTACGAGGGGCATCTGCCCGGCTTCAGTTTCAACACGCTGGTCAAGCGCGGCCTCGAACGGCCCGGCATCGACGCCGGCCTTGAAGCACTCTTCGCGCGCGGCATCGATCCGCATGAATCGCAGGCTGCCTCGTCCAGCCCCAACACGTCGATCCGCGAACAGTGGCCGGCGCGCACCGAGGTGCACCGGTTCGCGCGCGAAGCCGATCGCCAGGTGATCGAGGCGCTGGAATCAGGCGACATCGATCGGACCAATCATCCCCTGCTCCATCGAGCCGAAGCAGCGCATTGCATCCTCGAGCACGAGGTGATGCACCAGGAAACGCTGCTCTACATGTGGCATCGCCTGCCGTTTGCCGACAAGCGCCGGCCAGGAGGCTACTTGCCGATCACCGGTCGCACACCGCCGGTGCAGTCGTGGATCACCGTGCCTGCAGGAAACGTCACGCTGGGAATGGCGCGCGGGCAGGGACCATTTGCCTGGGACAACGAGCTGCCCTCGCACGAGCAGCAGGTGCCCACCTTCCAGGTGCAGCAGCACAACGTCACCAACATCGACTTCATGGCATTCATCGACGCCGGCGGCTACCGCGATGAACGCTGGTGGCGGCCTGAAGACTGGCAGTGGATCCGCGGCGAGCAGATCGCGCACCCGGCGTTCTGGGAACGCGATCAGGATCGCTATTGGTGGTGGCGCGGCATGTTCGATCGAATCCCGCTGCCAGCGGCGTGGCCTGTCTACGTCAGCCACGCTGAAGCCACGGCCTACGCAGCCTGGCAGGATGCCCGCCTGATGACCGAGGCCGAGTATCAACGAGCGGCGTACGGCGATTCCACGGGCGGTGAGCGTACTTACCCCTGGGGCGAACTGGCTCCCTCAGCCGAACACGGCGTTTTCGATTTCCGCAGCTGGGATCCGCAGCCCGCCGGCAGCCACCCCGCCGGCGCCAGTGCGTGGGGCATTCACGACCTGGTCGGCAACGGCTGGGAATGGACCAGCAGCGTGTTCGCGCCGTTTCC
>JANLWW010000146.1:0-3136 GCA_031364805.1 Acidobacteriota bacterium
TCGATCGCGCTGACGCTCGCGGGCCAGTCGCGCTTCGTGCGCTGGCCATTGCGCATCGTGATTACGCGGAAGCCGCTCGGGCGTTTGGAGAAGACCGCTTTCCTGCTGCACAGCAAGGCTTCGCCGCCGTGCGACCCGGGCTACTGGCCGCCGACTCTCCATTCGCTGTTCGCGCTCTGATCGAACTTGGCGCCATCGCCCACATCACGGGCAAGCCAGCCGATGCGACTCGCCTGCTACAAGAGGGCCTGGCGATCGCTCGTGGCAACAACTACTCGTTCGGTGCGGCCCGCTCACATTGGTTTCTGGGCCTCGTGTCCTTCGGTCTCGGTCGACTCGACGAAGTACGAGCCTATTACGAAGAGACGTTGAGTGCGTTCGAACGGATGGGCGACTCGGAACAGACCGCTGCAGCTCACAATTTGTTGGCAGCGCTCCACGGGTATCTCGGTGACGAGCGAACCGCCTGGGCACACCGTCAGGCCTCCCTTTCTGTCCTGTCGGTCACGCGATCGGATCGCCTCCGATACATCCTGCTGGTTACTACGGCCGCGGCGGTTCGGCGACAGGACCCTGAAGCGAGTCTGGGGTTTCAGGACGCCGTGGTGGAAAGCGCGACAACATCTGGTCGGCCGGCAGCCATTGTGGAGTCACTCAGCTTGCGAGCGGCGTTGCTAGGTGAACTCGGCCGGCACGAAGACGCGCTGAAGGATCTTGCGGCCGCGCGAGCGACGCTTCAACGAGCTGGGTCTACGGCGATGCGCCAGAGAATGGAAGAACCCATTCTCGCCGCCGAGAGCGACGTCTTCAGGACCTTTGACCCGCAGAGAGCCATTGCCGCCGCTACTACTGCTCTGGAGCGAGTAAATCGACGCGGCGACCGCCTGCGAATCGCCCAGCTATCGCTGAGACTAGCCAAGGTAGACATTGCGGCAGGGCGACACACCGACGCGGAAGCCGCCCTTTCACGAGGCATTCAGGCGTTTGACGAAGAACGCTCATCTTTGTCTGATGAGGGACGAGTCTCGACTCTCGACGAATCCTGGCAGCTCTTCGATGCGGCCGTCCACCTTGCGATCAAGAAGAAAGACTATCCGCGCGCCTTCGTCCTGGCCGAGCGCTCTCGCGCACGGACGCTCGCCGAAAAGAACCTGCCAACAGCCGGTCGTTCACTTTCGGACGTGGAGCAGGGCTTAAAAGCAGACGAAGCAATTGTCGCCCTTAATCAATTCGATGATGAAATTGCCATCTGGGTCATCAAGGCTAAGGGGACGATTGTTCTCACGCGCCCCTTGACCCGGCGGGATGGTCAGCGACTTGTCGCCAGACAGCAAGATGAAATTCGACACGGAGCCGCCATTCCTGATGCTAGCGCAGACCTCTACAACCAACTTTTGCGCCCCGTTGCTGGCCAACTTATCGGCGTGTCTCGGCTGACCGTGGTTCCGGATGGCCGCTATGCGGACGTCAGTTTTGCAGCGCTGTGGGACACACCAAAGCAACGGTTCCTGGCTGAGCAAGTAGTCTTGTCAACCGCACAACGCGCAATGGCGGTCGGTCTTGGCCGGATTGCCCCGCAATCGCCATCGGATTACACCAGTCCTCTGATTCTGGGAGGTGCGGGTGATGCGGCTGCCGCCGAGGCGCGGGCCATCGCGACGGTCTACAAGAATCCGGTAGTCATCACCGGACCAGCTGCCACGCGCACGCATTTTATTGCCACGGCGCCCACGCGAGCAATTGTTCACTTATCGGCCCCCACGCTCTCGAACAGCGCCTATCCGCTGCTCTCGCGAGTGCGCTTGGCAGACGAACCGAATCAGCGCTATTCCGGTGAATTGCTCATCCGCGATATCGCTGCTGGGTCCATGCCCCACACGCGACTCGTCGTGCTCGACGACGTCCAAACAGATCGAACTACCCGTCGCGAAGGATCGCAAGATCTGGCGCGCGCGTTCATGGCTGCCGGCGTGCCGGCTGTCCTGGGGACGCTGCCCGGCTCAGACGAAGCGGCCAGCCGCGAACTCATGGTGGGCTTCCACCGGTTGATGTCCACGGGCATCCCGGCAGATGAAGCTCTCAACACTCTCCAACGCAACGTATTGCAGAGCAACGGCCGTCGACTCGGCGCTTGGTGTGCGTTGGTGCTTTACGGCTCCGATCGATAGCCCCCCAACGTCAGGAGTCAGACATGAATCGTCGTCAGTTCGTTAGCCGAGTTTCGCTCGGTACCGCCGCCACTTGTACTACCTTTGCTCGGCCCTCGTTCGCCGCCCCGTCAACCGGTCAGGTCACCCTTCGTTTCGTTGGAATGATGGGATTCATCGAGCGACAGGACCGCTCCTTCCTGGTCGCCACCCCCGGCCAGCATCACCACATGACGCACGTGCCATTCCTGATGGCGCGCGCGGGATCGCGCATCGCCAAGGCTCTTCAGTTTGCTCCTGTCCCCGGGGTCATTCCTGAGGCGTTTGACACCACGCTGATCGGCACGCGCCCAGAGGACTTCGTGTTCCGGTCGCTCAACAACACCTCCCTCGATGTCGTTTCCGGCTCGCGGGATTCGGTTGCTAACGAGGCCACCGAGCTGGCGCAAATGAATCGCATTGCCCCTGGCAAGCGCGTGCGCGGCAACGTCGAGAAGTGGGCGTCGTCAACGGTGTCACTGCGAGGCGGGCGGATCGAGAACTCCGCTGCGCACCCGGACGCCGGCCGGGTGTGGTCGTTCGGCGGTTTCACCCAGCGGCTTACTGATGCGGTGAACTACCGGAGTGAAGGTGGCGCGTCCACGTCAATTCGGCTGACCAGCGCCACTGATGCCCAGACAGTCGTCCTTGCCAATGGCGAAAAAGAGGATTTGTGGATCTTCAGCGCGGCGGCAATGGCGGCACCGGGCAGCCCGACTCGGATCGAACACAGCGACCTCGTGTTCGATTATCTGGTTGACGCCACGGCGGTGATCGCTGAATGCCCGAACGCCACGGGGCGAACGGTGCCAGCGACCGAAGTACCGTTCGTCGGACCGACGAGTGCCAGCATGGGGCTGATTGCCTCGAGCATGGCGCCACCAGACAGCTGGCTGTGCTGGATGGCGTATTTCGGCATCGGCGGCAAGAAGTAACTAGTTCCCCGTCGA
>JANLWW010000172.1:0-5117 GCA_031364805.1 Acidobacteriota bacterium
CAGGCGATGGATGCCCATATACCCGAGCCGGCGGCGACGCTGGCCGAGGTCCGGCGGGTCGACGCCTGGGCCCGGCTGCATGCCGCTGAATCAGCCCGGGAGTTACAATCGAGTTTGCAATGACAACGCTTCTGGCTTTTCTGTTCGTGCTCGGTGTGCTCGTGTTCATACACGAGCTGGGTCACTTCCTGCTCGCGCGCTGGAACGGCGTGAAAGTGCTGACTTTTTCTCTCGGCTTCGGACCAAAAATTCTCAAGGTCCAGCGCGGCGACACCGAATACTGCATCAGCATCATCCCGCTCGGCGGCTACGTGAAGATGGCCGGCGAAAACCCGGACGATCCCAAGACCGGCGCGGACGATGAGTTCCTGTCGAAGTCGAAGTGGCAGCGGTTCCAGATTCTGATCGCCGGGCCGGCGATGAACCTGATGCTCGCCGTGGTGCTGCTGGCAATCGTCCTGATGCAGGGCGCCGACGTGCTGGCCTATCTCGATCGTCCGGCGACGGTTGGCGCGGTGCAGCCCGGTTCGCCGGCAGAGCGCGCCGGCATTCGCCAGGGTGACGTGATCGTCAAGCTGGGCACGGCCGACATCCGGACTTGGGAGCATCTGGACATGGCGGTGGCCGCGCGTCCGGAACGCGAGGTTGAGGCCGTAGTGATGCGCGAGGGCCGCGAAGAGCGCCTTAAGATCCGGCCGGACCTCACTGAGTTGCGGACGCGCGGCAACGCACGGTTCGAGGTCGGCACCATCGGCGTGTTGCCCGACGTCCATCCGAGCGTGCAATCGCCGCAGGCCGGGTCGCCCTCCGAGGCGGCCGGCTTCAAGCCCGGCGACCTGATTCTCGCCGTTGACGGCGAACGCATGGTGTTCCGCTCGATGGTGGTCGAGGCCATTGGCAAGAAAGGCGTCCAGCCGATCGCCTTCCTGATTCGGCGCGACGGCGTCGATCAAACGATCACCGTGACGCCCCGGATGGAAGGCGACACGCCCCGCATCGGCATGTTCATGAGTGAAGCGACCCGGCCGTTCACGCCAACGCCCCTCGAGGCGATCGGCATGAGCTTTCAGCGCAACTGGGAAATGGCGGGGCAGATCCTCGCCACCCTGCGCGACCTCGTCACCGGCGAAGCGTCGCCCAAGCAGCTGATGGGCCCGGTCGGCATCGCGCAGTTGTCGGGCGAGTCCGCGCAGGCGGGCTGGATCGCGCTGCTGGGCCTGATGGCCGGCATCAGCTTGAACCTCGGCTTGCTCAACCTCTTGCCCATTCCGATTCTCGACGGCGGCCACATCTTCATCATGGGCATCGAGACCATCTCGCGCCGCGACTTCAGCCTGCCGGTGAAAGAGAAGATGCTGTTCGTCGGCTTCGTGCTGCTGATGACGCTGATGGTGACGGTGATCTACAACGACCTCACCCGAATTGCCTGGATCGAGAACCTCATGCCTTGGCGGTAGGTTCTGACGGGTTCAGAACCGTTCGGAACGCTTCAGAACCTTCCCCGGACGAGCGTTGGTGTGCTTGCCCTCGTCCAACACGACCGCGCCGTTGACGAGCACCGTATCGATGCCCACCGGGTATTGAAACGGATCTTCGAAAGTGGCTTGGTCGGCGACTGTCGCCGGATCGAAGAGCACGAGGTCAGCCCAGTAGCCTTCCTTGATCGCGCCGCGGTCGCTCAATCCCAGGATGCTCGCCGGCAGCGTCGTCATCTTGCGGATTGCTTCCGCGAGCGAGATCACTTTCAACTCGCGCACGTAGCGGCCGAGGACGCGCGCGAAGGTCCCGAAGTTGCGCGGGTGGGGCACACCGGCGCGCAGCGGACCGTCGGTGGCCAGCGCCGAACCGTCGGAGCCGACCGCCACCCACGGCTGTTGCATCGCCAGCGCGAGGTCGGCCTCGTCGATGATGAAGTAGACGCAACCGACCGAGCCTCGCTCGTCGATCAGCAGGTCGAACACGAAATCAAATGGGTCCTTGCCGGCTTGCTTCGCGGCCTCAGCAACCCGCATGCCCTCGTACTTACGGTTTGGCGACTCGTCCGCCGTTGCCGAGCCGCGCGTGCGGCCAATCGCGGCAAGCTGCACGTTCTGCCACGTGCCTGCTGACTGATAGCGGCTTTCCCAGTCGGGGTTGGGATCTTCCATTGCCGCGCGAATGCGCGCCCGGTCCCTTGGGTTCTTCAGGCGTTCGACCAGCTTGTCGCTGCCGCCGTCCTGCGCCCACCGGGGAATGGTCGCCGTCAGGCTCGTGCTGCTCGCCACGTACGGGTACTGATCCGCCGTCACGCGCACGCCACGGGCGCGCGCCGCTTCGACCAGCGCAATCACTTCCTTCATGCGGCCGAAGTTCTTGTGGCCGGTGACCTTGACGTGGAAGATGTGGACGGGCATCTTGGCGCGCTCGCCGATCGCAATCGCCTCTTCAATGCCTTCGCGAAGCTTGGGGCCGTCGTAGCGCAGGTGCGACGCATAGAGGCCGCCGCCGGCGGCGGCAGCTTTCGAAACCTCCGCGAGTTCGTCAACGTTGGCGTATGAGTTGGGTGGATAGATCAGACCGGATGAAACACCGAAGACGCCCTGATGCTCCATCGTCCGTGCCACCAGCTGCTGCATGGAGCTGATCTCAGCGGGCGTCGCCCTGCGGTCGTCTTCGCCGACCACCATCTCACGGATCGTACCGAGGCCGACGTACGACAGCAGGTTGGGTGAGATACCGCCCTTCTCGATGGCTGCGAAATAGCCGGTGAAGTCGGTCCAAGGCGCCGCCGCCGAAGCCTGCTTTCGAGGCGCCACCGAACCGGACTCGCCAATCACTTCGGTGGTCACGCCCTGGCGGATCTTGCTTTGGCCGTTGCCGTCGGTCACGAGCGGCATGTCCGAGTGGCTGTGCAGGTCGATGAAGCCGGGCGCCAGCGTGCGGCCCCTGGCGTCGATGGTGCGCGTTGCGGTGCCGCTAATCTCGCCGAGCGCGGCAATCTTGCCAGCCGTGATCGCCACCGACCCGCGGCGTGCCGGGCTGCCGGAGCCGTCGACGATCTGGGCGTTCGTGATCAGCACGTCGTATGGCGTCACCGCCGGTTGGGGAGTGGAGCAGGCCACAGACAGGAATAATCCGGCTAGAGCCGGACACCACAGCGTGGCGAGAGACCAAGTGGACGACCGCATTAGTTGCTCCTGAAGTGGGCCGCGATCGCTTCCGCGAACACCGCGAGGGAGCCGCCCGGCAATTGAATGGCGGGGGCCACGTTGGCCCGCGTAACGGCGTCGGCCGCCGCCGGGCCGAGCGTTGCCACCGCAGTGTGCGCCAGCAGATCCGAGGCCTGATCAGCGCCGACGCTGGCCAGGAAGCCAAGCACTGCCGAGGCACTGGTGAACGTGACGATATCGACCTTGCGATCGAGAAGCTGGCGATAGACGTCGAGGCTCGTGTCGGTATCGACCAGGACCTCTGCGCCATGGCGCGCCAGCAGGGCGGCCATTTCGTCAGGCTGCTCGTTCGAGTGTACGACTAGCGCGCGGCGCCCGAACAACGCACGCGAATCGAACCAGCGCAGATGCTCGCGGAAGTTCACGACCCGGCCGACGATCAACACCGCGGCGCCGGGCGGCTGATGGTCCACCGACTTGGCGAGTTCGCTGAGCGTCCCCGTGATCGTGCGCTGCGAAGACAATGTGCCGTTCACGATGATGGCGGCAGACTCGTCGCCGGGCCGGCCGTGCGCGATTAGCGACTCGAGCATCTTGGGAAGTTGCCTGGGTCCCGCACAGCACACGATGGTACCGCCGAGGCTGGCCAGGCTGTCCCAGTTGAGGCGCGTGCGCTCGCGGCCATCATCCTCAAAGCCGCGCACGAACGTCACGGTGTCGCCACCGCCGGGATAGGTGATCGGAATCCCGGCGTAGGCCGCGGCGCCAAGCGCGACCGGCACACCGGGCACGATCTCGAAGGGCACGCCCTGCTCGTGCAGGAACAACGCCTCTTCGCCGCCATGATCGAACAGCAGAGAATCGCCGCGCTTGAGGCGCGCCACGCTCTTGCCCTCGCGCGCTTTCTCCGCGATCAGGAAGCAGATGGCGTGCTGGGCGCTGGCATCGGCCGAGGCGGCGCCAACATCAATGCGTTCGGACTGCGGCGCCGCGTACTGCAGCACCTCGGCATGCACACGATGGTCGTAGATCACGACGTCGGACTGTTGCAGGCACTGGTAACCGCGCAGCGTGATCAGGTCCGGCGCGCCGGGACCCGCGCCAATCAAATAGACGATGGATCGCACGGGGGAATACTAACAGGGCTTGGGGTCTTGGCGGCTTGAGGTCTTGGGCGTCGGCCGACTCTCCAAGCCCCCAGGTCCCCAGGACCTCAAGACATTAGCGTGACGTCGGGCCGTAGTAGCCGCGTTTGGTGCGGGCCGTCACGTTGCCCCGGTCGATCTGCACGACCAGGCGGCGAAAGGCGCCGTCGCGCTTGGCATTGCGTGACGAGTAGCCCATTGAATACTGGCTCGATAACTCGTCGGCAATCTGGCCGTAGACGTCTTTCAAGTCCTCGACCTTGTCCGCGAAGAACGCCCGCCCACCGGTTTCTTGTGCCAGTTGCCGCAGCACGAACTCCGCTTCCCGAAACCCTCGCAGCGCGGTCGTCTCACGCGGCCGGAGTCCGACCGTGTAAATGGCTGTCTCGGACCGCTTCGCCAGTTCGAGTACTTCTTCGAAGCTGACCAGGCTCGAGGTGTCTTCGCCGTCGGACAACACCACGATGGCTTGGCGGCGGACTTCTTCCGGGTTCTTGGCCTTGACCTTGGCCAGTTCTTTCAGCGAGATGTAAACGGCGTTGTGCAGCGCCGTGGAGCCACCCGACGAAGTGCTGGTGATTGCGCGCTCGAGATCCTCGATCTTGTTGGTAAACGTCTGGCGGATTTCGACGCGGCTGTCGAAGTCAACGACCTGCGCCAGGTCCTGCGGGCGAATCTTGCGCGCAAAGCCAACCGCCGCTTCCTGTGCGTTCTCCATCCGCTGCTCCATGCTCGCGCTCGAATCGATCAGCAGCGACAGCGCAATCGGCAGGTTGGTGCGATAGAAGTACGACAGCTCCTGCTTGGCGCCGTCTTCGAACAC
>JANLWW010000115.1:0-21665 GCA_031364805.1 Acidobacteriota bacterium
TTGGCCGGCGAGGAGATTCCGCTGCTCGGCCGGCTCCTCGGCGTCGCCGATTTTCTCGACGCCCTGACGTCCGATCGCTCCTACCGCAAGGGGCTGACTCTTGAAGAAGCCGTGCAGATGGTGAAGGACCTGGAAGGGAAGGCGTTCGACCCGGTGGTGGTCAGGGCGGCGGTCGAACTGCACGAGAAGGGCGAGCTGGCCTTGCCGAGCAGCCCAATCCAGATGTGATCAAGGTCCAGAGCTAGGCCGGTTTCCCGATAAACAGGCTTCTCGCGGTCAGCGAGTCGGGCCGCAGGCTCGACGACTTGGCGAGACGCTTCACGATTGGCGGCAAGTCAACGCGAAGCTTCCACTCGTCGGCGCGTCCGCCGATCTGCAGGAACGCCGCGGCCCATTCCTCCCACCAGGGGGAAATGCGCAGCGAGATCGGTTCGACGATCAACACGGCGGTGCCGCGCGCGATCGCGGCCTTCAGCTCGCGCAGAAGATCTTCGCGTTCCGCCGGTTTCAGTTCGTTGACGACGAAAGCGGCGACCACGAAGGTGGCATTGTCGGGAATACGCGTGCGGCCGGCAAAACCGCGCCGCACTTCGGCGTTCAGGCCGAGCGCGCGATAGGTGAAGCGTGCTTCATCCAGTGTCCACGGATGCGTGTCGAGTCCAATGACGCGCGAGTGTGGAGTGGTGCGAGTGGCGATGGCGGCGCCGGCGACGCCGGTGCCGCAGCCGAGATCGATGACCAGTCCAGGTGCCGCCGGCTGCTCGATCCGCTCGGCAATCGCCTGGATCAACTCGAAGTGGATAGGGCCGTAGTAAAGGGCGAACGCGGCGCGCTTGCCGGCGCCGTCGAGCGCCCGGTGGTCGGCGAGGGCGCTTTCGCGGCGCTCGACGTAGGCCGATGACAGCGCTCGCAGCGCGCGCGTCACCTCGCTGAACCGCAGGTTGGCGAAATGCCTCGCCTCGAGCTCGCGCAACCAATCGTCAATCATCAATCGGTCGCTCGCTCGTAGGTTTGAGAATTTGGGGTGAGTGACGGGATTCGAACCCGCGACGGCCGGATCCACAATCCGGGGCTCTACCCCTGAGCTACACTCACCACGGGGTCAGAAGAACCTGATTGTAGCAAATTTCCCATCATGATCCCTTTTCTTGGGCCGTCCGACCCGTTTCCGCCGGTCGAGCAAGCGCTCGACGCGCCCGATGGGTTGCTCGCTGGCGGCGCCGACCTCACGCCGGGCCGCCTGGTGGACGCCTACGGCCGCGGCATTTTCCCGTGGTTCAACGACGGCGATCCGATTCTCTGGTGGTCGCCGGATCCGCGCATCGTGCTCGCGCCGCGCGACTTTCACGTCTCCCACTCGCTGAGGAAGCGGCTCAAGCATCGCCGGTTCACGGTGACCGCCGACCGCGCGTTCGCTGCAGTCTTGGACGAATGCGCTGCACCGCGGGCCGACGATGATGGCACCTGGCTGACGCCGCACATGAAGGCGGCCTACGTCACGTTGCACGAACAGGGCCTCGCCCATTCGATTGAAGTCTGGATGGACGGGGTCATGGCTGGCGGTATTTATGGGGTTGCGCTGGGCCGGATGTTCTTCGGCGAGTCGATGTTTTCGCGCCGTGCCGACGCCTCGAAGATCGCCTTGGCATACCTGGCGGCGCAGCTCGATCGCTGGGGCTTCCCGTGGATCGACTGCCAGCTCGAAACCGATCACCTGCGGTCGCTCGGCGCCGTCGCCATGCCGCGTCGAGCCTTTGTTGCCGAGGTGGCGCGGCTGGTGCGGGAGCCGGCGCCAAGCTGGGCTCTCGATTCCGACCTGCTCACCTAACCATTCGGATAGATTGCGGTCGCGCGTCCCGCCCCCTATGATCAGGAGGTGGCTGCTCCGAAGACAACCGACGGGGTGCAGACCGAGTCACGCGCCGACGAGCGGGTCGAAAACCCGCGGTTGTGGCGCGTGCTCCTGCACAACGATGATTTTACCACCCAGGAATTCGTGGTGTGGGTGCTGGAGACCGTCTTTAACATGCCGCCCGCGGAGGCGTTCGCAGTGATGATGCACGTGCACCAGGCGGGGGTCGGCGTGGCCGGCCGGTTCACCCGCGATGTGGCCGAGACCAAGGTCAAGGCCGCGCAGAAACTGGCGGAGCAGAATGAGTTCCCGCTGCTGGTTACGCTCGAACCCGATCCCGAGGGAGCCCGCGCATGAGCCGCACGCCTGTTCCATTCGCCCCCGACACGCTCGAGAGCATTCGCCGCGCCTTCCGCGTGGCCGCCGAGCGCCGCCACGATCTCGTCAGCCTCGAGCACCTGCTCCATGCGCTGGTCGAGGATCCACAGGCGCGCGCCCTGCTCACGTCGTGTCGCATTGACCTGGACGAGTTGCGCAAGGATCTCGAAGAAGTCCTCGAGCGCGCCTTTACGCCGGTGCCCGGACGCAAGGCGGTGAAGCCCGAATCGACCCTTGGTTTCGACCGGGTCGTCGAACGCTCGGTGGTGCATGCCGCGTCGTCCAGCGCACAGCAGGTAGAGAGCGGCGCGCTGCTCGTGTTCCTGCTGCAGGAAGAAGATAGTCACGCCGCGTATTTCCTGCGGAAGCAAGGTCTCGATCGCATCACGTTGCTGCGGGCCATTTCGCATGGCGGCGAGAAAGAGGGCACGGTTGCCCCCGACGGCGGCGAGGCCGGCGTCAAGGATCCGCTCGCGACCTACGCCACCGATCTCGTGGCCAAGGCCGCGAAGGGCGCGATCGATCCGCTGATTGGCCGCCAGCTCGAACTCGACCGAATGATTCAGGTGCTGTGCCGCCGCCGCAAGAACAACCCGTTGCTGGTTGGCGAGCCGGGTGTGGGTAAGACCGCGCTGGCCGAAGGCCTCGCCTTGCGCATTCACCAGAACGAGGTGCCCGAGCCGCTCAAGGGCATTCGCGTGTTCTCGCTCGACATGGGCTCGCTGGTCGCCGGCACGCGCTATCGCGGCGACTTCGAAGAGCGCGTCAAGCAGGTGCTGGACGCGCTGGCCAGGCACGAGCACGCCATCCTGTTCATCGATGAGATTCACACCATGGTTGGTGCGGGCTCGGCGTCGGGCGGGACGATGGATGCTGGCAACCTGCTGAAGCCGGCGTTGGCCTCTGGCGCCTTGCGCTGCATCGGCTCGTCCACGTTTGCGGATGTGAAGCAGTCGTTCGATAAAGATCGGGCGCTGTCGCGCCGCTTCCAGAAGATCGAAGTGCTCGAGCCCTCCGAGCCCGAGACGATCGAGATTCTCGAGGGACTGAAGGATGCCTACGAGCAGCATCACGGCGTGACGTACTCAGACGAGGCGATCGAGGCGGCGGTCTCGCTGTCGGTCCGTCACCTCAAAGACCTGCACCTTCCGGACAAAGCGATCGACGTTCTGGATGAGGCAGGGGCCTCGGTGAAACTGGACGGGAGTCGGGAGTCGGGAACCGAGCGTCGGACGATCACGGTCGCCGACATCGAGACGATCATCGCGAAGATGGCGCGGGTGCCGGTGCAGGCCGTGTCGAGCGACGACAAGGTCGCGCTCAAGAACCTCGAGAGCGAGTTGCGCGCGGTTATCTTCGGGCAGGACGCGGCCATCGACGAAGTGGCGTCGGCCATCAAGCTGTCGCGCTCGGGGCTGCGCGCCGCCGACAAGCCGATGGGCAACTTCCTGTTTGCCGGCCCCACCGGCGTCGGCAAGACGGAACTGGCGCGCCAGCTGGCCCGCGTGCTCAAGGTGGAGTTCCTGCGCTTCGACATGTCGGAATACATGGAGAAGCACGCGGTGTCGCGCTTGATCGGAGCGCCGCCGGGCTACGTCGGCTACGAAGAAGGCGGCCTGCTGATCGACGCCATTCGCAAGGCGCCGCATGCCGTACTGCTGCTCGACGAAATCGAGAAGGCGCATCCCGACCTGTTCGCCATCCTGCTGCAAGTGATGGATCACGCGACGCTCACCGACACGCACGGCCGACACGCCGACTTCCGTCACGTCATCCTGATCATGACCACCAACGCTGGTGCGCGCGACCTGTCGGGCCGCCGCATGGGCTTTAAGGAAGTGGGTGAGGGTTCCAAGGCGACCGGGGTGCTCGAGCGGATGTTCGCGCCCGAGTTCCGCAACCGTCTCGATGCCACGGTGCACTTCCTTCCGCTCGGCACGCGCGAAATCGAACTGGTCGTCGACAAGCACATCGACGAGCTGCGCGCGCTGGTCGCCGCCCGCAAGATCGAGATCGAGCTCGACCCTGCCGCGCGAGCGTGGCTGGCCGAGAAAGGCTTCGACCGCGCCTTTGGCGCCCGTCCGATGGGACGCCTGGTCGAGAAGTCCATCAAGAAACCACTGTCAGAGCTGCTGTTGTTCGGCGACCTCAAGGACGGCGGCCGGATTGTCGTGGAGTTGAAGGACGGTAGCCTTCTCGTTTCTGCACCCCCCGTATAATTCCAGAATGGAAATCGCACGGGAGCGCTTTCTCGACGACTCGCGCACCTATCACCTCAGCGCCGGCATCCGCAGCCGGTCTACCGCCGCGCATAGCCTGTTGTCGGAACTGACCGACGAGGAACGCGCCCAAGTGAGCGCCGCCATCGTCCGCGCCCTCGACGAGGTCGAACGCATCGTCCGCAACCACCTCCCCGGCGCCACCGCACCCTAGGCGCCCCAGGCACCTCAGGCACCCAGGCACCCTGCTTGTGGTACATTTCCGGGCCTGTTTTTGGTCTCAGGAGGACCCCGGGATGTTCCGACAGTCTTGCTTGCTTGTTCTACTTGCCACGCTGGTCGCTATCGGCGGTGATTCCCGCGTTCGCGCCGAACAGGCCGCCGGCGCTTCGGCGCGGCCGGCGGCCGCGTCGAAGGCGCCAGCTGATCCCTACGCCGGCCTCGTCTTCCGCAACATTGGTCCTGCCACCATGGGTGGCCGCGTCGACGACGTTGCGGTGCTCGAGTCGAATCCCGCGGTGTTTTATGTCGGCACGGCGACTGGTGGCCTGTGGAAGACCGTGAATAACGGCACCACTTGGGACGTGCTGTTCGACGACCTGGACGATGTGGTTTCGATCGGCGACATTGCCATCAACCCGAACGACGCGAACACGGTGTGGGTCGGCAGCGGCGAGAACAACAACCGCCAGAGCGGGTCGTGGGGAAACGGGCTCTATAAGTCGATCGACGGCGGCCGGACCTGGAAGAACGTCGGACTTTCAACCTCGAAGCAAATTGCCCGCATTGTCGTCGACCCCGTCGACCACGATGTCGTCTACGTCGCAGCCCTCGGCAGCGTGTGGGGACGCGGCGGTGAGCGCGGTGTCTACAAGACCACCGACGGCGGCCTCACCTGGTCGCGCGTGCTGCACGTGGACGACGACACCGGCGCGACCGAGTTGGTGATGGATCCGTCGAACAACAAGGTGCTCTATGCCGCGACCTATCAGCGCCGCCGCGCGACCTGGGGTTTCAACGGTGGTGGCCCCGGCAGCGCGATGTGGAAGTCGAGCGACGCCGGTCGCACCTGGGTGAAGCTCACCGAAGGCGTGCCCACCGGACCGCTCGGCCGGATTGGCATGGACGTCTGGCGCGCCAACCCGAACGTGGTCTACGCCCGTATTGAACACGAAACCGAGAGCGGCACCTACCGTTCGGACGATGCCGGGCGCACCTGGAAGAAGATGTCGAACGTCAATCCGCGGCCGATGTACTTTAGCCAGATCCGCATCGACCCCACCAACGACGCCCGCATTTACGTTCTGGGCGTGCAGCTGCACATTTCGGACGACGGCGGCAAGACCTTCATCGAGAACGGCGCGATGCATTCGGATCACCACGCCATGTGGATCAACCCGGCGAACCCCAATCACATCATCGACGGCAACGATGGCGGCATCGGTGTGAGCTACGACAAGGGCGCGACCTGGGAGGGTGTCTACAACATGGACCTCGGGCAGTTCTACCACGTCACCTACGACATGGAGACGCCGTACAACGTCTACGGCGGGTTGCAGGACAACTACACCTGGGGCGGGCCGAGCGCGGTGCGCAGCCGCCAGGGGATTGTCAACGACGACTGGTTCTCGATTCACGGCGGCGACGGCTTCGAGGCGCAGGTCGATCCGAACGACCCGCGCACGATTTACGCCGAGTCGCAGGATGGCAACATCTCGCGTGTCGATCGCGTCAGCAACGAGCGCAAGAGCATCCGTCCGCTGCCGGCCCGTGGTGAAGCGCCACTGCGCTGGAACTGGAATACGCCCATCTTGATCTCGCCGCACGACTCGAACACCATCTATGTCGGCGCCAACAAGGTGTTCCGGTCCACCGATCGCGGCCAGAGCTGGACCGCGATCAGCCCCGATCTTTCTGAAGCCACCGATCGCGAGGGCCTGGCGCTGATGGGTGTCGCGGCCAAGGATTTCAAGCTTGCCAAGCACGACGGCGTGCAGTCGTTCGGCAACATCGTGCAGCTGGTGGAGTCGCCGAAGCAGGCGGGCGTACTCTACGCCGGCACCGATGACGGCCAGGTCCACATGAGCAAGGACGGCAAGAGCTGGACCAACATCACCACCAAGTTTCCCGGCGTGCCGAAGAACGCGTATGTGTCGCGTCTGTCGCCGTCGAATCACGAAGTGAACGTCGTCTACGCGAGCTTCGACAACCACCGCAACGACGACATGGGCACCTATGTCTATGCCAGCGTCGACGGCGGCAATAACTTCCGTTCGATTGGTGAAGGCATTCCGAAGGGCCACACCGTGACGGCGATGGCCGAAGACCCAAACAACCCGAGCGTGCTGTACTCCGGCACTGAGTTCGGGTTGTTCGTGAGCCCCGATCGCGGCGGGCGCTGGACGCGTCTCAAGTCGAACCTGCCGACCGTGCCGATTCACGAGATCGTGTTCCACCCGCGCGACAACGACATGATTGTCGCCACCCATGGGCGCAGCATCTGGATTCTCGATGACGCCACCCCGTTGCAACAGGCGTCCGAGGCGATGAAGACCGACGCGTACCTGTTTGACATGCGCGGCGCCATGCAGTTCAACCAGGCCAACGATCGCGGCTTCGTTACCGACAAGCCGTTCTTTGGCAAGAACCCCACCTACGGTGCGCCGATCAGCTTCTATTTGGCGAAGCCGCAGACCAACGTCGCGCTGCGCATTCGCGACGCCGCGGACACACAGGTGCGCGAAATTACCGGCAACGACTTGCGCAGCGCGAGCGGGATCGGCATCAACCGCGTCTACTGGGATCTGCGGCACCAGCCGCTGCTGCCGCTGGCCGGACAGCCGCCAGGTGGCGGCGGCGGTGGTGGTGGCCTTGGGGGTGGCGGCAATAACGGCCCACACGTATTGCCAGGCGAGTATCGCGTGACGCTGGTCGTCGATGGCAAGGACGTGGCGACCAAGCCCGTGCGCGTCACCGGCGACAAAGACATGCAGATGACCGACGCCGATCGCAAGACGTGGCACGATACGGCGCTCGGCCTGCACGAGCTGCAGCGAATCGCGAATGCCGCCGCCGAAGCGGCGACCACGCTCGGCACCCAGGTGACGGCGGCCGAAGCGTTGGTGAAGACCGCCGCGAATGTGCCGGCGGCCGGCAAGACGGCGCTCGCCGACGTCAACACCAAGCTCGCTGACCTGCGCCGGCGCCTAGGCGTCGGCCAGCCACCGGGCCAAGGCGGGGGAGGTGGCGGCCAGCAGAGCAACGTGCGGGGCCAGCTCGGGCAGAACAAAGGCCAGATCATGGGGTCGACATCGCTGCCGACGGCGCAGCAAATACGCAGCGCAGGCGAACTGCGCGAGGACATGGTCAAGCTGGTGACCGACACCAACGAACTGATCGCCGCCGTGCCGGCGATGTATGACGCGCTGGGTGCGCCGGGTGCCAAGCCAGCGGCGCTGAAGCCGGTGGGCCCGATGCCCCCGGCAAGGTAAGGCCAACCACGAAGCGCACGAAGCGCACGAAGTGAATAATTGGGTTTGCTTCGCGATCTTGGTGGCTTCGTGGTTGCTTTGAGGAGGAACGAATGAAACGAATCGTAGTGTTGGGATTTGCTATGGCCCTGATGGCGCCGAGCGCGCCGGCCGTGACCGCTCAGGGAAACCTGAGCTTCTTCATTACCAGCGTGGGCTCTGGCAAAGGCGCGGACCTTGGTGGCCTGGCCGGTGCAGACGCGCACTGCCAGGCGCTGGCCAAGGCAGCGGGTGCGGGCACCCGCGAGTGGCGGGCGTACCTGAGCGCGACGGCGGCCAACGGCCAGCCGGCGGTGAACGCCAAGGACCGGATTGGCGCGGGTCCGTGGTTCAACGCCAAGGGCGTGCAGGTCGCCGCGAACGTTGCCGACCTGCACAGCGACAACAACAAGTTGTCGAAGGAGAATTCGCTCACGGAAAAGGGCGACGTGGTGAAGGGCCGTGGCGACACGCCGAACCAGCACGACATCCTGACCGGCACCAACCTCGATGGCACCGGGTCGGGCGCGACCTGCAATAACTGGACAAGCTCGGCCGGCGATGGCAGTGCCACGGTCGGCCACTTCGATCGCCAGGGCGGCGGTGCCAATCCGACCTCGTGGCATTCGGCCCACCCCTCGAAGGGATGCGGGCTGGACAACCTGCGCGCGACCGGCGGCGAGGCGTATTTTTACTGCTTCGCCGCGAAGTAGCACACCTGCGGATGGGGCGGGCCGGTCGGGTCCGCCCCGTTTCGACACATACTTACCGCAGCCGGGTGAACGCCAAACGAAAATTTCGATTCGACCTTCCCTCCGGCACGACCGCGATTGCCGTTGTTGCCCTCTTACTGATCGCCGGCATCTGGGCTTATACGCGCGACCGGGGCCGCAGCGAGCGTAGTGAGGCGTTCGCCGCCGAGCTCAGCAAGAACGCCAACATCACTCTGGCCCTCGACGCCCACACCAACCAGCTGCTCAAGGGCCTAGATCACTTCCTGCTGCTGATCAAGGACCAATACCAGGGACCGGGCTCGGCCACGCCCATTCCGCTCGCGCGGCTGATTGTGCCGGCGTTCTCGGACACCTCCTCGATCACGTTCGTGGGCGTCACCGACGAGCGGGGCGATGTCGTCGAGGCGCTGCATGCGTTTGCGCCGACCAATATTGCTGACCGCAATTTTTTTCAACAGCACCGGCGTGGCCAGGCCCAGGGATTGCTGATCTCCGAGCCCGTGCTCGGCCGCATCAGCGGACGCTGGGCGATCACCCTCACGCGCAGACTCGACAAGCCCGACGGCTCCTTTGGTGGCATCGTCGCCATTTCGATCGAGCCGCGCTACCTGACGGAACTGTTCGAGACCACGAACCTGGGACCGTCGGACGTGATGTCGCTGGTGCTGGCGAACGGCATCACGCTGGCGCGCCGCCGCGGCGCGGCACTCGAGTTCGGCGAGGATATTTCCCGTTCGCAATTAATCGCCGAGTATGCGCGCCGGCAGGTTGGCAGCTTTACCGGGCCGGGCGGCATTGATGGCCAGCGGCGGATGTTCAACTACCGCCGAATGAAGGACTATCCGGTGATTGTGACGATCGGCACGCTCGAGGCCGACGTCCTGGCGCCGGTCCGCGGGCGTGACCAGCGCAATCAGCTGACGGCGGCGGTGGCTTCGTTGTTTATTGCGCTGGTCGGCGTGGCCGCACTCGGGATGCTGGGCCGCCAGCAACGCGCCAATCAGCGGCTGGGCGAGCAGGCGTCGCTGCTCGACAAGGCGCAGGACGCCATTATCGTCACCGGGCTGGACCGGCGGGTCAGCTACTGGAACAAGAGTGCCGAACGTCTCTTTGGCTGGACCGCGGACGAGGCGAAGGGCGAGATGGTCAGCCAGCTGTTGTATTCGAGCGGCGGTTCGGACGACGCGAACAAGGCCTACGACACGGTAGTGAGCCTGGGTGAGTGGACCGGCGAGCTACGACCGGTCAACAAGCACGGCCGGCCGGTGATCGTCGAGAGCCGGTTTACGCTGGTGCGCGATCAACAGGCCCGTCCCCAGAGCGTGCTGGCGATTACCACCGACGTCTCCGAACGCCGGCAGATGGAGCAGCAGTTCTACCGGGCGCAGCGTCTCGAGAGCATTGGCACGCTGGCCGGCGGCATTGCCCACGACCTCAACAACGTCTTGACGCCGATCATGATGGCGATCGAGCTGCTCAGGGAGCGCGTCACCGACCCTGGCGACCGCGAGTTGCTGGCGACGATCGGCGCCAGCGCCAGCCGGGGCGCCGAAATGGTACGGCAGGTGCTGTCATATGCGCGCGGTCTCGAAGGGCGCCGCGTCGAGATCGATCCGGGCGCCCTGGTCGCCGACGTCGAACGGATTGCGCGCGACACGCTGCCCAAGACCATCGACATTCGCACCTCGGTCGAACCCCACCTGCCGCCGCTGCTCGGCGACCCGACACAGTTTCACCAGGTGTTGCTGAACCTGTGTGTGAACGCCCGTGACGCCATGCCCGAGGGCGGGCACCTGACGATCTCCGCCCAGTTGCTCGATGTCACCCCCAGCACCGACCTGCCGCCAGGGCCCTACGTGAAGATCGAAGTGCAGGACAGCGGCACCGGCATCCCGATCGAGATCGCTGACAAGATCTTCGACCCGTTCTTCACGACCAAGGAGCCCGGCAAGGGCACCGGCCTCGGCTTGTCGACATCCCTGACCATCGTCAAGAGCCACGGTGGTCGGCTGCACGTAACCAGCGAGCCCGGCCGCGGCTCGCGCTTTGCGATCTACCTGCCCGTCAGCACCGGCGCCGATGGGGCAAGTCCGATAGGGAACGCCCCGGCGAGGGCGATCGGCAATGGCCAGACCGTCCTGGTGGTGGACGATGAGGCGGCCATTCGCATGATCGCCAGGCGCACACTCGAGGCTTCGGGGTATCGCGTGCTGCTGGCATCTGACGGCGCTGAAGCGATCGCCACGTTCAGCGCCAACCATCACTCGATTGCCGCGGTCATGATCGACATGACCATGCCGGTGCTGGCGGGGGTGCCGGCCATTCAGGCCATGGCGCGCATCGACGGTTCAGTGCCGATCGTCGCGGTCAGCGGCATCAGCGCCAACGAACAGCCGGCGCGAGCGGCCAGCGCGCAAGTGAAGACCTTCCTGCCCAAGCCGTTCACGAGCGACACGCTGCTCAAGGCACTGCAGCAAGTGCTCGAATAAGCAGGGGTTGCATCGCCGGCTCACCAACAGCAGGCGTATGCCGGCAGCGATGTGAGCCGGCCCGTCAGTTCCCGCCCGGCGCGCTCCGCCAGCACGCTCTCTCGGTGGGGTTTGAGATAGGTTAGAAGGCGTGGCCCATCTATTTGATTCCTTGATCATTCGCAGCCAGTCGTTTTCGAATCGCGTGTTCGTCTCGCCGATGTGTGAGTACTCCAGCGAGGATGGGTTCGCCAATGACTGGCACCTCGTCCATCTCGGCAGCCGTGCTGTTGGCGGCGCTGGACTCGTCCTGACCGAGGCCACCGCCGTTACCGCCGAGGGACGCATCAGCCCCGAAGATCTCGGTATTTGGAAAGACGACCACCTCGACGTCCTCTCCCGCATCGCCGGCTTTATTCACGCGCAGGGAAGCGTCGCTGGCATGCAACTGGCGCACGCCGGCCGAAAGTCGAGCACCTATCGTCCGTGGAGCGGAAACGGAGCAATTCCCGTCCACGAGGGCGGATGGACCGATGTGCTTGCGCCAAGCGCCGTGCCGTTTGCCGACAACTACCCGATGCCACGCGAGCTGACGCTCGGGGGCATCAAGGCGGTGACCGCCGCCTTCGCCAACGCGGCCCGCCGCGCCTGCCAGGCTGGCTTTCGCGTGATCGAGCTGCACGCCGCCCACGGTTACCTGCTGCACGAGTTCCTGTCGCCGATCAGTAATCAGCGG
This sequence comes from Acidobacteriota bacterium, assembly GCA_031364805.1. Taxonomy (GTDB): domain Bacteria; phylum Acidobacteriota; class Vicinamibacteria; order Vicinamibacterales; family UBA2999; genus 12-FULL-67-14b. The sequence continues at coordinate 11,897 of JANLWW010000115.1, forward strand.
ACTGATGAGTACGGCGGATCGTTCGAGAATCGCACGCGCCTCGTACGCGAAGTCGTCGCCGCGACTCGTGAGGTGTGGCCAGAGCAGGCGCCGTTGTTCGTGCGCATTTCGGCGACCGACTGGGTCGAGGGTGGCTGGAACATTGAGCAATCAGTGGCGCTGGCGCAACAGCTGAAGCCGCTTGGTGTCGACTTCATCGATTGCTCGACGGGCGGCAACGTGGCGACTGCGAAAATTCCCGTCGGTCCTGGTTACCAGGCGCCGTTCGCCGAGCGCATTCGCCGTGAGGCGGAAATCTTGACGGGAGCGGTTGGCCTGATCACGGAGCCATCACAAGCCGAGCAGATTGTCGCGAGTGGGCAGGCGGATGCGGTGTTGTTAGCGCGCGAGTTGCTGCGTGATCCGTATTTTCCCCTGCGCGCGGCACGAGAGCTTTCGCAGGACATCACGTGGCCGGCGCAATACCTGCGCGCGGGTCCGAAGGATGCCCGCCGACGCCAAGCGACCCGCCAGTGAGACGAATGGCGCGCCCGGCTGGACTCGAACCAGCTACCCCCGACTTAGAAGGTCGGTGCTCTATCCAGATGAGCTACGGGCGCGTCCCAGGGAATTATCGCTCAGGCGGCCTCCGAAAACCCGGCTGCCCTGGCACCAGGGCGTTTCAAGCGCCGGCATAATGTCCTGGTGGCATCCTTCCGATAATTCCGGTAGTCATGCCCTGCGCGAGTCTAAGGATTATCGTATTTCCCGAGACGCCCAAGACCTGGACGGCCCGGTCCCTGGAGCATGATCTGGCGGCAGTAGGCCGCACCGCCGCAGCTGCCCTGGATACCCTTGTCAAGATCGCCGATGCCCACATTGCGTATGACATCAGGCACGGCCACCCACCCCTGTCAGCGTTCGGTTCGGCGCCTCAACCCTATTGGAATGCCTTTGATGTGGCGAGGAGAGATCACGGCCCGGTCGAGATCGCGCGGAGCGCACCAGAGCGATCGCTGCGGTACGTCGTCGGTATTGCCGACCAGAACCCGGCATTGCGGCGGCTGGTGTCGCCCTTGCGAATTGCGTAAATGTTTAGAGGACGCGGTTGTGACCGCGACCGCGGGCGAGGCTCACCCTTTCGCGGGCCCTGCTCACGACTTCGCCGAAGCCTTCCTCGTCTCCCAGTTCGGCGACTCCGCCGGAAACGGCGACTCGGTGCCGCGCTCCGGCTTCGAGCGCGGCGCGAACGCGCTCCGCGACAGTTCGCGCGGAGCTTCCTGTCAGACCCGGCAGCACGACCAGAAACTCGCGGCCGCTCCACCGAATGGGTAGGTCCGATTGCCGGATGGCTCTGAGCAGTGTTTCGCTGGCGAACTGCACCGATTCGTCGAGATTCGTCTCTCCCGTCAACGGCGCGATTTCGAACAGGACGACGCTCAGTTCTTTTCCTTCGCGGCGGGCACGCGCCAGTTCTCGCGCCACCGCGAATTCGCCGCCGACCCTTTCGAGCAGCGCTGGCGGCCAATCAAGCGGGCTGGCGGCGATGGTCGCGACCGACCGCTGCTCGACCAACTCCGCCACGCTGGCGGCAGTCCGCTGGAGTCGATCGTCGACGCGCGGGCGATTGAGGTCTTCGACTGCCGTGCGCGCAAGGGTCTCGAGCGCGGAAATCTGATCGTCCGCGATCGCCAAGGGCAAGACATCAAACACGCAGAGTGCGCCAAGGATCTCCCCATTCGCAATCACTGGAAAACCCGCCAGGCCCCTGACCCCGTCGCGCGCCTCGATGCCGGCGGCGTTCGGCACGATCGCGAGATCCCTGGTGATGACCACCCGTCCGCTCTTGGCGATCTCTTCGAACGCCCGTGGCAGGTGATACGGAGAGTGAGGCATCAGGTTCTCGGAGTTCCAGGAAAAGGACGCGCGATACACGCGATCGCCAGGGCCGTGCATGTACACGGCGACGCCAGGCGTGCTGACGAGCTGCTTGGTCCGGTAGGCCAACTCTGACATCACGCGCTGCAATTCCTCAGCGACCCAGCGCGCGGCCGGCGCCGGAGGCACCGCGACCACCTTGCGCTCGAGCGAGTGCTCGACCGCTGCGCGAATCGTCGACGCGGCGGCCGATCTGGCCAGGACATGTACCGCCTGTCCACTCAAGCGCGCGGACGCGTACTCGCGCATTTCGCGCGACGCACACCACGCGATCACTTCGCTGCGGCCGTGGTCTCGATTGCGCAAGAACTCGATCAGCTCGAACCCGTCGTTGCTCGGCAGCGCGAGATCGACCACGAGCAGCAGCGGCGGGCCGAATCGGTCGATAATCCCCCGGGCCTGTGCGCCGTCGCGCGCGACCAGGAACCCCACCAGAAACGGCGCCACCGCCTCGAGGCAAGCCCGGACGCGCTCGGCCACCGTGTCAACGACGAGCACGTATCGCAACTCGGCGGAACCGACGCTCGTGGTCTCAGCCTTGCCGGTTGCCTCATCGCGGCCTTGCCGGATGTTAATGACGCGAGCGTCGCTACCGCGATGGTCTCGATCGTCCAAAATCGATTGCAGTGGTTGCGAAGCCTCTGCGCGAACGAGATTCTTGCCATCGGCCTTCGCCAGGTAGAGACACTGGTCGGCGCGGAGAATGACATCCCCGGCGTTGTCGCCAGGCGCGATGATGGCGACGCCAATGCTCATTGTCAGGGGGGGCAAATCGTCATCGACGGCACGATCGGCAAGGCGCTGCCTGATGCGCTCGGCGCATAAAATGGCACTCTCCCGATCGCTGTTTGGCATCACCACGGCGAATTCGTCGCCGCCGTAGCGCGCGCACACATCGAAGACCCGCACCGAAGAACGAATGACGCTGCCGACGCGACGAAGCACCGCATCGCCAACCTGGTGCCCGCGGGTGTCGTTGATGGTCTTGAAGTCATCGACATCCGCCATCAAGACCGCGAGATGTCCCGCTTCCCGCTTGGTCCGCTCGAGTTCCTGGTGCAGGCGAGCGTCGAAGCCCGGGCGATTGAGGAGCCCGGTCAGGGCATCGATGGTTGCGGCATACGCCAGGCGGGTCACTTCATTGCCGGAGCGAGCGGCAACCAGGGCGACCGCGGCTGCAGCACTGAGTGTGCGCAGGACCAGTTCGTCCTGCCTCGTGAACGCCGCATCGCTACGCTTGTCCGTGACCGTAATCACGCCAACGGCCTCACAGCCCGCGAGCATCGGCACCGCCGCGAACGAAAATGTCCGGTACCTCGCGGGATTGGCGCGCAGTCCCGGCAACAGTCTGACGTCCGGAACGATGACCGTCCGTCGTGACGCGAAAACGTGGCCCACGACCCAGTCGCCGGGCAGGATGCGAACGTCTTTCACTGACGCGAGTGAAAACCCTTCGGCGGCCACGATGGTGAGGCTGGCCTCGTCCTCGCGGTAAAGGGCGAGCGACACCCGTTCCGCGCCAAGAAGATCGGCCACGTGCTTGACGACACTGCCGGCCACCGCTTCGACACTTCCCAGGCGGCTGAGCCGCCGGATCATCGCGTAGCCGTCAACCAGCAGACGCGCGCCCTCCTGCCTGGCTTCGCGTTCACGGACGACCTGCAGTGCGAGCGATAACAGCGAGGCGCCGTCGATGAGTGGTTCGCGAAGTTCTGACCAGTCACCTTCGATCGCGAGTACCACCCTCGGTCCGTCGGCGGCGCTGAGTGGCACGATCGTGGCAACGCCGAGAGGTCCACGGTGAACGTCGAAATCCAAGGAGCCTGTAGGACTTGAGCATCGTCGCGTGGCGAAGTCCACCACCGCAGATTGCGGGGACTCGTCTGTAAGCGCGGTCCATCGATCGCCTGTCCATTCGAGTACGCATGACTCGGCGAGCAATTGCCTGTAGATGTCCTGCCGAACGAGCTCGTACGCGGCGTCGAGTGATGTGACTCGAGCGACGTTAGCGGCCGTTAAAGCGAAAGATAGCGACGAGAGATCAGGCCGATGCATGGGGGTGTGCAATCAGGTGCCCCCTATCATGACCGAAGGCGCGGCTCCTTTTCGGCAGAAGTTGCGTCGCTCACTGAGCTCCAGCCAACCCGTCCATGACCAAGAAAACAGCCGTCGAATTTTATTTCTGCCTGTAAAGCTGGGTTTGGCCGCGATCCTGCAATCACAATTTTCGTAGTTTCTCACCCGCGCTGGGCCTCCCCCCCCTAAGTGCAAATCCATAGCGAGCGGTAGTTCGCGCGTGCTTGAACGGCTAGTTGGGGGATCCATGACTTACGCTCGTGTCTTAGCGATAGCGCTATTAGCAATAGGACTGTCGCTTCCGGTCGAAGCGGCGACGGCTACCTGGGATCGCAACCCAGAACCAACGGTGGTCGGGTACCGGCTTTCGTATGGGACGCAGTCGGGCGTTCATGGCACGAGCCTCGACGTTGGCAACGTCGTAAGCTATGTATTTTTTCCACCGCCCGGGCAGCGTTATTACGTGGTGGTGCAGGCTGTGGATTCTAGCGGTGCTCTGAGTTCCAAGTCGGCTGAGGTTGTCTTCGACGCGCCTGCGGCGCAGAACCAGCCGCCGGTCTTAACCCAACCAGCAAATCAATCGGCTGCGCTGAACTCTTCGCAGTTAGTGACTCTTGTCGCGAGCGATCCGGAAGGCGCGACCGTGTCATTCGGCGCGTCCGGATTGCCCCCTGGGTTAACGCTCAACACCGGAACTGGTGTGATCTCCGGCACCGTCACTACAGTCGGCACGTACACGGTGACCGCCACGGCTTCCGATGGTTCACTGACGGCAACGCGAACGTTCACGTGGACTGTGACTGCAGCAACTGGGGGCACCAACACGCTCATCCTGTCGCCCGAGGACACCGAGCTGCGACGTGACACGACCAGTTACGCCAGCGACCCTCGCTTGCACGCCCTCACCGCGTCTCCCAACGTTGTTGGCAGGGCGATACTGATGAAGTTCGACCTTTCGCAACTCCCCGTGGGCGCCACTATTCAAACGGCCACGTTGCGACTTTCACTGATCGAGGGCGACTACCACCCTACCGATTCTAATTACACGGTCTCGCTGCACCAGATCGTCAATCGCAATCCCATTATTGCTCGCGCTACTGGGGCGACCGCGGATGGGGTTACCGCTTGGACCGCCACTCTTGCGCAGTCCGACATCTCGCCGGCGCGCTCGTCACTGATTGTTGACCGTGTGTTGGGCGTCAAGACATGGGATGCGCTGGCGCTGGTCCAGGCATGGCGCAGTGCGCCAGTGACGAATTACGGATTGCTGCTGAACGGCGATGCGACAAAGAGTGAAAGTCGGTATCGAGTGTTCGCCAGCATGGAGAACGCATCGACCGCGCAGCGTCCGTCTCTGCAGATCGTATACACAGTGTCCGGCACTGGCGGCGACACGACAGCGCCCGCAGTGTCGATGGCCGCGCCGGCGAATGCGGCGACGGTCTCAGGGCCGAGCGTCGCGGTGTCGGCGACCGCGTCTGACGCGGTGGGCGTCGTCGGGGTTCAGTTCCGGCTCGATGGCGCGAACCTCGGTGCCGAGGATACGACCTCGCCCTATTCGATCGTCTGGAACTCGACGACGACGTCGAACGGCAGCCACGTCGTGACCGCCGTCGCACGAGACGCCGCTGGCAACTCGGCAACCTCGGCGGCCATCACGGTGAGCGTCAACAACAACACCAACCGGGCGCCGACGCTAACGCAGCCCGCGAACCAAACCAGTCCCGAGGGCAGCGCGGCATCGGTCGCACTGGCAGCCTCAGATCCGGATGGCAACCCGCTGACATTCAGCGCCACCGGGTTGCCTCCTGGGATGGTAATCAATACCGCTAGCGGTCTGATTTCCGGCACGCCAACGTTCACGAGCGCCGGCACCTATTCGATTAATGCCACCGTGTCGGACGGTTCGCTATCGGAAAGCCGCACCTTCTCGTGGACAGTGATCAACACCAACCGCGCACCGGTACTGGTCCAACCCGCGAATCAAACCAGTGCGGCCGGCAGCGTGGTCTCGCTGCAGTTGTCCGCGAGTGACCCTGATGGCACGGCAGTGACCTATCAGGCGGCCGGCCTGCCCGCAGCCTTGGCGATTAACCCTTCGACCGGATTGATCAGCGGCACCCTTGCCGCCACCAGCGGCGGCACCTACAGCGTCACCGTGGCGGCATCCGATGGTGCGCTCTCGGCCAGCCGGACCTTCACGTGGTCGGTAGGGGACACGGATGCACCGGTGAGGGGAGACTTCGATGGCGACGGACGAGCGGATCCCGCCACCTATCGAGCAGTCACGGGCGAGTGGCGGTTGTGGCCCTCAGCCAACAACTTCGTCGCCGCTGCTCCGATTCGATGGGGAATCAGTACCGACATTCCAGTTCCGGCCGACTACGACGGCGATCGTCGCACCGACATCGCAGTCTATCGGCCGTCTTCAGGAATGTGGTACGTGCTGTTGTCCACCACGAACATGCAATCGAGCCTCGAGATTCCGTGGGGGAATGCCTCCGACCGTCCTCTCCCATTGGATTACGACAACGACGGCCGCGCCGACTTGGCGTTGCCCAGGTTCGGAGGTTTCGAGATTCTTCTGTCGAGCACGAATTACTCGACCAGCATCACCATCAGGTAAGCAACGGTGGCCGCGGGATCCGATGAGGACCCGCGGTCACCGCCGTCATCCCTCGGAAAGTCATCCGTCACGTGCAGCTGAGCTGGCCACCGTGATTTGCGTCCGCTCGCAAATCGTGGCACGCTTCAGCCGGGACACCACCCCAGACGGCCACATGACGAAGAAAAAGCCGGCACGCTCCAAGCCGGCGTCGCCCAGCGCAGCCAACCCAATTGAATGGGTCGGCGTTCGGACCAGCCGCATCACCCTGACAGCCGGCGCGACGATCTTCGTTCAAGGCGATCCCGCCAACAGCGTGCTGTTTGTGGACGACGGTGCGGTCCGGCTGTCGGTGCTGTCTCATGCCGGCAAAGAAGCGGTGATTGCAGTTCTCGAAGCCGGATCGTTCTTCGGTGAGGGCTCGCTGGTGGGCCAGGCGTTCCGCATGGCAACCGCCACCGCGATGACGCCGTCGCAGATCGTGGTCGTCAAGAAACCGGAGATGGTCAGGCAGCTGCACGCGCGGCCAGACTTCGCCGACTATTTCCTCCGGCACATGCTCGCCCGGAACATCCGGATCGAAGAAGACCTGATCGATCAGCTGTTCAACTCCAGCGAGAAGCGGCTGGCGCGCACGCTGCTGCTGCTCGCCCGCTTCGGCGAGCCCGAGGCATCGCATCGCGCGCTGCCAAGATTGTCGCAGGAAACGCTCGCCGAGATGGTGGGGACGACGCGGTCGCGTGTCAACTTCTTCATGAACAAGTTTCGGAAGCTCGGCTTCATCGAATATAACGGCGTCCTCAAGATCAACAACTCTCTTCTCAGCGTCGTCTTGCGCGACTGACGCGCTCTTCCCGTTCCACTCAGCCCCTGTGCCGTTTGACACAGCGGCGCGACCTGTCAAATCGATAGACTCCAATTAGGAAGTCGCCGGTTAAGAGGAGAGTATTTGTGCACAACGACAACGCCTTGAAGGCTGAGGCCGCCCGCAGCCAAGCGGAGGGGGCCCGGCAACTGGCCGAGCAGGAGCGCGAGATGCGCGACCAGCGTCGCGACGCACTGGAACTGATTAGGCAGGCCCAGGAGGAGCAGCGCGAGACGGCAGAGACCGCTCGTGCTGCAGGCGAAGGGGCGCGTCTCCAGGCCGAGATCGCGCGTGACGCGGCGATGGAGTCGGTCAGGACCACGGCGGAGACAATGAAGACCACGCTCGATCAAATGGCGGTCGTCGAGGAGTTGCGCCGCACCCTCAGGGAAATCCGTGAGCCGAAGCTCGGCTCCAGTTAAGCGCCCTGATCGAATCGCACAATCAGCACCGTGATGTTGTCGCGGCCACCAGCTGCGAGCGCTTGGGCCAGCAGCCGCCGGGCCGCGGATTCCGGTTCGGCCTCATCGCCCAGAGTCGCGGCGATCTGCTCGTCCGTCACCATTTCCGTCAGCCCATCCGAACAGAGCAACAAGCGGTCGCCCGCTCCCACCGCGAACGCACGTGCCTGCACTTTGACGCCGGCGGCCGGCCCGCCCACCACGTTGGTGATGACGTGACGCAGCGGGTGAGCGGCGACTTCGTCTTCGCGGACCGACCCCGCCCGAACCAGCTCGGCCACGAGCGTGTGGTCGTGCGTCAGCTGATGCAGATCGCCACGGCGGTGCAAGTAGGCGCGGCTGTCACCGGCGTGGACCAGGCAGACCTGGGTACCGAGATGGAAGGCCATGGTCACCGTGGTGCCCATGCCCTTCAGTTCAGGATGCTCTAAAGCCTCCTCCATGATTCGCGAATCGGCCGCCTTGACTGCGGTTTGGAACTGTTCGAGCACCTTCTGCGCGCCACCATCATCGCTCGTGAAGAACCATCGGAAGGTATTGAGCGTGAAGTGCTCGATGGCGGCCACCGCGATGGCGCTCGCGCGCTCGCCAGCGTTGTGGCCACCCATGCCGTCGGCGACCAGAAACAGGTGGGCGCGTTCCTCGGCCACCTGCACCTTCGGTTCGGGCAAACTGGTTTGCCATACGCGCATGGCCTTGCTCAGTTCGGTGATCACGAACTGGTCTTCGTTGGTCTCGCGCACCGCGCCGCGATCGGTAATGCCGAAGGTCTTGACGGTCAGGGTGGGCGACTCGTCGGTGGTCACGGATTCGTTCATCATCATGGGTTGATCCTGAGCCGCACAGGTTATCTTATCCGGCCGGGCCACGGCGCCAGCCAACCAGCCGACACGGCCATCCGTTTATCGCGCATGCCGCGCGCCAAATCAACGCGTAGCGTGCCGCCCCTGCCAGGAAGCACCACTCGCAGGCCGGCGCCGACGTCGGCATGGGTGGCCGCGCGACCATCCGAACCGGGACGGTGCCACGCGCGTGCCGTGTCGCCGAAGACGGCGAGTTGCAGGGTGCCCGGCAGGAGCAACGGCAGGGGATGCCGATATTCGAGGCTCCCGTGCACGAGCTGGCGGCCGAACGTTTCACCGGTCACCACCCCGCCCTCGAGGAGCGGATGCGCGCGCAACAGCGCCTCACGCGAGTGTCCAGTGCCGGCACCCGGCCAGAGGTCGAGCGGCGCGTTCGCCGACGCGGTCGCTGCACCGGCCGTCGCCGACCAGACGGGTTTCGCGCGGTCCGCGGTTGACCGCCACGCCGCGGACGATCCGCCGGTCGTGAACCGTCGGCCCGAGCCAGCCGGCATCCATGCGCCAACCGCGGCGGCTAGTGACACGCGGTCGTCGAGTAACCGGAGGTCGACCGCCGCGTCGGTTGATACGTGACGGTCGTCGGCCCAGCGGTCGAACCCAACGCCGGCGCTCCAACGCAGCGTGCCCGACGCCCAATCGGCCACCCGCAGCCCCGCGTGTCGACGCTCGGTCCGCACCGTCGACGGCGCGAGATACGTCTGCCGTTCCCACGACCCTTCCACGGTTGTGATCCCGGGCAGCCAGGACACGGCCGGAACGGCTAATGACACGGCCAGGCGTGGCCGACCGGCCGACCATCGCCACGTGGTGGTGAGTAACTCGCCGCTTCGGGTCGGTGCGGCAGTCTCAATGCGCATCTCGCCCTGCAAGCCAGCGCGCGCTGCTGCCGAAGCGATTGGCATCACGCCGCGCGGTAAGGCCGGGCGCTCGACCACGGCCGCTTCGATCTCAGCGCGGCCGCCGGCGAGCGGACGAAATTGCA